>PXRI01000044.1 GCA_003021005.1 Halobacteriales archaeon QS_1_69_70 | reverse complement strand
GGCCGTCTCCCACTTCTCGACCACCGTGTGGGCGTCCATATTGGCGGCAGTTCCAGCAGGGCCATAATGGTACCGCCCGGGGCTCGGCACCCGATGGCCCGTCGTTCGGGGTCCACGTACCGAGACGCCGGGAACGGAAACCAAACTGAACGGTCCACGAAGATTCGTTGTTCGCTGCGGAAACTGGATTTGCCGGAGGACGAAATCACCCCGTCAATCTTAAATACCCCTTAGTCGAACCGTCCGGTGACCCGATGCCGAAGGTACAACTGACCGTCCCGGAGCACCTCGAGATGCAGATCGCCCAGCTGGTCGAGCAGGGCGAGTTCGTCACCCGGGAGGAGGCAATCGAGGAACTGCTGTCGACGGGCCTGCGGGCCTACAAGACGAGCGGCCCCATCGAGGACGACGACCCCGGCCTCGAGGAGGACGGGATGATGGGCCACGACGACGAGTACGTCTTCTAGCCGTCCGTTTGCCGGGCCTGCGCCGGGTGGGACACTGTCCTGCCGGCATCGCCGGCCGATGCTGTTCGGTGGGGCCATCACGAGCGGGCCAGCGACGACGACGCTCTTGGATGGCGCGGGCGTCGATCGCTTGCGGTCACTGTCGCGTGCGGCCGCGTCCCGCGCAAAGACTAAACGTGGGCTGGCAGTACACACGAACATGCACAAGGACGAACTCCTCGAACTCCACGCAAAGATGGTCTCCATCATGGAGCAGTTCCGGGAAATGGACGACATCGACGCCTCGGCGTTCGACCCCTACGACGAACTCGACGTGACGCCGGAGGACGTCCACAAGTCGAAGAGCGAGCACAAACACGCGGTCTTCGTGCTCGGGAACGCCCTGGCGGAAGTGATGAGCGACGACGAGTTCTCCGACGCCGGCCGCATCGGCAAGCGGATGGCCGAGCTGGCCGAGGACGCCGAGTCCAAGCTCTAACCGGGTCGCCGGACTGGTTCCGTCCCCCGCCGCCGGCGCCGAACGGGTACGCTAAAACCGCTGGAGTCCCAAACAGGCCCAATGGTACCGGTGCGGGGCGAGCAGTCCCCAGAGCGGCCGGAGCTGGTCAGTCGCGCGGTCCGGGTGGCCGACCCGCCGCGGCCGCGGACGGTCCTTGCGGGCGCCGCGGCACCGCGGACCTTCTGGGCGGCGCCGGACGAGCCGACCGTCGTCGGGGGCGGCGCCGCGGCGACGATCACCGGCGAGGGCCCGGACCGGTTCGACGCGGTCCGGGACGCCGCCGCGGAGCTGTTCGCCGTCGGTGACGTCCACGCCGGTGCGCTGTCGGCCCGGCCGCGGCTGTTCGGCGGGTTCGCCTTCCACGATGACCACAGCCCGACTGACTCCTGGCGGGGGTATCCCGGCGCGGAGTTCGTCCTGCCCCGCGTCCAGGTGACCTACGGCGAGGACGCCGCGTGGCTGTCGGTGAACGCGGTCGACGACGACGCGGGGACCGTCGAGGGCCGGCTCGAGACCGCCCGCGAGGCGCTTCCCGACCGGGACGCGACACCGCCAGGCGGTGGCCCGCCGGGTGTCACGGCCCGCACGCGGACGACCACCCGCGAGGCGTGGCGCGACGGCGTGACCGCGGCCATCGACCGGATCGAGGCGGGCGAACTCCGGAAGGTGGTCCTGGCACAGGCCATGGAGACCGAGCTGGCCGGGACACTCTCCGTGCCGGCCGCCCTCGACCGGCTCGGCGACACCTACCCCGACTGCGTCCGCTTCCTGTTTGAACCCGAGGACGGCAGCGCCGGCTTCTTCGGCGCGACGCCGGAGCAGCTGGTCGGCCTCCGGGGCCGGACCGTCGAGACCGGCGCACTCGCCGGCACCACGGGCCGCGGCGACACCGCCGAGGAGGACGAGTGGCTCGCCAACGAGCTTCTGGCCGACGCCAAGAACGTCCACGAGCACGAACTGGTCGCCGACGCCATCCGCGAGCAGCTCGACCCGTACGCCGCCTCCGTCCGGACCGGCCAGCGGACCATCCGCCGGCTCGCGACCGTCCAGCACATCGAGACGCCGATGACGGCCGAGCTGGCCGCCGACGAGCACGTCCTCACCCTGGTGGAGGCGCTGCACCCGACGCCGGCCGTCGGCGGGCTCCCGCCGGACGCGGCGCGGTCGACCATCCGCGACACCGAGCCGTTCGAGCGCGGCTGGTATGCGGCCCCGGTCGGGTGGTTCGACGCCGCCGGCTACGGCTCCTTCGCCGTCGCCCTCCGCTCGGCGGTCGCCCGCCGGGACGCCGCGACGCTGTTCGCCGGCGTTGGCATCGTCGCCGACTCCGACCCGGACCGGGAGTGGGAGGAGGTCCAGCTGAAGTACCGGCCCGTCCTCGACGAACTGGAGTGACGGCATGCACGTCAACGCACTCTGGGGCCGCGCGGTCGCCGACGAACTCGCGAAGGCGGGCCTCGACGCGGCCGTCCTCGCGCCCGGCAGCCGGTCTACGCCGCTTTCGGTCGCGTTCGTCGAGCACGAGGGCGTGGAGACGTTCTCCCACCTCGACGAACGCTCGGCGGCCTTCTTCGCGCTCGGACGGGCGAAGCGAACGGCGACTCCGACGGCGGTGGTCTGTACCTCCGGGACCGCCGCGGCGAACCTCCACCCCGCCGTCGTCGAGGCCGACGAGGGCCGCGTCCCGCTCGTCGTCCTCACCGCCGACCGCCCGCCGGAGCTCCACGACAGCGGCGCCAACCAGACCATCGACCAGGTCGATCTGTACGGCGACGCCCCGCGAACGGCCCGGACGCTCCCGGAACCCGAGGCGGCGGGCCGGAAGCTCCGGTCGCTCCGGACGACGCTCGCCCGGGCCGTCGCGGAAAGCGAGGGCCCGCCGGCTGGCCCGGTCCACCTCGACGTCCCGCTCCGGAAGCCGCTCGAACCGAACGCCGACCAGGACGACGCGCCGGCCGGCGTCCCGGCCCCACAGGTCGGCGAAGCGTTCCGCGAGGCCAATCCGCTGGCCGTCGAGGGCCGCGACGGCCCCTTCGTCGAGGTCACCCGCGGCCGCGCCGACCTCTCCCGGCCCGACCGCCGCCGGCTGAGCGACGCCGTCGCATCCGCCGACGCGGGCCTCATCGTCTGCGGCCCGGCCGACCGCCCGGCGCCCGCCGGCGACGCCCTGCTGGGGCTCGCCCGCGCCACCGGCTTCCCCGTGCTCGTGGACCCCTTGTCGGGCCACCGGTTCGGCACCACGGCGAGCGACGCCGCGATCTGTGGCGGCTACGACGGCTACGTCCAGGCCATCGAGGCGACCCCCGACGTCGTCGTCCGGTTCGGCGCCTCCCCGACCTCCAAGCCGCTGCGACACTACCTCCGGGACGCCGGCGCCCGCCAGTTCCTCGTCGACCCCGCCGGCGGCTGGCGAGAGGCCACCTTCGCCGCGACCGACCTCGTGGTCGCCGACGAAACCCGGGTCGCTGCCGCGATCGCCGACGGCGTCGACCGGACGCCCGGCGGGTACGCCGACCGCATCCTCGAGGCCGAGACTGCCTACTGGGACCTCGTCGCCGGGTCCGAGCCGCCCGAGGGGGCCGTGCTCGCTGACGCGGCCGCGCTCGCGCCGGACCCGGCGACGCTCGTCGTCTCGAACTCGATGCCCGTCCGGGACCTCGACCGGTTCGGCCGCCCGCGCGAGGCGACCCTGACCGTGCTCGGCAACCGCGGCGCCTCCGGCATCGACGGCGTCACCTCGACGGCGCTCGGCGCCGGACCGGCCGCCGACGAGCCACTCGTGGCCGTCCTCGGGGACCTGGCGTACGTCCACGACATGAACGGGCTCCTGGCCGTCGACCGCTTCGACGTCGACGCCACCCTCGTCTGTGTGAACAACGACGGCGGCGGCATCTTCCACCAGCTTCCCATCGCCGACCACGAGACGTTCGAGGAGTGGTTCCGGACCCCGCACGGCCTCGATTTCGAACCCACCGCCGACCTGTACGGCCTCGAGTTTGCCCGGACCGATGACCGCGAGCAGTTTCGCGAGGTGTACGCCGAGTCCGTCGGGGCCGACGGCACTCAGGTGATCGAGGTCCGCACGGACGCCGAGCGGACCCACGAGGCGCGCGAGGCGCTCGCGAACCGTGTCCGCGACGCACTCGCGACGTAGGCACCCGCGTTCGACCGAGGTCCGTGGCCGGATCAGTCAAATACCGTTCGAAATAGCCGGGGTCACATTCTTGTCGCCGCGACCTGGCGGGTTCACCCGTGATGGACGACGGACCCGACGTCTCACGGCGGTCGCTGCTACGGGCGGTCGGGGCGGGGACAAGCGCGGCCGGCCTCGGTATCGTTACGCCGGCGACGGCCCGGGAGTACGACGACCCAGAGTACCCCTCGGCCGAGTGGTTCGCCCGCGAGCGGGCCAACTGGGCGCGGACCCGCGAGGAGCCGACCCGGCAGACGAACGACCAGGCCTTCCAGGCCCGCTGGCACGAGCAGTCGGTTCACAACTTCGCCGACTGGGGCCAGCAGGGTGTCGAGGAGTCCGGCTGGGAGCGCGGCCGGAACCTCTGTCAACAGTACGCCATGCAGTGTACCGGTGACCCGTACCTGTACCCGGCGACGGCGGTCCCCGGCCAGTCGTCCGTCGATCCCGACGCCGTCGCGGCAAGCGGGGACATCGCGGCCGAACTCGACGGCCGCGCGAACGTCCACGCGGTGCTCGCACGGCTCGACCGCGACGTCGACCCCGACGCGGCCGACCGACGACTCGCCCGGTCGCGGTTGTCCTTTGGAGTCGTGGACGTCGACGTCTCACCCGGGGCCGCCCTCCGCGGCGGGGCGACCGACCCGCCGACGGCGACGCTGCCCGACCCGTCCGGATCCACCAGCGGCGGGGCGAGCCCGCTGTGGTCCGGCCACCCGTTCTACGACGAGGTCGGCGAGTTCTGCCAGGTCGCGTTCTACGACTCCGGGTTGGACCGGGACGCGGGCGGCGCCCGGTTGTCCGGCCGGGTGTGGGCACCGCTGGACTGCGAGGCCGGCGACTAGCTGCCGGGCGTCGTCATCACCAACGGCTCCATCCAGGCGCCGGAGACCATCTACTGGTGGGCCGCCCACGCGCTCGTCGCGGCCGGCTACGTCGTCATGACCTACGACCCGCGGGGCCAGGGCCGGTCGGACAACCGGACGCCCGACGGGACGCGGGGCGGCAATGCGAACCCTGACGTGTTCGTGACGAACCAGGTCGACGCCATCGACTTCTTCCGGTCGACGCCCGAGGACCCCTACCAGCACAACGACCGACGCCGACCGGACGACGACGCGGCCGGCGTCGCCGACGTCAACCCGTTCTGGGACCGGCTGGACCGCGACCGCATCGGTATCGTCGGCCACTCGCTCGGGGCGACCGGCGTCAGCGTCGTCCAGGGCATCGAGTGGCCCGCCCGCGCGAAGGGCGCCGCCAACCCCGTCGACGCCGCCGTGGCGTGGGACAACCTCTCGGCGCCGGGATCGGAACTCGCCGGCCGGTCCGTCGAGCCGCGGGTCCCGACGATGGGACAGTCGGCGGACTACTTCGCCGGCGTCCCGAAGACCCGGCCGCCCGAGCCGGACGCGCGGACCGCCGGCTTTGCGGGCTGGCGCGAGGCGGGGGTGCCGACCTACCAGCTCAACGTCCGCGGTGGCACCCACTTCGAGTGGTCGCGCATTCCGACGTTCCCCACGACCTCGTGGGAGGCGTGGGGCAACGACCTCGCCGAACAGTTCATGGTCGCGTGGCTGGACTACTGGCTGAAGACCGACGCGGAACTCCGGGCGGCGGCCGACGACGCCGGCCCGGCCGGCGGGCCGCGGGGCCGGTCGACCGTCGAAGAACGGCTCACCGACCTCGAGCACTGGTGTGAGCGGCTGAGCTTCTACTACCGGTCGGCCCGGTATCTCCCGCCCGCCGAGCGGCGGGACGACTGGCCCGCCGGCGAGTCGCCCCGACACTGGTACGTCTCGGAGGACCTCCGCGGGGACTGCTGATGCTGGCCCGGGACGTCAGGCGTCCGGGGACGGATGGGTTTTTGCGACGCCCGGCCCCAGCGGCCGTATGGTCTCGGAGCTGTTCGATGCCGACCGGTGGGAGCCGGTCACCGACGACTTCGACGACATCACCTACCACCGGGGCACCGACGTCGGCGCGGTCCGCATCGCCTTCGACCGCCCCGAGGTCCGCAACGCGTTCCGGCCGGAGACGGTCGACGAACTCCACGCGGCGCTGGACCACGCCAAGCGGCAGACCGACGTCGGCTGTATCCTCCTGACCGGCAACGGCCCGTCGCCGACGGACGGCGGCTGGGCGTTCTGCGCGGGCGGCGACCAGCGCATCCGCGGGGAGGCGGGCTACGAGTACGAGGCGACCGAGGCGCCCGGCGGATCGGCGAACGCGAGCGGGGAGCACAGCGACCCGCGAGCGACGACCGAGGCCGATTTCGAGGACACACCCGAGTCGGACCGGCAGTCCGCGCCGAGGCTCCACATCCTCGAGGTCCAGCGGCTCGTCCGGCACGTCCCGAAGCCGGTTGTGGTCGTCGTGCCCGGGTGGGCGGTCGGCGGCGGCCACTCGCTGCACGTCGTCTGCGACATGACGCTCGCGTCGGCCGAGCACGCGAAGTTCCTCCAGACCGACCCCGACGTCGCCTCCTTCGACGCCGGCTTCGGGTCGGCCTACCTCGCTCGCCAGATCGGACAGAAGAAGGCTCGGGAGGTGTTCTTCCTGGGGAAGACCTACTCGGCCGAAGAGGCCGTCGAGATGGGGATGGCGAACGAGGCGGTGCCCCACGACGAGCTGGAAGCGGTCGCCCTGGCCTGGGCCGAGGAGATCTGCTCGAAGTCCCCGATGGCCATCCGGATGTTGAAGTACGCGTTCAACATGGACTCCGACGGCCTGGTCGGCCAGCAGGTGTTCGCCGGCGAGGCGACGCGGCTCGGCTACATGACCGATGAGGCCCGGGAGGGCCGGGAGGCGTTCACCGAGGGGCGCGAGCCGGAATTCGAGGACTTCGAGTGGTACTACTAATGGCTTCGACGGACCGATCCGTGTGCTCGCACCTGCAACGACCATCATCCTGTGACATTGAGTGTAATAGAGTGGTATTCAACGGTGTAGAAGGGTAAAGTTTTTATCCCCCGGGACCCTCGTCCCACGTGCAATGAGCGAGAACGACTCCCCCGTCAGCACCGTATTCGAACTGCAGCGCAACGCGATCGCAGGGACCCACGACGTCGTCGACCGCGGCGTGGAACTCCAGCGTGACGTCAACGACCGCGTGGTCGGGACGGTCGAGCCGGCCCGCGACGTCCAGGAGCGGAGCAACGACCTGGTCCGCACGGGCGTCGAGACGTACTTCGACGCCATCGAGGCCGCCGTGCCGCGCGAGGAGGACGGCGTCGCGGACCTCCGGGCGACCATCGATGAGCAGCTCGACACGATCGAGGCGGCCCAGGCCGACGCCCTCGACGCCCTCGAGGAGAGCCTCGACGACGGCGCCGACTCCGTCGACGACCTGCTCGGTGAGGTCCGCGCCACCCTCGAGGAGCAACAGGACTCGCTGCTGGAGGCCAACGAGGACCTCGAAGCGCAGGCCGAGGACGCACTCGATCAGCTCGAGGCGACCGTCGAGGACCTCCAGGCGGCCCTCGACGAGCAGGGCGAGGAGTTCCAGGCGAGCTTCGAGGACGGGCTCGCCGAGCTCCAGGCGCACGTCGAGGAGCAGGCCGAGACGCTCTCCGAGCAGGTCGAGAAGGTCACCCGGCAGGTAGAGGACACCTCCGAGAGCGTCAACCCCGCCGCCTAACGGGACTCCCCCTCGCACGTTCCACTCCTCTGGCGACTCCGTCCCGCAGCGGCTGCACCGCCCGTCAGTTCGAGCACCCGGGTCACTCGGTGGCGAAGACACCACGTTGTGGCTCAAAACAACGCAAGTGCCCGGCCAGTACGGTGGCCGTCGCGAACGGCCGTCGAGGAGCCGCGACCCCGGGCCTTATGCTGGGGCCGCCCGGACGCTCGACAATGACCGAGGCGGTCTCGCGCCGGCGGGCGTGGGTCATGGCGGCCAGGCCTCAGACCCTGCCAGCCGGCAGTTCGCCCGTCGTCGTCGGCACCGGCCTGGCCGTCCACGACGGCGTCTTCGCCCCGCTGCCGGCCGTCGCCGCCCTGGTCGGCGCGCTCCTTTTGCAGGTCGGGACCAACTTCGCCAACGACTACTACGACGCCGTCCGCGGCGCCGACACCGACGACCGCGAGGGGTTCACCCGCGTCACCGCCGGCGGCCTCATCGAACCCGCCGCCGTCAAGCGCGCGATGGCCGCCGCCTTCGGCCTCGCCATCCTCGTCGGCGTCTCCCTCGTCTACATTGGCGGCGTCCCCATCCTCGTCGTCGGCCTGGCGGCCGTCGTCGCCGGCATCACCTACACCGGCGGCCCCCGACCGTACGGCTACCGGGGCCTCGGCGACCCGTTCGTCTTCGTCTTCTTCGGGCCCGTCGCCGTCGCGGGCACCTACTACGTCCAGGCGGCGGCCCACGCCGGCTCCGTCCTCCCCGTGTGGCTCCCGCCGGGGACCCTGCCGGTCGGTGCCGTCGTCGCCGGCCTCCCGGCCGCCGGGCTCTCGACGGCCATCCTGGTGGTGAACAACATCAGGGACCGGGAGACCGACGCCGCGGCGGGCAAGCACACCCTCGCCGTCGTGCTCGGCAACCGGTTCAGCCGCCTCGAGTGGACCGGCCTCGTCGGAATGGCCTACGTCGTCCCGGTCGTCTTCTACCTCGACGGCTACCCGCCAGCGGTGGGTTTCCCCCTCGTGACCGCGCCGCTGGCCGGGGTCGTCGGTCGCGCGGTCTGGACCAGGACGGACGGCGAGGCGCTGAACCCGGCACTGGAGCGAACGGGGAAACTCCTGTTCGCTCACTCGGTGCTCTTCGCCGCCGGCTTCGCCGTTGCGCCATGAACGTCGAGCGCTTCTCGCTGCCGCTCACCCGGCCGCTGTCGACCGCCGCGGGCAAAATCGAGGAGCGCACCGGCTTCCTGGTCCGCGTCACCGTCGACGGGACCGAGGGCGTCGGCGAAGCGACCCCGCTCGCCGGCTGGACCGAACCGATGACGGCCTGCCGGGCCGCCCTCGAGGCGGTCGCCGATCCGGCGGTCGCGCTGGCCGACGGGACCCTCGCGGACCGGCCGGGTCCCCGTGAACGCCACGGTCGGGGACGGCTCCGAGCCGGAGACGGCGACGGCGGCGGCCCGGGCCGTCGACGACGGCTACCCGGCGGTGAAGGTAAAGGTCGGTGCCCGATCCCTCTCGGCCGACCTCGACCGCCTGTCGGCGGTCCGAGCCCGCTGTCCAAACGTCGAACTCCGTGCAGATGCTAACGGCGCGTGGGACCGCGAAACCGCCGCCGACGCGCTCTCCGGATTCGCCGACCACGACGTGGCCTTCGTCGAACAACCGCTACCGTCGGCCGAGCTGGCCGGGCACGCGGCCCTGCGCGAGGCCCACGTCGGCGTCGCCCTCGACGAGGGCCTCCTCGAGCACGGCATCGACGCCGTCATCGACGCCGACGCGGCCGACGTCGTCGTCTGCAAGCCGATGGTGCTGGGCGGCGTCGACCTCGCCCGCGACGTCGCAGTCCGGGCCCGCGAGGCCGGGCTCGGCGCCGTCGTGACGACCACGGTCGACGGCGCACTCGCCCGCGCGGGGGCCGTCCACCTCGCGGCCTCGCTACCGTCCCTGCCGGCCTGCGGACTGGCGACCGGCGAGCGGCTGGCGACCGACCTCCGGGACGCCGTCGCCCCCGTGGCCGACGGCGCGGCCGCGGTGCCGCAGGGAAAAGGCAATGTCCCTCCCCGCTGAACGACTCCGGGACGATGCGGGACTGGCTGGCCATCCGCGCCGACGCGACGCCGGACGCGACCGCCCTCGTGGCCGCCGCCGACGTCGAGACCACCACCAGCTACGCGGCCCTCGACCGCCGCGTCGAGACGCTCGCCGGCCGCCTCTCGGCGCGCGGCCTCGGCGTGGGTGACCGCCTCGCCGTCTGTGCCGGGACCCGGAGTGAGTTCGTCGAACTGGTCCACGCGGCCCAGCGGCTCGGCGCCACCCTCGTCCCGCTGCACCCCCAAAGCACGACCGCCGAACTCGACGACCGTCTCGCCCGGGTCACCCCCGAGACCGTCGTCTGCGAGGCCGACACCGAAGCCGCCGTCGTGCAGGCCGCCGACACGCCGGTGCTGTCGGTCGACGAGCCGACCGGCGGTGCCGAGCGACTCGCCGACGTCGACCCGGAGCCGTTCGACCTCCCGGAGTGGGCGCCCGACGACCCACTCCTCGTCGTGTTCACCTCCGGGACCACCGGCGACCCGGCCGGCGTCGTGCTCACGCTCGCGAACGTGCTGGCGAGTGCGACCGCCTCGGCGTTCCGCCTCGGCCTCGACCCGGCGGACTGCTGGCACCTCGTCCTCCCGATGGCCCACATGGGCGGGCTCGCGCCCGCCTACCGGTCCGTCGTCTACGGGACCGCGCTGTCGGTCCAGCGCTCCCTCGAGCCGGCGGCGACAGTCGCGGCGCTCCGGGCGGCCGACGCCACCTGTCTCTCGCTCGTGCCGACGATGCTCGACCGCCTGCTCGACGCGGGGCCGCTGCCGGACCTCCGGGTCGTTCTGCTCGGCGGCGCCCCCTGTCCGCCGGACCTCCTCACCCGGGCCCACGACCGCGGCGTCCCGGTTGCCCCGACGTACGGCATGACCGAGACGGCCTCCCAGGTTGCGACCGCCAGGCCCGAGACCGCCGCCGCCCACCCGACGTCGGTCGGCACCCCCCTGATGTTCGTCGAGCTGTCCGTAGTCGACGAGGCGGGCACGCCCTGTGCCCCCGGCGAGTCCGGCGAGTTCGTCGTAAGCGGCGCCCCCGTCACGCCGGGTTACCTCGACGAGGACCGCACGGCGGCCGCCTTCTGCGGGGACGGCTTGCGGACGGGCGACCGCGGCTACCGCGACGAGGCCGGCCGGGTGTACGTCGAGGGCCGCGTCGACGACACCATCGTCACCGGCGGCGAGAACGTCGATCCGGCCGAGGTCGCGGCGGCCCTCCGGCGGCACCCCGGCGTCGAGGAGTGTGCCGTCGTCGCCCTTCCCGACGAGGAGTGGGGCGAACGGGTCGGGGCGCTCGTCGTCCGCGACGGCGAGGTGTCGGCGGCCGACCTCCGGGGGCACTGTCGCGACCGCCTCGCGGCGTTCAAGCGCCCGCGGACCGTCGCGTTCGCGGCCGACCTGCCGCGGACCCCCTCGGGGACCGTCGACCGGCCGGCCGTCCACCGACGGCTCGCAGACGCCAGGGACTGACTGGGGCGAGTGACCCATCCCGCCCGCTGCAGGTTTAACACGCCGGCGTCCCTACGACGACCCGTGTGCACGCTCGTCGTCGCCTGGCGGGTCTTCGACGCGGCGCCGGTCTGTGTCGCGGCCAACCGGGACGAACTATACGACCGGCCGGCCAGCCCGCCGACCCGCCGGGACGGGGACCCGGCCGTCGTCGCGCCGCGGGACGAGCGGGCCGGCGGCACCTGGCTCGGATACAACGCGGCCGGCGTCGTCGTGGCCGTCACCAATCGCTGGGCGTCCGGCGAGGGCGACCGATCCCGCGGCCTGCTGGTCGCCGACGCCCTCGGCGAGCGCTCTGCGGCCGCGGCCGTCGACCTCGTCGAGGCAGAACTGGACGACCGGCGGTACGGGCCCTGCCACCTCGTCGCCGCCGACGCCGACACCTGCACGCTCGTCCGCAACGGCGGCACCGACGACGGCATCGACGGCTACCGGGTCACGGCGCTTTCCCCCGGCGTCCACGTCGTCGTCAACGTCGGCGTCGACGGGGAGTGGTTCGTGCCCTCGGCCAGGCCCGACGCCGGCCGGGACCAGGCCGACAACGCCGACCGCGTCCGCGAGACGCTCCAGCCCGAGCCGACCGAGACCGCCACGGGGTGGCTCGACCGCGCGGGCGGGGTCCTGAGCGACCACGAATACGGCGTCTGTCTCCACGGCGACCGGTACGGCACGCGCTCGTCGTCGCTGCTGGCCATCGGGACCGACCCCCCGTTCCGGTTCGCCGACGGCCCGCCGTGTGAGACGCCATACGAGGCCGTCGAGGACAGGATTTAACCGGCGTGCCGGCGGAGTGGCACCAATGAGCGCCGGCCCAGAGACGGACCTCTCCGAGACGGAACGCGACGGCCTCGAACTCCTCCGGGACACCGGTGGCATCCACCAGAGCGACTTCTGGAAGGAACTTGACGTCGACTCCCGCAAGGGGAGCCGCATCGTCGACAAACTCGAGGAGCGCGGCCTCGCCGAGCGCGAGGAGACGGTCTACGACGGCCACAACACCTACCTCGTCACCCCGGTCCGTGACCCCCGGGACCTCGAGTTTTCCCTGCTGATGGCCGGCGACATGCTCTCGCCGTTCGTCGGCGACGAGGAGGTCGACCCACAGAGCGACGCGTTCTCCCAGTGGGTCATGAACCTCGCCTACGAGGAGTGAGGCAGCGGGCGGGCTCGCGGTTCGCTTGGGCACACGGCTCCCGTCGGTCGGCCACGCGGCTCGCGTGTCGTCAATCGCTGCGCTCTCTGCTCGCGGCTCACTCCGTTCGCCGCTCGCTCATCCGGCGGCCTCCCTCGTTCACGGCTCGCTTCGCTCGCGGCTCCCGACGGTCGCCGCTCGCACCTGGAGGTCCCGCTTCGCTCGACCTCCCGCTCCCCTTTCGCTCAGTCCGAGGCCACACTTCGTTCGGCCTCGCGGCTCGCATGTCGTTGGTCGCTCCGCTTCCTCCTCCCGCTCGCTCGTTCGGCGGCGGGCTCGCTCCGCTCGCCCGCCGCCCGGCTACCGACGGCGGTAGACCAGCAGGGCACTGCCGAGCAGCGCCGCCAGCGCGACAACGCCGCCGAGGCCCGCACCGCCGTCCTCGGTCGGGGAGGCCGTCTCCTCGTCTCCGTCGTCGTCAGCCACCCCGTCGGTCGTCTCCTCGGTGTCGTCCGTTTCGGCGGTGGTGTCCGTCGGCGTCGCCGTCTCCTCATCGGTGGCCGTGTCCGTGGGCGAGTCAGTCACGGTCGGCGTCGGGCTCGGTGAACTGGTCGGCGTGGTGGCGTCCTCGACGGTGGCGGTATCGGAGTAGTCGCCGTCGTCGGCGCCGTCGTTGCCGGCGCTGTCCTCGGCCGATACGAGTTCCAGCGTGTACTCGCCATTGGTGCCGGCGTCGTAGGTCCCCTCGTAGCCCTCGTACTCGTTGCCGTCGAAGTCCTCGGTCGTCATGGTGGCGTCCTCGGCCCCGCGGACGTCGACCTCGATGTCCGCGAGGTTCTCGTCGGTGTCGAACGTGACGGTGATCTCGCCGTCGTCCGCCGTGGCCCGGTAGTTCGAGATGTTCGGATCGCCGTCCGAACTCCCGCCACCGCCGCCGGATGGCGTCCGTGTCCGGGCCTCGTTCCAGACCGTCGCGCCGTCGCTGGCCATCACGTTGTCGTCCCGGGTCTCGAAGGGCCCGTCGACGGTACCGCCGGAGCTGCTGTAGTTGAACCGTCGGTCGCCGTTCGTGTCGAGGTGGACCTGGGCCCACAGCTCGGTCTGGGTCTCGACGGGCGGCTCGATCTCGACTGAGGTGGTCTGGTTCTGCCCGGCGGTGACGTAGGTTGCGCCTCTGACCTCGCCCGGGTTCCGGCCGGACTGGTCGAGGATCACGACGTAGCCGTCCTCCGAGAGGCTGACGTCCTCGACCGTCACGGTGTCGCCGGGCGAGGACTGGTCGGTGAAGTTCACGGACGCCGAGTTGTACTCATAGGTCACCGTGTCGGTCGCGCTTTCGGCTGCACTCTCGGTGTTCACCGTTGCCTCGACGCTCGCCGTGCCGTTGTTCTGGGGGTTCTGGACGGGGCGCAGTACGACCACTATCTCGTCGCCGGTGGTGATGGTCAACCGGTTGTTGGTCCGGATCAGGACGTCGGTGCCGTCGGACGTCGCCGTCACCTCGGTGACGTTGGCCGGGTCGTCGATACGGGTGCCGACGTCGTCGCCGTCGCGGTCGATCCCGATGCGCTCTATCGTGCCGGCGCCGACGTTGCTGACGTCGGCCGTCGGCTGATCGATGGAGTAGTTGACCCGGATGTCGTCGAACGTCGACCCGAAGAGGGCGGACTCCACGGGGGTGAACACAACCGTGTGGGTCGCCTCCGCGTCGTTCGGGTCCGTCGGGTTGGTCTCGATCGCGACGCTGGTCGTGGCCTGGGTCGCGACGGTCATCGCGCCGGCGAGACCGGCGAGGACGACCAGGAGGGCAGCCGCGACCGCGAGGGACGTGGAATCACTCATGCGGTTTCGATGAACGATTTATGTTCTAGGTGTCAAGAAGGTTGGGGTGAGGAGCGCCGAAGCGGTCGATATCGACCGATCCGGACTGCATGGTGAACCGGCCGGGCCGGAAAAGAGGGCCGGCGTCTACCTGCGGCGGTAGCACAGGAGTGCGCTACTGAGCACCGCCACGAGTGCGACGACCGGCCCGAAGCCCGGCTGGTCGCCGGTCGGCGACTCCGTCATGTCGTCGGCGGGTGTGCCGCCTGGGTCGTCGGTCGGGGTGTCTTCCTCCGGTGTGGTCTCGTCCGGCGTCGGCGTCGGGTCGTTCGTCTCGATGGTCGCCGAACTGTTGTACGCCTCGCCGGCGGCGCCGTCGTTGCCGGCTGCGTCCTCCGCGGCCATCAGTTCGACGGTGTAGGTGCCGTCGGCGTCGGCGTCGTAGGTGGCCTCGTAGCCGTCAGTCCGGTTGCCGCTGAACGCCTCCGTCCGGAGCGTCGCGTCGGCGGAGCCGCCGATCCGGACCTCGATGGCCGTGAGGTTCTCGTCGGCGTCGAAGCTGATGGCGATTCCGCCCCCGTCGGCCGTGACGGTGAAGTTGCGTATCTCCGGCGGCCCGGCCGAACCGTCGGCCGTGGCGGTCGCGGAGTCGTCGATGGACTCGACCGTCGTCGCCCCGGTGAAGTCCTCGTTCCGCGCGCCGTCGTCGTTGCTGGAGTCCGTCGCGGTCAGCAGCTCGACGGTATAATCGCCCGTGCTGTTGGCCACGTAGGTGGCCTCGAACCCCTCGTACCGGTTGCCGCTGAAGTCCTCGCGAGTCAGAGTCTCGCCGCCCTCGGGTCCCCGAACGTCCGCCTCGACCTCGACGAGGTTCTCGTCGCTGTCGAACGAGACGGTCACCTCCTCGCCGGTCGACGTGACCCGGTAGTTCGATATCTCCGGCGGGTCGCCGGTCGGCGCGACACCGCCCCCGGTGGTGTCGGTGCCCTTGATGATCACCGGGTCGATGTTGCCACAGCGACCCTCCGACCCGGTGGCGTCGCCGGAGCTGGTCCCGCTTTCCGTCGTGTAGGTGAGCGTCGGTCCGTCGTTGCTCTCGTCGGTGTCGGCGTTGTAGACACACGCCTTGTAGACGTAGTCCGTGCCCGGATCGAGTCCGCTCACGGTCTCGGAGACCGTGCCGCTACCCTCGACGGTCTGATTTGCGGTCACCCGCTGTGTCCCGCTCTTGTTACCGTCCTCCCAGTAGGTGAACTGCAGCTTCGAATCCTGGGGAACGTCCCAGTAGCTGGCGTTCAGCGTCGCCTCGGTGTCCGTGACGCCCGACGTCTCGCCCGTCTCCGTGTAGATGCCCCCGGCAACCTCGACGGTCTCGAACGACGTGGGCGGGGCGTCGCTGCGGTTGGGGTCGTCGACGTATCCCTGGATCTGATACGCCACGTTTTTCGACTCCTCGGACCACTCGACGGGTCCGGTGAGGTTGACGATGAGGTCGATCGGCTGGTCCCGCTTGTCCGGCTGGACACCGATCCGGATGGTCTCCTCGATCCCGTCGCCGTCTCCATCGACCGCGATGGCGCTGTCTGATATACCCACGTCCTGCGGCGTGCCGCCGCACCGACAGGTGACGTTGCCGCTGAACGAAGACGCGTCCAGCCGCCCGGAGGAGACGTTGAACTGATCGTTGAACTCGATGTAGATCTTGACTGATTCGCCGGAGTTCGTGACGTCCTCGACCACGTAGCCGTACGTCAGCTCCTTCTTTTCGCTCGTGTTCGCCGCATACACCGCCTCGCCGGTACTCGGGTCGGTGACCGAGCCGTCATGTATGTTCTCCGCGGCCGTCGCCGCCCCCACCAGGGCGACGCCGCCGACGAGCGCGGCGAGCACGACCGCGACAGCAAGCGTTACCGTTCGAAATCCGATATCCGTACTGTTCATCGATGCTGCAACTAGTACGCCCGACCAAATGCATAAGGTTTGTCATATTTACAACGTCCGATATACTCAGCCGTGCCACGAACGGACCCAGGGCCCCGGAACGGGAACCGCTCCGGTAACCGTAATGGGAGCTCCGGTAACCGTAATGGGAATCGCTCCGGTCACCGTACCGCGAACCGCTCCGGTCACCGTACCGCGAACCGCCCGGCACCGCCATGCGTCACACGCGGAGGTTCCGGGGACGGTCCCGCCGGTGCTCGACCGGCCGCGCCCGACTCGACGGGTGGCTATCGGAGCAGCGACGTCATCTCGCAGGATACGACCGTCTGGTCCCGCTGGTTCTTGATGGCGACGTCGGTCCGGACGGTGCCGTTGCCGCGGCCCTCGTCCCGTTCCCGCGTCTCGAGGACCTCCGTTTCGACGCGTATCGTGTCGCCGACGTACGTCGGTTGCCTGAACCGGAGGTCGTCGACGCCGTAGAATGCCACTACGGCCTCCCGCTCCGCCGGGGTTCGTGACTGCCACAGCAGCCCGGTCGCGGCGCTGACGACGAACATCCCGTGGGCGATCCGCTCCCCGAACATTGACTCGCTCATCCGCTCGGCGTCGGTGTGGAGGTGGTTGAAGTCCCCGGAGACGCCGGCGAAGTTCGCGACGTCCGCATCGGTGACGGTGCGGCCCTGGGTGACGACCGTGTCGCCCGCCTCGACGTCAGCGAAGACGGCCGACGGGTCATCGTCGCTCACGCGTCGCCACCCCCGATGATGCGGTAGCTGGTGCCGCCGGTCGCGACGACGGTCCGCTCGCCCTCGTGGACGGTCGTGGCCTCACAGTCGGTGACGCCCATCGAGTCGCCCGCCCGGACCACGTCGGCGGTCACGCGGACGTCGCCCCGGGCGGGCCGGACGTAACGCACGTTCAGGTCCGTCGTGGTCAACCGCACGCCGGCGGGGTCCTCGAACGTCGAGCGGAGCGCGAACCCGGAGGCGGTGTCGACGACCGTCGCCGTGACGCCGCCGTGGACCGTCCCCGAGGTGAGGTTGGCGAACTTCTCGTCGAACGGGAGCACGAACGTCGCGTGGCCCGGTTCGACCCGTTCGATGTCGAGGTCGAGCCAGGCGAACAGGCCGTGGTCTGCGAGCGCCGCCGCCAATTCCGACTCCGAGGCGGGTTCGCTCATCGGCCCTCGAACTCCGGGTCGCGGTCCTCCATGAACGCCGAGGCGCCCTCCATCATGTCGTCGGTCTCGAGCAGGATCCCGAACGCCTGGGACTCCAGTTCGAGCCCGGCGCTTATGTCCTGGTCCCGCCCCCGGTTTATGACCCGCTTTGCCTTCCGGAGGGCGATCGGCGGCCCCGAGACGACGTCGTCGACGAACGCCCCGACCACCTCGTCGAACTCCTCGGGCTCGACGGCGCGGTTGATGAGCCCCCACGATTCGGCCCGCTCGGCGGAGATCCGGTTGCCACGGTATATCAATTCCTTTGCACGTGCGTCGCCGAGCATCCGGACCGTCCGCTGGGTGCCGCCGCCACCCGGGATGAGCCCGAGGTTGATCTCGGGGAAGCCGAACTCCGAATCGGTAGTCGCGACCCGGAGGTCGCACGCCAGCGCGAGTTCGTGGCCGCCGCCGAGACAGAAGCCGTCGATCTTCGCGATCGTCGGCCGCGGGAACTCCTCTATGGCCCGGTAGACCTCCCCGGGCTCGACCTCGTGGGGGTCGTAGCCGCTGAACGACGTGATGTCGGCCCCGGCCGAGAAGGCGCGGTCGCCGGCGCCCTCGAACAGCACGCACCGGACCTCGTCGTGGTCGACCGTCCCCAGCAGGTGGACCACTTCGTCCATGAGGTCCGGGCTGATGGCGTTCAGCCGCTCCGGCCGGTCCAGTTGGATCTCCAGGAGGCCGTCGTCGTGTAGCGTCCGATTGATGGTCGTGTAGTCCCGCTCGTCGGCCTCGCCGTACTCGAAGAAGCCGGTGCCGGCGTCCTCGCCCGTTCGACCGTCCTCGACGAGGCCCCGGAGGTGCGCGGATGGCTCGTAGCGGGCCTCGCCGTACTCGTCGTGCAGGGACTCGAGCTTCTCCAGCACCACGTCCAGGCCGATCTTGTCGCCGCGCCGACAGGGACCCTCGGGGAAGCCGGCGCCGAGGCGGAGCCCGGTGTCTATCGCCTCGGCGGTCGCGACCTCGTCGCCGATGAGGTCGGCGGCCTCGTTCACGATGCGGGCCTCGATGCGGAGCCAGTCGAACTCCGCGGAGGCGTCCTCGGGGGCGTAGTCGGCGCCGTCGCCGTCGTCGTACTCGTAGTATCCGACGCCCGTCTTCCGGCCGAGTTCGTCGGCGTCGACCTTCGCCTCGACGACGGGCGGGACCGGCTGGCCGGCCTCCCTGCGGACCTGGTAGCCGACGTCGATGCCGGTCATGTCCGACAGTTCGAACGGCCCCATCGGGTAGCCGCGCTCGTGGACCATCGTCGCGTCGGCCTCCCGGACGTCGGCCTCGCCCTCCGAGACCATCCAGGCGGCCTCGTCGCCAAACGGCCCGAGGACGGTGTTGACGACGAACCCGCGGACGTCCTTCCGGACGTAGATCGGCGTCCTGTCGATGGACTCGACAAACGCGTGGGCGGTCTCGGCCGTCTCCTCGGTCGTGTGCTCGCCGTAGATGACCTCGACGAGGTCCATCTTCACCGGCGGGTTGAAGAAGTGCATCCCGACCACCCGCTCGGGGCTGTCGGTGGCCTCGGCGATGTCGGTGATGGGGAGCGAGGAGGTGTTCGACGCGAGGATGGCTTCGTCGTGGGTCAACTCCTCGAGGTCGGAGAAGACGTCGTGCTTGAGATCCAGTTCCTCGGGGGCGGCCTCGATGACGAGGTCGGCGTCTGTCACGGCCGCCTTCAGATCCGTCGTGGTCTCGATCCGATCGAGGACGTCGGCGGGCGCCTCGTCGATCCGGTCCTTCTCGGCGAGTTTCTCCAGCGACCACTCGATGTCCTCGTAGCCCGACTCGACCAACTCGGTCTCGACGTCCCGCATCGTGGCGGGGTAGCCGGCGATGGCGACGACTTCGGTGATCCCGTGGCCCATGCTCCCGGCGCCGAGCACCGCGACGCGGTCGACGTCCTCGAGCGTCATGCCCGCCGTGGCGGCCGGCACCACCAAAAGCGTACTCCCCCAGGTTAGCTATGTAAGGAGTACCTGCCTCGAACTCGACCGATGTAAATACCGCGGGGCGTCGTTCGGCGGCGCGTGCGCCCGCCGGCCCGGTTTTCCGCTTCGGAAGATATTTTTTCACGGACCGAAAAGAATCGCCCATGGTAGCGGAGACGGCCGAGCGGATCCTCTCCGTGCTGGAGGACGACGCCAAGGCCTCGTACGCGGAGATCGCCGACCGGGCGGACGTCTCCAAGCCCACCGTCCGGAAGTACATCGACAAACTGGAGTCCGAGGGGGTGATCGTCGGGTACTCCGCCGACGTCGACCCGAAGAAACTCGCCGAGAAGTCCATCGCCTTGGTCGGCATGGACGTCTCCAGCGAGCGCTACGTGGAGGTCACGACCGAACTCAAGGAGTTCGACGCGGTCGAGTCGCTGTACACCTCCAGCGGCGACCACATGCTCATGGCCGAGGTCCGCGCGTCGGACGGCGACGCCGTCGGGGAGGTCATCCGCGAGGAGATCCTCTCCATCGACGGCGTCGACGCCGCCCACCCCTGCTTCCTCCAGGAACGCCTCAAGTGACGGCGGCCCCGGTATTCGGCACGGGAGACCGCTCACTGGTCGGCTCATGCTCCTCGTTCCGTACCGTTTTTGCGCCGGCGACCCAACGGCCGGCGTGGCGACCTACACTCGAGAAACCCGCGTGCGGGCGCCCCTCGAGGACGTGTGGGCGTTCCACTCGACGCTGGACGGCCTCGAGGCGCTCACGCCCGCGTTCATGCACCTGGAGGTCCGGTCGGTGACCGGGCCGGACGGCGACCCGGACCCGGACGAGCTGGCGGCCGGCACGCGGGTCGAGCTGGCGATGCAGCCGTTCGGCATCGGGCCACGCACCGACTGGACGACGGTCATCACGGACCGCAGCGAGGGCGACGGCACGGCCCGGTTCCGCGACGTGATGGCGGAGGGGCCCTTCCCGACGTGGGAGCACACCCACCGATTCGTCGCCGACGGCGACGCGACGGTCGTCGCCGACCGGGTCGAGTACGCGTTGCCCGGCGGCGCCGTGGGCCGGGCCGTCTCGCCGCTGGGCTGGTTCGGGTTCGAGCCGATGTTCCGCGCTCGCCACCGGAAGACGAAGGCGCTGCTCGAGTGAGCGAGCCTTGCGGCCGTGTCGTCCCGTCGACCGCCGTGCATCCGTTACGACGGCACGGTCACCGTCGACGACGTCGCCCCCCGGCCGAGTCGTGTGTCGACCGCGGTGGATCCGTCTCCCGGGGACGCCGCTCGGCCGCGAGCCCCCGGCCGCGTCGCTGACGCGCGGTCTCGTCTCCGTCGCGGCGTCCGCCAGGCCGTCTCCCACGCGACCGGCGCGTCTCGACCAGCGCGGTCCTCGTCAGGTGGAGTGCGGCGCCGTCGGTCGTCCTCGCGTTCTACCGCGTGCTGTTGACGACGCTTCTCGTCGCGCCCTTTCTCCTCACGCGGTACCGCGGCGAGTTCGGGGCGTTCCGCCGCCGGGACTGGGCCGTGGCGACGGCGACCGGAGCCGCGCTCGCGATCCACTTCGCGGCGTACTTCGAGAGCCTCGCGTGGACGAGCGTCGCCGCCAGCGTCACACTCGTGCAGGCGCAGCCGCTCTTCGTCGCCATCGGCGCGGCACTCCTCCTGGACGAGATCGTCGGCCTCCGTCGGGCGACCGGCATCCTCGTCGCCCTTGCCGGGATGGCGGCGATGTCCGCCGGGGACCTCCTGGCCGGCGCGACCGTCCGGGGCCCGCGGCCGCTGTACGGGAACGCCCTCGCGGTGGTGGGCGCCGTGATGGCCGCCGTCTACGTCCTCGTCGGCCGGTCGCTCCGCCAACGCGTCGCGCTCGTCCCCTACGTCGTCGTCGTGTACACGGCGTGTGCACTGACGCTTTTCGTCGTGGCGCTCGCCCAGGGGCTCCCGCTGTCCGGGTACGGGACCCGCGAGTGGCTCATCTTCCTCGCGCTGGCCGTCGGCCCCGGCCTCCTCGGCCACACCGTCGTCAACTGGGCGCTGGAACACGTCGAATCCTCCGTCGTCAGCGTCAGCCTGCTCGGCGAACCGATCGGCGCGACCCTCCTCGGCGTGGTCCTGCTCGCGGAGGTCCCCGGTCCGACCACGGTGGCCGGCGCGTCCCTGGTCCTCGTGGGCATCTACCTCACCGCCCGGGGGACGTAGGACTCGCCCATCCGTCCTCGCCGGGCGTCCGTCCTCCCGGCGCGATGGCAGCCAGCAGGTCCTCGCCATACGCCGCCGACGCCGGCCATGCGGTGCAGCGACCGCCCGATGCGGGGACCCGGCGACGGGCCCGTCCGGCCGTCGGCACGCGAACCACTCGGCAGGCGCCGTGAACCCTGGACAGTCGCCGGGCAAACCCGCCCGGGCCACTTGCGTTCCCGGTTCCGCGGCCCTGCCCTCTGGGCCCCGGTGGCCCCCGACCACCCCGCCGGCGACGGCCGCCGCGGCATCTCGCTCCACCAGCAGGAGATAGATCTCGCCGGCCGCGGTCCAGGGACGCATCGGGACAAGAAGGACTGCCCGGCGGGCATGTCGCCGACGCACCCGGCACGCTTTTACCGCGGACACCCACAGCAGGTGGTATGAAGGAGTCCCTGATGGACGTCCTGTGCTGTCCGCTCGACAAGAGCGACCTCGAGTTGGAGGTCGACCGGGAGGACGACGAGGAGATCCTGGAGGGCCGGCTGGTCTGTGTGGACTGCGGCGAGGCGTACCCGATCGAGGACGGTATCCCGAACCTGCTCCCGCCGGACATGCGGGACGAGGCGGCGGCGTAGCGACTGCCGGAGCCGGAAAACGACTGCCGCGATCGAGGTACCCGCTGGCCCCCTCTCTGGGCCCCGCGGCGGTGCTCGGCCGCTCCCGTCCCGACGAACCCACGTCGCGCCCGATGCCGGAATCGACCGACGGACCGTCGCCGACTCCCCGAGCGGGGCAGGGGAGGCTTTTTGTACTCACCGCGTCACCCCCCGCCCGTGATCGAATCGCTCGGCGTGGACGTAAACCGCAGCGGCCTACACACCCTCGAGGTCGACGAGCGGTTCGAGGCCGACGGCCCGTTCGTCGTCGAGCTCACGAACCACGGCGAGTCCACCCACCTCCACGTCCACCTCGACGACGACCTCTCGCAGGTGGCCCGCCTGGAGGCGGCCAACCACTACGTCGAGAGCGGCGAGACCCGGCGCGTCCGCGTCCAGGTCATGGACCAGCGGGAG
>PXRI01000043.1:48158-166558 GCA_003021005.1 Halobacteriales archaeon QS_1_69_70 | reverse complement strand
GCGTCGACGCCACAGGCCCGGAACAGCTCGACGTAGTCGCCGGCGACCGCGGCGTGGTCGTACTCGCACATGGACTCGGCGAGGTCGCTGTGGACGAACGTCCAGGCCTCCTCGATGGCGCCGTCCAGCGCCGCCGACTCCGTGACCCGAATGGCCCGGTCGTGGCCCTCGAGTAGCTCGTGGGCGCTGGAGTCGGCCTGGTACTCGACGACCCCGACACAGCCCGCCGCCAGCGCCCACAGCAGCTCCTCGGCGAACTGCTCCCGGGTCGCCGTCTGGACGAACGCGTCGGCGGCCCGGTAGGTGCCGATGCGGGCCTCGCGGTCGAGGTCGCCGACGAACGCCACGCGGTCGCCGATACCGAGGTCGTCGGCCTGCGTTTCGTGGTCGGCCCGCGCCGGGCCGTCCCCGATGACGGTCGCGGTCCAGTCGTCGCGGGTGCGCAGCTCCGCCAGGGCGAGGAGCAGACTCCGGAGGTTCGCCGCGCCGTCGAGCCGGCGGGCGTACACCACGCGGGGCCCGTCGCGGTCCCGCGGCGGCGTCTCGGCGACCCGCGTGAAGTCGATGCTCTGCGGGATGACCGCCGTCTCGGCGTCGTCGGCGCCGAGTTCCCGGACGCGGGTCCGCTGGAGTTCCGACGGCGTGACGACGACCGACGGCGCCCGGGCCGCCGGCACCCACCGTTTGGGGTCGTCCGGTCCGGGCTCGTCGCCGAACCAGTCACAGACCACCGGCGCGCGGGCGAGGCGGCCGCCGAGGCTGGCCGCGACGGCCGCGCCGGGCGGCGACGGCGAGACGACGACGGCGTCCGGACGGTCCCGGGCGAGCAGCGCGGGCACCCGAACGAGGTAGGACGTCCGGGCCGGCGCGACGGTAACGGCCTCGAACGTCACGCCCGCTTCCTCGATCCGGCGGCGGTCGTGGTCCCACCAGCCCGCACAGTAGACGGTGACGTCGTGGCCGCGGTCGGCGAACCGCCGCGCGAACCGGGCCAGTCGGACGGCGCCCGCCCGGTCGGCGTGCGGCGGCGGGTCCTCGAGGACGACCGCGACTCGCATGGACCCCGGGAGGAGCCGGCGGTGGAAAAACACCCGGGACGACCGCGGGCGTCGCCGTGGCCGCCTCGACCGACCGTCGGCCGGGCGGCTCGCGGTTCGCTACGCTCACCGCTCGCACATCCGGCGGCACTCGCTGGCTCACGGTTCACTTCGTTCACCGTTCGCCCATTCGGCGGCCTCCCTCCGGTCGGCCGCCCGCCGCTCGCCCATCCGGCGGCGCTCGCAGGCTCACGGTTCACTTCGTTCGCCGGCAGAGCGTCGCTCTGCCGAGCCCTCGCTCGCTTCGCTCGCGAGGACACCGTTCGCCCGTTCGGCGGCGTTCCCTGTCGGTCACGCCGCCCGCGTCTCGCCGCCCGGCTCGCGTGTCGTCGGTCGCTCCGCTCCCTCCTCCCGCTCGCTCGTTCGGCGGCGTTCCCTGTCGGTCACGCCGCCCGGGTCGGAACGTTCACGGCCGCCCCGCTCGCAGCCACGGGCGTGCTCACCGACGACGAGCTGGCGGGCATCGTCGACCTCTTCGGGGCGCTCCGCCGGCCCGAGCTGTCGACGGCGGTCTCGGAACTCGCCTACCGCCGCGGGGCGGAGCCGACCGACGTCGACGCCGCGGTCGAGGCGGCCTGTTCGGCGTTCGTCCTCGTGGCCGTGCCGGGCGAGGAGGGGGAGCTGCTCGCGGTCGGCCCGACGGCCTTCCCCACCCTCCCGGATGGCGCCGAGGACCTCCCGCACATCCTCGACGTCGAGCCGCGGTCGGTCGACCGCGAGCGCGTCGGCCGCACCGCCGAGGAGCGGCTCCGCGGCGAGGCCGCCCGCGCGGTGGCCGCCGGCGACGCCGACCGGATCGCGACCCTCCGGGATGTCACCTACGACCTCGAGGCCTGGGCGCCGGTGGCGCTCGACACGCTCAGAGAGCGGCTCGACGCCGCCGCGGAGGGGACGAACTAAGACCGCGCGGCGCCTACGGCGCGGTATGGACTGGCAGCGGGTGGCCGACCACGACCCGGTCGCGGTGACCGACGAGGCCCGCGAGGCCGCCGTGATCGCGCCGGTCGTCGCCGGCGAGGACGGCACCCGCCTGGTGTTCACGAAGCGCGCCGACCACCTCGGCGAGCACCCCGGCCAGATGAGCTTCCCGGGCGGCGGCCGCGAGCCGGTCGATGCGGACCTCCGGGCCACCGCGCGGCGGGAGGCCCGCGAGGAGATCGGGCTCGCGCCGCCGGAACTCGACGTCGTCGGCCGACTGGACGACATCCGGACCATCACCAACTACGCCGTCCGCCCGTACGTCGCCCGCGTTCCGGACCGCGAGTACACCCCGGACCGCCGGGAGGTCGCCGAGGTCGCGGTGCTGGCCGTCGACGACCTCGCCGACCTCGACAACTACGAGTCCGAGCGCCGCGACCACCCCCACCACGGCGACATCCGCGTCCACTTCTTCCGCGTCGACGGCTACACCGTCTGGGGCGCCACCGCACGCATCCTGGTGCAGCTCCTCGAACTCGCGACCGACTGGACGATGCCGGGCGAGGTCGACCGGGTCGTCGACCCCGACGCCGACTTTCCGGTCTGAGACGCCGGCGGCGGAACCTGTTTGGGGCTACCGGCCCGGCCACCAGACATGACCGACGACACCGACCTCGCCGCCTTCGACCACGAAGCGCACACGCGCCGCGCCCTCGAACTCGCCCGCGAGGCCGCCGGCCGCGGGGACGAGCCGTTCGGTAGCGTTCTCGTCCGCGAGGACGCCGTCGTCATGACCGCATCGAACCGCGTCGTCACCGAAGACGACGTTCGCCGCCACCCGGAGCTACACCTCGCCTACCGCGCCTGCCGGGAACTGTCCCCGGCCGAGCGCGCCGAGACCGTGATGTATACGAGCACCGAGCCGTGCCCGATGTGCGCCGGCGGGCTGCGGCGGGCGGGCTTCTCCCGCGTGGTCTACAGCGTGGGCGGCGACGAGTTCGGCGAGTTCGTCGGCGAGGCGCCGCCCGTCCGCTCCGCCGAAGTGCTCGACGGCGTCACCGAGGTGCTCGGGCCGGTGCTGAATGACGAAGGGCGGGCCGTCCACGAGGCGTTCGGGTGGGGGTCCTCAAACTGACTCGTCCCGGAAGCGGACGGTCGGGACGTCGGTACCGTCGTCGTAGTCGTCGTCGGGACCGACGAGAAGTGTCGCGTCGGTCTTTGCGGCCGTTGCGAGCGCGAAGGCTTCGCCGAGGGCGGGCGAGCGGCGGTACTTGAACTCGGCGGCACGACGCCAGGTTTCGGCGGTGTCGATCCTGCGAATCCCGCTCTCGGCCAGTACCTCGATGACGGCGTCGGCCCTGTCCTCGCCACCGATCTCGCGGACCACGTAGTGGACCTCGGCGAGCGTGACCGCGGAGATGTAGCCGTCGGTGGGACCTTCGACGGCGTCGACGTACGTCTCGACGGTGTCGCTCCCCGGTTCGTCACAGAAGTACGCGACGAGCGGCTCGGCGTCGAAGACAACGGCGTCGGGAAGGTCAGTCACTCTCGGTATCGCGGTCGTCGGCGTACCGGCGGCGGAGGCCCTCAATGTGCTCCTCGTCGCGGCTCCGCTCGTCCCGTAGCACCTCGGTCGCCGACCGTCCCTCGTCGTCGGTCTCCCCTGTGAGGATTCCGCGGAGGTCCGTCACCGACCGGATCGGGCGCACGACGATCTCGCCGTCCTCCCTGCGGACGAACTTCACGCGCCCCGGGGCGTCGATGCCGAGTTCCTCCCGGAACTTCTTGGGAATCGTGGCCTGCCCACGGGGCGACACGGAGACCACCTTCTCTGATTCCGTCCCGCTCATACTTCTTTCAGTCATTACTCTATCCTACTCGTACGTAAGTCCGTCGCGGTATGTTCGCGGTCTGAAGGGGGTTCGCCGGTCCGCCGTTGCCTACAATCCCTGGGATGGGCCGGGAAACGCCAGTTTCGCCCGGGTACTTGTTCTCTCCGTGTTCTACGAATTCAGCCCGCAGCGTTCAGACCGGAACCTCGACGTCCGAGAGTGCATCCGCGATAATCGAAGGACGCTCCTCGCTCTCGCCGAAGGCGACCGCCGGCGCCCACGGCACCAGTTGGTCGACTCGCCCGGACAGATGTGTGAGCGCGAGTCGACCACCGAAGCTCGTTGCCACCATCGCCAGGCTTGCACAGCCCAGTCGCGGAGGAACTTGACGCCCTCTTGAGTTCCGCCTCGAACTCCGCGTCGGTTTTCCGGCGTAACTCTTCGTGGCTCTCCCAGGTCTCGAACCGGGCGACGGTTCTGCCCTGATCTGCCGCCGCCTCGGCGACCCGGTCGAAGCCGTGACCTCCCCGGTTCTCACCTCCCTCCGTTCACGGGGCTGGCGCTTAATCTCAGTCTGCCTGCGCATCGTAGCGGCGGACCAGCACGCGGAGCCACCATAGCTTCAGGCAGACGGAGGCGACGGCGCCGAGGGCTGCACCGGCCGGCCGACCCCGCCAGGCGGCATACAGCGCGGACAGGAAGCCGAGTGCCCCGACCGCGTTCACCTTGTTCGGGTAGTCGAGGCCGACGGTGGCGTTGCCCTCCTCGTAGATCCACCACCGTTCGGCCCGGACCGCGCGGGTCATCCAGGCGTCGTCGTCGGCCGGCGGCGGGAACAGGAACGGGTTGACGGCGGCCCACGCCAGCGCTGCGAGGAGGAGCCGGAGGTCCCGCGTGTACACCCCGTACACGATCACTGCCCCGGTGGGGACCCGCGTCCAGCCGCTCTTCGGGTTGGCGTGTCGGCGCCACATCGTGGCTTCGAGGTCACCCAGCTCCGCGAGGGACATGCGGGACGGTTCGCTACCGGAGCTGTTAACAGTATCCCCGGCGGCTGGGTGTCGGCCCGGCGGTTAGTCCGCCCGCTGGACCCGCCCGGCCTCGCAGAACCGCGCGAGGTCGACGGTGCCGGGGACATTCTCGACGGAGTCGTATGGCCGGTCGACGACGATGTTGCCGGCCCGCTGTTTCCCGACCCCGGGCAGCATCCGGAGTTCGTCCATCGAGGCGGCGTTGACGTCCAGCGGGTACGGGACGCCCGACACCGAGCGGTAGCCGTAGTCCGTGACGGCGACGTCGACGGTGCGGCCGAGTTCGCGCTCGCCGGGGATGGCCACCAGGAGCGCGTAGGTGCCGAGCTGGCGGCCGAACGTCCGGCCGTCCTGGTGGTACTCGAGGTAGACGTCGGGCAGCACCGTCCCGGGCGGCGCGACGCGTTCGAGCATCGGGCGGTCGATCTCCTCCCGGACTTCCCGTTTGTACCGCTGGAACAGTTCCCGGTGGTCGTGGGCGATCTCGGCGCCGGTCTCGGCCATCTCGGTGCCCTCGAAGGCCATCACCTGCCGGATGTTGATGCGGCGGACCATCAGGCCCGCCTCGTAGACGTCATGGAGGAACTGCTTGTTGTGCTCGAAGGTCGCGCGGCGCTCGCCCTCCAGGCCGTGAACGAGGTTGATGCCGGGCAACAGCTTCGGGAGCCGGTCGGCGTCCGGGTCGACTGAGGGCCCCTGGACGCGGGACGTCGACCCGGGCCCGGCGGCGCGTCCCGACTCTGGTTCGTTCCCCGGCCGCCAGCCGCCTTCCTCGTTGACGACGCGGACGGCCTCCAGGCACTCCTCGGCGGTCACGAGCAGATCATTCTGCTCCTGGACGACAGGGTCGGCGGACTCCAGGCCGAACGCGGCGGTGTCGCCCGGCGTGTTGTGCTCGGCGATGATCCGGATGCCCTCGCGGGACTTTTCGGGATACTCGACGATGGTCACCGGGTTCATGTTGTCGAGGTGCAGCGTCCCGAGGTTCGGAACGGCCTCGCGGATGCCGCCGTACAGCTGCCGGAGCGCGTCGGGGTTGGGGGCCTCGCCGTCGCCGCCGTAGGCGAGGATGTCGGCCTGGCGGCCGAGCCGGAAGTGCCGGACGCCGTGGTCGGCGAGGGCGGCGACTTCCGCGACGACGGCGTCGGGCGTCCGGAAGGCCGGGTCGCCGTACATCGGTTCCGTGCAGAACGAGCACCGGTACGGGCAGCCACGGGACGTCTCGAGTTCGCAGATCAGGTAGTCCGGGTGGTCGGGGTGCTGTTCGACCACGAAGCCGCCCTTCGCGGCCCAGCGGTCGAGTTCCGCGTTGTCGCGGTACCGGTCCTCGAAGCCCTCCAGGCCGCCGTGGACCAGGTCGTAGACGGCCGCCTCGACGTCGGCCAACGCGAGGAAGTCGTAGTCGAGGTCCCGGCGAGTGGTCTCGGTCGCGCCGGCGTTCTCCTCGCCGACGCCGAACCGGACGGGCCCGCCCATCACGCTCGTGCCCTCGGCGGTCCAGGCGAGTTCCCTGACCTCGTCGGGTTCGGCGGGGGTGCCGCCGACGTAGCTGCCGGGTACGGTCATCCCGCCGACGTACACGAAGAGGTCGGCGTCGACGACGTCCCGCTTCTTGTCGTGGTCCTCGCGGAGTTCGTCGATGGTGTGATAGGTGACGGCCTCGCGGGGGACGCCGGCGTCGACGGCCGCGCCGGCGGCGAACCGAGGGTAGGTCGAGACGTACGGCGGCACGCCGAAGTGGGCCGGCTCGTCGACGTAGCCGTCGACGATGGTCACCGCGACGTCCGCCGGGTCCTCCATGGTCGAGTGGAGCACGTCGAGGCGTAAAACCGATGCGGATGGGGCGGTATCGAACGCCCTCGTGGTGCTCACAGCGCCACGGTTTACGGCTCGTTCGTCCGGCGGCGCTCCCCTTGGTCGGGTCGCCCAGCTCGCGTATCGTCGGTCGCTCCGCTCCCTCCTCCCGCTCGCTCGTTCGGCGGCGGGCTTGCTCGTTCACGGCTCGCTTTGCTCGCGGCTCCTTCCGGCTATCGGCTCCCGATGGTCGCCGTTCGCCTTCCCGATGGGCCTCCCGCTGGTCGGCCCTCGCAGTCGCCGCTCGCACGGTGGAGGTCTCCCTTCGGTCGACCTCCCGCTCGCCGTTCACGCATTCGGAGCCGCTCCCTACGGTCGCGGCTCCCGCCGCCCGGCTCGCGTGTCGTCGGTCGCTCCGCTCGCTGCTCGCGGGTCGCTTTGCTCCCCGCTCGCTCATTCCGAGGCCTCACTTCGTTCGGCCTCGCGCCTCCCGCTCGCTCGTTCGGCGGCGCTCGCTCCGCTCGCGCCGCCCGGGCCGAGGCATTGATTACCGTCTCCCCCCAACCATCCCGTATGCCCAAGACGCTGGAAGTCGTCTGCACCCGCGACGACTGCGACCTGGACATGTTCGAACTCCACTACCGGTACTCGATGCCGGACGACACGGGGGTCGAGGCCTTCGACTGTCCCTGCTGTGGCCGCGGCGACGACCTGGAGGAGATCCACGCGTGATCCGCCGGGTCGGCGAGTCGCTCGGGCGGGTGGTGCTGGACGGCATCGGCCGGGCCGCCAGCCGCGTCCAGGAGCGGCGCTCGCTGCCGGTGGACCTCTTGGAGAGCGACGACGCCTACCTGGCGGTGTTCGACGCGGCGGGCGCCCGCGCCGGCGACGTCGACGTCCGGTTCGACGAGGACACCCTGCAGGTGCGCGTCGAGCGGCTGCGGGCGGACCACGACGGGTACGAGATGCGATTCCCCGGTCGGGGCCGGCGGCTCCGCGGGTCGGTGACGCTGCCGGACCGCGACGTCGCGGCGGACGCCGCCGAAGCCACGCTGACCGGGACCGGCGCCCTCGAGGTCCTGATCCCGAAGGGCGACGCCGACGGGCCGGTGGCGGCCGCCGACCCCGTGGCGGCCGACGAGGAGGCCGCCGCCGGTTAGGTCCGCGGCAGCGTCATCCCTTCGGCGACCTCGAACGATTCGTCGCCGTCGAACCGCGTGGGGGCGTAGGCCTCGACGCCGTCGCCGCCGAGTACCTGGTCCGCGAGCCGTTCGGCGACGGCGGGCGCCACCATCACGCCGTGGCCCTGGAACCCGGTCGCGACGTAGAGGCCGGGGGCCCGCTCGCCGACGAGCGGGGTGCCGTCCGGCGTCGCCGTACAGAGGCCCGCCCAGGCTCGGCGCTCCCCGGGGGCGGCGCCGACGGCGCTCTCGAGGTGGTCGGTGCAGTCCCGCCGGAACCAGCCGTCGGCCGCCCGCGACCAGTCGTCGGGGTCGTGGGGTTCGGCGATGGTGCCGTCGCCGACCAACAGACCCTCGTCCTGCGGGCGGAGGTAGTAGCCGCCGGTGGCGTCGTACAGCGTCGGCACCCGGTCGGCGAGCGGCGTCGATTCGGTGTGGTACGCCTGGACGCGGTACGCCTGGACGGCCAGCGGGTGGCCGGCGTCCTCGAGGAGCGGCCCCGTCTGTGCCCCGGCGGCGACCACGGTCGCGTCGTAGGACTCGTCGTCGACGTCGCCGTCCTCGCCGACGTTGACCCGTGCGGTCCGGATCGTCGCGCCCGCCGAGATGGCGAACTGTGCGGTCTCCCGGGTGAACGCGCCCGGGTCGACGAGGCCGGCGTTGCGGGCGATGGCCGCCTCGGCGATGTCGTCGGTCCGGAGCGCCGGCCACCGGGCGCCGAGTTCGGTGGCTTCGACGAACTCGACGGCGCGGTCGTTGGTCTGCATCCGCGGCACCTGCTCCCGGATGGCCTCGGCGGTGGAGTCGTCGCCGTCGCGGGCCAGCCACACGTACGGCCGGTCGTCGATGGCGTCGCGGTTCCGGTACTCGTCGATCGACGCGGCGGCGAGGCCGGCGTCGACCGGGTCGGCGTAGGCGTCGTAACAGATGCCGGCGGCCAGCCCGGTGGCCCCGCTGCCGACGTCACCGGCCTCGTACAGTGTCACGTCCACGTCGCGCTGGGCGAGGGTGAGCGCGGTCGTGGTCCCGACGACCCCACCGCCGACGATGGCGACCGACGGGTCGTCGTGGGTCGTGGCGTCGTCGTCGGGGTCCGGTGGCACGTTACGTGAACACCTCGCGTCCGCGGGCGGAGTAGGCGACGACCCGATCGAGGCCCACCGACCGTCGGGTCCCGATCCGGTCGCGGACGGACGGGTCATCGCCCACCAGACGGAAATCGGTTGCGGCTTCGAGAAGCGTCGAGCGGTCGGGGCCGGCCGCCGGGGCGTCGGTGGCAGCGCAGTCGGGGTGCCGCCGAGGGACCGGCGTCCGGGCGAGGTACCCACCGACGGCGTCGGGACCGAGCACGGTCGGGGCGTCCACGGCGACCGAGCCGTCGGAGCCGTCGGCCCGCATCGGCGTCGGTACGTGGCACGTACGGGCCGTCGACGGCGACTCGAGCGCCGGGGACGGCAGGGGCTCGCGAGCCTCGTCGTCGACCACGGCGGCGTCGCCGCCGCGGTCGCGGTCGGTCGGTTGCAGCGCGACGGCCTCGACGCCGGCGCGCCGCAGGGAGCTGTCGATCACCATGGCGGGTGCGGCGACGCCGTCGCCGCCGTCGTCAGTACGCGATGCACGCCGGCGGGACGGATAGACGTATCGTTTCCCCGCGACGGTGCTGCTCTGCGGTCGGCCGGCGGGAGACCCCCGGGGACATTGGCGGCCGTCCGGCCGAAAGGAGGGGTTTTTCCGTAGTGAAGCCGACTCCCCGGCCATGCAGGGTAACCTCCCCCCCGAGGCCCAGGAGAAGATAGAGGAGCTCCAGGACCTCCAGGAGACGGCCCAGCAGGTCGCACAGCAGAAACAGCAGGCCGAGACCCAGCTCCAGGAGTCCGAGACGGCCTTGGAGACCCTCGACGGCATCGAGGGCGAGACCGAAATGTACCGCGAGATCGGTGAACTCCTCATCGAGACCGGCTACGACGAGGCCTACGAGGACTTAGAGGAGACTGTCGACAGCCTCGAGGTGCGCGTCCAGACGCTCGAAAAGCAGGAGAGCCGCGTCCAGGAGCAGTTCGAGTCGCTCCAGGAGGAACTCCAGCAGATGCTGCAGGGTGCCGGCGGCGGGGGCCCGATGGGCGGTCCGGGCGGGCCCGGCCCGGGTACGGGCGGCGACTGAGCGGCCGTGACCGACGACGGATCGAGCGATGAACCCTCGGACGCGGCGGTCGTCGAGGCCGCCGCCGAGGCGGCCGAGGGACTCGTCCGGTCTTGTTACGCGCGCTCGGCGGTCCGTGAGTTCGACGTGACGGTCACCTTCGAGAACGGACGCCTCGACGTCGATGTCTACCTCGACGCGCCCGACGAGCCCGACCCGGCGGTCGTCGCCAACGAGGCCGTCGAGGCCGCAGAGGCCGCGGTCGACGATCTCTTCGAGGCCACCTGACGGCCCCGTTGCTGCGGGCAGTCGACGGGGTCCGGACTGGGGGTGGCCTCACCCGGCTACCAGAAGGATGAGGAGGCTGAGCGCCATCGCGCCGGCGACGACCAGACCCAGGAGGGCGCCGCCGATCTGGATTACCGCGTTGGCGGTCGAGGCCAGCGCCTCCGTCCGGTCGTTGCCGAACACCGTCACCTCGGTGTGCTCGACGGCGAGGCCGGCCTCGACCGGCTCCAGGTCCGCCGTCGCCTCCGCGACGAGCCCCTCGACGACACCGGCGAGGTCCGCGACGTCTACGGCGTCGCCGACCTGGTTGGTGGCCTCCATGGTGTTGACGACGTGGGTGTCGGTCGTCATCACCTCCGCCGCGTCGGCGTCGACGACGGCGAGCAGTTCCTCGCGGACGCCGGGGTCCATGTTGTTCCCGTCGACGAGACAGTAGACGGTCCGGTGGACCGCCTCGCCCGCCCCCACCTCGACGACGGCGACTCGGACCCCGAGGGGGCCGATGCCCTCCGCGGGCGTCCAGTCGGTGGGGTCCCAGGCGACGCCGACCCGCAGCGGGCGGCGGTCGGCGTCGGCGAGTCGCCCGCCGAGCCGGCCCGCCGCGGTCATCAGGTCGAACGAGCGGCGCGACCCGGGGACGACGTGGCCCAGGTCCTCGCCGTCGAGGCCGTCGTTGCAGTTGTGGGCGTCGACGAGCAGGACGTCCTCGATGCCGGCGGTCCGGACCTCGGCGGCGGTCGAGAGCCCGACGGAGAAGTCGACGTCGTCGGCGCAGCCGGGCGCGTGGGTCGCGACGACGACGGCGTCGTCGCCGAACGCCTGCCCGAGCAGTTTCGACTCGCCCTCCCGCTCCCGGAGGCTTCGAGTCGCCGTCCCGGCGTAGTCGATGCGGTCGTGGGCGCGGTCCAGGACGAACCGGGCCTTCTCGGTGCCGTCCGGCCGGCGGATCCCCATGACGGTGACGGGGACGACGGCGGCCTCGCCGAGGTCCTCGAAGAACGTCTCAAGCTCCCGGCTGCCCTCGGCGACGTGGCCGACGAACCCGCCGACGAAGTCGAGCACGGAGACGCCGAGCGCCCGGCGCCACGGCCGGTCGATCGCGGCCACGAACACCCATACGGCGACGGCGTAGACGCCACAGAGGGCGGCGAGCACCAGGAAGTCGTCCGGACCGACGACGGACAGTTCCGGGGGCGCCTTCTCGGGGCGCGCCAGGTATGTCTCGACGAGGGGGCCCCCGACCTCGACGAACCGGAGCGTGCCGCTGTAGACGAACGCGAGGGCGGCCGCGGTGGCGGTCTGGATGCTGGCCGGCACCGCGGCCACCAGGATGGACTGCCGGGAGATGGCCAGGATGACGAACAGTCGGAACGCGAAGATGGAGGCGAGCCCGACGACGAGGGCGTCGAAGACGAACTGCTGCCAGAAGCCGACGACCGCAGCGACGGCCGCGCCGACGACGAGGAACACGACGAGGATGACCTCACAGACCAGCGCCAACAGCGCCGAGCGGTTGTACGTGAGCCGGCCGCCGATGCGGCGGTCGACCCAGGGCGTGCCGAAGGCGGCGACGAGCGTCGGCACGCCGATGTAGACGATGCCCTGGTAGGCGTCGTCCAGGACGAACCGGTAGTCGAAGGCGGCGACCCCGGCGACGGCGGCGACGAGCAAGGCGACCAGGACGCTGGCCGACCAGTCCGGCGTCCGGAAGACGAACCGGGACAGCGAGGCCAGATCGCCCTGGGACCGCGTCATTGGTGGGTGCACCGGCCCGCCCCGGGTTAAATCGCTCGGCACGACCCGCGAGCGTCCGACGCGGACTCACCTGCTGGGCGGCCGCCGGTCGTCCGTTTCAGGCGCCGTCGGGACAGACCTCGAGGAAGTTCTCGAACACCGCCTCGCCCTCCTCGGTGTGGGCGACCTCGGGGTGCCACTGGACGCCGTAGAGGTCCCGGTCGACGTCGCTCATCGCCTCGACGCCGCAGACGTCGCTGTGGGCCGTCCGGACGAACCCGTCGGGCACCGCGGTCACCTCGTCGGCGTGGCTCGCCCACACCCGTGTGTCGGGCGCGAGCGACCCGACGAGCGGGTCCGCGTCGTCGTCGATCTCGACGGTGACGTCGGCGTACCCGCCGTAGTCGCCGGACCCGACCTCGCCGTCGAGTTCCGCCGCGATCATCTGCATGCCGAGACAGATGCCGAGCACGGGGACGTCGGCGTCCAGGTACGCCGGCGACTCCCCGACGCGGTCCATGTCCGGGCCCCCGGAGAGCACGACGCCGTCGGCCTGGACCTCCTCCGGCGGCGTCCCGTTGTCGACGATGTCGGTATCGACCCCCAGGTCCCGGAGCGCCCGCTGCTCCAGGTGCGTGAACTGCCCGTGGTTGTCCACCACGACGATGCGCGTCATCGGGAGTCCGTACCGCACCGGGCCGTAAAAAGGGTCTGAAAGGCGTCGTCGGGGTCGCCCTGGCTCGCGTGATGTTCAGGAGGATCCGCCGACGGGACTGGACCGGACCCGGCGGCCCACGGCCCGTGTGTACTTCCGGACGTACCGGCGGGTGGAGGTCGTCCGACCGACGGCCCGGGTCCGGCCCGCGCGGACGGCGGCGAGAACCCCCTCGACGGGCGGTCGGTCGGACTCGACGCGGACCTCCGTGTAGGCGCGCCCGACCGCCGCGGGCTCGTGGGCGTCGCTGCCGCCGAGCTTGGGGTAGCTATGTCGGGTCGCGAAGGTGTCGGCGCGGCGGTTCTGGACGCCGGTCATCGCCCACGCGTTGAACACCTCGATCCCGTCGCAGTCCACGAGGTCCCGCTTCCGGACGCCGCTTCGGCTGACCTGGAACGGGTGGGGCACCACGGCGACCCCTCCGCGCTCGCGGAGCCACGCGACCGTGTCTGTGAGGGGCTCGCCGACCTCGGGCCGGTCGCGGACGCCGAGGCCGAGCAGGTGGCCCTCGGCGGTCGATATCTCGACACCGGGGATGACGGTGACGTCGTACCGGTCCTGTGCGGAGAGCGCGCGACGGGCGCCGACGGTCGTGTCGTGGTCGGTGATGGCGACCACGTCGACGTCGCGATTGTGCGCGTGGGCCAGGACCTCGTGGACCGTGCCGACAGCGTCGTGGGAGGCCGCGGTGTGGACGTGGGGGTCGAGGCGGACGGTGGTCGCGGTCATCCGACCGCCCCGGTGAACTCGGCAGCCAGACTGATCGCGAGTCCGGTGAGCACGACGCCGGCGGCGAGTGCGTGTCCGAGCGTCGTCTTGTAGCACCGGTAGCCGGAGACCATGAGCGGACAGGCCGCGACGACGGGAACGGCGGCGAGCCACCCGCTGACCCCGACGAGGAGGTCCAGGTAGAACGTGAGGAGTACGACGAAGTTGACGTGGACCACGGTCCAGCCCACGTAGTAGTCGGTGCCGTCCGTCTCGCCGAAGCCCTCGTCGGCGTGTCTGACGAGGCGCAGGCCGCCGAAGGTGAGGATGGCGAACCCGACCAGGACGGTCACCCATGGCGCCGGGGACAGCGCCACGTGGTAGATCAGCGCCGCGGTGACCAGGTACGCGAACACGTCGATGAACGAGTCGACCCGGCGGCCGAACGGCGACGAGACGCCCCGGGTCCGTGCATAGTAGCCGTCGAGTTTGTCGAACAGGAAGGCGGCGAACATCGACCCGATGCCCCAGTGGAGGTGCCCGTCGAGCAGGAGGACGGCGCTCGTCCACGCGAAGAACAGCGCGGCGAGACTGAGGTAGTCGGCGCCGGTGAGGCGGTCGAGCAGGCCCCACCCGACCGGGCCTTCCCAGCGGTGGTCCGCCCGTCCCGCCAGCGCGTCCGGGACCCCGAACGGCAGTCTACCATCCGACATGGACACTCGGTATTTCTTACCCCACCTATATAGTCCTGTCTTATATAAATATATGTTCGGGTACGTATCTATCCGGACGGCTGCGCGAGCGGCCGCCGCCGGTCAAGCTGCCACCCGTACGCGCCGACGGTCGTGAACCGCTCGACCGGATCGAACCCCAGGCGGGCGAAGGTCCGTCTGGACGGCAGGTTGTCGGGCGCGACGAGCGCCTGGAGTAGGTCGCTGTCGAACGCCGTCCGCGCCGCCGCCAGCGCTCGGGCGACGATGGCCGTCCCGATGCCGCACCCGCGGGCCGACGGCCGGACGTAGAGCCGCCAGCAGTACGCCCCGTCGACCCGGAGCAGCCGTGCGAGTTCCGGGACGAAGACCGGCCGGTCGCTGAGCACGCAGTGGCCGACGCGTTCGCCCTCCAGCCGGGCGAGAACGAACCGGTCACCGGGCGCCAGCGGTGCGTCGGCGAGCGGCGAGGGGACGGCGCCGGCGGGCCGGTCCACCCGGAACCTGACGCGGTCGGGCGGGTCACTCTCCGGGTCGTCCGGGCCGGTGGTCTCGCGCTCGAAGCGGTCGAGTTGCGCGAGGACCACCCCGCGGTCGGCGAGACGGTCGTACAGCGCCCGGACGCGCTCGTGGCGCGTGACCCGCCACAGCCCGAGCCGCATCGGCATGGACGTGTGCTCCATCCGTACCGACCCGTCGCCGCCCGAGCCACGTCGGCATTACGGGGGATGGGTCCGTTCCTCACATAGGCGTCCGGACCGGAACGTACCTATATGGAGGAGTCCATAGCCGGGCGACATGATGACGACCACCCACGCCCTGGTCGGGGCGCTGGTGGGTGCGACGACGGCGGCGTACGCGCCGGAGCTGACCCCGACCGCGGTGGCCGTCGGGTTCCTCGGTGGGGCCCTCCCGGACGCGGACCTCGCGGGCACCCACCGACGCTCGACGCACTACCCCGTGTGGGGCGCCGCGGCCGCCACGGTGGTCGTCGGCATCGCAGCCCTCATAGCCAGCCCTGCCGCGATCCTGCTCGCGGTGTTTTCGGTCGCGGCGGCACTGCACCCGCTTTCGGACGTCTTCGGCGGCGGCGTCGAGCGCCGGCCCTGGGAGGCCACCTCCGAGCGCGGGGTGTACAACCACGCCGGCGGCTACTGGGTCCGGCCGCGGCGCTGGGTCCGGTATTCCGGAGCGCCGGAGGACGCCGGGCTCGCGGCCGGGGTTGCGGTCCCGGTCCTTTTCCTCACCGGCGGCCAGCTTCGGGACGCTCTCCTCGTGGTCGTCCTCGTCTCGTGTGTCTTTGCGCTGGTCCGGCGCCGCATCGCCGGAGTCACCGGAAGGCTACTGGGCGAGGCCCCGGCCGGGACCTGACAGATTCGGTCAGTCATGGGCGAGCGCGGCGGTGTCGGTCTCGGCTACCAGCCGGTCTATGGCGTCGACCATCGCGCGGACGGAGGCGGTGGCTATGTCGGCGTCGGAGGCGGCGACCGTGACGGTGCGGTCGCCGCTGGACATCTCGACCTCGACCGAGACGACCGCATCGGTCCCGCCCGTGATGGCGTCGACGTGGAACGAGTCCAGCTGCGTGTCGGCAACGCCGCCCAGCGCGGTGCGGACGGGACCGTTCCGCGGTGCCGAGCGCCGCGCGGTCGACGGCCAGCCGGACCGACGCCGTCGGCGTGCCGCTGCCCGACGTGGCGGTGACCTCGAGCAGTTCGACGCGGCGCTCCCGCTCGCGGCCCTGGACTTCCTCGACGAACGTGAGCAGGTCAGTGTCGGTGACGCGCTTGCCCCGCTCGCCCAGTTCCGTCACCCGGGCGACCACCTCGTCCAGCTGCTCGTCGTCGACGTCGACGCCGTGGTCGGCGAGGGCGGCCTCGACGCCCGCCCGGCCGGCGTGCTTCCCGAGGACTAAGCGGCGCGTCCGGCCGACCGTCTCCGGCGGGTACGGCTCGTACATCGCCTCGTCCTTCAGCGTCCCGTCCGTGTGGATGCCGGACTCGTGCGTGAAGGCGTTGTCGCCGACGACGGCCTTGTTCGGCGCCAGCGGCACCCCCGTCGCCGTCGAGACCAGCTCGCCGAGTTCGTAGAGCCGGTCGGTCTCGAGGGTGTCGACGCCGTAGCCGCACTGCAGCGCGACGGCGACCTCCTCTGTGGCGACGTTGCCGGCGCGCTCGCCGATGCCGGTGACGGTGCCGTGGACGAGGTCGGCGCCGGCGGCGACCCCGACCAGGGCGTTCGTCACCGCCAGCCCGAGGTCGTCGTGGGTGTGGGTCGACGTGGGGCCGAGGTCGGACAGCCGGCCGTAGATCTCGGCCATCCGGTCGGGCGTGGCCCGACCGACAGTGTCGGGCGCACAGATCCGGTCGGCGCCCGCCTCGATGGCCGCGCCCAGAAGCTCCTCGAGGAACGCGAGGTCGGCGCGGGAGCCGTCCTCGCCGAGGACCTCGACCCACAGGCCGTGCGCGAGGGCGTATTCGACCAGCTCGACGGTGTCCCGGACGACGGCGTCGCGGGTGCTGTCGAGTTTCCTCTCGATGTGGCGGTCGCTGGCCGGGACGACGAGGTTCACGCCCTCGACGTCGCAGTCGAGCGCGAGGTCGACGTCGTGGCGGACGCCGCGGGCGAAACTCGTCACGCGGGCGTCGAGGCCGAGGTCTGTGACCCGAGAGATGGCCTCGCGTTCGCCGGCGCCGGTGCAGGCGCTGCCGGCCTCCACGACGGCGACGCCGGCGGCGTCGAGTTCCCGGGCGACGTCGGCCTTCTCCTCGGGCGACAGCGAGATGCCGGGCGCCTGCTCGCCGTCCCGGAGCGTGGTGTCAAGAACGGAGACGTCCCGATCCGACAGCGGTGCCGTCGCCGGGTGGTCCTCGAACAGACCCGTACAGTAAGACGGCTCAGTCGTCGACCGGCGGTCGGATTTCTCGACCAGCCGCCTCGCGGCGACTTCCTCTATCCTCTGCCGTGGGTGGGGTCGGCATGGCTGTGTGTCACTGAGGCAGGGCCCCACATCAAGGTGCGGGTTGGCGCAGCTTTCGTGGGAGCGGGCCGAGGGGCGGTTACTGGGGCGTCCTCCGGGGCGGTCAGACGACGGGTTAAAGCCCCTCGACGTGAACCCGGTCGCCGACCTCGACGTGGGCTGCGGCGCCGCCCGGGAGTTCGACGACGGTGTCCGCGCGGCCACGGCCGTACCCGGTCCAGGCGGCGAGCCGCTGCGTCCGGCGGACCTCACCGCCGGCCAGCCAGAGCGCGTCGACGTCGAACGGAACCAACACCATGTGGAGCCGCCGCGTCGCCACCCGGCCGAACGGGAAGACCAGCGCGTAGCCGTCCGGGATCGACCGGCGGCCGATGAGTCCCCGGGCCTTCGAGAGGATCCCGTCGGCGACGTCGACGTCGCTCGCCAGGGCCCGCTCCTCGCCCTCGGCCTCGTGGACGACCTGCACGGTGTGTGAGTCGGCCGTCGGCGAGAAAAAGCTCCCCCCGGGTGCCGGGGGCACTTTTCAAATAAGCGAAGGTGGCCGGCACAACCGACCGTGGGCGGGAATTCCGAAGGGGCCGACCGCTCGCCGGTGTAGGCGACGCAAGCACCGCAGCGAAGCGAGGAGCGCAGCGAGCGTACACCGGTGAGCGGGAGGGGGCTTCGGCGGTCGAACCGACCTACTCGGAGCATTCTCTGAACAGTGCCAGTGGACGCCACTGTTCAGTTAAAACATGGAGTAATACATCGTCGGCCGCAAGCCCCCGGCGTCTCGGGTCGGGCGGCTCACGGGTCCCTTCGGTCGCCGTTCCCACATACGGCGGTCCTGCCTTCGGTCGTCTGCTCGCGGCCATCGGCCGCTCGCACGGCCCGCGGCGCTTCGCGCCGCGCTGTTCGCCTCGCGTCGCTCGGCTCACCGTCGCCGGCCGTCCCCGACGGGGTGCCGGCAGCGCCGGCAACCGATCTCGTCGCGGCGCAACCGCGACGCAGCCGGCCCCTTGCGGCATCCGACCCGATCCGGATGTCCGAGGAGCCGACAGAGGCCTTGAGACCGGTGGTTCGAGCTGTCTGACGGACGGTATCCTAATCTGAACAGTGCCGTGCCGGGCGTCGCCGCACCGACGGGTTCTATGGCCGTCCGGGGAGTGCCCGCGGCCATGGAGGACGACCACGCCGATCCGGACCACTCCGGTGGGCTGCACCACGTCGAACTCTACGCCGAGGACCTGCCGGTCGCGCTCCCGTTCTGGGAGTGGCTGCTCGGCGCGCTCGGCTACGACCGGAAGCACGACTGGGGCGGGGGGCGCTCGTGGATCCGCGGGCCGACCTACATCGTCCTCACCGCGGCCGACCGCCGCGACCACCCGTTCGACCGCGAGGCGCCCGGGTTGAACCACCTCGCCTTCCACGCGGCCAGCCGCGAGCAGGTCGACGGGCTCACGGCAGCCGTCCGCGAGCGGGACGACGCGACCGTGCTCTTTGAGGACCGTCACCCGTACGCCGGCGGCTAATACGCGCTGTACTGCGAGAGCCCGGAGGGCGTAAAGGTCGAGGTCGTCGGTCCGGAATCCGGGTAGCGCCCAGCGGACCGCCGGCCGGCGACACCGGGGGCGCAGGATTCATGCCCGATCGCGCCGCATCGACGGTATGGCGAAGACGCCGCAGGGGACCTCCGTCGGCGTCGACGACCCCTACGCCGTCGTCGAGCGGTGCGACCACCTCACGGACGACGGCCGGTGCCGGTTCGCGGCCGAACACCCCGACCGCGACCCCGAGTTCGCCCACGAGCGGAAGGTCGACGACCTCCGCTGTCCGGCGGCCGACCCCGCCGGCGAGTGGGACTGGGCCGACTGCCCGCAGTTCCGGGCCCGGAAGCGTTCCCGGGCGTGCGTCCGGTGTGGCCTGGAGGAACGACGCGTCGCCCACGCCGACGACCGCCCGCTGCTCGAGGAACACCACCTCGAGTACCGCGACGACGACCGGACGGAGCCGGCCCACGAGATCACGGTGTGTCTCTGCCGGTGGTGTCACGCGAAGATCCACGACTCCTGGGCGCGGATCGACGACGACGTCGGGCCGGACCCGGAGGCCATCGCCGAGGCCGAGGAGCGGCGGGCGCGGGAGCAGGCGGAGGCCGAGTTCGCGCCGGCGGCCGAGCGATACGCCGACGAGTAGCCGGTAGAAAGGAACGCTGTCTAATTCTGCCCTGCGACGGGCGGCGGCTGGCCAGGCGTCGGTGGGTCGGCAATACGTTTAGGTACCTGACTCCGCCCTCCAGTCAGTGCCGCCCGACGCGACCGGCCCGGGTGGCGGGGTCGGGCTGTACCACGCCGCCGTCGAACTCGACGACCGCGATGCGCTCGCCGCGCCCGGCGACCGGCCGACCGACCACGAACTCACCGTCTCGCCGGTCGACCGCGGAATCAACACGGCGCTGTACGTCGAGGACCCCGCCGGGAACGGTCTGGAGGGCTTCGTCGATACCCGCGATGCGCCCGAGGACCGGTGGGCCGGCACGAACCGGCCGTTTAGGGTGTCTGACGCCGCTCCGTGACGGATCCCACCGCCGAACTTATACCGTCTGGCGTCCGTTAGACGGTACCAGGCGGCATGCACCTGTTCCCCTCCGAAGCGTGGCTGGACGAGTACGCGCGGCTGCTCGACGAGAGCGACGCCCTGGACGACCTCTCGTCTGGCGTCGGGGTGGCCTTCGACGGCACCGTCCACCTCGTCATCGCCGACCTGCCGCTCGCGACGACCGCGGTCGGCGACCTCCCCGAGGTCGCCCTCGATGGCCTCCCGGCGCAGGTGCGGGAGAGCCTGGCCGACGTCCCCCTCGCCGACCTCCCGTCGCTGGTCGACGACCACGCCCGCGCGGGACTCCCGGAGCACGCGCGGAACCTCCTACACCAGATCGAGACGAACGTCGCTGACGACGTGCTCCACGTCCTCCTCGACATCGACGGCGGGGACTGCGCCGACGCGGAGGTGCTGTCCGACCCGGCGGCGCGCGACCCAACGTTCACCGTCCGCGGGAGCTACGACGCCTGGCGCGACGTCGTCGACGGTCGCCCGTCGACGTCGGCGCTTCTGACCGGCGACCTCCGCCTGCAGGGCAGCGCCATCGACGTCGTGCAGTACGCGACGATGTTCCAGTGTCTCGGCGAGGTCGCAAGCGACGTGGAGACCGTCCACCTCTTCGAGGGCGGGTCCGCCTCGCCGGGCGACGTCCTCCTGAACGAGGCGGTCCGGCATCCGGCCGCGGTCCACCGGTTCGCCCACCGCCAGGCGGTCCGGACGTTCGGCTTCCTGTGAGCCGCGGTCAGACCTCGAACTCCTCCGGTGGCCGGCCGGCGGCGTCCAGCACGACGTCGTCGACCATGATCGGGCAGCCGACCCGGAGCGCGATGGCGATGGCGTCGCTCGGCCGGGCGTCCAGCACGACGTCCTCCCGGTCGCCGCCCCGGTAGCGCTCGGCGTCGATCTTCGCCAGGAACGTGTTCTCGGCGAGTTCGTCGATCCGGACCCGGTCGACGGCGCCGCCGAACTCCGTCAGCATCTCCACGAAGAGGTCGTGGGTCAGCGGCCGCTCGAACGGCCGCTCCTCCACGGCGTGGGAGATCGACTTCGCCTGGTCGGCGCTTATGAATATCGGGAGCGCCTCCCCACGGGCCTCGAGCACGACCACCGGCGCGCCCTCCTCGCCGCCGTCGTCGACGCTGATACCGAGGCCGTGGACGCTCGCCTCGTTCGTCATCGTGTGTGGGTCACGGCCACGGCACCAAAGGTTTTCGCGTCCCACTGCCTTTCGGCCCCATGGGCGACCGCTACGTCGTCGCCATCAAGCCATCCGCCCGACGCGCCAGCGGGGCGGCCGGCGAGTGGGTGCTCGAGCACGGCCCCCACCGCGCGTTCGACTCCAGGCCCCTGGCGCGCGAGTGGGCCCGCTCTCTCGGCCCGCCCGACCGGATCCTGTGGGTGCAGGACGCCCACCCGCTCGACGGGAGTCGGGCGGATGGCTATCTGCTCGCCAGACACAGCAGCCCGCTGAGTTCCGGGGCCGACCGGCACGGCGAACAGGTCTCACTCGACAGCGGCTGACGGCGCTGCGGCTCGCCGGGTCTGTGAATACGGAAGGGATGGGGGATGGGGGTGCGCCGGCAGCGGGGGTGACTGCACGGCGCTAGTTTTCGGTATTGGCTCAAATAATATCAAGGTTTCCCCGCGCCTCGCCGGCCGGCCGTTTCTCCGTGTCGGCCCTCGTTGGGTGCCGGTCCGGCCTGTGCGTATCCGAGCCTGGACCTCGGACCCGCCCTGACAGTCGGTCGGAGCTATGCGCGTCGCCGTGCCAGCAGGGCCGTGGCGAGCACCGCGACCAGCGCCACGACGGCACCGAAACCGGGCGCGTCGACACTCGGTGGCGATGCGGTGGGCGACGCCGTGGCGTTCCCGGTGGGCGTTCCGGTCGCGTCACCCTCGACGGTGACCGACGTCGTCGTGGCCGTGGTCGCGCCGTCATCGTCCGTCACCCGGACCGTGACCTGTTTGGGGCCGGACTCGGTGAACGTGTAGGAGAGCGTCTCGCCGGTCGAGACGACCTCGCCCTCGACGGCGAGACCGTCGGCGGTCCGTTCACGGTGACGGTGCGGGTCGTGGTCGCCGTGCCGCCGGCGTCGTCCGTGACGGTGAGTGCGACCTCGTGGTCGCCGGCCTCGGTGAACGTGTAGCTGAACGCCGCCTCCGAGGCGACGACGTCGCCGTCGACCGTCCACTCGTAGTCGACCACCTCGCCGTCGGTGTCGCTCGATCCGGTGCCGTCGAGGGTGACCGCCCGGTTCACTGTCGGCCGCGGCGGATCGAACGTGAACGCGGCCGACGGGGCCACGTTCACCAGCACCTCGACCGAGTCGGTGCTGGTCTCGCTGGAGACGTTCGCCCGGTACTGGCCGCCGTCGCCCGTCCCGGTGTCCCACTCCAGTTCCACGGTGGTGGCTTCGCCCCCCTCGAGCGCGACGGACTCGGTGTCACGCACGGTCCCGTCGACCCCGAGACGGATTGGCTGGGTGTCGGTGGAGGCGTCCTCGTTTTCGACCCTCGCCTCTACCTCGACGGTCCCGCCCTCCACGACCGGGTCGTTCGTCCCCTCGACGGTGACGTTGAACGTCGGGAGGTTCTTGACGGCGACGGTGGTGTTGTCGGAGTCGTCCTCGCTGGAGACGGTGGCCGTGTAGTCGCCGGCGTCACCCTCCTCGGTCTCCCACTCGAACGTCCGGGTCACCTCGGCGCCCGGGTCGAGTGCGAGCGTCGTGTTGTCCACCTCGCCCTGGCCGGTGACGGTGAGGTTTATCTCCTGGTTGGCGGTCCGGTCGCCGGTGTTCTCGATGACGGCCTGGACCTCGAACGTGTCGTTCTCCGTGACCGGGGAGTTCTTCGAGTTGATCTGCACCCGGAAGTAGGCGGGGCCCTGGACCCTCACGCCCGTCTGGTCACTGTCGTCCTGGCTGGAGACCGTCGCGGTGTAGTCGCCGGCGTCGCCCTCCTCGGTATTCCAGGTCAACGTGACGGTCTCGGACTCACCGGGGTCGAGCGTAACCTCCTCGGAATCCCGCAGGGTGCCATCGATCTCGAGCGTGATCGCCTGGGTGTCAGAGTCGTTGCCGGTGTTCTCGACGGTGGTGTACACCCTGAGGGTATTGCCCTCGTGTACGGGGCTGTTCGTCGAGTCGATATTCACCTGGAAGTCGCTCCCGGACTGGGCGGCGGCGCTGCCGGCGAGGGCGAATCCCGCGACCCCGACCGCCAGGAGGGCGACCAGGATGACCGATGCGACCGTGCCGGACCGGGGTGATGTCGTGTCGAGTGTCATGCTGTGTGGGCCGACGCCGGCGCCGTGGACGGCACGCGGGCGGGTCGGGCGGCGGACCCGATCCCCGACCGTGTCGGGCCGACGGTCGTGGCGTCTGCCGCCACCGAGGATTCGGTGGTATAAATGTTTTCCCGTCCTCGTCGGGCTCGAACGAGCGGCTCGGGGGCCTGGCAGTCGCTATCCGAGCGCCTGCTCACGACGGAGCGGAACGACCCGCCTCGCAGGCCTCGCGGGGCTCGCGGCTTTATCGCCGCTCGCTCGTTTCGAGGCCTCACTTCGTTCGGCCTCGCGGGGCTCGGCACTGCGCGGCGTTGGCTCGTCGCAGAAGCGCCGAGGGTGAGATTTGAACCGGAGGGAGACATTCCTGCTCGGCGCTTCGCGCCTGCGCGGGCTGTGACTCCCAGGGTTCAAACTCACGACGGCGTTCGCGACTCGCAGGAGCCTCGCAGGCCTCGCGGGGCTCGGCACTGCGCGGCGGTGGCTCGTCGCAGAAGCGCCGAGGGTGAGATTTGAACTCACGAGTCCTGACGGACAGTTGCTCTCGAAGCAACCGCCTTGGCCGGGCTAGGCTACCTCGGCCCGGTGGAGGGTCGGTGGCTGTGGAGTTTATGGGTTTCGGTACGCGCGGGGTCAGTCCTCGCGCCGGGCGACGGTCACCGGCACCGACGAGCGCCGGACGACCGTCTCGGCGACGCTGCCGAGCAGCACCCGCGAGATACCCTCCCGACCGTGGCTGCCGACGACGATGTGGTCGACGTCGTGCTCGTCGGCGTACTCGACGATGGTGCGGGCCGGCCGGCCGACGGACCGGTCGGTCTCGACATCGACGCCGGCCTCGGCGGCCCGTTCGGCGGCGTCGGCGAGGACGGCGTCGGCCCGCGTCTTCGCCGAGTCCAGCCAGTCGTCGGCACTCCCCGGCCCCCACGTCGTCGCGCCGTCGACGGGGTCGATGACGGTCAACGCCAGGACGTCCTCGTCGCCGAACTGCTCTAGAGCGTACTCCAAGGCGACGTCCGAAGGGTCCGAGCCGTCCACCGGAACGAGCACGTGCATGCGCGAGGGTTCCGCGGGCCCGACACATAAACCCGGCCGGCCTTTTCCGGCGGGGTCGGGAGGCGTCTTTGGACTATCGGTCCGGCGCCGGCCGCGTCCCGATCGGCACCCGGATCTCCCGGCGCTCGCCGTCCCGGATGACGGTCGCCGACACCCGCTGGCCGGGCGACAGCTCCAGTGCCAGCGTCGTGCCGAGGTCGGCGTCCGAGCGGATCGGTGTGCCGGCGAACTCGACGATGACGTCGCCGCCGGTGGGCACCGAGCGGCCGTCGACGGTGGTCCGGCCGTCGGAGGGTTCGAGCGTCTCACCGGCGGGGCCCGCCTCGAGCACGTCGACGACGATGACGCCCTGGACCGCATCGAGGTCGTTCGCCTCGGCGATGGCCGGCGTCACGGTCCGCAGCGTGATCCCGAGGAACGGGTGGTCGTAGGTGCCGGTCGCGAGGAGTTCCGGGAGGACCCGGCGGGCGAGCAGCGGGGAGACCGCGAAGCCGACGCTGGAGCCGGCGCCGGCGACCGCGATGCCGGTCACGGCGCCGTCGAGCGTGAGCAGCGGCCCGCCGCTGTTGCCGGGGTCGAGGCCGGCGTCGGTCTGGACCGTGTTCGCGATGGAGAACCCGGAGGGACTCGGCAGCGCCCGGTTCTTGCCGCTGATGACGCCCGTCGAGACGGACGACTCGAGGCCGAACGGGCTGCCGAGCGCGACGACCTCCGTGCCGACCGGCGGGACGGCCTCGACGAACGACAGCGGTGTCGCGTACGCCGGGGAGTCGGTCGACAGTACCGCGAGGTCGGCGTAGACGTCGGTCGCCTGGACGGCCGCCTCGCGCCAGTCGCCGTCCTCGAACCGGACGTCCACCGAGTCGGCGTCGCCGACGACGTGCTGGTTCGTCACGACGACGTCCCGGTAGGCGAATCCGGAGCCGCTGGATTCGTCGCTCCGGACGAACGTCACCGAGTCGATCCGTTCCTCGTAGACCGCCGTGTACCGCGAGGACCGGTCGCCGTCCGGCGACCGGCGCTCGACCGGCGGTGGCGACTGGCGGTTCCCGGCCCCACAGCCGGCGAGGCCGGCGGCCACCCCCGACGTCGCCACGAGGACCTGGCGCCGCGTTGGCTCGCCCATACTGCGGCTTGGTGTGGGCCCCGATAGGCCCTTCGGGTGCGGCCGGCGCCCCTGTAGTCGATGCCTCGCCGCCGGCGGGCGGGACGTTTTTGCCGAGGGCGGCCCCTACCGGGGTATGGACACCGACGACGCCCTGACCCCCGAGGCCGCCGGCGCGGTGTGTGCGGACATCGTCTCCGCCGTCGGCGAGGCCGTCGTCGGCGAGGAGACGTTCTTCGAACGACTGCTCGTCGCACTTCTGGCCCGCGGCCACGTCCTCGTCGAGGACGTCCCGGGCACCGGGAAGACGCTGACGGCCCGGACGCTGGCGACCGCCCTCGGACTGGAGTTTTCCCGCGTGCAGTTCACCCCGGACCTCCTGCCGAGCGACGTCACCGGCACGAACGTCTTCGACGAGCGGGACCGGACCTTCGAGTTCTCGCCCGGCCCGATCTTCGCGAACGTCGTGCTGGCCGACGAGATCAACCGGGCGCCGCCGAAGACCCAGGCCGCGCTGCTGGAGGCCATGGAGGAGGGCCAGGTCACCGTCGACGGCGACACCCACGCGCTCCCGACGCCATTCTTCGTCGTCGCGACGCAGAACCCGGTCGAGCAGGAGGGGACGTTCCCGTTGCCGGAGGCGCAGCTGGACCGGTTCGTCGTCAAGACCGCGATGGGGTACCCGGACCAGGCCGGCGAGGAGGCGCTGTTGCGGCGGCGGGCCGGTCGGCTGGAGCGGAGCCCGACGGTCGAGCCGGTCGTCGATGCGGCGACCGTCGAGGCGCTCCGCGCGGCGCCGGAGGACGTCCGCGTCGAGCCGGACCTCCTGACCTACGTGGTCGAGCTCGGCCGGGCGACCCGCGAGGACGCCCGGGTGGAGGTCGGGGTCTCCCCGCGCGGCATCCAGCGGCTGTTCGAGGCCGCCCGGGCGCAGGCGGTGCTCGAGGGCCGGGGATTCGTCACGCCGGACGACGTGGCCGCCGTCGTCCCGCCCGTGTTCGCCCACCGCCTCGTGCTGACCGCCGATGCGACCGTCTCCGGCGTCGGGAAGCCCGCCGTGGTCGCTGACGTCCTGGACGACGTGCCGGTCCCGACGGTCGAGTCGCCGGCGACCGGCGGCTGACCCGGGCCGCCGGCGGTCGGGGGTCACTCGCGGAGCGCCGCGAGGATGACGACGCCGCCGAACAGCAGGAACACCAGTGCGCTGACCGGCTGGCCGCCGTCCGCGACCAGCGAGACCCCGTAGGCGACGGCGCCCCCGGCGGTGCCGACGGCGAGGCTGGCGGCCGCGTGGACCAGTTCGTTCCGGGCCGTCCCGGCCTCGCGGCCGACGTGGGCGGCCAGCCCCAGGCCGTGGTCGGCGACGTCCCAGGCGGCGACCGCGAGGACGGCGGCGCCGACCAGCGGGGCCGGGGTGGCGGGGGTGGCGGCGGCCGCCAGGAACGCGGCGGCGAACGTCGCGCCGGCGAGCCGGCAGAGACGCCGGGAGACCACCGTCAGTGCGGCGACGAGCAGAGCGAGCGCGAGAAGCCCGACTGCACCGGCGGCGAGTGAGGCCGCCGCGAGGAAGGCGACGGCGAGTGCGCCCAACATTACGGCGGTCGCCGTCGAGAGCGCGGGGACCGCCCGCGTCGGGACGGCCGCGGCCGGCGCCTCGCGGCCGCCCGGCGCGGCCTCGGCGGCCCCGGAGGCGTCCGGTCCGCCCGCCGCGGCCGGCGTCACCGCGTCGCCCTCGACGGCCCGGGCGTCGCTCACCCCGACCACCTCCGGGCGGCCCGGTCGGCGGCGACGGCGAACGGCTCCGTCGGGCCCCACTCGAGGACCCGTACGCCGCCGCTGCGGAGCCCCGCCAGCCGGAGGCCCCGCTCGAGGCCGGCCAGCCGGCCGCCGACGCCCGACGGCGGCGTCGGGTCCGGCGTGACGAGCGTCACGAGGTGGCCGAGCGCGTTCAGCCGCCGGGCGAGCCGGACCGGCGGGTCGTCGACGCAGGGCGAAAACAGGATGAGCTGGGCCTCGGTCGGGAGCCGTCGGCGGAACCGCTGGCGCCACAGCCGCGCGACGATGGGGTCCGCAGCGGTCGGCGGCGACGGCGCGAACGCCGGGTCCGTCCCGAGGGCATGCCGGAGCCGGGCGCGGTGGCCGGAGCCGGTGTCGGGGGCCACCCAGCAGTCCCGGGGCGAGAACGCCGAGGCGCCCACGCGGTCGCCGGCCGCCAGCAGCTGATTCCCGAGGGCGCCGGCGGCGTGGACGCTGCGCTCCACGGCGCTTTCCCGCTCCGGTTCGGGGGCCACGTAGGCGGTCGACCGGGCGTCGACGACCAGGACGACGGTCGCCGCCCGCTCCTCGCGGAGCTGCAGGGTCGCGAGTTCGCCCGTCCGGGCGGCCCGGTTCCAGTCGACGCGGGCGCGCGGGTCGCCGCGGCGGTACTCCCGGACGGCGTGGAACTCGATGCCGTCGCCGCCGACGTCGGTCGACACCCGGCCGGCGTACGGCGTGGTCAGCCCGCGGAGCGGCAGGCCAGCCGTGCCCTGGAGGGCCGGCACGCACCGGAGTTCGCTTTCGGCGTGGACGGTGGTCTCGCGCTCGTGGACGCCGACGGGGTCCCGGGCGATCACCGTCGTGGGGTTCCAGGAGTGGTGGCCGCGGGCGGCCTGGACGGTGTAGGCGAACGTCGCGGCGTCGCCGGGCCGTAACGACGTGGCGTGTCGGGCCGGGCCGTCGACGACGGCCAGCCCGTCCGGCACGCCGTCGAGGAGCCGAAGGTCGGACAGCGCGTCGCCCTCGTTCCTGATGGTGACCTCGACCCGGACGTCCGCACCGGGCTCCGGCGCCGCCGTCTCGAGGCGCCGCTGTACCGCCAGCTCGGGCTCCGGCGGGGTCGCGGCTGCCCGGACGGCGAGGACGCCGCCGGCGACGGCGGCGGCGAGCACCGGCCCGGGCGACAGGAACACCACGCCGACGCCGAGGACCAGAAGTGCCGCGCCGACGAGGCCCGCCCACCGGCGGGTCCGCGTCACGACGCCCGCACCTCCGCGATGGCGTCCAGGCTGCGGACGACGCAGGCGCGGGCGGTCGAACGCGGCCGGAGGAGCTGCCGCGCCCGCCACCGGCGCGGGAGGGCCTCGGGGTCGGCGAGATACCCGGCCGCCACCGGGTCCTCGGTCCAGGTCCCGTCCTCCACGGCCCGCACCGCGTCCCCGCGGTCGTACCTCCCCCGTGCGACGAGCGCGTCGACGGCAACGCCCCGAACGCGGCGCCGGAGTTCGACGCGCCGCGCCGTGCCCGTCCGGCCGCTCGCCTCGAGCGCGGCGTCGACGTCCTCGCCGAGCACCCGCGACCGGTGTCGGTGCTCGGGGGCGTCGACGGTCGCGGTTCGTCGGGCCGTCGATCGGGCCGTGCGGGCGTACTGCAGGCCGGCCAGGACGGCGAGGGCGCCGACGCCGGTGACGAACGGGCCCTCCAGCGGGAGGACACCGGCGAGGGTGTGCTCAACGAGAGCGACGAGGCCCAGCAGGACGGCGACGACGCCGACCGCTGCGACGCGGCGCATCACTCGCCCCCGTCGCCGGCCTCGATGCGGCGGAGCGTCTCGATGGCCCGATGCTCCGCGTCCTCGGTCGGCTCGCGGTCCCCGTACCGGACGGCCTCGAACAGGTCGGTCAGCGCCCCGACGTCGTCGCGGGTCATCCCGGCCTCGACGGCGGCGCGCTCAAACTCCCGGGGCGTCGTGGTCTCCGGCGAGTCGACGTCGAGCGACGCGGTCATCCGCCGCCAGGCGCGGTACACCTCGTTGTCGACGTCCGCGGCGTCGTCGTCGATGCGGTCGGCTGCGGCTCCGGCGACCCGGCCGATGCGATCGGTGACCGCCTCGTCGCGGTCCGGTTCCGGTTCGGGGTCGGGTCCGGCGGCGTCGTCCCGGCCGGTGGCATACACCGCGACGGCGACGACGGCCAGCCCGACCACCGCGACCAAAAGGAGGAGTGCGGTCGGGGAGGAGAGAGCCTCCGCGCCCGCCCGGCCGAACCCGCCGGCCCCACCCGATGCGCCACTCCCGTTCAGGGCGCCGATGCCCGTGGCGTTCTGGGCGCCCGGCGAGGGCGGGGTCGGACAGTACGCGAGCGCCGCCCAGACCAGCCCGACCGGGACGGCGACGCCGCCGCAGACCACGGCGCCGGCGAAGCCCGACCGCGTCGAACGGTACGCCACGCCGAACAGGCCGAGGAACCCGAGGCCGAGTCCGGCCAGGATTGGCGGCTCGCGGAGGCCCGGCCAGCAGCCTGGGAAGACGGCCGCTCCGCCGCTGGAGGCGTTCCCGGTCGTGCCGCCACCGAGCCCGGGGTCGTCCGCGGGCCGACGCTCGTTCCCGAACCCCTCCTCGTCCCCGCCGAGGCCGGAGGCCCGGTCGCTCACGACGGCAGAGTCCAGGGTCGCGGCCGACAGCGCCAGCGCGAGGATGGCGACGAGCCCGAGGGCGAACGGGAGGGCACGGTCGCGGTCCACGACCGCCGTTGCACCCAGGCGTCAAAAAGGATTCCTGCAGCCCGCTCGGGTCCAGCCTCAGGGCCGTATAGCACGGGCGGAACGCCCCGAGGACGGCCCGCACCAGCCAGCCCGGCGGCTCAACCCACGTGCCTGGGTTATGTCGGCTGCTGCGTCCGGGTTTCGTACCGGTACCGGGCGACGTGCCAGACACCCCAGCGCGATCGCCATCGCGGCGCCCACCACCCTGACCGCGCCGGGCCTGCTCAGGGGCGCCCCGGCACCGATGGAAGACCCCGAATGGCCCGGCACCGACGACCCGGAATGCGAAGACCTATGGCTGACTGACTGGTCAGTTAAGGACGCGTCGTGTCCGCCGTGCCCAACCCCGTCCGGCTGGGACTCCTCCACGTCGGCCTCGCCCTCGCCCGGCTCGATCTCGTCTCGGAGGCCCGCGCCCGCCGGACCACGGAGCTCGCCTGGCCGCGGATAGTCACCGGTATCGCGCGGATGTCGAAGAACGCCGTCGACGTCGCGATGGTCGGGCTCGCGGTGGGGTCGGCCGCCATCGCCGGGGTCGGCATCGCCGGCCCGTTCTGGAAGCTGGCCTTCTCCATCGGCGGCGGGGTCGCCGGCGGCACCATCGCCCTGGTCAGCCAGCGGTTCGGCGCCGATGCGACCGAGGACCTCGGGCTGGCCGTCCGCTCGAGCGTCCTGCTCGTGGTGGCCGCCACGCTCCCCGTCGTCGCGGTCTTCTGGACCGTCCCGTCGGCGCTCATCGGGCTGTTGAGCAGCGACCCCGAGACCGTCCGGCTCGGCGGCGCCTACCTCCGCATCGTCGCGTTGGGCATCCCCTTCGCCGGCCTCAACCTCGTCGGCAGCCGCACGCTCGTCGGCGCCGACGACGCCTACACCGCGATGGTCCTCCGTGGCGGCGGCGCCGTCGCCAACGTCGGCCTCAACGCCGTCCTCATCTTCGGACTCGGGCTGGGCGTCGAGGGCGCCGCCATCGGGACGGTCGTCTCGAACGTCGCCGTCGTCGCCGCCTTCGCCGTCGGCCTCGTGACCGGCCGGTTCCCCGGCGCGGGCCGGTTCCCGGTCACGATAGACCCCCGCGGCCGGTGGGCGGACTCGGGCACCATCTCGGACCTGGTCTCCATCGGCCTGCCCGTCATGGGCCGGAACCTGGTCTGGACCGTCGCCGAGGTCCCGATGTTCGCCATCCTCGACGTCTTCGGCCGCGACGTCGTCTCGGCGTTCGTCATCGCCCGCCGCCTCCTCGGCCTGATGAACACGCCCGGGTGGGGCTTCTCGCTGGCCGCCTCGAGCCTCGTCGGCCAGGAACTCGGCACCGGCGACGAGGCCGAGGCGGCCGCCTGGGGCCGCGACATCGTCCGGTTTGCCGTCGCCGTCTACGCCGTCGTAGCGGGCATCGTCTTTGTGTTCGCCGAGTGGGTCGTCGTAGCCTTCGTCGGCGACCCGGCGGCCCCGGAGGTTCCCATCGCGGTCCCGCTGGTCCGGGTCGCCTGCCTCGCGGTCGTCCTCCAGGGCGTCTCCGGCGCCGCCTCCGGGCCGCTGAATGCCGCCGGCGACACGCGCTGGCCGTTCGCGGCACAGGCGCTCGGGATGTTTGGATTCGCCATCCCGCTGGTATACCTCGGGACAGTAACGCCGCTCGGCATCTACGGACTCTACCTGGCGTTCATGGCCGAGACCACCGTCCCGGCGGCGATGAACTACGCCCGGTTCCGCCAGGGTGTCTGGAAGCGCGTCAGCCGGGAGTACCGGCCCGATGCGGGGTTTGCGGACGATTGATATGGATAGCACTCTGGAAGTGGGAGGAACCGGTCGCCGACAGATGACGTGACCTCGAAACCCCCTCGACACGCTTGCGGTCGCCAGGACACACAGTCTAACCGAATGAAACAACCGCTACAGCCTCGAAAGCCCTCGGCGCGCTCGCGGTCGCTCTGCGGGATATCCTCGCTCACATGCGTTCGCTCGGATAGAGCCCATAGAGCGACTCCCCTCCGGCGCGACCGCGCCTCGCCCTTTCAGTCCACCAGGGGAATTGAATGAGTGGCCGGGCGTATGCGCGTGTCGACCGCCACTAGCGACCGCGAGGGCGGTCGGTTTCTGCCGGCGAGGGACTCCCAACGCCGAGCGAAGTAAGGGTGAGGTCGTGGGCTGGGGGGGTTGCGGTCGCGGCACTGGCCTCGTGGCCTCGAAGGGCGCGACGGGCGGGGTGGCCGGCGGCAGCCAGAATATCAACCTGCGGTATGGTAATTAAGAAAATATTTGAATATTTCATCCGCGGGACTGATCGGAACGGAGATCGACCGACACCCGGAGGTGGTTCGGCGAATGGGTTTCATCAGAATATCTCTACCGTGGGTCCACGCTCGGCGAAGCCGCATATGCCACTTCCCAACCGGCGTGCGGTAGGCGGAAAGGTGAATCGTCGGCGGAGTTGGCGGACTCACACCCTCGAAACCGCGCTACGAGGACAGCGAATGATCGCGTGGGTTTTACCTCGCCGATTGGTCTCGTCGACCGAAGCATTCTGTGCCGTCATTCGGGATGTCTTCGAAGTTACCGCCGGAAGGTGAGTACGCAACCGACCGGACCGGATCCCTTGAAAATATTCAAAAATTATCTTAAAAGCGGAGGTCGCCTGACCGGTCGATCCCGTCCGGCCGACGCACGTACCGCCGCGGCGCGAGGAGCGCAGCGGGTAGTAGCGAGGCGCCAACGGAGTGAGCGGTGAGCAAGCGACCAGCGAGTAATGCAAACAGCCAAGCCCGCAGGTTGGACCGGTCGAAGGTCCGGTTCGTGTTCGATACGCCTCCGTCCGTCCTCACTCCACCCAGACCGTTTTCCGGTTGACGAACTCCCGGATGCCGGCACCGGACAGCTCCCGGCCGTAGCCGGAGTCCTCGACGCCGCCGAACGGGACCCGCGGGTCGGACTTCGTCATCTCGTTGACGTAGACGCAGCCGGCGTCGATCTCGCGGGCGAGCCGCCGTCCCCGGTCCCGGTCCTCGGTCCAGAGGCTCGCCCCGAGCCCGAACCGCGTGTCGTTGGCTTTCGCGACCGCCTCCCGTTCATTCGCGACCTCGTAGACGGCCGCCACCGGGCCGAACGTCTCCTCGTCGTCGGTGGGACACCCCTCGGGGACGTCGGTCAGCACCGTGGGCGGGTAGTAGGCGCCCTCGCGGTCCAGCGGTTCGCCGCCCGTCAGTACCGACGCGCCGGCGTCGACGCTCGATTCGACCTGCTCGTGGAGGTCCGCCATGAGGTCAGGGTCGGCCTGCGGGCCGACGTCGGTGTCCTCGGCCATCGGGTCGCCGACGGTGAGGGCCTCGAAGGCGTCGACCAGGCGGTCGACGTACTCGTCGTAGACCTCGGTGTGGACGACGAACCGCTTGGCCGCGATGCAGGACTGGCCGCCGTTCTGGGTGCGCGCGAGGACGCCGGTGTCGACGGCGGCGTCCAGGTCGGCGTCCTCGAGGACGACGAAGGGGTCGCTGCCGCCGAGTTCGAGCACCGTCTTCTTCAGGTTCGCGCCGGCGGTCTCGGCGACGGCGCGGCCGGCCGGCCCGCTCCCGGTCAGCGTCGCCGCCCGCACCCGGTCGTCGGCGAGGACGTCCTCGACCTGGTCGGACTCGATCAGAAGCGTCTGGAAGACGCCCTCGGGGTAGCCTGCCTCCCGGAACACCTCCTCCAGCGCCGTCGCACACCCGGGGACGTTCGAGGCGTGCTTCAGTAGCCCCACGTTGCCGGCGGTGAGGTACGGGGCGGCGAAGCGGATCACCTGCCAGTACGGGAAGTTCCACGGCATCACGGCCAGCACCGGCCCGAGCGGGTCGTAGAGCGTCCGGACCTCCGTCCCCGGCGGGCTCGGGTGGGTCTCGGCCGCGAGGTAGGCGCCGGCATACTCCGCGTAGTGGTCACAGGCCCACGCGCACTTCTCGACCTCGGCGACGGCCTCGTCGATGGGCTTGCCCATCTCCTCGGTCATCGTCTCCGCATAGCGGCGCGTGTTGTCCCGGAGGACGTCAGCAGCGGACGCGAGCAGTTCCTCCCGCTCGGTGATCGGCCGGTCCCGCCAGGACGCGAACGCCTCGACGGCGGCGTCGAGAGCCGCCTCGGCTGCCGCGTCGTCGTCCGCCTCATAGGTTCCAACCCGTTCGCCGGTCGCCGGATTGTGCGCCTCCATGCCCCGGAAATCCGGCGGAGCGACCCTTAGGCGTTGTGCCGAACCGCACGATGCATCTCGGCGTGACACTGGCCGCCGCCGGCCAGTTCGAGACGCCCGGAGCCCGGCCCGGCCTCGGCCGTGGATTTATCTCCGCGCCACCGGAACCCGCCGAGCATGTACAAACACGTCGCCTTGCTGGTGCGACAGCCGGACATGTCCCACTCGGAGTTCGTCGAGCACTGGCAGACGACCCACACGCCGATCGCGAGAGACATCGAGGGGGTCGTCCGGTACAACCAGGTGCTGCCGGCTGACCCCGACAACGCGGAGTTCGACGGCATCGCGGAGCTGTACTTCGAGTCGCTGGATGATCTGCACGGGGCGCTGGGGAGTCCGGGGTCGCGGGATTACGACCCGACGCGGGAGGTGGCGGCGAAGGCTCGCGAGGACGTGGACAACTTCCTCGCCATCGACGAGCGGCCGCGGTTCATCGGCGAGGAGACCGTCCAGCGGGACGCCGTCGACAGTGACAGAGTGGAGCGAAGCTCCACGGGCACCCGGACGGCGTCCGGTGACAATGACCCACGAGGCGTTCGTCGACTACTGGCAGACCAACCACACGCCCATCGCCCGCGACATCGAGGGCGTCGTCAAGTACACCACCGTCCTCCCCACGGACCCCGACAACGCGGAGTTTGACGGCGTTGCCGAACTGTACTTCGAGTCGCTGCATGATCTGTACGCCGCGTTGGGGAGTCCGGGGTCGCGGGATTACGACCCGACGCGGGAGGTGGCGGCGAAGGCTCGCGAGGACGTGGACAACTTCCTCGCCATCGACGAGCGCCCCCGGTTCATCGGCCGGGAACGCGTCGTGAAGAACGATACCTGACTATGTGCGACCACGAAACCCAGGTCCGGGAGGCGCTGCCGGAACTGGAGTGGATCGACGACGCCGACATTCGCGACTGCGTGGTCGAGGCATGGACGCTGGGTCTCGAGCGCGGCGGGTGGCGCGACGTCACGGACGTCCCCTACGCCTGGAACATCCACGAGGTTTCGAACGTCGAACACGTCCGCGGCGTCGCCCGGATCGCCCGCGACGCCGCCCGAACCCAGCGGGAGTTCCACGGCGCCGACCCCGACCTGGACGTCGCACTCGCAGCCGCGCTGCTGCACGACGTCGGGAAGTGCTACGAGTACGTCGCCCACGTCGACGACGACCTCCTCACGGAGCCCGACCCCCGGTACGCGACTGACGAGGTGCCCCACTCGCTGTCCGGCTACGCGCTGGCCCACGAGGTGGGCTGCCCGGTCGCCGTCCAGCGCGCCATCCCCCACTTCATCGGCGAGGTCCCGTCCAGAACCCTGGAGGCGGAACTCGTAAAGAGCGCCAACGCCGCCTCCAGCAACGCCATCACCCAGTCGACGATGGGCATCACGCTCCAGGAGTGGGTCCAGGAGTACAGCCAGACCCAGGACTGACGCGGGGCCGGCACGCCGGCGGCCGCCCAGGGCATCGCGGGGCGCGACCTTTAATTGCCGGACGGGCGAACCGCCGGCTATGGACATCGAGGCGTTCTTCGAGGGGATGCCGTTCGCGGACATGCTCGGCGTCGACGTGACCGAGGCGGCCGACGGCCACGCCGAGGGCTACCTCGAGATGCGCGAGGAGCTGTCCTGGAACGCGGACCGCGTGATGGCCCACGGCGGCGTGACGTTCACGTTGGCGGACACCGTCGGCGGCGCTGCGCTCGTGTCCGTGGTCGACCAGCCCGTCCCGACGATCGACATGCGCATCGACTATCTCGACGCCGCCGGCGGCGACATCCGCGCGGAGGCCGACGTGGTCGGCGAGGTCGGCGACGTCGGCACCGTCGACGTCGACGTCTACGGCGCCGACGACGACACCCACCTGGCGACCGCCCGCGGCGTCTACAAGACGGGGGACTGACGTGTTCGGGGGGCCGGACTCGCGCGAAGCGGTAAGTCGACGCTGGCGGACAGTAGATTAAGTGTGTGCCCCCGGCATCTTAGCCCGTAGGAGACTGTTCCTTGTCACCTTGCCGAATACCTTGTGATTTACTCCGGGTCATAAAGTTTTTGTCTTCGGACTATTGCTAATTAAGTCATGAAAACCCACAATAACAGCGGCCCAGAATCCATTGGAGTTTTGAATCCCAGAGCTGCAATCTTTATTCTCCTTTTTATTGGTATGTTTTTCGCTGGCTTCTGGTTAAATGGCTACGCGGGCCAGCAACTAATATTGGGAGCATTCATGCTCCTACTAATAATCCCCGTTATGGCGGCTCAGGCATATTATAACGAAAGTTTGGTATTGACACTTCTCCTATCGCCGACACCCATACTTGGATTCTGGGGACCAACAACAGAACTTTATTTAGGTCCTGAATTATACTATAAATTATTTATAGCTGTCACAGCTGGATGGATGTTGGGCCTTACAGGTCACCTGATCGGTGTTGTATTAACTAAACGAGACAACCGTCCCGTCGATCATAATAATTTAATCGTCTTTGCAGCCGCCGGACTACTATTTCTGCTATCTATCCTGTACCTACTCTAGGAATTATGATGTTATCTTCCACTTGCGTATAGGTATTGTGAGCTGGTTGACAGGCACTGCTGATGAGCTACAGACGTTTGACGGCGATAACGTCCGAACCTACCTGCCGTCGACACGGCCGACGCCGACGCCGTCGAGCCGGCGAGTGGCCATTAGACGCCTGTACTGGGCCCGTTACAGCGCCGGCTTCACGTCGTTCCCGAGCCGCCGGATGGCGGTGGCCATCCGGTCGGTCCCGATGCCGGGGTGGTAGGTGCGGAGGATGACGTGGACGTCCTCGCCCACCGCCTCCCGGTAGTCCGACAGCTCCTCGGCGACCTGTGCCGGCGTGCCGAAGATGGCCTGCTCTTTCAGCTCCGCTTTCCGGTCGGCGGACAGCTCCACGACCGAATCGCCGGAGAAGATCTCCTCGTAGCGTCGCTGGAGGAAGAAGTAGCCGTCCTTCATCGCGTCCCACGCCGCCTCGCGGGAGTCGGCGACGAAGCCGTGCCGGAGGACGTACACCTGGAAGTCCCCGTCGACGTCCTCGGCCTCGCGGACCCGCTCGATGTCCTCGGCGCGCTTCCCGACGCCCTCGACCGACAGCGCCGACGGCGCACACCAGGCGTCGCCGATCCGGGCCGCCCGGCGCACGGCGGGTTTCGCCGCGCCGCCGAGCATGACCGGGACGTCGTGGGCGGGCTTCGGCGTCACTGTCACGTCGGGGTCGACGTCGTGGAACGCCGGGTCGTAGTCGAGCGGGCCGGGGGACCAGGCGGCCCGGACAAGTGCGACGGCGTCGGTCAACCGCTCGACGCGCTCCTCGGTCGGGACGCCGAAGGCCTCGAACTCCCGCGGGTTCGAGCCGATCGCCAAGCCGAGCGTCGCCCGGCCGTCGGCGAGCTGGTCGACGGTCGCGATGTCCTCCGCCAGCCGCACTGCGTCGTACAGCGGCGCCAAGGCGATGCAGGGACCGAGTTCGACGTCCTCGGTGACGGCGGACAGCGCCCCCAGCGCGGGGGTCACACCGGAGAGGTACTCGTCATCGAGGAAGTGGTGTTCGGACACCCAGGCGCTGTCGAGGCCGGCGTCGTCGATCACGCGACCGAGCTCGAGCATCTCGTCGTAGATCTCGGCCGTCGGCCGCTCGTCGTCGGGGCGCCGCTGGCAGGTGAACAGACCCGTCCCGAGCTCCATACCCCTCCCTGCCCCAGCGCGGACTTAACCGTGCGGGTGGGCAACCGGCGCCAGGCCCGACCCGCGGGCGCGATGACGAGGCCGGTCAGTAGTCGATGCGCGTGATCTCCTCGACCGGCCACTCGCTCAAGATCTCGACGCCGTCCTCGCGGACCACGACCATCTCCTCGACGCGGACGCCCTGGCGGTCGGCCGGCTCCTGGGTCTCGACGGCCATCGTCATCCCCGCCTCGATCTCGATGGGGTGGTCGGGCGAGAGCCCGCGCCATATGAGCGGGACCTCGTACAGCTGGAGGCCGAGCCCGTGGGCCCAGTGGTTGGTCGTCAGCTGCCAGTGCTCGTCGGCGTCGTAGAACTCGGCGTGCTCGCCCTCCATGTCCGGGAACGCCTCGGCGACGTCGTCGGTGGTGGCGCCGGGCTCGATGCGCTCGAGCACGTCGTAGAGGTTGTCGCGGGCAGTCTCGTAGGCGTCACGTTGTGCGTCGGTCGGCTCGCCCATGCTGAACGTCCGGTAGTAGCAGGAGCGGTAGCCGAGGTAGCCGACGTTGTAGAAGTCGGCGTACACGAGGTCCTTCGGCCGGATCACGCGGTCCGTCGTGTTGGCCTGGTGCTTCGGCCATGTGTTCGGCCCGCTCGTGAGGTAGCCGCCCTGCACCATCGCGCCGTGGCGCCACAGCTCCCGGACGGCGTCGCCCCACACCTCCGACTCGCGGCGGCCGGGCGCGGCGCCGTCGGCGATGGCCTGAAAGCCCGCCTCGCAGATGGCGGCGACCATCCGGAGACACTCGATTTCGTCACGGTTCTTGACCGTCCGGGCGTCGAGCATCAGCTCGCTCGCGGTGCTCGTGTCGACATCGACCCCGTGCGTTTCGAACTGCTCGACGAGCCCGGCATCGGCGACGTCGATGCCCATCGTCTCGTTCGCGACGCCGTACCGAGGCGTGGTCGGCGGTGTCCCAGTGGACGACGTCGCCGTCCTCGGTCAGGAGGGTGTAGTGGTCGGCGCCGCTGCCCCCGGTCATCGCCAGCCCGGTGACGTACCGGATGTTGGGGTCCGACACCAGCAGCATCGAGCCGAGCGAGGAGTCCCGGAGCCGTTCGAGCGCGCGCTCGTAGCGCTCCTCGCGGAGCCGCGTGACGTCGATGCGCTCCTCCCAGTCGACAGCCTGGGTGCCGCGCGTCCCCGCCATGAAGCCGCGTTCGTGCATGGAGATGCCTTCCGGGAGCGGGGTATTCAATGTGGGCGGTGTCGACGGCAGTCACGCGCGGACGGCTCCGCCCCGTGGACGAGTGCGCGGCAGGGTTTTCCCGTCCGGGGTGCGTGGACCGCCACATGCACGATACGCCCATCAGGGTCGACCACGTCGGCATCGCGGTCGAGTCCATCGTGGACGCCGAGTCGATCCTGCTCGCGCTCGGGTGCGAGAAGCTGGCCGACCGCGAGGGCCCCGAGGGCCGGTTCCGGTGGGTCTACTACCGGCTCGGGGACGCCTCCAGGATCGAACTGGTGACACCCCTCGAGGAGGACGGCGAGATCGCGGCGTTCCTCGACCGACACGGCCCGGGCCTCCACCACGTCACCCTCGAGGTCGCCGACATCGACGCGGTGGTCGACGCCATCGAAGCGACCGGGGTCGACGTCGTCGACTACGCCGACCACGGATACTACACGGAAGCGTTCGTCTCGCCGCGCAATCCGACCGGCGCGCTGTTCCAGCTCATGGAGTACCACGAGACCCCCGAGAGGCCCGCCGAGCACGCGATGTACATCGGCGGCGAACCGCTGGAGGTCGATCGATGACGGACGACCGCGAGAGGGGCCGCGATCGCGTGCCCGCCGAGGTGCGGGAGCGGATCGCCTCGGACCCCTACTGCGCGACGCTCGGCATCGACCTCCTGGCGCTGGAGCCGGGCCGGGCGGTGACGGAACTGACGGTCACCGACGAGCTCGTGAACTTCCACGAGACACCGCACGGCGGTGCGATCTATTCGCTGGCGGACGCGGCGTTCGCCGCGGCCTCTAACTCCCGCGGCGAGACGGCGGTCGCACTGGAGACCAACATCTCGTACCTCGAGGCCGTCGACGTCGGCGAGACCCTCACGGCGACCGCCGAGGAGACCCACCGCACCGACAGCACCGCGGAGTACGAGGTGGTCGTGCGGGCCGACGACGAGGACCGCGTGGCGACGTTCCGCGGCCGGGTGTATCGGCCGTAACGAGCGTGGCACACAGGCGGTGCGAACGCTGCCCGGACCGGTGCACCGCGCTCCCGCGAGCCGGCCCGGGACGGTGGTCAGCGCACACGCGCTCTTGGCCCCGTTCTCCGATATAAACCCTCGGGGGCGTCCGGCCGGTCAGGTCTCCCGCTGGTCGAACACGCGCGTTACCTTCCCGGTCTCCTGGCGCTCGACGCCGCCGGGCCCGACCACCTCGACGCCATCCGGTTGCACCTCGAGCACCCCGGTGAGGCGCTGCTCGACGCGGTCCTCGAGGTCGGCCGGATCGCCGTCGTAGTCGGCGTGGTACTCGACGGTGGTCGACCATGGCCGCCTCGATCTGGCTGGCGTAGACGTTGACGCCCCGGACGATGAGCAGGTCGTCGGTCCGGCCGGTGACGTTGTCCATCCGGGCGTGGGTGCGGCCGCAGTCGCAGGGCTCGCGGGTCAGCGACGTGATGTCGCCGGTCCGGTAGCGGATCGCGGGCAGTCCCACCTTCGTGAGGTTCGTCAGGACCAGTTCGCCCGCCTCGCCATCGGGAAGCACCTCGCCGGTGTCGGGGTCGACGACCTCGGGGTAGAAGTGGTCCTCCCAGATGTGGAGGCCGTCTTGGGCGTGTTCGCACTCGATGGAGACGCCGGGCCCGATGAGTTCCGAGAGGCCGTAGACGTCGATGGCGGTCACGTCGAGGGCGGCCTCGATCTCCTCGCGCATCGGGTCGGTGAACGGTTCGGCGCCGATGACGACCGCCGATAGCGGTAACTCGCGGGGGTCGACGCCGCGCTCCTCGGCCTGCTCGGCGAGATAGAGGCAGTAGGAGGGCGTACAGGCCAGGACGTCGCTCCCGAGGTCCTGGAGGAGGTCGATCTGTCGGGCGGTGTTCCCGCCGCCGACCGGGACGACCGTCGCGCCGAGCGCCTCGGTCCCGTCGTGGAACCCCATCCCGCCGGTGAACAGGCCATAGCCGTAGGCGTTCTGGACGGTGTCGTCCGGCCGGACGCCGGCGGCGTGCAGCGACCGCGCCATGACCTCGCGCCAGACCTGGAGGTCCCCGTCCGTGTACGGCACGATCTTCGGGGTGCCCGTGGTCCCCGAGGAGGCGTGCACCCGCGCGACGTCGTCCCAGTCGACGGCGAACAGGCCGTCGGGGTACTCCTCCTGGAAGTCCTCCTTGGTCGTGAACGGCAGTCGCTCGACGTCGTCGATGGAGTCGATGTCCCCCGGCCCGATTCCGGCCTCGTCGAACCGGTTTCGGTAGAGCGAGACGTTCTCGTAGGCACGGTCGACGGTCTCCTGGAGCCGGTCGGCCTGGCGGTCTCGGAGCGCCGCCCGGTCGGTCGTCTCGACGTCGTGGTACGGCATGGCCGGGTGTATCGCCCCGCGGGGAAATGACTGTGGGGGTCGGTGGCACGACAACCCCGCTGATCCTCGTTGGTCACAACCGGTCCGGCGGTAACTCGTTGGTCGGGCCGTGGCTGGCGGTCAGTCGATGGACACGCCGAGGTGGCGGTCCACGACGTCGGTGGCTGCCTCGAGGTCGGCGGCGGTCCCCTCATAGACGACCCGGCCCTGGTCGAGGACGTAGGCGTGGTCGGCCAGTTCGAGCGCGGTCGCGACGTTCTGCTCGACGAGGAGGACCGTGATGCCGTCGGTCTCGTTCGCGTTCCGCACCAGGTCCGCGACGGCCTCGACCACGAGCGGCGCGAGACCCTCGGTCGGTTCGTCGAGCAACAGGAGGTCGGCGTCGGCGACGAGCGCGCGGGCGATGGCGAGCATCTGCTGTTCGCCGCCGGAGAGGTGCTGGCCCGTCGCGTCCCGCCGCTCGTCCAGGGGCTCGAACGTGTCCAGGACCGACTCGACGCTCCGGCCGCGGCCGGCGTCGCTGCCGCCGTGGGTCGCGAGCGAGAGGTTCTCCGTGACGGTCAGGCCGGGGAACACCCGCCGTTCCTCGGGGACGAATCCGATGCCGCGGGCGACCGTCGCCTCCGGCGATAGCCCGGTCACGTCCTCCCCGTCGTACCGCACGGTGCCGGCCCAGGGCGTGATCGCGCCCACGATCGCCCGGAGCGTGGTCGTCTTGCCGACGCCGTTGCGCCCGACGAGGGTGACGACCTCCCCGGCGTCGACGGCGAGCGACACGCCGTCGAGGACCCGGGTCTCCCCGTAGCCCGCTCGCAGGTCGGTGACCTCGAGCAGGCTCATCGGGACCCCCCGAGGTACGCCGCCTGGACGTCGTCGTCGGCCGCGACCTCGGCCGGCGTGCCGCTGGCGAGGACGCTCCCGCGGTCGAGCACGGTCACGCGGTCGGAGACGTCGAGCACGAGGTCGACGTCGTGCTCGATGAGCAGCAGCGTCCGGTCGGCCAGCACGTCGCCGACGAGGGCCATCGTCGCCGCCGTCTCCTCGCGGCTCATCCCCGCGGTGGGCTCGTCGAGCAACACGAGGTCGGGGTCGGTCGCGAGCACGATCCCGATCTCGAGGCGGCGGCGGTCCCCGTAGGCGAGCGTCGCGGCGCGCTCGCCCGCCCGATCGGCCAGGTCGACCCGCTCGAGCACGGCCTCGGCGTCGGCCAGCACGTCGACGAATGACCCAGTCGGCCGCAGCAACCAATCGGCGGGCGAGAAGCCGTCGTCGCGGGCGGCCTGGGCCGCCAGCCGGACGTTCTCCCGGACGGTCAGGCCGCCGAAGACGTCGGTGAGCTGGAACGACCGGCTCATGCCACGGGCGACCCGCTCGTGGGGGGCCAGACCGGTGACGTCCGCGCCCGCGAATCGAACCGAGCCCTCGGTCGGCGCGAGCACGCCAGTGATGAGGTCGAATAGCGTGGTCTTGCCGGCGCCGTTCGGTCCGATAACGCTCCGGACCTCGCCGCGGGGGATCCGCAGCGAGACGTCATCGACGGCGACGAGTTCCCCGAACCGCTTGACCAGTCCCCGCGTTTCCAGGACCGGATCGTCGGCCGTACCGATCGTCGTGCTGCCGTGGGCGTCGGCATCGGCGGCCATCAGTCGCCCACCTCCCGGTCGACCGGGTCGGGCTCCTCGACCGGGGTTCCGCCGCTGGGGCCGCCGGCGAACCGCGCCTGGACCGTCGCCGGGATCGACACGAGGCCCTCCGGGACGAAGATGACGAACAGGACGAACAGCACGCCCAGGACGCCCTGCCACTGCTCGGTTACGGGCAAGAGGAACTCCTTCACTCCGAAGAAGGCGCCGGCGCCGAGCATCGGCCCGTACAGGGTGCCCATGCCGCCGAGCATCGTCATCACGATGACCTTGCCGGACTGGATCCAGGCGAGGTAGCTCGTGGAGACGCCGCCGTCGGCCAGCGCCTGGAGCCCGCCCGCCAGCCCGGCCAGGCCGCCGGAGACGACGAAGGCGCGACGCTTGTATGCGGTGACGTCGTAGCCGACGAACTCGGCGCGCTGTTCGGCCTCGCGGATGCCCTGGAGGACGCTGCCGAACGGCGCCTGCATCAGCCGACGGGCGAGGAGATACGAGCCGACGACCGCAGCGAGCACGACGTAGTACAGCAGGTCGACGCCGCCGACCACCTGGACGGCGCCGACCCCCGGCCCGCCCGTCAGGCCGTACACCGGGTCGATGCCGAACAGGCCGCGGTTGCCGCGGAGCGCCGGGAGCCGGAGCCAGGTCGGCAGCCACGGGGTGGCAAGCAGCGCGTTGATCTGGGTGACCTTGTTCGGGATCTGGGCGAACAGTTCGGCGAACCCGAGGGTGATCATGGCGAAGTAGACGCCGGCGACGCGGATCGACAGCTGGCCGATGACCCAGGCGAGCGGCAGGCAGATGGCGACGCCGACGAGCAGCGCGAGGACGACCGAGGGCACGGCGTGCATCACCACCAGGACGGTCACGTAGGCGCCGACACCGTAGAACAGGACGTGGCCGAGCGACACGAGCCCGGCGTAGCCCATCACGAAGTCGAGGCTGAGCGCGAACAGTGCCCACGTCAGGACGGTGACGAAAAGCGAGTTCAGGAGGAACGGGCTGTAGAGCACGCCGCTGCCGAGCGGGGCGAGGGCGAGCAGCGCGACGACGGCGACGCCGAGCTGCCGGCGGCGGGCGTCGGTGAGGACGCCGCCGCTGGCGGTGAAGAGGTCGCCGGCCTCCTCGAACTCGGGGTCGCCGAACAGGCCCTGCGGGCGGACCAGCAACACCCCGATCATGAGGAGGAAGACGACCAGGCCCTCGAGGACGGGGACGTAGCTCCGCATCACCGTCTGGACCACGCCAACGCCGAGGCCGCCGACGACCGCGCCCCGGAAGCTGCCCAGGCCGCCGAGGACCACGACGACGAACGCCGGGATGATGACGGAGTCGCCCATCCCCGGGTCGACGCCGTTCCGGGGTGCGAGCACGAGGCCGGCGATGGCGGCCAGGGCGGCGCCGAAGGCGAACACGAGGGTGTAGTAGCGGTCGATGTCGATGCCGAGGTAGGTGACCATCTCGCGGTCCATCGATCCGGCGCGGATGACCAGCCCGTACCGCGTGTGGTTCAGCGCCAGCCAGGTCCCGGCCGCCAGCACCGCCCCGATACCGATGACGAAGAGGCTGTACCGCGGGTACGTGAACCCGAACGCCTCCACCGTCCCCGAGATGACGGCGGGCGCCGACAGTTCCTTCGGCCGCGGACCCCAGACGAGTTCGATCCCGTCCTTCAGCACGAGGACGAGCCCGAACGTGAGGAGAATGTGGTACAGCGGGTTGCGGCCGTAGAGCGGCCGGACGGTGTACCGCTCGATGGCGGCGCCCACGACTGCGACGGCCAACGGCGCCACCACTAGGGCGGCCCAGAACCCACCGCCGTCGACGGTCGCGACCGCGTATCCGAAGTAGGCGCCGAGGGCGAACAGCTCCCCGTGGGCGAAGTTGATGACGTCCATCACGCCGAAGACCACCGACAGGCCCGCGGCGAGCAGGACGTACACCATCCCGATGGTGAGGCCGTTCAGCAGCTGTTCGACCAGGGCCGACGCCATGTCAGCGGGCGTCGCACCCGGTCTCGCCACAGGGGAGGGCGGCGTCCTCGCCGGATACCTCCTCGAGGAGCTCGACGCGGGCGGGGTCGCCGCCGTCGGGCTCGACGTTCTCGGCCATCCAGGTCGGGTTCAGCGCCTGTCCGTCGCAGCCCCGGTACCGGTTCGTGCCGAAGATGGTCTCGGTCTCCAGGTCCGGGAGGACGTCCTTCACCTCGGCGGGGTCGGTCGAGTCGGCTTCCTCGATGCCTGCACCCGTCATCAGGATCGACTGGTAGCCCACGCGGGCGAAGTTGTCCGGCGTGGCGTCGTATTCGGACTCGTAGGCGTCGACGAAGTCGCCGTTGTCGCCGGTGTCGAGCGCCGGCACGTAGCGGACGCCGCCGTAGGTCCCGTATGCGGCGGGCCCGAGTGCCCCGCGGACGACCTGGAAGGTCATCGTCGGGCTCACGATCTCGACCTCGTCCTTGAGGCCCTGGTCGGCGGCCTGGGCGACGAAGTTGATCAGGTCCCCCCCGGTCATCCCGAGCAGGGCGACCTCCGCCTCGGAGTTGCCGATGTCGCTGATGAACGTGTCGTAGTTGTCGGCGCCGAGCTGCGAGCGCGAGGTTTCGACGACGGCGGACTCGGAGTTGGCTTCCGCCATCCGGCGCCGGGTCCGGTTGAGGACGGACTCGCCGTACGGGTAGTCGGCGATGTGGAACCAGACGTCGGTGCCGAGTTCGTTCACCGTGTACGCCGACACGGCCTCGGCGATCTGGGCCGTGTTGGTCTCCGCGCGGAACACCCACTCGTTGCAGTTCTCGCCGGTGATGGGAACCGCCGCCGCGCCCGGGTTGTAGACGACCTCCTCCTCGGCGGCGAGTTCGTTGAGCGCCAGGCCGACCGAACTGGAGATGGCCCCCATGAGGTAGTCGGCGCCGTCCTGCTCGATGATGCGCTGGGCCGCCTGCCGGCCCTGGGTCGCCTCCGTCTCGGTGTCGCCGGTCACCATTTCGGCCTCGAAGGAGAACTCATCGCGCTCGTTGATCGTGTCGACGGCGAGTTCCGCGCCGTTGCGCTGGGCGGGCGCGAGACTGCTGTAGGCACCCGATATGGGGCTGACGACCCCGAAGGTCACTGTGCCACCGTCGCCCGGTCCGAGGCCCGTACATCCGGCCAACCCGGCGAGGCCGCTACCGCCGACGGCCGCGAGGAACGCCCGCCGGTCGACGCCGGCGACCACACCCTGTCGTTTGTCGTCACGTGGCATGGCAAACCTCACCGGTGGCGACGGTATTAAAACGTCGCACTCGGCAACCCGCCGCGGGGCGCACGACCGCGGGTCCTCAGACCGGCTCCAGCCCGGCCTCCGCGCGGAGCGTGTCGATGTACGAGCGGAAGCCCGTCTCGAGGTCGTACTCGACCGCGTAGCGGAGGTCCCGCTGGGCGGCGGCCATGTCGAGGGTCTGGGTCCAGGGCAACTCGCCCTCGTCGGAGACCGTCAGGTCGGCGTCTGGCACGATGTCCCGGACCGTCTCGACGGCCTCACGGATCGTGGCGAGTTCGCCCCGGACGTTGTAGACGCGCTGACCGAGGTCGGCGTCCGGCGCGAACGCGGCCTTGCGGAACGCCTGTGCGATGTCGCGGGCGTGCTGCCAGTCGATCACCTGGTCGCCGTACTCGACGCTGAACGGCTCGCCGAGGGCCGGCTTCTCGACGATGTTCGCGAGGAACGCCGAGCCGCCGGTCTCCCGGTAGGGGCCGTAGGCGACTGTGGGTCGGAGTCCCACGAGCGAGAGGTCATAGTCCTCGTGGTAGACCCGCGCCTGGTGTTCGTTGTACCCCTTGGTGGCGCCGTAGAGGGTGTCCGGGTAGACGAGTTCGTCCTCGTCGACGAACCGGGTGTCGTACTCGTGCGGCGGCGCGTAGACGGCGGCGCTGGAAGCCCAGGCGACGCGGTCGACCTGGTCGTCGAGCGTTCGCGCCGCCTCGAAGACGTTATTCGTGCCTACGACGTTGACGTCGAGCGCCGAGCGGGGGTTCTCCCGGGCGGTGTTCGTCAACAGTGCCGCGAGGTGGACGACGTGGGTGGCGCCCGTCTCCCGGACGGCCCGGACGACGTCGGTGGCCTCGGAGACGTCGCCACGACGGATGGTGACCTCGTCGGCGACCCCGAGTTTCGAGAGGATGCGGTCGTCGGTCGAGAGGTCGTAGGCGACGACGTCGTGGCCCGCGCCCACCAGGTCCTCGGCGACGTAGGAGCCGAGAAAGCCGGTGCCGCCGGTGACGAGCACTGTGTGCGATGCCATGGTCGCTGCCTCACCCGGACCCGCCAAATGGCTATCGGAAAGTATTGCCAGCCGGCGGGGCCGACACCTTCGTCGCGGCCGGCGATCTAGCCGATGGGTGCAGTCAGTCTCCTACTCGTGGAGGCCGCCCACGGACTCGTAGAACGACGACTGCAGCGTCTCGGTCATGTCCTCCTCGCGGTCGATGCGGGCGTCGATGACGAACGGCACGTCCGCGTCCGTGCCCGTGTCGAGTGCGTCGGCCAGGTCATCGGGCGCGACGACGCGGGTCGCCTCGGCGCCGAACGCCTCCGCGGCCGTGACGAAGTCGGTGTCGTGGAACTCGACGCCGGCGATGTCGCCCTCGTGGGCCTGCATCTGTCTGACCATCCCGAGGCTCGTGTCGTTGAGGATCACGAACGTCGGCGCGACCCCGTGGTCGACGGCGGTCTCGACGCTCGTCATCGTCATGGCGAAGCCGCCGTCGCCGGCGACGCCGATGACCTCGCGGTCGGTCGCGATGGCCGCCGCGACGGCCGCCGGCGTGGCCCACCCCATCGCGCCGACGCCGCCGCTGCCGAAGTACGTCCGGCGGGCGGGCGTCTGGAGGTAGTTGAGCAGCCAGAAGCGGTTGTTGCCGGAGTCGGCGGTCACGACGGTGTCGGCGTCGACGGCGGCCTCGATCTCTGTGACCGCCCGCTGGGGCGTGATCGGGCTGGCGTCGGAGTCGCAGGCCGGCGCCTGGAAGGACTCCCGTGCGTCGGCGGCCCGCTCGCGGGCCCACTCGTCACCCGCGTCGTCGGGGAGCGCCGCGGCGAGGTCGGCGAGGCTCCGGGCCGCGTCGCCGATGAGCCCGACGTCGGCGGGGTACACCCAGCCGGCGTTCCGGGTGTCGACGTCGGCGTGGACGATGCACTGCTCGTCGGGCCGGATGAACGACGGCGCCTGCCAGTTCGTGTCCATCGGGTTGAGCCGCGACCCGACCACGAGGAGGACGTCGGCCTCGGCGACCACCTGGTTCGCGCCTTCGTGGCCGAACGACCCGATGACGCCGCCGGCGAGGTCGTGGGTCTCCGCGATGGTGGACTTCCCGAGGTAGGAGGTGACGACGACGGCGCCGGCGGCCGCGGCGACGGCCTCGAGTTCGTCGTAGGCGCCGGCCGCGTGGACGCCGTTGCCCGCGATGACGACCGGCCGCTCGGCGTCGGCCAGCGCCTCGGCGGCCGTCGCGACGGTCTCGGCCGTCGGCCGGGCGTCCCAGTTCCGCACCTGCTCGCGGCCGTCCCACACCGGCGGCACCGACTCATCGGGCACGGATTCGGTGACGGCCTCGCCGTCGAGGATCACCGCCGTCGGGCCCGGCCGGCCGGCGGTCGCGTGCTTGAACGCCAACTGGAAACTGCGCACCGTCTCCGTCGGCGACCGGGGGAACCAGTGCTCCTTCGTGTACGCCGACAGCGCCGCCGGGAGGTCCAGCCCGCCGTAGTCCCCGCGGGCCTGCTGGTACGGCGCCAGCGTCGAGTACTCGCCGCGCTCGCTGGCCTCGGTGACCACGACCATCGGCGAGGACCCGAGGCGGGCCTCCATCTGGCCGATGGCACCGAGGCTCCCGATCCAGGGGCCCTGGCCGGCCAACACGCCCGGACTGCCGGTGAGCCGGCCGTAGGCCTCGGCCATCACGCTTGCCTCCCGCTCGTCGCGCGGCCGGACCATCGTCACGTCGGAGTCGGGGAGAAGGTCGAGCAATTCGATGACGCGGCCGCCGGGGTAGCCGAACACGTACTCGACGTCCTGGGCCTCCAGTTCCCGGACGAGGCGCTCGGCGGTGTCGGTCACGGGACGCCCCCTGGTGGACGCGGACCGGGCCGGTATCGGCCAACCGGGTGGGCGAGGACGGGGCTCGTCGGTGTCATGACCTCATATCTCGCCGGACAGCGAGTTAACCCTTGCCCGCCGAGGGGTCAGGTCAACGCCTCGAACGGCTGCTCGCAGTCCTGACAGAAGTGCATCGACCGGCAGAGGGAGGGGCCCTTCGGGTGCTCGCGGGCCGTGTTCGTCGAGCCGCAGTACGGGCACTCGGCGGGCTCGTCGTCGCCGGACGTCTCGACGCTGGGGTCGCTGCGGCGCATGGCTACACGCTCAGCCCGAACTCGCGGAGCGCCTCTTTGCCCTGCTCGGTGACCATGTCGACGGTCCAGCCGGGAGACCAGACGACGGTGACGTCGACCTCGTCGATGCCGTTGACGTCGCGGACGGCGCGGGTCACCTCGCCGGTGAGCATCTCCCGGGCGGGACAGCCGGTGTAGGTGAGCGTCATCTCGACGTCGGCCGTCCCCTCGAGGACCTCGACGCCGTAGATGAGGCCGAGGTCGACGATCGATATCGGCATTTCGGGGTCTTCGACGCGGTACAGCGCCTGCCAGACGCGGCGCTCGACGCCGGTCGCGCCCGCGCCGGTGGCCGGGACCTCGCCGTCGGTACCCTCGGCGTACTCGACGTCCGGCTCGGTCTCGTAACTGGTGTACCGACAGGCGGTCTCGGTGTCGCCGCGGGTCGGCCGTTCGTACTCGCTACTCATCGTCGTCCATGATGCGGGTCGCGTGGTCGCGCCCGAGGTCCTCGTAGGTCCCGGTCATCTCCGCGAACAGCGCCGGCCAGTGGTCGGTGTGGTCGCCCTCCCGGCCGACGTGGTCGGGGAGGTCGGTCGGGGAGACGTGGCCGTCGGCCCGCTCGGACGGCTCCAGGGGCGGCACGCGGAGGCCGAGCGAGCCCAGGTAGTCGTCGACGCGGTCGTGCCAGGACTCCCGCAGCGCCCCGAGGGACCTCTCGCGGACGCCCATCTCGACGATGCGGGCATCCGTCGTCCCGTCGCCCGGCTCGAACAGGGTGAGCGCGTACGGGTATAGCCGGTCGAGGGCGTCCTGGAGCCGCTCGTGGCCGTCCTCGGATCCGGCCAGTCGCTCGAGCCAGGACTCGGCGTACTCGAGGTGGTATGCCTCCTCGTCGAGTACCTTCCCGACGCGGTCCCGGATGGGGGCGAACGTCGAGTCCTCGAGGGCGTGCAGGCGTTCGTCCTCGGCGACGTCGTAGAGGTAGCCCCGGACGACGGCGTCGGCCCAGTCGCCGTCCGCGAACGGCTGTTCGACGAGCGTGCCGTGGCGGAAGTCCTCTGGGTCCCGCTCCCAGATCAGGTCGGTCTCGTCGTGGCCGAACCGCTCGAGCACCTGGTACCAGAGGCGGGCGTGGCCGAGTTCGTCCTGGGCGACGTTCGCGAGCGAGATGTCGGACTCCAGTGTCGGCGCGCGGACCTGCCACTCGGTGTACCGCTCGGCGACCACCAGTTCGTCGTCGGCCAGCCGGAACAACAGCCGCTCGACGGCCTCGGCCGCCTCCTCGCCGTCGAGATCGTCGACGCCGGCGTAGCTCGCCCCGTCCGCGGTCGCCATCAGAGGTCACCCCGCTTGCGCTCGGCCTCCGTCTGTTCCTCCTCGGACGCCTCGACCTCCTCGGCGGCCGGCTCGACGCTATACGTCTGGGCGAACCGGTAGGACTTGTCCGTCGTGCCGCCGAAGACGGCCTCGTCGGTGTCGACCTCGCCGACCTCGTCCTGCGGGACGACCCAGAGGCTGTTGGTCGGCTTGCGGCGGCCGTGCTGGATCTCCGCGAACAACAGCGCCATCTCCCGGTCCGGCGCGTGGACGTTCCCGCAGTGGGCGTGGTAGTCGCCGGCGGCCTCCTGGCGGAACACCTCCCAGATCATGGTCAGTCGGCCGCCTGACCGGTGTGGCCGCCGGCGGCCATAGCCTCGCGATCGTCGAGCACCTCGCGGACCCACTCGACGGCCGCCTGGGCCTCCTTGCGGGCGTTGATCTGGCCGAGCCCCGGCTCGTACTCGTTTTTCGCGATACTGAAGAACTCCTCCCAGTCGAGGTCGTCCTCGACGACGTCCCACGTCCCGTCGTCGTTCTGCCGGATGCGCGGCTCGTCCGGTATCTCGAGGCCGTACGTCTCCGCCTTCGGGAGGTAGGAGTTGAGGAAAGCGGTCCGGAGTTCGTCGTTCGTCATCGTCTTCAGCCCGACGTCGGCGGCGAAGTCGTGGTGGGTGGACTGGTCGTCGGTCGGCCCGAAGAACTGGAGGATGCGCGGCCACCACTCCTCGAAGGCCGCCTGGGTCAGCCGCTGTTCCTTCCGGGAGCCGTTCATTAGCTCGGCGAGGATGCTCTCGCCGTGCTTGACGTGAAACCCTTCCTCGAAGCAGACCTTATCCATCGCGTGGGCGTACGGTTCCCAGCTGGACTGCTTTAGCGTCGCCTGCCGGCGCATCGCGGCGCCGTCGACGAAGAAGGCGATCATCGGCGTTTCCTCCCACTCGGTCATCGGGTAGTGAAAGCAGTTCAGGAACTTCCCGTCGCCGTTCGCCAGGTCCGACAGCATCTCCTCGCGCGTCTTGATCCCCAGCGATTCCGCGGCCCGGTACAGCAGCTGGCCGTGGCCGATCTCGTCCTGGACCTTCGCGCTGAACGCCAGCTTCCGCTCGAGGCTCGGCGACTGCCGGATGAACGGTCGCTCGAGGTACGCGCCCATGATCTCGCTGTTGGCGTGGAACTCTAACATTCGGGTGGCCGCCGTCCGGTACTCCTCCGGCAGGTCGTCCGCCGGACTGAACTCCCGCGGTCCCGCGCGGCGTTTGACCTCCTCGACGTCCATGGTCATGGGTGGCGTACGGCCCGTCACGGGATACCCATTATGCAGTCCATACACTGCTTTCAAGTGGCCTCGGCGCGGAAGCGTTGACGGTGATCGACGACTGCCTCATGGCCGAGTTCCGCATCGAGGGCGACGACTGCCCGCTCGCGGCGGCCACCCGCGAGGTGGACGTCACCATCGACGCCGAACCGCCGCTGTTGCGCGCCGACGGCAACGTCCTCCTGCGGTTCAGCGCCCGGCCGAACGACGACCTCGCGGCCGCCCTGGAGGCCGACGACCGCGTCCGGTACCTCTACCGCGCCCGCACCGGGGACCGCTCGACCTACCGGTGTCTCTCGCTGCACCCCTGCGTCGTCCACGAACTGCTCGACACCGGGTTCATGGTCGAGTCGTTGACCTACCGCGACGGCGGCGTGGTCCTCCGGGGCGCCGTTGTCGGCTACGACGTCCTCCGCGCGGCGCTGGCGTCGGGCTACTTCCGTGTCCCGCGGGAGGCGACCGCCGCCGAGGTCGCCGACGTCCTCGACGTCAGCAAGACGGCGTTCCTCGAGCGCCTCCGCCGGGCACAGGCGGCGGTGTTCGGCGCGATGTTCCCCGACATCGACCCCGGTGGGCGCCATCCGGATGCCTGACGACCCGGTCGTTCCTCGACGCGGTGCGGTCGCTCCCGCCGATCCTACTGGGGTTCATGACGGCCGTAGTCGTCGGAAGACGTCCCGGTACGGTGATTCGAGTTCGACGACGGAGGTGGCGACCTCAACTGTCGAACCCGCCCTCCGGCTCCGACTCCGACGTCCGGGACGTCTCCCGGTCCGGCGTCGCCGCCGCAGGCGGCCACCCGTTCGGCAACGCGTCCACCTCGCGGAGCCGCTGTATGGCTCGGTGGCGGGTCACGGCGATGGTAATCCGGTTCGCGAGGATGGTGTAGTGGTGGGTGCCGGTGGCCTTCCGGACGAAGTCGGTGGCGCCCCTCGACAGGGCGTCCTCGGCCAGTTCCTCGCCGCGCTCGCTGGTGAAGAGGATGAAGGGCAGCCAGGGGTGTTCGTTGCGGACCGCGCTGCAGAGTTCGAGCCCGGTGCATTCCGGCATGTGGAAGTCGCTGACTACGCAGTCGAGCGGTTCGGCGTCGAGACGGGCCGGGACGGCGTTCGGGTCCGGCTCGCTCCGGACGTCGATGGTGTCGTCGACCGCCTCGAGGAACTCGGCCGTCAGATCGCGGATGGCGGCGTCGTCGTCGACGTGCAGGACGGTGATGTCCCCGAAGATCATGGGCTGTCGGGGAACGCGTTTGACGGCGACGGAGGACGTGGGCGACTCGCTCGCGCCGGGACGTGGGCGTCAGGCCTCGTCGAGTTCGTCGCTGATCGCCTCGTAGCACTCCTCGCAGAGGGGGACCCCTTCGTGAGTGGTGTTTCGGACCATGAGCTCGTACCGCGCCGTGTCCGGAGCCCCGCAGTTGACACAGTCCGGGTCCATGTCAACGGAATCGTTACCCCCGCGTAAAAATCGGTCGGTAGTTTCGTCCCCGCCCATCGCAGAATGGGCGGTCGCCGTACGTGGATTTCGCTCCGAATCACGGCTGGGCGAGGGCACGCCGGCGTCGTCCGCACGTCAACTTCCCTCCGCGGCGCCGACGAGGTCGGCCAGCGCCCGGTCGGCGATCGCCGCTTTGATCTCGACGCGTGACCCATCGAAGACGTAGCGCTCGACGGCACACCGGGACCCGCCGGTCCCCCACGGCGCGCCGTACGCGACGCCGACGTACACCGTCCCGACGGGCTTGTCGTCGGTCCCGCCGTCTGGGCCCGCGATGCCCGTGGTGGCGACGCCCCACGGGACGCCCGCGCCGTCCCGCGCCCCGCGGGCCATCGCCGCGGCGACGGGTTCGCTCACGGCGCCCTCGGCGTCGAGTGGCTCCCGGGGAACGCCGAGTTCCTCGAGTTTGGCGGCGTTGGTGTAGGTGACGTACGACCGGTCGAAGTAGTCACTGGCGCCGGGCACGTCCGTGATCTTTGAGCCGACGAGTCCGCCGGTACAGGACTCGGCGGCGGCGACGGACTCACCCCGGTCCCGGAGGACGTCGCCGACGCGTTCCTCGATGGCCATACGGTCGCCACGCCCCCATGGGTCTTGAAACCGTGCCCGGCGGGAAGCGATAGACCGACGTGGCTGCCCACCCGACCCGGTGCATGGACGACTACGAGGGCCTCCGTCCGCTCCGGGCGGAGATCGCGGCACGGCGCGGGGTCGACGTCGACCGGGTGGTCGTGACGAACGGCGCCGGCGAGGCGAACTACCTTGCCACGGGGTGTGCGCTTGCGGCCCTCGACGGCGAGGAGGTGCTTTTCACCGACCCCGTCTACCCGTACTACCAGGGTCGGACGCGGATGCTCGGCGCCACCCCGCGGTTCGTCCCAGCCGAGTCCGACGGGACCCTGGACCCCGACGCCGTGCGGGATGCGGCGACCGACGACACGGCGGCGATCGTCGTCAACTCGCCGAACAACCCGACCGGCGCGGTCTACGGCAGGGATGTCAAGCGCGAGCTCATTGCCATCGCCGAGCGGAACGACGCACTACTGGTATCGGACGAGGTCTACGACCACTTCGTCTTCGACGAGGGCGCCTTCGCCAGCGCGCTGGAGTTCGACTCCGAGGCCGTCGTCGTCACCAACTCCTTCTCGAAGTCGATGGCCATCACGGGCTTCCGCGTGGGCTACGCGGTGGTGCCCGGCTGGTTGATGGACGCGGTCCGGACGCGACATATGCTGGTCAACGTCGCCGGGTCCCGCCCGGCCCAGCAGGCGGTCCTGCGGGCGTTGCGGGAGACGCCGGCCGCGTACTACGAGGCGAACCGCGAGCTGGTCGCCGACCGCGTCGACGCCTTCACTTCGGCGCTGGAGACGGCCGGCGCCGAGTTCACGCGGCCGAGCGGCGGCTTCTACGTGATGGCGCGGTTCGACGGCTATCCGGGGACGCTCGCGAACGCTCGACGCCTGATCGACGAGGCCGGCGTCGCCGGCATGCCGGGCGAGACGTTCGGCACGTCCCGCGAGGCGTGGCTCCGGTTCGCCATGGTGACGCCCCGCGCCGAGGAGGCGGCCGACCGGCTGGCGAGGTACTTCGCGTAGTGCGGCCCGTGTGGGCGTAGCCGGACTCGCGGCGCGGCCAGTGCCGCGGTCGGTCAGCCGCCGTGACCGACTGCGTCCACGGCGTCTGCTCCCGGCTTCCGCCTTGAATCCTCGGGCTGTCTCCGGACGGGGGACCCGCCAGGCCGGGCCCCACGTGGCGGGCCCGCATCGACGACTACTCAAGTCCGGCTCCGCCACCCCCATCCATGAGCGAGCTGACGGTCGAGCCGGTCGAGTCGGTCGAGTCGGTCGGCGACGCCGACGTCCCGGCCGGGGTCGACGCCCCGGAGTACGTCCTCTACGGCGGGAAGGGCGGCGTCGGGAAGACCACCTGCGCGGCGGCCACGGCCCTGGCCAGCGCCCGGGACGGCACTCCGACGCTCGTGCTGTCGACGGACCCGGCCCACTCGCTGTCTGACACCCTCGAGACGGACGTCCCCGGTGAGCCGACGCGCATCCGGGAGTCGGCCCCGCTGTGGGCGGCCGAGATCGACCCGGCGGCGGCCACAGGCGGCCCGTTCGCCGGTGCGAACGGCGACGAGGCCGAAGGCGGTGATGGCGCCACCGGTGCCGGCATGGACCTCGGCGGCATGGGCGAGCTGCTCGGCGGGGGTGAACACCCCCTGGCCGGCGGCGCGATGCCGGGTGCCGACGAGGCCGCCGCCGTCCAGCTCCTCCTGGAGTACCTCGACGACCCCCGGTTCGACCGGGTGGTCGTCGACACGGCGCCGACCGGGCACACGCTCCGCCTCCTGGAGCTGCCGGACGTGATGGACTCGATGGTCGGTCGGCTGGTCGCGTTCCGGGAGAAGCTCTCCGGCATGGCGGGCAGTCTCGGCGGCGTGTTCGGCAGCGACGCCGACGACGCCGAGGCGGGCGTCGACGACCTCCGGGCGCTGTCGGCCCGCATCGAGCGGCTGCGGGCGGCGCTCCAGGACCCCGCCCGGACGGACTTCCGGGTCGTGCTGGTGCCCGAGGAGATGAGCGTCGTCGAGAGCGAGCGCCTCCTTGACCGGTTGAGTGAGTTCGACATCTCGGTTGACACCCTGGTGGTCAACCGGGTGAGCGAGGACCTGGCCGGCGTCGCCGGGTTCGACGGGGACTGGTTCGTGGCGCCGGAGACCGGGGACTGTGAGTTCTGCCGGCGGCGCTGGGAGGTCCAGCGGCGGGCGCTCGACCGCGCCCAGCCGCTGTTCCGGGGTCGGGACGTAAAGCGGGTACCGCTGTTCGCGGAGCCGGTCCACGGCGAGGCGATGTTGGGCGTGGTCGCGGCCTGCCTCGCGTAGCCGCGCCCGGGTGCCGGCCTCAGGCAATGCGGGCGAGCCCGATGCCGAGCACGAGGACGAGGCCCCCCACGACCGCCTGTAAGACCGCGTTGACCGTGTCGCCGGTGTGAGCGTTGTAGCCCGCCACGCCGACGAACACGAGCGCGACCAGGACATGGAACCCGACGATCGCGATGGATCGGGGCCTCACGGCTCGTCTAACGAAGACGAGGGGGCAAAACCGTTCGGGCCGACCACGACCATCCGGAGGTCGTTGACGTTCGTCCCGGTCGACCCCGTCTCGAGCAGCCCGTCCCGCGCGGCCAGGAACGGGAGCGTGTCGTCGTCGGTCAGCGCCAGGCGGGCCGCGGCCGGGTCGTCGATCCGGCCGGTGATCCCGCCGGCCGCGTCGGTGCCGCCGTCGCGGCCGTCGGTGTCGACCGCGGCGACGACCGCCGAACCGGGGAGGTCGACGCCGCAGGCGACGACGAACTCCAGGTTCGGGCCGCCCTCGCCGTCGCCCCGGACCGTCACGGTCGTCTCGCCGCCGGAGAGGAGCACGGCGGGGGGCGCGACCGGCCGCCCGTCGGCCGCGACCTCCCGCGCGATGCCGGCGTGGACCCGGCCGACCTCGCCGGCCTCGCCCTCCAGCCGGGTCGAGAGCACGCAGGGCTCGTACCCCCGGTCGGCGGCGACCTCGCCGGCTGCGTCGACGGCGTCGGCCGCCGACGCGATGACGTGGGTGTCGGCGGTCGCGTCCGGAGCCGGTCCGGAATCAGCGGTCTCCAGCCACGACCTGACGGCCGGGTCGGCGACGTCGTACTGCTCGAGGACGGCGAGGGCGGCGTCCGGCTCGACGGGCCGTGGGACCGTCGGGCCGCTCGCGACCACGCCGGGGTCGTCCCCGACGACGTCGCTGACGACGAGGCCGACGACGGGCGCCGGGGCGGCCGCGGCGGCGAGGCCGCCGCCCTTGATCTCCGAGCAGGCCCGTCGGACGACGTTGACCGCATCGACCGGGGCGCCGGCTGCGAGGAGCCGGTCCGTCACCCACGCGAGGTCGGCCGCCGCCAGGTCGCCGGCCGGGGCGCAGAGTAGTGCGCTGCCGCCGCCGGTGATCGGCGCCAGCACGAGCGCGGCGTCGTCGGCCGCTCGCGCCCGCTCGAGGACGGCCGCGGCACCGGCGACGCTCCCGGCGCCGGGCGTGGGATGCTCGCCGAGACGGACCGTCACGCCGCCCGGGTCCGCGGCGTGAGCGTCGGTGACGACGACCCCGCCGGTCCGGTGGCCGTCGAGTAGATCGACGAGGGCGGCCGCGAGGTCGTCGGCACCCTTGCCGCCACCGACGATCAGCACCTCGTCGGCCGCCGGGAGGTCGTAGCGTTCGTCTCGAACCCGGAGACGTCCGTCCTCGACGGCGCAGTGCCGGTCGATGGCGCGCGCCGGGTCGGCGGCCGCGACGCCGGCTTCCAGGCAGTCCAGCGCCAGTCCGTGGGCCGGCGTCGGTGGGTCGGCCGGCCGGTCGTCGAACACGCTACGTGGCGACCCTCCGGACCAGGCCGAACACGCGGTCGAAGACCGGGTCCGGGAGGTACCGGGCCCACAGGCAGAGCTGTGCGACCTGGCCGACGACGTACCGCGGCTGCGGGTCGGGCGAGACGGCGGCCTCGACGACGGCCTCGGCGACGGCGGCGGGCGGCACGGCGAGGGGGCTGTCCGCGCCGAACAGCGCCGCGTCCTCCTGGAACCCGTACACGTCGTCGTAGGCGTCGGTCCGGTCGAGTCGGTCCAGTTCGTCGTCGACGCGGTCCCGGAAGCTCGTCTCGACGGGGCCGGGCTGGACGACGCTGACGTCGACGTCGAACGGCTCGACCTCCAGCCGGAGCGCGTCGCTGTAGCCCTCGAGGGCGTGCTTGGTGGCGGCGTAAGCGCCCATCCCGGGCGCCGCGAGCCGGCCGGCGACCGAGGAGACGTTGACGACGGTCCCCGCCTCCCGGTCGCGCATGTGGGGGAGGACCGCGCGGACGAGCCGGTGTGGACCGAAGACGTTGACGTCGAACTGCCGGTGGAAGCGGTCGTCGTCGACGTCCTCCAGCGGGCCGTGCTGGCCGTAGCCGGCGTTGTTCACCAGGGCGTCGACACGGCCGTCCTCCTCGATCATCCGGTCGACCACGCGCTCGACGTCGTCGGGGTCGGTGACGTCGAGCGTCCCGGTCTCACAGCCCGCGTCGCCGAGTTGCTCGACGTCGGCGGGGTCGCGGGCCGTCGCGTAGACGCGCCACTCCTCGTCGAGAAAAGCCTGGGCCGTCGCCCGGCCGATGCCCGAGGAACAGCCCGTGATCAGTACCGTCCGATTGCTCATACCAACGGGTCGCGGGGCCGACAGTTAGGCGTTGAGGTTGCCCGGGGACGACCGGACGGCCTCGAGGAGCCCTACCGTGCGGGCACGGTGGCGCTCGCGGACGTCGGCGATGTCGTCCGACCGGAGGTCGTAGTCGAGGGCCTGCGAGTCGGCAGTCCGGGCGCCGTCCGCCAGCAGTTCGTTCGCCTCGTCGGCCCACAGCCGGTCGTCGGCCGCCATCACGGCGTCCCCTCTCCGACTCGTCGGGCGGCTCCAGGTCGAACGCCGTCCGAACGGCCCGCCGGATGCGGGCCTCGGGCTGCTCGCCGGTCTCGAACTCCGCCTCGACAGGGTCGCCGATGTACGGCTCGCCGGCGTCGTGCAGCTGGCCCAGCAACTCCAGGCGGGCCCGCGATCGCAACCGCCCTGGGCGGACCGAAAGGGCCACTACGACCGCCGTGGTACAGTCGTCACCCCATGCCCTCCTACGATGCGGTGCTGTACGACAACGACGGGGTCCTCGTCGAGCCGCCCGCGCCGGACACCTAGCGGGCGGCCGTCCGTGACGCGTTCCGGGCGGTCGGCGTCGACGACCCGGACCGGGCGGCCGTCGACGAACTGCCCGCGGGTGTCACCGTCGACGCGTTGCGGACCATCGGCGAGCGGTACGGCGTCGACCCGGAGGCGCTGTGGCTTGCCCGCGAGCGGCACGACGAGCGGTCCCAAATCGCCGCCTTCCGGGACGGCCGGCGGGACCACTACGACGACGTGGCGGCCGTCCTCGACCATCGCCGACCCAGCGGCGTGGTGACCAACAACCACCACAGTACTGTGGCGTTCCTCCTCGAGCACTTCGGCTGGACGGGGACGTTCGACACCTACTACGGGCGGGAGATGTCCGTCGAGAGCCTCCAGCGCAAGGAGCCGAACACCCACTACCTTGACGGGCGCTCGGGGACCTCGGGACGGACTCGGCGCTCTACGTCGGCGACAGCGGCAGTGACGTCCTCGCGGCCCACCGGGCCGGGCTCGACTCGGCGTTCGTCCGCCGCCAGCACGCCCGCGACGTCGAGCTGCCGGTCGAGCCCACCCCCGAGGTCGAGACGCTGGACGGGGTGGCGGCGCTTCTGGACTGATGCGGTCGAGACCCGACGCGAGTTCGGGTGTTACAGCCAGTTATCGACGAAAACGACGCTGCGGAGCGAATCGCGGTCGCCGATGGCGTCCACCGCGCGGATGATCGCCGTCGCAATCTCGTACGCCGTCAGAGTGTGGTCGTCGATGAAGAAGACCCCCGCGTGGTTCCTCTCGTCCATCGCCAGGAAATCGGTGTCCTTGGTGACGACGACGTGGTCGCGCTTGCGGGCGTACGGTGCGATGTCGCCGCGGTCCTCGACGCCGGTATCTAGCGCGTCGACGACGTGTTCGCCCTCGTGGCCCTCCGCGCGTAGATACGCGAGCACCTGTCTGTCGACGTTTTCGTCGAGGAGGACCGAAATCGGGTTCTCGCGTCCGGTCACTCCACGTCCTCGGGGGCAAGGGCGTCATCCCGAGCGTCCTCGATGCGTTCGCGCCGGCGCTCCCGGACCGCCCTCATCTCCGCAGGATGCTCGTGGTAGTACGCCAGTGCCCGGTAGACGGCTGCGAGGTCCAGGCCGTACCGGTTGGCGAACGCCCGCGGCGAGACGTTTCCGTCCTCGACCTCCTCGTGGACCTGCAGGACGCCGATTCGATGTCCTTCGATCCGTGGCTCGCCGTCCAGCACCCCATCGTCGGAGACGATTCCGGCCGCGCGCTGTGCCATACCGGTACGTACCCGCTCGACAGTACAAAAACCATCGCACGGACCACCTCGTCACGCGTTCGATGAACTCCCGGTCACGGGGAACCTCCAGCGGCGAGCGGCGGTCCCGGTCGACGATCGGGGGGCGGTCTCGCCCCGGAAGTTCGCACCAGTCAGGCTTGCTCCGCCTTCAGCGCTGGTAGGCGTACCCGACGACGTCGCCGTCGGGCGCCGTCATCTCGTCGTCGGCCTCTATTGGGACCCGCTCGCCTTCCTGGAGGGCGTCGATCGGTGCCGAGGGGGTGCCACAGAGCAGGCTCTTGGCGACGCCGACGGTCGGGGCGTCGAGACAGACGCCGACGTGGGTCGCCAGGCCGGCCTCGCGGTAGTGGATGCGGCCGCTCCCGTCGAGGAGGACTACGTCGGGGGAGACGTCGAGCCGCTCCAGCGCCGCGAGGACCGGTTCGCCCTCCCGGAACGCGAGCAGGCCCGGGACGTACGGGATCGACAGCGGGGTGGTGGCGTGCTCGCGGCCGACCTCGGTCTCCCCGCGAAGCACGACGGCCGCCGAGACGGCGCGGTCCTCCAGGAACGCCTGGTCGACGCCGGCGACGAGCGCGTCGCCGTCGCGGACGTCGCCGGGGTCGACGGCGAGGTCGTCCTCGAGGACGGCGGCCTCGGCGATGTCGTGCTGGAGCGCTTCCATCGCCTCGGTGGACAGCGACCCGTCGGGTCGGAACCGCTCGCGGACGACGTCCATCAGGGTCGGGGGCCGGGGCCGCCGGGACCGCCACCGCCGCGGCCGGGGCCGAGGTTCAACTGCGTGGGGCCGCGGCCGACCTCGTGCTTGATGTGGTTGCCGTACCAGAGCCCGATGAACAGCCCGACGAGGTGGGCGAAGTGGGCGACGCCGCTGAGGATGCCGCCGGAGGCGACGAAGAACAGCGAGAACACCGCGACGAGGATGGTCAGCGTCCGGACCGACATCGGGATGACGAAGAAGAGCAGGACCTTCAGATCCGGGGCGGTGATCGACAGCACGCCCATGATGGCCATGATGGCGCCGGAGGCGCCGAGGACGGCGGCCTGCTCGCCGGTGGCGAGCGCGAGGCCGACCTGGCCCAGGCCCGCCGCGATGCCGCTCGCGAAGAACAGGGCGGTGAACTTCTTCGAGCCGACCTGTCGCTCGACGATGGGACCGAAGAAGTACAGCGCGATGCCGTTGAACAGCAGGTGCGTGATGCCGCCGTGGGCGAAGATGGAGACGACCCAGGTCCAGACGTACTCGGGGTGTCCGGTGGTGAGGGTGAAGATCTGGCCCCACGTCGTCCCGGCGGGCCTCTGGCCGCCCGTCGGCATCTCGATCACGAGCGGGGCGACGATGTACTGGAGGGCGAAGACGACCACGGAGACCCCGAGAAAGACGTACGCCATGTTCCCCCGGAAGTACCCGAGGGGACCGCCGGCACCGGTGTCGACGCCCAGCGTCGATCCGAGGCCGCCCGAGTCCCCGCGGCCGGCGATGGAGTCGTCGAAGCCGCTGTCGAAGACGCCGTCGGGGTCGTTCCACTGGTCGAGGCCGGGACAGCTGTGGTTCTCCGGGAGGCGGTGGTCGCTGCAGTAGGTGCCGCCGCAGTTGCCGCAGTTGTACGGCATGTTCACGTGTTCGCCGCACACGTCACACGTCGCCATTACCCCGGCGTAGCCGGTCGGCGTGGAAAGTCGTTGGGATGTACGGCAGCGATGCCGAATACCCGCCGGATGCACGACGGACCCCCGGTCCTTATTTGCCGCTCGACGCCGTAGGCCGGTGCGTGCAGGCCTACGAGCGAAAGCAGCTCCTCGAGCGCATCGGGCGCGAGAGCGCGACGGTGGGCGTCGACATCCCCGAGCGGATCGAGGTCCAAGGCTCGACCGTCGAGCTCCGGGCGTTCGTCTTCGAGATCAAGCGACGCGACGCCGTCCCGCCGGGCGAACGCGAGCGGGTCGAGGCGGCAAAGCGGAACCTCCGCCGGGAGCGGCTCGAGCGGGTCGAACGCATCGAGGACGGCGAGGTCTCCTTCGAGGCGGGCGAGGACCTGGCCGACGCCGTCATCGGCATCGACCGGGCGCTGGAGGCGCTTGCGAGTCTCGAGACCGGGTCCGTCGAGGCGGAGGCCGAGCGACAGGCGACGGCGGACAAAAAGCGGTGGATGACCTTCCTCAAGCAGGCGCTCGGCCGGGACGACGACGGGCCGCAGGTGCGGGGGCCATGAGCCGGAACGCCGAGGTCGCGAGCCGGCTCGAGGAGATGGCCGACCACCTCGAGGCCCGCGACGTCGACTACAAGCCGCGCGCCTACCGGCAGGCCGCCGAGAGCATCCGCGCCCACGCCGTCGCCGTCGAGACGCTCCTCGAGGCCGAGGGCGAGGACGCCCTCACCGAGATCGACGACGTGGGCGAGGCCATCGCCGGCAAGACCGCCGACTACCTCGAGACCGGCGAGATCGAGGAACTGGCGGCGCTCCGCGAGGAGCTGCCCGTCGACATGGACGCGCTGACGGCCGTCGACGGCGTCGGCCCCAAGACCGTCGCGGCGCTGTACGAGGCCCTCGAGGTCGAGGACCTCGACGACCTGGAGGCGGCCGCCGAGGCCGGCGACATCCGGGACGTGTCGGGGTTCGGCCCGAAGACCGAGTCGAACGTCCTCGAGAACATCCCGTTCGCCCGGGAGTCCCGCGAGCGGAGCCGTCTCGGGGCGGCACGGCCCGTGGCCGACCGTGTGCTCGCGTTCTTCGAGGACGTCGACGCCGTCGAGCGCGTCGACGTCGCCGGCTCGATCCGGCGGTGGCGGGCCACCATCGGCGACGTTGACGTCCTCGCCGCCAGCGACGACGGCGCGGCCGTCGTCGAAGCCTTCGAGACCTGGGACGAGGCCGACGACGTCATCGAGGCGGGCACCAACAAGGCCAGCGTCCGGGCGGACGGCACCCGCGTCGACCTCCGTGTCGTCGTCCCCGGGGAGTTCGGCGCGGCGCTGCAGTATTTCACCGGCAGCAAGGACCACAACGTCACCGTGCGGAACCGCGCCATCGAGCGGGACCTGAAGGTCAACGAGTACGGCGTCTTCAATACGTCTGCCGTTGAGGACCCCGACGACGGTGAGGGGACCGAGAGTGCGCGAACGCCGTCGGACGGACGGTCCGACGGAAGCCAGCGCGTCGGCGACCGCGTCGCCGGCGAGACCGAGGCGGGCGTCTACGATGCTCTCGGGATGGCATGGGTTCCGCCGGAACTCAGGGAGGACCGCGGGGAGGTCGCGGCCGACGTCGGCCACGACTTCGTCGCCATCACCGACCACGCCACGGGCCCGGGCATGGTCGGCGGCGTCGGGCTCGACGACGACGAACTCCGCGAGCAGATCGAGGAGATTCGGGCGGTCGCAGACGACGCCGACGTCTCCGTCTTCGCCGGCGTCGAGGCCAACGTCGGGCCCGACGGCGAGGTGTCGGTCGGCGACGACGTGCTGGCGGCGCTTGACTGCGTCGTCGCCTCGCCGCACAGCGACCTCGATGGCGACGGCACCGACCGCCTCCTCGCGGCCATCGAGCACCCCGAGGTGGACGTCGTCGGCCACCCGACCGGCCGGAAGCTCAACCAGCGGCCCGGCATCGACGTCGACGTCCGGCAGGTCGCCGAGGCCGCCGCCGACCACGGCGTCGCCCTCGAGATCAACGCCAACCCGCGACGGCTCGACCTCCGGGCCACCGACGCGAACGTCGCCGTCGAGGCCGGCGCGACAATAACCGTCAACACCGACGCGCACCGGCCCGGGAGCTACGAGTACCTCCGGTATGGCGTTCACACCGCGCGGCGCGGCTGGTGCGAACCGGGGGACGTCCTGAACTGCCGGGACGCCGACGGCGTCCGGGCGTTCCTCGAGGACTGACGGCGGTCGAGGAGCGGACGACAGCGACCAACGGTGAACCCCCGTTCACCCCGGTGCGGTCGGTGCAACGGCCGCCTCCGGCCGGTCCCGGCCGAGGCCGCGGCGTCCGGGGACGCCCTGGACCCGAGCGGGTCCGACTGCTGGCGCTGTCGGGACTGCGAACGGGTATTCGGACGGGAAACCAGGGGGACCACGCGACGGGGTGACCGGGCACCGGACCGGGGGGCCTCAGGCGCTTCGGTTTGGCGTCCACTCCTCGCAGGCGTCCATGTCGTCCATCAGGACGCCGTGGTAGCCGCAGTACGGTTCGAGGTCGCCGTCGGTGCGGACGTACTGGAACTGCGAGCAGTTCCCGCAGTAGACGTCGCCCAGCGGCTCCGATGGGTCGTCGGTGAGGACCTCGGCCTGGTCGGTGGCCGCGCCGCCGTCGGTGCGGCCCCGGCCGCCGGCGCCGGCCCCGCCGCTCCCCCGGCGGCCGCCGCGGTTGGTCTGGGTCTCGACGTCACCGTCCGGCGTGCCGCCGAGCAGGCCGATACCGCTCAGCCGGCCACGGAGTTCGTCGTTCGACACCTCGACGACGCGGGCCTCGCCCTCCCCGGTGATCTCGAGCGTGACGGTGCCGCCGGGGTCGTTCCGGGCCTTGAAGTTGGCGACGGCGGCGAACAGACACCAGGTCGCGACCAGCGCCCCGGCGAAGTAGACGGCCGACACGATGATGGGCATTGAGGTGCCGGCGTCGCCCACGACCCACTCGCCCGGGTAGGCGCGGTCGAACAGGACGACACCGACGAGGCTGACCGCCGCGCCGACGACGGCGCCGGCCCGGAGCGTGGTCGCGGTCCGGGGGATGACGGTCACGGTGCCGAGCAGGACGGCCGGGAGCCCGACGCCCCCGAGGATGCCGGCGACCCCGCGGGCCTCGTACAGGCCGAGACCGAACCGGCTCCCGACGCCGGTCGCGGCGACGACGATGCCGGCGACGAGGAGGACCGCACCGATGGCGAACAGCGCGACGCCCGCGTAGAGCTGACGACGGCCGGCCCCGTTGTTTGCTCCCTCGTAGACCTCCGTGAGGCTAGCCATACGTGGAGTTCCGTCTCGTCACGTAAAACGTTACGTCAGACGCGCGCATGACGGGGTGATCGAGTCACGAGCATGATGGGGTGGGCGAGTCACGACTTCGACCCGCGCGTACCGATGGTGACTCCGTCGGAGGACGACCAGCGACGACCTGAACGCCGCCGCGGAGATGTGGACGCCGCGTCTTCCACGGTCCGGGCGCACTCCGGGTCCTCGCGTGGGGAGACAGAGCCGATCAGTACGACCCTGCGGTCACTCGTCGCCGGAGCGGATGGCGGCCTCGGCGGCATCCAGGGCGTCTCGGGCGTCGAAGTCCTCGACGATCCCGTCCAGCTCCGCGTTGCTCGCCTCGCCCAGTTCCCGGGCGTGTGCGGTCACGTTCGGGAGCGCCCGGACGAGGTTGTCGACGATGGGGACCGCGGCCGCCCGGGCGGATCGCGAGAGGGGATTCAGGTCGACCACGAGCTGGGTCGTGCCCATCTCGGCCAGCGCCTCGGCGCGGTCGCCGTCCTCGAGCGGGACCAGGACCACGTCGGCGCGGCCGATGCCGTCGGCGTCGACCGTCGCCCGTTCGTGGTCGAGGCCGGGGACGCGGTCGTCGGCGCCGGCCCCCAGCACCGACTCGGCCCCGTAATCTCTGAGGTGGTCGGCGATGTGGGCGACCCGCTCGTCGGTGCGGTCGAACAGGTTGACCTCCAGCGCGGCGCCGGTGGCGTCGGCGAGTTCGACCGTCTCCGCGGGCGCCAGGGCGGCCACGTTGCCGTTGACCGAGAGCACGGCGTGGTCGGCCCGGAGGAGGTGGGCGGCGGCGGCGCGCTCGGCGGCGTCGGCGCTGGGGATGGTGCGCTCGCCGAGCAGGTAGTCGAACGCCTCGCCGCGGCCCTGGGCGATGAGGCCCTGCCGGGAGGTGATGCCCGCCTCGACGCCCGCCTCGATGCGGTGTCTGCGGCGGAGCGACTCGGAGCGGGGATGGGACGCCGGAATGTCGACCTCGGTCATGGCGCTCGGTCCGCGACCGGCGGACAAAAGCGACCCGGTTGCTGCAGGGCCGGAGTCGGCAGGGTCGACGGCCGGACGTTACAACAGCACGCCGCGCTGGAACAGCCAGACGGCGACGTGGCCGGCGGGCACGAGCCAAAGCCCGAGCACAATGGTCCCGATGGTCGTATGAGCGTCAGAACCGCGGGCCGTGGCCCTATGCCGCCACAGTTGGAGGCCGACGAAACAGGCTCCGACGACGCCCCCGGCCAAGAGCGTGAACGAGGGCAGGACGCCGGTCGGGACGGCGGGCTCGTTCGCGGTCACGAAGTCGGCCCCGAGCCCCACCGCGCCAACGACGCCGGCGGCGAGGACGTACGCGACGCCGGCGAGTGAGTGCCGGATGACGGCCGAGGGGCTCGCCGAGTCGCGGGCCCCGGGAAGCAGGCTGGGTGCAGCGTACGTCGCGATGCCGGTGTAGACGAGCGGGAGCGTCACGAGCCCGACCGTCAGGGCGTACGGCAGCGCGGCCCAGACCGCCAGAATGACCCACGCAGCCGTTAGGGCGTAGGTCCGGCCGGAGGGGTCGCCGAGCAGGACCGGCGGCACCACGACGATAGCCAGGGCGACGAGCGCGAAGATGCTGATCGGTACCGAGTACGGCCGAAACCGGTCGACAGTGGAGGGCGGCCTCGACATCGTAACGTATTCCGACGCCAGGGAAAAGTGTCTTCGGTCGCCCGGCGAGACCGTCGCCGAGCCCGGGTCGGTATCGAGAGCCATTCGCTACCGGAGGTTCGCGCCGGCCAGCGACACCGCAAACCGCTCGGCGTCGTAGCCCGCGTCTGAGAGCCCCGTGTCGAGGGCGAAGACGGTCTCGCCGGGCATCGCCATCGAGGCCTCGCCGCCGGCCGCCGAGACCGCCTCGATGGCCTCCCGGACCGCCGGCGGCCACTACGCCGCCCCCGGCCACGACCGGCGGAGCCCGCACCGATGCCGGACGGGCGCCGTCGACTTGGGGATCGCCCGTATTCGCGGGTGACGTGGTCCGCCGGCGGGCTGGCGAGCGGACGACGGTGTGGTCGGTCGGGTCGGCACACCGAACGAAATCCATATATGTCAAGGCAAATGAACTCGGCAAGTGCGAGCGGTTAATAAACCCGAGTATCGGATCGCCGCCGCGGTGGGGGTGCTCACCGCGATGCTGGGCCTCGCACTGAGTGGCCTGTTCCTGGCGGTCGTGGGCGAGGGTCCGATCGGCGAACTCGAACCGTTCACCGAACTCACGGTCGACGGGGTGGGCCCGGTCACGGCAGCGACGTGGACGTGGTTCGACGCGATGGGCGTCGAACCGACGGTCGAGTTCACGAGCGACGGGACGGATGTCACTATCATCGGAGGCGTGTTCGATGTAATAGATGGCAACGCCGACCGATACGCGGAGACGTCGTGGGTCGTCCCGATCGCCCTCCTCACGGTCGCCGGTGCAGTGGCGGACGGCGCCGTCCGTCGGTTCGTGTCCGACGACCGCGGGCGGATCGATGTGCACGTGGGGGCGCTGATCGCGCTGGGCTACACCCCCGTGATGCTCGTCGCACTGTGGCTGGCGACCGTCCCGGTGGCACCGGGCGCAACCGGGACGGTCGAGATCGGCTCGACGAGCTTCAGGGCATCGACGCTCGAGGGTGTCACGGCCGGTCCGTCCGTCCCGTATGCGGTACTGGCTGCGGTGGTGTATCCGCTCGTGTTCGGGTTTCTAGGCGGGGTGTTGCTCATTCCGCAGGAATGAGATCGATTGGTCACGGCGAGTCCGGCGGATCGGGAGCCGACTGACCGCTCGCATGGGGAGGATGCTCTCCCGCCGAGGGCGATGAAAAGCGGCCCGGTCTCCGCGGCCGGATTCCCCTCTGGCCATTCAGAACGGGAGGCCGCCGCCGAACACCCATATCGCGACACGGCCCGCCGGGACCAAGAGCAGTCCGAGGCCGACTGTCCAGATGACCGTTTGCGTTTCCAGGTCGGACAGCGGCGCGTCGTATCGCCACAGCTGGAGGGCGACGAAGACGACACCGACCACCCCGCCCGCGAGATAGGTGAACGGGACACCGGTGGGCGGGGTCGAGGCGCTGGCGGAACTCGCCACGTCGACCCCAATCCCGATACCGCCCACTGCGCCGGCTGAAAGCACGTACGTGACCCCGGCGCCGGCGTGTCGGAGTGCGGCCGTGGGCTTAGGTTTGCCCTCGTCGGGGATCCCGCCCGGCGAGGCGTACGTAGCGCTCCCGAGATACTGCGGCGGGAGCGTGAGTAGTGAGACGCCAACAGCGTAGGGGACACTCGAGACGACCGCGAGAACGAGGATTGCGGCGGTTATCGCATACGTCTCGGCGGATGGGTTCAGGACGAGTGGCGGCACGAACAGGGCGGCGACCGCGAGGACGGCAACAATACCGAGCGGGACCGAGTGGGGTCGGAGCCACTCGAGGGCGGTGGTGACCATCGTGAGACGGGTTTTCGGGGCGCCTGCATGGGTGTTCCGGTCGAGAGGGTGACCCGTCCCACGTTGTACAGGCGCTCGCAGTTGCTGCCGGCGAACGGCGACGGTCGGGTACCGGGCAGGCGAGCCATCGCGTACGCGGGTGATCGGCAGCCGATCAGGCGGACGGCTCGAGGTGCGCGCCGGTCAGCGACACCGCACACCGCTCGGCGTCGTAGCCCGCATCCGACAGCCCCGTGTCGAGGGCGAAGACGGTCTCGCCGAGCATCGCCATCGAGGCCTCCCCGCCCGCCTCGGCGACGGCCTGGACCGTCTCGCGGACCGCGGGCGTGAGCAGTTCGGTCTCGCGGGCGAACCGCCGGGAGTCGTGCATGAACGTTTCCAGGGTGGGTTCGGCGACGAGCGCCGAGAGTGCCTGGCGTCCGGCCTCCGTGATCGGCTCGGTGTCGCCGGTGAGAACGGCCTCGGTGCTGCGTTCGCCGCGGGCGAGGTACTCGACCTCGCGGGTGGCCGGGATGCCGTCCATCGCGCCGTGGGCCGGCGCACCCGGCTCGAGGCGGACGGGGAACCCGCCGCGTGCCTGTGCGACCACGTCGCCGAGGCCGGTCCCGGCCTGGACATCGGCGCCGTGGGCGACGGTGACGAGTTCGTTCTCCGAGAGGCCGTGGTCGAACACCGCGTCGGCGGCGAGCGCCGTCCCGAGGGCTGCCGCGCCGGAGACGCCGAAGCCGGCCGACAGTGGGAGGTCGGTCTCGACGACCACGTGGGCGGTCGACCGGAGCGCGTCGAGGACCCGGGCGACCGCCTCGATGTCGCAGACCTCGCCGTTCAGCTCGACGCCGTCGCCGGGCTCGAGCCGGACGGTGACGCCGTCGGCGAGGGTGACGCCGGCGCCCCGCGACCCCGCCTTCGTCGGGTCGTCGTCCCGGTTGACGGTGAAGAAGCCGGTCACGTGGCCCGGGACGAACGCGGTCGCGTCGGTCACCGGGCCCCTCCCGGAGCCGCGCCGTCTCGCGTCGGTGGTGGGGTCATGGCGGGGCCTGCGGGTGGCGGGGGGTTAAGGCTTCCTCGACCCTGTAAGTGTGTCCCGGTACGGCCGTATGCCTTCGTGCGGTCGATACCGGAATGATTTACGGTAATCACCATCAGTCGTCCGTCGGGTCGTCGACCCGGTCGCTCGCGGTCGGCCAGGTCACGTCGCCCGCGAACCCGATGTCCATGCGCTGGGCGGCCCGCGAGATCATGTGGACGCCGGTCGGGGCGGTGGCGAACAGAAAGAGGATGCCGACGAGCGAGACCAGGCCGGCGCCCGCCGGCCCAAAGTGGACGAACCCGGCGAGGAAGATGCTCGCGGCGCCGAGCGTGGTGGCCTTGCTGGTCGCGTGCATCCGGTTGTAGACGTCGGGGAGCCGCAGGAGCCCGATCGTGCCGACGAGGAGGAAGAAGGCGCCGACGCCGACGAGGAGGGTGACGACGACCGGCCGGAAGGCGGCGTGAGCGGTCATTCTATAATGTCTCCCTCAGTGACGTACCGGGCGACGGCGATGGTGCTGATGAACCCGATGATCGCGAGCACGAGCGCGACGTCGACGAACAGCCCGCGGCCGGTCTCGATGGCGAACAGCACGGCGATGGCGACGACGTTCGTGCCGATGGTGTCGAGGCCGACGACCCGGTCGGGCGTGGTGGGGCCTTGGATGACGCGGTAGCTGGCGAACAGCGTGACGCCGGCCGAAAGCAGGATGCCGGCGGTGACCGCGACCTGGAGGAGCGGCGGGAGTTCACTCGCCATCGGCGTGCCCTCCAGTGCCATCGCGGTGCCCCTCGGAGTCGTCGTCGCCCGCCGAGGCGTCGTGTTCGGGGTTGGCGTCCTCGCCCACGGAGGCGTTGCGTTCGGGGTGGGCGTCGTTGCCCGCCGAGTCTCCGCGTTCGGGGTCGGCGCCATCGTTGCCCGCCGAGTGGTCGTCTGCCGTATCGTCCGGGGGCCCGACACCGGTCGGGCCGGAGCGGCCGGGAGGCCGGTCGCCCGGGTCGGCCGGTTCGTCGAAGATGCGGAGGGCGTAATCCTCCAACCGCCGGATGGGGCCGACGACGGCACGGCGGTCGGATGCGGCGATGGCGTGGACGTACAAGGTGTTGGTCGCGGGTTCGTGGTCCATGGTGAGCGTCCCCGGGGTGAGGGTGATGCTGTTGGCGATGGTCGCGATGGCGGCGTCGGTCTCGACGCGGAGCGGGATGGCGACGACGTCGGGGTCGATGGGCATCGAGGGCGCGAGGACGCGGTAGGCGACCTCGACGTTCGCGATGATGAGCTCGACGAGGAACACCGCGAGGTACCGGAGCACCCACGGGACGGCGCCGACCGCCCGGCGGAGGCGGACGTCGGTCGTGTAGAACCCCCGGGTGGCGTAGGCGATTGGGAGGCCGACGAGGAGGCCGAGGAGGAACTCGCCGGCGACGGTCGCGGGCTCGGGGCTGACGCCGCGGACGAACAGCCACAGCACGGCGAGGGCGACCCCGATGGTCGGCCACCGCCGCGTCACGAGCCTTCACCTCCCTCCAGGACCGCCTCGACGTAGCCCTGGCGGTCGAGCGCCGCCGTCGCGGCGGCCTCGCTGGCGCGCACGAGCGGGTCGAACCCGACGCCGACCGCGACCAGGAGCCCGGCGAGCACGGCGGCACCGGCGACGAGGGCCGGCCGCCGTTCGTAGGGGACCGGGTCGCCCCAGAACGCCGCGTTCCAGGCGCGGGTGACGTAGGCGACGGTGAGCGCGGCGCCGGCGATGGCGACCGCTACGGCGAGGGCCGACCCGTCGCGGGCGGCGACGTCGAAGACGAGGAGCTTCCCGAAGAACCCGACCAGCGGCGGGATGCCGACGAGCGCGAGGCTGGCGACGAGAAAGGCGCCGGCCAGCACGGGGTCGCGGTCGGCGATGCCGCCGAGGTCGGCGAACCGGGAGGCGCCGCCGCCGGCGCGGAGCGCGCCGCTGACGAGAAAGAGGCTGCTCTTGGCGAGGCCGTGGCCCACGGCGTACACGACGGCGGCCGCGATGCCGAGCGACCGAACGGCCGGGGAGCCGGCCGTCGCCGCGAGGGCGAGCGGGAGGAGGACGTACCCGATCTGGGAGATACTGGAGTACGCGAGTAGCCCGTCGAGGTCCGGTTGCACGACAGCGCCGACGCCGCCGAACAGGATGCTCGCGGCCGCCATCAGGAACAGCACGGGACCGACGAACGCCAGCATCGAGTCGCCGCCGCCACCGAAAGGAAATGCGACGGGGAGCGGGGCGGCGGCGAACACGCCGAAGTACAGCCGGATGATGGCGTAGATGCCGACCTTCTTGACGACGCCGGCCAGCACCGCCGCGACCGGCGCGGGCGCCGCCCGGTAGGCCTCCGGCACCCAGAACTGGAAGGGGACGACGCCGGCCTTGAGCGCGAAGACGACCAAAAGTAGCGTCGAGATCCCCAGGACGGGCGCGGGGTCGATGCCGTAGGCCTGGTGGGCGGCGAGCCGGCGGGACATGTCGGCCATGTTCAGCGTGCCGGTGGTGGCGTACAGGCCCCCGACCGCGAGCAGCATGAGGGCGCCGCCGACCAGGTTGAGGACGGCGTACTGGAAGCCGGCGCGGGTGTGCCGGGGGCCGCTGTAGAACGCCACGAGGACGTACGACGCCACCAGCATCACCTCGAACCAGACGAAGAGGTTGAAGAGGTCGCCGGTGAGCAGCGACCCGGTGACGCCGACGAGCATGAAGTGGTACAGCGGGTGGTAGGCCAGCCGCTGGTTCTCGGCCGGGAGGTACGCGAGCGAGTACGCCACGGCGACGAGCGAGACGACGGCCGTCAGCCCGAGCAGCACGACAGCCAGCGCGTCGGCGACCATGGAGATGCCGAACGGCGCCGGCCAGCCGGAGACCTGGTAGGTCCGGATGCCGCCGTCCGCGACGCGGGCGGCGAGGGCGGCCACCCCGGCGAGGTACGCGAGGCTCCCCAGGAGGCTCAGTCCGCGCTGGAGCCGCGGGGCGGGGCGGGCCAGGAGCGTGCCGACGGCGGTCGACAGCGCCGCCAGCATCGGCGCGACCACGACGTGGCTCGGGTCAACCACCGTCGCCACCTCCCGCGTCCGGATCGCCGTCGCCGTGCCAGCCGTGCGGTCCGGCACCGTCACGTTCGTCGGGCGTCCCACCGTCGCGGGCTCCGCCTCGATCGGCCGCGGGCGTGTCGATCCCGCCGACACCCGCGGGCGTGTCGACCCCGCCGTCGGTCGCCGGGTCGTCGCCCCCCGTGCCGGCGACCTCCTCGACGCTGCCCGTCCCCGCAGCGACGTCGGTCGGGACGCCGGCGTGGACGGCCCCGGCCGGTTGGCTGGCGTCGGCGAGTTCGCGGAGGTCCAGCGTGCCGTGCTCCTGGTAGAGCCGGTAGGTCAACACCAGCGCGAAGGCGGTGGTGCCGAACCCGATGACGATGGCCGTGAGCACGAGCGCCTGGACCAGCGGGTCGGTGACGCCCGCCGTCTCGCCGCCGTGGTCCACGATCGGGGCGGTCCCGGTGAGCCCGCCCATCGTCACGAGGTAGACGTTCGCGGTCTGGCCGAGGATGACGACGCCCCAGACGACCCGGACGACGTCACGGCGGAGCAGGAGGAAGGTGCCGACGGTGGCCAGGGCGCCGAGCGCCACCGCGAGGACGACCTGGGTCACTCCCGACCCACCACCTTGAGGATCGTGAGGAGGGCGCCGACGACCACGAGGTACACCCCGAGGTCGAACACGAGGGCGCTGGCGAGTTCGACCTCGTGGTACAGCGGGACGCCCTCGACGAATACCACGGCCTGCGAGAGGAAGGGGTAGCCGGCGAGCATGGCGGCGATGCCGCCGGCCGCTGCGAGGGCGAGCCCGGCGGCGAACGTCCCGGCGAAGGTCTCGGTCACCCCCGAGAGGACGCCGCGGCCGGGCACCGTCACGCCGACGAGCGTCTCCTCGAGCTCGTCGAGGCCGTAGATGATGGCGGTGAGCGCGAAGGCCGTGACCGTGAGGACGCCGGCGATGAAGCCGCCGCCGGGGAGGTCGTGGCCCCGCACCAGGAGCGCGACCGCGGTCACGAGGATGAGCGGGACGACCGTCCGGGTGACGAGACGGGCGATGACGGTCGTCTCCCGGCGCGGGTCCCGACGGCCGGCGGGCCGACCCTGCCCGTCGCTCACGGCGCTCCCCCCGTGCCGCGCATGGCGATGAGCGTCAGCACCGACAGCGCCGCGATGGCGAGGACGGTGATCTCGCCCAGGGTGTCGAACGCCCGGAAGTCGACAAGAATGACGTTCACGAGGTTGCCGCCGCCGCCGGCGTCGAGGAGGACGGGGCCGTGTTCGGCGGGGACGCCGCCGTTCTCGACTAAGAACTCGGCGATGCGGTCGTCCGGTCGGCCGGCGGTGGCCACGAGCACCGTGACGAAGACGGTCCCGCCGACGAGTGCGGCGACGAAGCCGTCCGTGATCGAACGCAGGCCGGTGGCCTCGCCGTAGAACGCGGGGAGTTCGTCCAGCACGAGCAGGAGGATGACGAGCACGAGCGTCTCGACGACGAGCTGGGTCAGCGCGAGGTCCGGCGCCGACGCCAGGACGTAGAAGACCGCGACCATGAACCCGAGGATCGAGAGGGTGAGCACGCCGGCGACGTGCGACGGGGCGGTGCCGACCGCGGCGGCGCCAACGACCGCCACCAGGAGGACCAGGGCGATCGGCAGGCCGACGACGAAGCCGTCGAACGCCGGCAGGTCGGCGCCGGCGGCGGTGTAGCCGCCGAGGACGAGGAGGCTCGTCGAGGCGAGCAGGACCGCGGCGTAGGTCCGCACCACGCCGGTCTGGACGTACCGTGGGACGAGCGCGCCGAGCCGGTCCAGCCCCTCGATGCCGGCGTCGTAGTAGGCGTCCGGGCTGGTGTGGGGGACCGCCCGGAGCCGCCGGACGCCGCGGTGGAGCCGGTCGTAGGAGGGGTAGAGCACGGCCCCGAGTCCGATGGCGAGCAGGCTCATGCCGGCGTACGGAGAGGGCGATGTCGGGAGGTGGTACTCGAAGCCGTGGCCGCCGGCCACGGCGCTGCTCGCGACGACGCTCGCGAGGAACGTCTCGAACGCCTCGACGTGGACGCCGACCGTCGCGAGGACGCCGGCCAGACCGACGAGGCCGGCCAGGCCGCCCAGGAGGACCGTCGGCGCCAGCATCGACCACGGCGGGGCCTGGATCTCGCGGTCGGCGAGGCCGTCGGGCGGCTCGCCGAAGAACAGCATCAGAAACCGGATCGAGTAGAGGAACGTGAACACGCTGCCGAAGACGGCGACGGCGGGAAACAGGAGGTACAGGCCGCCCTCGTGGGCGGCGACATCCCAGGTCGCCTCGAACAGGAGCTCCTTCGAGTAGAAGCCGTTGAACGGCGGCACCCCGGCCATCCCGAGGGCGGCGACGACGGTGACGGCGGCCGTGACGGGCAGGTGTTCGGCGAGCCCGCCGAGGTCGTGGATGGCGCGGGTGCCGGCCTCGTGGGCGACGATGCCGGCGACGAGGAACAGCGCGGCCTTGAACAGCGCGTGGTTGACGATGTGGAAGGCGCCCGTCTCGACCCCGGCCTCGTTCGCGAGCCCGTAGCCGGCGATGATGAGCCCGAGGTGGGAGGCCGTCGAGTACGCCAGAAGCTCCTTGATGTCCGTCGCACCGACCGCCAGGACGGCGGTGACCGCCATCGAGATCAGCCCCAGCGTGGCGACGAGAAGCGTCCACTCGGGGACCGCGACGTCCGGCGGCAGGAAGAGTGGGCGGAGCCGCCCGACGAGGTAGACGCCGGCCTTGACCATCGTGGCGGAGTGGAGGAACGCCGAGACGGGCGTGGGCGCCTCCATCGCGTCGGGCAGCCAGATCTGCAGCGGCACCTGGGCCGACTTGGCGGCGGCGCCGACGACGACGAGCGCGACGACCGGGACGAACAGCCCCCCGGTCTCGAGGGCGCCGCGGACGCCTTCGGGGTTCGCCAGCAGCGAGCCCTCGGTGCCGACGAGCGTGAACGTGCGGGCGAGCCCCGGCGCCTGCCCGGTGACGTGGGCGAGGAGCACGAACCCGACCAGAAGGAACAGGCCGCCGACGACGGTGACGAACAGCGACTTCCGGGCGGCGTACCGGCCGGCGTCGGTCGTCCGGTAGTGACCGATGAGCAGAAAGGAGGTGACGGAGGTGAGTTCCCAGAAGACGAAGAGCGCGATCAGGTCGGCGGCGAGCGCGACGCCGAGCATCGAGCCCATGAACGCGAGCAACGTCGCGTAGTACCGCTGGGTGCCGGGTTCGTCCCGCATGTAGCCGGCCGAGTAGGTGAACACGAGGACGCCGACGCCGGTGGCGAGGAAGCCGACGAGGAGCGCGAGCCCGTCGAGGTACAGTGCGAGTTCGACGCCCAATGCGGGGATCCAGGGGACGACGACGGCGCCGGCGTCCGGTGTGGCGTGGAGGGCGGCGTCGGCCTGGGTCGCCAGGAGCGCGAGACAGACCGCCGCGACCCCGGCGGCGAAGTACGCCGTCCGCTCGCCGAGGACCCGGTGGACGGCCGGGACGAGGGCGGCACCGAGGAACGGCAGCCCGAGGACGGCGAGGAGGACGGCGGCGTCCGGTGACACGGCCGAACGCCGGCCCGCGCCGGACTTAAGGATTCCCAAACCGCCCCGCATGGATTTCCACAGCCGTGGCGCTGTGCGGGTTCGGCGGCGACACCCGCGCCGACGATCCGCCGGCGGACGACGAATCCCCGCTGGAGCGGTACCTCACGAAGTCGTGCAACGCCCACTATGTCCAGCTATCGCCGGACGGCGACCACGTGTACGTCGGCGCCCAGACGTACCCTCGCCACGACGGTGTTCAGGACCGTCGTCACCACTCGCCGATGTTCACGACCGGCGGAAGCGCATCCGCATCCGGGACCCACTCGGCGAGTGTTTCGACGCGCTCTGCGATGTCGCCGGTATCCATCGTGTCATCCCCGTCGTAGAGAACCGTGACGCCGGCCGCGGTCTCCGGATCGAGGAAATCCAGGTCGTGACTGACCGCTGCCATCTCTACAGCATACTTTGTTAAAATAAACCAAAGATATTCAAATATTATAAATATATATCAAATCTTTAGTCTACATATCTATATCCGACCGTAATAGGTATTATTATTGCTATAAACATAAAAGGAACTAATATTAACACTACTACTTCCCCAGAACTAGGCACATCTAAAATGTACAAAATAATCCCGTTAAGCATGAACAAAATAGTCAGAACACCCTCAATTATCCTGAAGTCATCTCCAAGAAGATTTTCACCTAATATCATAAAGACAAACGGACCGCCCAATACCGCGAAAAAAAGTGTAATATTCAAGAAAGGTGCAAAGAGGGTTTGTTGAACAGTCTGGGGCGACGCCCCGGCTTGTCTCAGAAGTCTTCGATTCTGATCAAATATAATTATAAAATGTAATATAAAGGACAAGTAAAGTAGCAATCCCAACAGGTATAATCCACCAGTAGCGAACGTAGCATAACGCCATTCCTTACGGGTCGAGAGGTTTATCATAGCGATAAAACTCACCAGCAAAAGGGTTAGTTCTTACTTTTGCGCCGGCGTCGCCGGCCGCTGGACGGTCGGTAGCTGCGGCCTTCGTAGCGCTTCGCTGGCTCGCGGCTTCGGCCCTCGCCCGGTTCGAGGTGTGTCGTCCGAGCTCCCGCTCGAGGCGTGCGACCGTCGCCTCACGGCGACAGTCGCTGCCGGTCCTGCGAAACTCGCTCCGCTCGCGGTTCCTTCCGGTCCCCGCTCGCCCACCACGAGGCGCTCCCGACGGTCGCGCCTCGCGCGCCTCGCCGGCTCCCAACGTCTTCGCCCTACGGGCTCAGACGTTGGCGATCTCGCGGGAACGTCGTCGGACTCGCTTCGCTCGCCCGACGAGCTCCCACTCGACGCGTGCGACCGTCGCCTCAGGGCGACAGTCGCTGCCGGTCTCGCGGGAACGCCGGACGATGGTCCTGCTCGCCTCGCTCCGCTCGGCTGTGCGGGCTGCGTCGTCCGAGCTCCCACTCGACAGACAGCGGTTTCGCCTACGGGCTCAACCGCTGTCTGTCTCGCGGGAACAACACCGCCTCCCGGATGTTGTCCAGCTCGAGCATCGTCATCAGCAGGCGCTCGCCGCCGAGCCCCCAGCCGGCGTGGGGCGGCATGCCGTACCTGAACATCTCGGTGTAGTACTCGAAGGCCTCGGGCTCTAACCCCTGCCGTTCGAAGCCCTCGATGAGCTTCTCTCGGCGGTGTTCGCGCTGGCCGCCGGAGACCAGCTCCATCCGGGGATGCATCAGGTCGAAGCCCGTCGACAGATCCGGGTCGTCGTCGTGGTCCATGATGTAGAACGGCTTGATCTCGGCGGGCCAGTCGGTCACGAAGTAGTGGCCGCCCACGTCCCGACCGAGCGCCCGCTCGCCCTCCGTCGGGAAGTCGTCACCCCACACGAGCTGCTCGTCGAGCGCGCCGGTGGCATTGAGGCGTTCGATGGCCGCCTCGTAGGTGAGCCGCGGGAACGGCGGCTCCGGCGGCTCGAACTCCTCGGCGAGGTCCAGCGCCTCCAGCTGGTCCCGGCAGTTCTCCGCGACGGCCTCGTAGGCCGCGACGACGACGGCCTCGCAGACGTCCATCGCGTCGTGGTGGTCGCAGAAGGCGCCCTCGAAGTCGATGGAGGTGGCCTCGTTGAGGTGCCGTGGGGTGTTGTGCTCCTCGGCGCGGAAGATGGGCCCGATCTCGAAGACGCGCTCGACGTTCGAGCCCGCGACGAGCTGTTTGAATAGCTGCGGGCTCTGGTTCATGAACGCCTCGCGGCCGAAGTAGGTGATGGGGAACAGCTCGGTGCCGCCCTCGGTGCCGGTGGCGACGATCTTCGGCGTGTTGATCTCGGTGGCGTCGTGGGCGCGGAACGCCGCCCGGACCGCCCGCAACACCTCGCCGCGGACCTCGAAGACGGCCTGGCCCTCCGCCCGCCGGAGATCCAGCGTCCGGTTGTCGAGCCGGGTCGACAGCTCCGCCTCGACCTTCCCGCTCGGGTCCAGCGGCAGCTCGGTGTCCGCCGGCGCGAGGACCTCGACGGACTCGGGGACGACCTCGACGCCGGTCGGGGCGCGCTCTTCGGCCTCGACGGCGCCCGTCACGGAGACGACGGACTCCCGGTGGGCGCCCAGGCCGGTCTCGACCAGGTCGTCGGCCATCGCCTCCTTCTCGAACTTCACCTGGATCCGGCCGCTCGTGTCCCGCAGGATGAGGAAGGCGATGCCGCCGAGGTCCCGGACTTCGTGGACCCACCCGGCGACGGTGACCTCCTCGCCCGGGGCGGCCTCGGCCGCGTACGTGCGGTCGTCCATAGCCCGGATTCAGGGGGCCGTCCCTTAAGTCACACTTTCTCCGGTGGAGGGCGTTCGGGTCGTGTCGCCGGCCCGGCAGTCGATCCCTGGCTCGCCGAGCGGTTCACGGGCGGTCAGGCGTCCTCGTCCGGTGGGCTTCCGGCCGTCCGGGGCTCGTAGGCCTCCGTCTTCACGAGCCGCGCCCGCAGGATCCGGGTGTTCTCGACGCGCTCGACGTAGATGTCGAGGCCGTCGTACTCGATGGTCTCGCCCTCCTCGACGAGCCGGCCGGCGCGGTTAAAGATGAAGCCCGCGATGGTCTCGAACTCCTCGCCTTCGGGGATGTCGACCTCGAGGGTCTCGTTGACCTCGTCGATGTTCACCGCGCCCTTCAGGATGGCCGTCCGGTCGTCGACGACCTCGATCGGCTCTTCCTCGCCGGACTGGAGGATCTCGCCGACGATCTCCTCGGTGACGTCCTCCATCGTCACCATCCCCTCCGTGGTCCCGAACTCGTCGATGACGATCACCATGTGCATCCGGTTTTCCCGCATCTCGCCCAGCAGGTCGTCGACGTTCTTCGACTCGGGGACGTGGAGGGTCTCCTCGATGAGGTCCTCGAGTTCGACGGCGTCGTTCTCGCCGTAGGTGTAGTCCCGGACGAGATCGGAGACGTCGACGACGCCCAGGACGTTGTCGAGGCTGCCGTCGTACACTGGCAGCCGCGTGTGGCCGGACTGGACGCAGGCCTGGATGGCCTCGTCGATGCTCGCGTCCTTCGGGACGGCCTCCATGTCGAGCCGCGGCGTCATGACCTCCTTGGCGATGGTGTTCGTGAATCGGAAGATCCGCTGGAGCATCTCCCGCTCGTCCTCCTCGAGGACGCCGGCGCGCTCGCCGGTCTCGATGATGTCGCGGATCTCCTCGCGGGTGACGTACGTCGACTCGATCTCGCTGCGGCCCCCGGTCACCCGGTTGACCTGGCGGGTGAGGTAGTCGAACGTGACGACGAGCGGGAAGAGCAGGTATTCGGAGAGCTCCAGCGGCTTCGAGATGCGGAGCGCCCACGACTCGGTGTTCTCGACTGCGTAGGACTTCGGGGCACTTTCGCCGAACAGGAGCACCAGGGCGGTGATGCCGAAGGTGGCCACGAACACCGCGACCGACTGGGAGACGTAGATGGCGAGAAGCCCCGTGGCGATGGAGGACATCGCGATGTTGACGACGTTGTTGCCGACGAGGATGGTGACGAGCAGGCGGTGTGGATCGTCCTTGAGCGCCTGCAGCGTCGACGCGCCACGGCGTCCGTCGTCCACTATCGCCTCGACGCGGTGGGGCGCGAGCGAGAACATCGCGATCTCCGAGGAGGAGAAGAAGGCCGACAGCGCGAGCAGCACCACGATGGTGGTGCCGCCGACCGCCGCGACGACCCAGTCGCTGACCGGGACGTCGGCCGCGCCGCCGCCCACCTGCAGCACTGCCAGGGACAGGAACCACGCGAGAGAGCCCATCCGGACGTCCGGGTTTCCGTGGGACCGGGATTAAGGCTTGCCATCATCACGGCCGACGCGGCCCCGCCATCCGTCCGCGATCGATGCAGGTCTGGCCCCCGCTCTGATAGGTCGGCGTCCTGGACGCCTGCGCCCTGCCGTCGGCGCCTGCACCTCGCGCCGGGGATTCGCGGTCTGGTCCGGCTCGCTGGGATGTCCCACGCTGGCATCCGCCGGCCGGCCAGCCGTCGCGTTCAGCCGAGAGGGGCGCCCGGTCGGTCGCCCGCCAGCCGGTCGCACACGACGGCGACACCCTTAGGCGGCGGCCGACCGTACCGACGGGCATGCAAGACGACGACACCGACCCGGCGATCACGCTCTACCGGCTCCAGGCCTGCCCGTTCTGCGAGCGCGTCCTGCGGACGCTCGATGAACTCGACGTGCCGTACCACTCGCGGTTCGTCGAGGCGCGACACTCCCGGCGGGACGGCGTCAAGCGCCGCTCCGGCGCCCGCACCGTCCCGGCGATCGTCGACGCCTCGACCGGCGTGACGATGAGCGAGAGCGCGAACATCGTCGAGTACCTCGAGACGACGTATGGCGGCGGGAGCACCGACCCCGGCCTGGCCACGGCTCGCGCCGCCGGGGAGGCCGAATGAACCTCGGGTTCGACGTCGTCGACCTCGAACCCGCCGACCCGCCCGGGGTCGGCGAGACGGCGCCCGGGTTCAGGCGGCCGCTCGTGACCGACGAGCACTGGGAGGACGTCGCGCTGTCGGACCTCACCGACGAGGGGCCCGTCGTGCTCTTGTTCCACACGATGGACGGCGACTTCCCCGCGACGTACATCTGGCAGGAGGTCCGCGACCGCGGGTGGGACGAGTACGGGGCCGCGGTCGTCGGGTGCTCCATCTCGACGCCGTACGAGCACTCCCGGTTCCTGGAGGAGTGGGGCCTCGAGGCGTTCCGGCTGTTCTCCGACCCGGCCAACGACGTCGCCGAGGCCTACGGCGTCAGCCACGACCTCGACGGCATGCACGGCATCCACGAGCCCCGGCCCGCCGTCTTCGTCATCGACGGCGACCGGACCGTCCGGCACGCCTGGGTCGCCACGGAGTGGCCTGAGTTCCCGCCGTACGCGGCACTCGAAGACGCCATCGAGTCGCTGGAGCCGTGACGCCGGCCGACGCGGACCTCACCGCGGCCGTCGCGGCGCTGCGGCGCGGCGCCCTGGTCGTCTACCCCACCGAGACCGTCTACGGGCTCGGTGCCGACGCCACGGACCCCGAGGCCGTCGCGCGGGTGTTCGACGCGAAAGAGCGGGCCCGCGAGAACCCGGTCTCGATGGCGCTGCCCGAGGTGGGAGCGGCCCCCGACTACGTCCGCTGGACCGACCGGGAGCGGGCGTTCTGCGAGGCGTTCCTCCCGGGCCCGGTCACCGTCCTCTTAGAGCGGACAGACCGGGTGCCGGAGGTGCTGGTCGCCGGCCGGGACCGCGTCGGCATCCGCGTCCCGGACCACGACGTCGCCCGGACGCTCGCGAGACGCGTCGGCCCCGTCACCGCGACGAGTGCGAACCTGAGCGGCCGCCCCAGCGCCCGCCGGCTCGCGGACCTCGACCCCGCGATCCGGGAGCGGGCGGTCGTCGTCGACGGCGGCGAGACGCCCGGCACGGAGAGCACCGTGGTCGACGTGGCCGGCGGCGAACTCCCTCGACGGGGGGCACAGGCGGCGGCGATAGAGGCGTGGCTCGAGGACACGGAATGACGGGGTCGGCCCGATTCGTCGTGCCTCAGTCCGCTTCCGGAGACCTCGCCGGGACGGACTCTGCGGCGTGGGCCTGGCTCCTCGCGCCTCAGTCCGCCTCCGGGTGCGTCGCCGGGACGGACTCGGCGGCGTCGGCTGGCGGCTCCGCCGTCGATCCCGCGACCGCCTCGCGGTCCGCTGCGCGCCGGACGGCCGCCCCGACGACCACCACGATGACGACGTCGTAGTAGACGCCGCCGGGAATCAGGAACGCGGTCGCCGTACTGTAGACGTACAGCCCCACGGCGAGCGCGGCGACGACGAGGTTCCGGTCCGGGGACAGCGCCCGGAGTGACGCCGCGGCGTCCTCGAGGAGCGGCTTGCCGGTCACCGCGAGGACGATGCCGGACAGGAGCGCGAGGTTCAGGAAGAAGTGGGTCGCGAAGGCACTCTCCAGGGCGCGCTCCAAGAGCGCGACGACCCGGGGATGGGCGGGCCAGACGGCGAAGCGGGTCGGGTACACGACGGCGGCGTACGGCACGAGGGCCATCAGCCCGGCGAGGACGCCCGTGACTAGCCGGGCCTCCCGGAACTGGGCGGCCCGGCGGTTGCCGAACGCCTCGTCGGTCGTCTCGACCGGGTAGCCGAGGTCGGCGAACGCCGCCCGCAGCGACGCCGGCGACGCCGTCTCGGGGTCGTAGTCGACCCGGACCGTCCCGTGGCCCGCCGTGGCCGTGAGGTTGCTCACGCCGTCGCGGGCCGCCAGGACGCACTCGAGGAGGCCGGCGCACGTCCGGCAGTCAAGGCCGGTGACCTCGAAGACGCAGTGGTCGTGGGCCTCGCCGACGGTGGCCGTTTCGACGCCCGACGAGGCGGCTCGGTCGACGTCCGCCGGGGTCACGCCGTCGACGTCGGCGACGACGCGGGCGACGTCGCGCTCGCAGTCACGGTCAGTCATTGCTGTGAGGGTGTGGGTCCGTGCCTATCAATGGTCATCCGTGCTATTGATTCACGTGTGTCGCCAACCGCTTCAATGTGAGGTTCGGCGAACCGCGACCCCGACTCGGGCGGTGCGGTCACGACGGGAGCCGCGACCGGAGCGACCGCGTCCGGGTTCCACACTCCCCTCGGTACTCGCAGGCACCACACCGGGCGTCGTCATCGAGCCGCGGCGGCGGGCCGTCGAGGGATTCGGCGGTCCGGAGCGCCCGCCGGTAGGCGGCCTTCCGCCCGGTCGTGAGCCGGAGCCGTCGCACGACGCCGTGGGCCGGGTACTCCACGAGGGCCGACTCGACGGCCACCCCCCGTTCCCAGGCCAGGGCCTTCGCGGCCGCGGTCGCCCGGACCGAGTGGGGCGACCAGACGCCGCGGTCGGGCGGACGCCCGGCCGAGACGACGACCGGGCGAGGCGGGGCCTCGAGGACCTTGTGGACGACGCCGCGGCAGTCCTTGCCGGACAGCCGGACGTCCCTGCCGGCGGGGTCGACCAGGCGGTTCCAGCAGTCGAGGCGGTCCCGCGTGGCACGGAGCGCGGCCCGGTAGGCCGGCGGTGCCAGCGCGACCGGTTCGTCGGTCAGGTCGGTGTCGGGGTCGAGCAGGGCCGGGTAGCGGTACGCCAGCTCGCGAACGGCCCGGGCGTCGTCGGGCGGGTCGCCGTCGTCGTGTTTTCGGCGGTAGTACAGCTTCCGTGGGCAGTAGGCGGCCGTCGCCAGCTCGGTGAACGTCGGCACGGGGCCGGTGGTGCCGGCTTGGGTCAAAAAGCTTCGGCTACGAGCGGTAGTACTGGTTGACAAACCGCGCCAGAAGCGGGAGGTCCCGGAGGTGGAGCAGCTTCACGATGGCCCGCGTGTCGCCGGCGTTCGCACGGGCGAGAGTGTCGTGGTCGAGGCGGTTGAGGTCCGAGACCAGCGTATCGTACCGGTCGTTCGGCGAGAGGTACAACAGGTGGGTCATCACGAGGCGGGCGTCCATGTCCGGGGCGACCTCCCCGTGCCAGAGGTCGTCGTAGACCGACATCGCCTCGGCGGACGTGTCCGGCTCCGACTGGCTGAGACACCGGTCGACGGTCGTCGCGGCGGCGCGGCCGGACTGCATCCCCTTGTGGATCCCTTCTCCCCACAGCGGGTCGATCGTCGGGACGGTGTCGCCGATCGCCATGAAGCTGTCCGTACTGAGCGACGCGGGTGGCTGGATGTGGGCGGATCCGCGGTGCTGGCGGCCCTCGAGCCGGGTCGCGGTCTCGAACCGCGGGTCGGTGTCGAGCCAGTGGTCCAGGTAGCCGTCGATGGTCCGGTCGACCGTCGAGTACCGCTGGTAGCTGTCGTTCCGGATGTAGCACAGGCCCACCTTCGCGGTGTCGGCGCCGGTGTGGAAGATCCAGGCGTAGCCGCCCGGCGCGAACGCGTGGTCCAGGCGGAGCATCATCGACGCCCGGAGGTCGGCGTACTCCTCGTGGGCGAGGTCGACGCCCTCGAACTCGTACTCGATGCCGATGGCCTGGTTCTCCCGGTCGAGGTCACAGACCCCCAGCTCCGTCGCCAGCGGCGCGGCCGGTCCGGTCGCGTCGACGACGACGTCGGCGTACACCGCCTCTGAGCCGTTGTACCGGACGCCGACGGGTTCGCCGTCCTCGACGATGGGTTCGGAGACGCGGGCGTCGAACCGATACGCCGCGCCGCGGTCGCGGCCATCGGCGACGAGGAACTCCTTGAACGCGCCGAAGTCGAGCACGGCACCGGGGCGGGGCTCGACGAAGTGGTCGTTCGGCGACTCGATGACGACGTCGTCGGTGAACTGCATCACGACCTCGTCGGGGACGTTGAACGCGGTCAACATCGCGGGAAACGTCCCGCCGGTGGACTTGTTGCTCTGACGCGGGAACGACGACTCGGGTTCCGTCTCGAGCACGACGACGTCGTAGCCGCGGGCCGCGGCGTCGCGGGCGCACTGGGCGCCCGCCGGGCCCGCGCCGGCGACGATCACGTCAAAGCGCTCGCGCATATCGGGGCCTCACACAGGGGCGTAAAGAGTGTTCCTGACTCCGTGAGGCGCCGACGCGGTGTCCCTTCGTGGGCATCGGTCCGCGGTGTTCCATGGTGGGCATCGGTCAGTCGTCGGCCGGGGCCGCGTCCGTGCCCGCGTCGCCGGCAGTCGCGACCGGCGCACCGTTGGCCTCGAGCGCCTCGACGACGAGTTCGGCGACGTCGACTATCTCGATGTCCTCTTCGAACCCGCCGGTCTTCCGGCCGTCCTCGTACATCGTCATGCACATCGGGCAGGCGACGACGAACTTCTCGACGGCGGCGCCGGCGTCGGTGTCCTCCAGTGCCTCCCGGAGCCGCTCCTCGCTCGGCTTCGGCTCGTCGTCGAAGTCCATCCAGAGGCCGCCGCCCCCGCCGCCACAGCAGAAGGAGTTCGCGCGGTTCCGCGGCATCTCGTGGAGGTCACACCCGGTCTCGCGGACGAGTTCACGTGGGGCCTCGTACTCGTCGTTGAACCGGCCCAGGTGACACGGGTCGTGGTAAGTGACGGTGTAGTCGAGTTCGTCGCCGCCCAGCCCGAGGGCGTCGACGCCGACGAGTTCCTCGACGGCCTGGGTCCAGTGGTAGACCTCGACGTGGCCGTCGCGGTTCCAGTAGCCCTCGGCGGCGAACTCCATCATCGGGTCGTCGGCGAACTCGTCGAAGTCGATTTCCGGGTACTCGTTCTTGAAGGTGTTGTACGAGTGGGGGTCGGTGCAGACGATCGTCTCGTAGTCGCACTGCCGGAAGCTGTCGACGAGGGTGCCGGCCTCTTCGACGAAGAGGAACTCCTCGCCGATGCGGCGGACGTCGTTGCCGTCGTAGACCTCGTCCTCGTAGAGGATGCCGACCGAGACGTCGGCGTGCTCGAAGATGCGGGCCAGAGAGCGGGCGACCTGTTTGTTGCGGTCGTCGTAGCTCGGGTAGTCGCCGACGTACCAGAGGTACTCGACCGATTCCTCGCGGGCGTCGGCGACTTCGAAGCCTAGTTCCTCGGTCCAGTCGCCGCGGTCCGACGGCGGGTCGCCGAACGTGTTGCCCTTCTGCATCACGTTCTGGAAGACGTCCTGGATCTCGGGGCGGACGTCGCCCTGGTCGACCTGCTGGCGGTTCAGCCGGGTGAAGCTCTTGAGGTGCTCGATCTCGACGGGGCAGGCGTCCATGCAGGCCATGCAGGACATGCAGGACTCCATCGTCTCGGTGTCGATGACCCCGCCGCCGTCGGCGATGATCGGTTTCGTCTCGCCGCCGGCCTCCACCGCCTGGCGGTACGCCTTCAGGTCGAGGATGACGTCGCGGGGGTTCAGCGGCCGGTCGGCCGCCTTGGCCGGGCAGACGGCCGAACAGCGGCCGCACTTGGTGCAGGCGTCCTGGTCGAGCAGTTCCTTCCAGCTGAAGTCGTCGATGGACTCGGCGTTCGTCGCGTCCAGGTCCGACGGCACGCCCGGCAGCCGGACCCCGGCCTGCTCGTCACGCGTCACGACGTTGGCGAACGACGAGATCATGTGGAACGGCTTGGCGTACGGGATGGCCGCGATGAAGAGGAACGCGAGCAGCGCGTGGGACCACCACGCCAGCGGGTAGACGGTGGCCGCCGACGAGGCGTCCAGCCCCAGGCTGCCGAGGGCGACCGCCACCGCGGTCCCGACGAAGCTGACCGACTCCGGGCCCTGGCCGAGGATGCGGAGGCCCTCCAGGAGGAACCCGCCCAGCCCGAGGAGGAACAGCGACCAGACGAGGAACGCGTCGTCCCAGTCGGTGTGTTTGCCCCACAGCCGGTCGTTGCGGCGGACGTACCGGCGCCACAGCGCAACGGCCAGGCCGACGACGAAGAGGAGGCCGAGGGCGTCGGTGACGAGCTGGTAGGACAGGTAGAAGTCCCCGACCCAGAAGGACTCGCCGGTGGCGACCTGGTAGAAGTCGATGTCGACGAAGAGGATGGTGGTCGCGATGAGCAGCGTCAGAAAGCCCCACATGATGAACGCGTGCATGAGGCCGCCGACCAGGTCGCGGTTGAACTGCGTTTCGTTCGTGGCGACGATCTTCGCGGCCGAGGCGATCCGGGCCGGGAGGTCGTCGAGTCGGTCGAACCAGTCGGACGTCCCCCGCGTGTACCGGGCGAACCGTCGGTAGACCCCGATGGCCGCGACGAGGATCGTCAGCGTGGCGAGGAAGTAAAAGAGCACCTTCTGGACCGGGCCGATCTGCCAGTAGGTCTCCCTGGCGAGGTCGCCGCCGGCCTGCAGGGCGAGCGCCGATGGCATACGAGGACAGGGCGTGACCGACGCGCTTAAAGCTTTGTCACAGCGGGCGTCGGGCCGCCATCTACGGGGGTTTTCACGCCGTTGGAGCGGTGATTGCCGGCTCCCTCATGTCGCACCGACGACCGCGGCCACCGCCAGCGCGGCCGCCAATGCGAGCGCCGGGAGGTCCCGGGGGCCGAACCGTACCTCTGGCAGGGTCGGGTTCCAGGCGAAACAGCGCGCCTGCAGCGCCAGGGCGAAGGTGTCGGCCCGGTCGAAGGCGTGGGCGAGCGCAGCCACCGCCAGGAGCCGGACGCGTTCGGTAACCCGGCGTTCGGTGCCGAGGCGGACGCGCTGGGCGTTCCTGATGCGGGCGACGTCGTCCTGCAGGACCGGGAGGAACCGGAAGACGAAGGCTGCACCCATCCCGAGGAACTGGCCGGGCCGCCCGGGGATCGACCGCTGGATGACCGCGCGGGACTCCCGGACCGGCGTCGTCCTGACGTAGGCGGCCGTGACGAGCAACACGAGTATCACCCGCACACTCGCCAGTGCCGGCCCGATGGCGTCGGCGAGGACGAACCACGGTGCGCCGAAGGTCAGGCCTTCGAGTATCGGCGCCGCGAGGACCACGGGCAGCACGACCCGGAACTCCCAGAGGCTCCGCAACGGCGACGTCCGGGCCGCCGCCAGCATCCCCGCGACTAGGCCCGATAGCGCGAGGAGGCCCCGCGGCGTCGTGTAGACGAACGCGGCCGCGACGAAGGTCGCCTGGACCAGGAGCTTCGAGCGGGGGTCCAGCCGGTGGGCAGGCGTCGACCCCGGTTCGTACACCAGCGTCATGGCGGCCGGACGTCGAGGCCCTCGAGGCCCGCCCGGACCGCACCGAGCGGACCGTCGGCGGCGATCGTTCCGTCCGAGAGGACCACGACCCGGTCTGAGACGTCGGCGACCGCACCCAGGTCGTGGGTGACGACCACGACGCTGGTCCCGGCGTCGTTCAGCGATTCGAGTCGTTCCTGAACCCGCTGCCGTGCCGGCCAGTCGAGTCCGGCGAACGGCTCGTCCAGCACCAGGTGGTCGGGCTCCATCGCCAGCGCACCGGCGATCGCGACCCGGGCCGTCTCGCCGCCGGACAGGCGGTCGATCCGCTCGTCCCGTCGGCCGTCCATCCCGACCGCCGACAGTGCCGACTCGACGCGTGCGTCGATCTCCTCGCGGGCCAGGCCCAGGTTCTCGGGACCGAACCCGACGTCAGCGCCGACCGTTGCGGCGACGAAACAGTCGCGGGGGTTCTGGAAGACCATCCCGACCGCAGTCCTGGCGGCGACGAGGTCGGCACCGACCGGATCGCCGTCGACGAACACCTCGCCCTCGTCCGGTTCCAGGAGGCCATTGAAATGTCTGACGAGCGTCGTCTTGCCCGACCCGTTCGCGCCGCACACCGCGAGGAACGACCCGTCGTCGACGGTCACCGAGACGCCGTCGACGGCTGTCACGTCGCCGTACCGGTGGACCAACCCCTCGGTCCGTATCATCCAGCGTGTAGGACGTCGCTCCGGACGATCCCGAGGGCCGCGAGCAGCTTGAGTATCTCGGCCGGGACGAACGGGACGACGCCCGCGAGGACCGCGGCCTCCGGCCCGACGTCCTGGACGTACATGAACCCGAGGGCCCCGAACGCGTAGATGACGATCGTCCCGACAACCATTGCCACCACGAGACGCGCCGGCGACACCGACGACGGCCGCCGGACCTCCGTCGAGCCGTGGACCAGGTACCCGATGACGACCGCGGCCAGCGGGAAGGACCACAGGTAGCCGAACGACGGAGCCCCGCCGAGGAGGATACCGATACCCGCCGATCCGCCCTGGAAGACCGGCGCGCCGACGGCCCCGGCAGCGAGGTACAGCACCATCGCGGCGCCGCCCCACACCGGCCCGAGCAGGATGCCGGCGAGAAACACCCCCAGGACCTGCAGCGTGAACGGGATCGAGGTCACAGGTACTGTGACCGACACGAGCGCGAACGCGCCCGTGAGCGCCGCGAACAGCGCCGCCCGTGCGACGTTCACCGTCGTTTCGTCGTCCACGAGGTGACTGGGGGACATATCCGTCCACTGTGACCGACAACACGGAGGAACTCCGGGATATATTCACGGAGGTCGCCGAGGAGGACACCGTGACCGAAACCCAATGGGAGTCCCGGGGGTCGCTCGTGGACGACCGCGCGTCCGAAGACCGCCTCGTCGACATCATCGAGCGGATGCGGGCCGACCATGGGTTCGACACCGACCTCGCCGACCCGAATCTGGCGACCGTCGTCGAGCGGTTCTACGACGGGGCGGGCGACACCGCCATCGCCGAAACCCTGGACGTCTCCCGCCGGGCGGTCTTCCGCGCCCGGATGGACCTACACCTCGTCCGGGACCGCGACACCGACGCGCCGTTCGACCTCGAGGCCCTCCGCGACCACCTTGAGGCCGACCGGACGACCGGCGAGATCGCCGACGACCTCGAGGTCTCGGAGTCGACCGTCCGCCGGTACCGCCGGGTCGTCCGCGCCCGGACCGAGGCACGACGCGTGAGCCACCGGTACCGCAGCGAGTTCGAAGACGTCCTCCTCGAGGCCGAAATGGGCGAGCAGTTCACCGAGGACATCGCCGAGGACGGCCTCGAGGAAGCCACCGAGGGCACCGAGACGAACGTCTCGTTCTGACCGTCGCCCGGCGATCGGGTTCGTTGGGCGAACGTTGAAGTACGGAGACGCGGCCAAACCCCCCGTGCTGTGAGTACGGCCGGCAGGCCGCCGAGGCCGGTGTGCGGGACACGGCCTGCCCGCGACCTGTCCGTCCCGCCTGCTCGCCACCCTTGAAGTTTTCGACGGACCATCGGCCCGGGGCCGGGAACGGGCCTGCGCCCGCCTGGGAGCGGCCTGAGCCGGCTCCGCCGGGGTCCCGAAGCGTGCGTAGGCGAACGTTTCGATGCCCGAACGCAGCAGACGGGCAAGGGTAGACCAACGGCGGCCCGGATCCACGAAACCAGACGAGGCGACGCGGCGTCGGACCGCTCGAGCGCTGGAGGGTCGAAGCCCTTGAATACAGGGTAGCCGAACATGGGGGCGAATGCTGCCGTCCTCCTGGAAGCGCGACATCGCGAGCGGGCTCGTCATCGTCGTGCCGTTGCTCGTCGTCGCGTACGTCATCGCCGTCGTCTACCGGGCCCTCGCGTCGATCCCGTACCTCGATACGGTGCTGAAGACGGAAGACCCGGTCCTCCAGGTCGGCATCGTCCTCGTGCTGTTTGCGCTACTGGTCATCTCGGTTGGTTACCTGATGCGGACCACCCTCGGGGACCTCCTGGAGACCGCCCTCGACAAGCTCATGAACCAGGTCCCCGGGCTCAGGGCAAGACCGGGAAGACGACCCCCGACGGACGCGACGTCCTCTTTCTCCCGACGGCCCCGAACATCACGACCGGCTACGTGGTCGAGGTCCACGCCGACCGGTACGTCGAGGTCGACGAGAGCGTCGAGGACGCCCTGACCCGGATCCTCAGCGCCGGCTTCGGGGAGAGCCGGGAGTCCGGGATCGCGATCGACGTCACGGAGGGCGGCCCGATGGTCCGGGAGGAGGACCGCGAGACCACGGACGACTGACTGCCGGTCGTTCGCGGGGCGGCCGCGCGCCGGCCCGGGCAGCACCTGGTGCGACGACGACCCTACCCGCTGATGACCGCCCGGAGGGCGAACAGCGCGTTCTCCTTCCGCTCCATCACCCGACGGTAGAAGTACGACAGCCACCGCGTCCCGTAGGGGGCGTACTGGTAGACCGCCACGCCGTCGGCGGCGAGGGCCCGCTGGGCGTCCTCGCGGACCCCCATCAGCATCTGGACCTCGTAGTCGGTCCCGTACTCCCGGTGGAGCGTTCGGGCCAACTCGATCATCTCGGGGTCGTGGCTCCCGAGGGCGACGCCGCCGTCGAACCGCTCGAAGGCCCCCACGAGGAGATCCCGGAACGCCTCGTCGATCCTGGCCTTGTCGGTGTAGGCCGCGTCCGGCGGTTCGTCGTAAGCGCCCTTGACGAGTCGGACCTTGCCGGGCAGGTCGGCGAGCCGCGCCAGGTCCGCCGGCGTCCGCTTGAGGTTGGCCTGGAGACAGAGCCCCACGCCGGGGTACCGTCGGACCTGGGACTCGAAGGCGTCGATCGTCCCGTCGGTGGTCGTGTGGTCCTCCATGTCGATCCAGACGAATCCGCCGTGCTCGGCGGCCGTCCCGACGACCCGGGTCAGGTTCTCCCGGAAGACGGCCGGGTCGACGTCGAAGCCGAGCTGGGAGGGCTTCACGGAGACGCAGGCGTCGAGGTCGGTGTCGCCGATGGTCGAGAGGAGCTCACAGTAGGCCTCGGCGTCGGCGTCGGCCGGCTCGCGGGCCTCGTAGTGTTCGCCGAGGCGGTTGAAGATCGTGGCAAATACTGCCGCGCGACCCAAGAGCGTACCGGGAGCCGTCGCCCTTTTGGGCGGGCCGCGCGGAGGCCGAGCCATGGTCGTCGAGCCGGTCGTCGTCGCCGTGTGGGCGATGCTGCCGGCGTACGTCCCGAACAACGCCGCGGTGCTCGTCGGCGGCGGCCGCCCGATCGACGGCGGCCGGGCCCTCCCGGACGGGAACCGGCTGTTCGGTGACGGGAAGACCTGGCGGGGCACCGCCGCGGGGACTGCGGCAGGGGTCGCCGTCGCCCTCGTGTTGAACCTGCTGGAACCGGCGGCGACCGGTGCGACCGGTCTCGGACTGCCGGTCTTTCCGGTCCACGCCGCGGTGGCGCTGGCCCTCGGCGCAATGCTCGGGGACATCCTCGCGTCGTTCCTCAAGCGCCGAACCGGCCGCGAGCGCGGCGCCTCGTTCCCCGGCGTCGACCAACTCGACTTCGTCGTCGCCTCGCTCGGTCTGACGCTGCTCGTGGCCAGCGAGTGGTTCCTCGCGACGTTCACGCTACCGGTGCTCGTAGTCGTCGCTATTCTCACGCCGCTGCTGCACGTTGTGACGAACGCCGGCGCGTACGTGCTGGGGCTGAAAAGCGAGCCCTGGTAGCAGCGAACCCTGTGAGATACCGAGGGTCTTCCTCGAACCACGCCTCTTGTCCGGCGAGCGGTGCAGGCGCACAAAGCTGCACGCGAGCATCCGCAAGCGCCCGACGAGCGCGAGCGGTTCTCCGGCCGCGAACGCCGGGGGGCGGGGGCGCCAGCCGATGCGGCGGGACGCAAGGGAGACGGCGAGCCGCCCCGACCCGGTGCCCGCGCCCCTCTCATCCCCGACCGGCCGTGAACGTCGCGTACCCGGCGCGGGCAAGCACCATGACACAGAGGGCGGCGACCGAGACGGCGACCACGCCGAGTGGACGCGGTAACCCGTACATGACCAAGGGGGTCGAGAGGAGTGCGAGGCCGGCCAGTCCGGCCTCGAGGTGGTCGAGCGGTACCTTCGACTCGCGGCCGATGTACCGGATGAGGCTGAGGAGCGCGACCGCCGCGCCACAGAGCGCAACCCCGGCCATCGTCAGGAGGACGATGACGGCTGTGGTCCAGCCGATCCCTCTCGGATTGGAACCGGTGTAGGTCGCCGCCAAGTAGTAGCCACCTCCAGCAACGAGGACGGTCGCCGCCACCGCCGTAAGCTGAACCCGCCTGATCGTTAACATCCCTATGGTTAGGTGTATTACCTTTTCATATAAGACTGCGGCCGCCGGGACGGGTCGAATTAAGTTAAAGAGAATTCGTTGACGGCGAGTTGATCGGCCCGATTGATGTGACGCCGTTTATACCTCTCGAACTATTGAACAAGTAGGTGACAGTCGCCTTACAGACCCCGCCGTCGACGAACGACCGGTCCATCCTTACCGGTGGTGTCCACGGTCCGAGCGCCTCGGTCCTGCCCCTGAAGACGACGACAGTCACCCTCTCGACCGCGGACGACGACGGCGGCATCGACGACTCGGCGCCCGACCCGCAAGCCGTGTCCACTCGAACGGCGACGCCGACTGCCACTCCGGCGCCAACCGCCACCTCGACCCCGACGCCGACTGCTACCCCCACAGCGACGGCGGCATCGACCGGCACTTCCAGGGCGTCGGCGACGCCGACTGCCGGCTCACCAACCAAAGATGACGGCCCCGGCCTGGGGCCGCTGCTGGCGGCGCTGGCCGTGCTGACAGCCGTGCTGCTGGCGCGGGGACGGGAACGGTAGGCCGCCCTCTCCGCGTTCCGCGACGGGTCGGGCCGACCGCCCGCGCCGCTCTCGCTCCGAGGGGGCATAGGGGGTCGACAATCCCGGCCGAGAGAGCGTGGTCGACACCCTGGGGAGGACCGGAAGGACGAACGCACACCACAGGAAGAACGACGGCGCACAGAAGACGGCCGCAGCCGCTATATGGCGCGTCGATAAGAGAACGGAGCGTCAGTGAGCGGGCGGTGCGAACTGGCAGGGAGTGGGTACGGTAACGGGCCGGGCGATTACATCATGCCGCCCATGCCGCCGCCCATACCGCCCATGCCGCCGCCCATACCGCCCATGCCACCGCCGGGACCGCCGCCGGGGCCGCCGGGCATGTCCTCGCCATCGTCGTCGTCGGAGCTGCCGCCCTTCAGGTCGCCGGCGGCGATGACGTCGTCGATGCGGAGGATCATGACGGCCGCCTCGGTGGCGGACTCGATGGCCTGGGTCTTCACGCGGAGCGGCTCGACGACACCCTCGGACTCCATGTCGAGGACGTCGCCGGTGTAGGCGTCCAGTCCGGAGACGGAGCCGTCGTCGGCGTGCCGGCTCCGGAGGTCGACCAGCGAGTCGATGGGGTCCAGACCCGCATTCTCCGCGAGCGTGCGCGGGATGACGTCGACGGCGTCGGCGAAGGCCTCCACGGCGAGCTGCTCGCGGCCGCCGACGGAGTCGGCGTAGTCCCGCAGGCCGAGCGCCAGCGCCGTCTCCGGCGCGCCGCCGCCGGGCAGAACCTCGCCCTCGTTGAGGGCCGTGCGGACCACGCCGAGGCTGTCCTCGACGGCCCGCTCGACCTCGTCGACGACGTGCTCGGTCCCCCCGCGGAGGATGAGCGTGACCGCGCGGGCCTCCTCGACCTCCTCGACGAAGATCTTCTCGTCGCCGGCGATGTCCTTCTGGGCGACGGAGCCGGCGAAGCCGAGGTCCTCGGCGGCCTTCTTCGCCCGGCGGACGGCGATGATGCCCTCCTGGGCGAGGTAGTGCTGGGCCATGTCGTCGATGCCCTTCTGGCAGAAGACGACGTCGGCGCCGACCTCGACGAGCCGGTCGACCATCTCGCGGAGCTGCCGTTCCTCCTGCTCTAAGAACTGCTCGAGCTGGTCGGGGTCAGTAACGTTGACCTCCGCGTCGATCTCGGTCTCCTTGACCTCGATCGGGGTGTCCAGGAGTGCGACGTCCGCGTCCTCGGCGAAGTACGGCATGTTGTCGTGAACGCGCTCCTTGCCGACGAGGACGCCCTCGACGAGCTCGGAGTCGTCGACGGCGCCGCCGACGACCTTCTCGACCTTGACGTTGTCCACGTCGACATCGTCGTCGTCGGCGACCGCGCGGATCGCGCGGACGCTGAGTTCGGCCAGGTGGTCCTTCGAGGCCTCGGCGCCCTTGCCGGTCATCGCCGTGGCGGCGATGGACTCGAGGATCTCGGTGTCCTCGACGTCGACCTCGATGGCGACGTCGTCGAGGATCTCCTTGGCCTCGGCGGCGGCCTGCCGGTAGCCCTGCGCGAGGATGGTGGCGTGGATGTCCTGCTCGAGGAGGTCCTCGGCCTTCGAGAGGAGTTCGCCGGCGATGACGACGGAGGTCGTCGTGCCGTCCCCGACCTCGTCCTCCTGGGTCTCGGCGACCTCGACGATCATGTTGGCCGCCGGGTGCTCGATGTCCATCTCGCCGAGGATGGTGACGCCGTCATTGGTGACGACGACGTTGCCCGTCGAGTCGACGAGCATCTTGTCCATGCCTTTCGGGCCGAGAGTCGTCCGTACGGACTCGGCGACCGCCTTGCCGGCGGTGATGTTCATCGACTGGGCGTCGCGCCCGGACGTGCGCTGGCTGTCCTCCGAGAGAACGATGAGGGGCTGGTTACCCATCTGTTGTGCCATGGTCGTCCGATGATTGTCTGTGGTTCTATATAAAGATTGCTGAACTGGCTTGCCGGAAACCGCCGGAAGGACCTGCTGCGAGGCTGTGAGGGCGTTACACACAAGCTTTATGTACGTTGATGCGACGCTCTCGGGGCACTCCGGGCACGCCGGATCGGCGGGCGATGCTGAGAGCACCCGAACCGGCCTGTCCTCGCGCGGCGCCTCGAGGCCTTCGCCGACGCCATCGGGCACAACGCCTATTCGTCGGCACCGCCTACCCTCAAGCGATGACCTTCGACCCCACCGAACCCGAACTGGACGCCGAGGCGGCCACCGCCCGCGTCGACGAGGCCATCGACGAGTCCGAGGTGGCCCTGTTCATGAAGGGCGACGAGCTGATGCCGCAGTGCGGGTACTCCGAGCGCGCCCTTGGACTGATCCGGCAGTACCGGGAGGACGTCGAGGTGGTCGACGCCCTCCAGAACCTCGAGGCGTTCCGCGATGCACTGGAGGCCCACAGCGGCTGGGAGACCATCCCCCAGACGTACGTCGACGGCGAGTTCGTCGGCGGCAGCGACGTCCTGGCGGAACTGGAAGAGCGGGGGGAACTCGCCGAGACGCTGAACGCGCCCGACGCGGCCCGCGAGGAGCAAGTCGTCACCGACGACGCCGAAGCCCCGTTCTGACGCGGCGGGCTGACCGGCGGTTGACGGCGGGGGCGTCGCCGGGCAGCGTCACCCGGTGAACTGGTGGTACTCGATGTCGTTGGACTGCATCTCGTTGTGCCGGCGCTCCAGGAAGGAGTACACCGCGCCGTGGGGTGCGCCGTCGAGGATCATCTCGGCGGCGCTGCGGACGGCGTCGACCTGCTCCGGCTTGCCGATCATGCCGAGCGTCGTCCCGTAGATGACGACATCCGCGCCGCTGAGTTCCTCCATCAGCTCCCGGGTCCGGCCGTCCTCGCCGATGAGACGTCCCTTCTGTCGGCGGAGGTCGTTCTTGTTCCGCGTGGCGGCCTCGATGTCCACCACGTCGAACAGCTGCATGTCGTCCTCGAGCAGCCGCATGGCCTCCGCGGGTGCGAACCCCCGGCCGATGGCCTCGACGACGTCCGGGCCCGCCAGTCCGCGGATCGGGTCGCCCACGGACTCGATCCTGACCGACCCGGTCTCGCTGTCCACGTCCAGCCGGACCTCGGCGCGCTCCTCGATCTCGCGCATGGTCTCACCCCCTTCGCCGATGAGCACGCCGATGCGGTCGTCAGGAACAGTCACGTGGTGCATACGCCCGCTTGGGCAGGCCGCCTTTTAAGCGTTCGCTGACCGCTCCGGCGGTGTTTCGCGGCGGAGACGGGGCCGCGCCGCGAGCAACCGCCCTCACAGCGACCGCTCGTACTCGTACTCGTCGTGCAGTTCCCCGGCGACCTCGCCCTTCGCCGCCTGGCCTTGCTCAAACTCTCGCGCCTCGAGGAACCCGCGGCCGACGGCGTTGTCGGCGAAGACGGCGGCGACGACGCGGTCGACGTCCTGGTCGGTCGCCCACGCCTCGACCACCTCGAGCAACGCCGAGCCGACCCCCTCGCCCCAGCGGTCGGGGTTGACGTACAGCGTGTGGAGTTCCACCTCGTCGGTCCAGGTCCGCTCGGCGCTGGCGAACCCGACCACCTCGCCGTCCAGTTCGGCGACCAGGAACTCGATGGCGTCGTGCGCGACCGCCGTCGCCAGGACGTCCTCGTCGTAGGACTGTGCGAGACCGGCCTCGACGCTCCGTGGTTCGAGGAACCCGCCGTAGGCGGCGTACCACGCGTCCCGCGCCACCGCCTCGACGGCCGCGAGGTCCTCCGCCGTCGCCGTCCGGACGTCCACGGTCATACAGACGCGTCGACGTCCAGGAACTCCACGTCGTCACGGCGGGTGTCCACGATGGCGACCGTGCGGTGGGCCTCGCCAACGGTCGGGAAGTGGGCGCCGGGGTTGAGCACCGTCGCGTCGCCGACCGACCGCTCTTCGCGGACGTGCCAGTGGCCGTGACACACGTAGTCGTACTCGCCCGAGGCCGCGAGCGCCTCGATGACCGGCCGCTGTTCGCCGTGCAGCACCGCGACGTCGACGCCGTCGAACGCGAGGTCGGCGAACCGGCCGTGCAGCGTCCCGCCGTCGAGCGAGTCGAAGGCGTCCCGGAGGCCCTCGCGTTCGCCGTCGTTGTTCCCGCGGACCGCGTGAACGGACACCCCCTCCAGGTCGAGGTGGGGGATGACCGGCGGCGCGACGAAGTCGCCGCAGTGGATCAGGGCGTCCACGTCAGCCGCCTCGAAACGGTCCATCGCCGCCTCGACCGCCGGGACGTTGTCGTGGGTGTCCGAGATGACGCCGAGCTTCATGTCCGGGGCTTCGTGGACGGTAGAGAAGAAGGCTCGGGCGCGAGGCGCGACCAGCGGGAGCGCCTCGGAAGGGGCGAGCGGTGAGCGGAGCGAGCCGCGAGCCGGGCGGTGCGGCCGACGAGAGCGCCGCCGAACGAGCGAGCGGTGAGCGGAGCGAGCCGCGAGCCGCGGCGTCACGAGCGCCGGGAGGGCAATCGGGGTGTAGATTGCGGGAAATCGATACCGCGCTCGACCGACCTACCGTCAGTCCTCGAGGTCCCCGGACGGCTCCGGCTCCGGCTCCGTAACGTACTCCACCATCTCCTCGTCGCCCACCTCCAGGCCCTGCCGGCGGAAGAACGCGGCGACGTTGTGGCAGTCCCGCTTCAGGAAATCGCGGCTGTTCGGGTGGTGGACGGTGACGGCCTGGCCGAGGTCGAGCACGCAGAGTTCCCCCTCGTGGACGACGAGGTTGTACTCCGAGAGGTCGCCGTGGACCAGGCCGGCGCGGTACAGCCGGCGGGCGTACTCCCGGACGACCTGGTAGGCCGTCTCGGGGTTCTCGACGGTGACCTCGTTGAGGCGCTTGGCGCGGTCCTCGGCGCCGCCGAGGTACTCCATCACGAGGACGTTCCGCTCGACCGCGATGGGCGTGGGGACCCGGACGCCGGCACTGTGTGCGCGCTCGAGGTTGGCGTACTCCTTCGTCGTCCAGGCGACGACGACCTTCTTCTTGTCGTCGCCGATGCCCTCGAACCGGGGGTCGCCGTCGAGGTACTCCCGCATCTGCCGGAAGTCTGAGGCGTTGATGCGGTAGACCTTCACCGCCACCTCGGCGTCCGGCCCCAGGGCGGTGTAGATGTTGGCCTCCTTGCCGGTCGAGATGGGGCCGCCGAAGGCGTCGACGTGGCCGTCCTGGACGAGCTTGTAGAGGGCGCCGAGGGTGGCGTCGTCGAACACCGAGTCGGTGACCTTGAACTGCTCGGTGTTCGTGATCCGCTTGCGGAACTCGAGGAACTCCCGGTCCTGCCGGCGGGCGATGCGGTCGGCCTCGGTGTCGGTGACGTCGAGTTCCTCCCACTCGTCGCCGACGGCCGCGTCGTCGGCGACCTCGAGCAGGCCGTACTCCTCGGTCATCCGGTCGACGTACGCGACGTCGACGGAAAGCGTCACCGGTCCTCGGAACGGAGGACGTGCGCGAGCGACGAATAGTCGGAACCGTATCGGGCGAGAACGACGTCCAGTGGGAAACGGGTCGGGCGAGAACGACGGCGAGTGAGAGGACCGACGGGCGGGGGGCAGCGAGTCGACGAGTGACGTCTCGGAAAGCGGCCGGGGGGACGGATTCGACGGATGCCGGCGGCGGTCAGACGCTCCCCTGGATGTGGCCCTCCTGGCGGAGCTGGTCGGCGTCCCCTTTCTCGTACCGCCAGACGACGTCAGCCTTCTCGTCCTGCCAGTCCCACGGCTCGACGAGGACGATGTCGTCCTCCCGGATCCAGATGCGTTTCTGCATCCGTCCGGGGATGCGGGCGGTGCGTTCCGTCCCGTCCATACACCGGACTGTCACCCGGTTGGCGCCGAGCATGTTCGTGACGACGGCGAACACCTCGTCGTCGTCGGGCATCCGGAGGTTCGTCCGTCCCTCGTTGTCACTCATGGGCGGCGGTTCGGCAGGGAACCGTTTAAGCGCTGTGCAGGGTCCGGCCCGGGATTCGACGCCGCCGTATCGGTCAGCGGCGTGCCGGCGAATGCGACCGTCACCGTGGCATCGTCGGTGCGTGTAGACGGCGGCCCGGTCTACGGGCGTGTGCGGTGCCAACAGTTAATGGGATGGAAGGGCAGTGTTCGGGCGTCATGAGCACGGCCGAACCCGAACAGGAAGCGGAGACGATGCGCGCCGTCGTCTTCGAGGAGGTCGGCGAGAAGATGGAGGTAGAGCAGGTCGAGAGACCGGAGCCGGACCCGGCCGGCATCGTCGTCGAGACGGAGGCCTGCGGCATCTGCCGGTCCGACTGGCACGCCTGGCAGGGCGACTGGGACTGGGTCGGCGTCATGCCGACGCCGGGGCTCATCTTCGGGCACGAGCCCGTCGGCGTCATCACGGAGATCGGCGAGGACGTCGAGGACCTGAGCGTTGGCGACCGCGTCTGCGTCCCGTTCAACCTCAGCGATGGCACCTGCCGGTACTGCAAGCAGGGCCGGGCGAACATCTGCGAGCGGGTCATCCCGCTCGGGTTCGTCTCATTCCAGCCCGGCGCCTTCGCCGAGGCGTTCCCCGTCCGGAACGCCGACCACAACGTCATCAAGCTCCCCGACGGCGTCGACCCGGTCGACGTCGCCGGCCTCGGCTGCCGCTTTGCGACCGCGTTCCACGGCCTCGTCCACCGCGTCGACGTCACGCCCGGCGACTGGGTCGCCGTCCACGGCTGCGGCGGCGTGGGGCTATCGGCCGTCCACATCGCCGACGCCCTCGGCGCGAACGTCATCGCCGTCGACCTCGCCGAGGACAAGCTCGCGAAGGCCGAAGCGCTCGGCGCCGACGAGACGGTCGACGTCACCGCGGTCCAGGACGTCCCGCAGGCCGTCAAGGGCCACACCGAGTCCAGCCGGGGCGTGGAGATCAGCGTCGACGCCCTCGGCGTCGCCGAGACCTGTCGCAACTCGGTGAACTCGCTCTGCAAGGGCGGCCAGAACCTCCAGATCGGCCTCACCACCAGCGAGGAGGAAGGCGAGGTTTCGCTCCCGGTCGACACCATCGTGATGGACGAACGCGAGTTCGTCGGCTCCTTCGGCATGCCGCCCCACGAGTACGAGGAGATTTTCGCGATGATGGAGCGGGGTAAGATCGAGCCCGGGAGGATCGTCTCCGAGACCGTCTCCCTCGAAGACGTCCCCGACGTCATCGCCTCGATGGACGACTACGGGACCGTCGGCATCCCGGTGTGTGACGAGTTTTAGGGAACCCCCACTTTTTACTCGCTCGGGCTTCCTCGCGCGCCTCCGGCGCGCTGCGGGGAGCCACTCGCTCGCAAAAACTTGGGGAAAAACTACCGCCCCGTCGGCTCCCTTCGGTCGCCGACGGTGAACCGCTCGCGCGCCTGCCGGCGCGCTCGCGGATGCTCGTCGCTCCCAGCGCGCACTTATTCCAGTATCTCTCTATTTTGCTCGCGCCACGCCCTCGCCGCGGGTGAATAGCTCGCTCTCTCTACTCGCTAAGGGATGCTTCGTAATTCCGCCCCAGTCGGCATGCCGAGTTGTCTTCCCCCAGACGCACACCCCTGGACCGAGCAAATCCCTTTTATCGCATCGCTCACATTCGACGGTATGGACGGAGACGTCGCGAAGAAGACCCTCGGCGAGACCGGCATCGCCGGCCTCGTGGCGCTCGTCGTCGGCTTTCTCATCCTCGCCCGGGAGAACCGGCGGGCCGCCGTCGGGGCGCTCGCCGTGGCCCTCGGCTACGCCCTCGTGGGCCACGGGCTCATGGAGTCGTTCCTCCGGTCGATGGGGATGGAGTACGAGGACCTGTTCTAATCGGCGGTCGCGCCCGGGGCTCGGACGGGTCTACTCGCGCTGGAGCACGTACACGAACAGGACGATCAGCCCGCCGATGGGGGACGCGACGATGGATGCGAGGCCAGCCACAACTGCCCACAGCGCCCCGTTGTCCTCGCCGCGCTTCTCCGCGTCCGTGTAGATGTAGTACGCGAGCGCGACCGCGATGACCGGGCCGATAAGCAGGAAAATCAGTATCTCCGGGCCGCCGGGGATGCCGAACTGGATGGGTAGCATGGTCGAGGCGACTCCATCTGTACGCAAAAGCGCTCCGGTCGTGGTCAGTCCCCGTCTGTGTCCCTGGCCCGGTGTTCGCTGATGAGCCGATCCAGCTCCTCGGCCTTCCGCTCGCGGCGGCGGCGTTCGGCGCGGTCCTTCCAGCCGGCGATGGCCGCCTCGACGTCGCCCTCGCGGGTGACCGCGAGTTCGTCTATCTCCCGGATGGTCGCCTCCTCGGCGGGCGCGACCGGCACCTCCGCCTCGAACAGCACCCGGTCGGCCTGCTCGGAGAGCCCGCCCTCCCGGAGGACGAGCCGCGGCCCCATGTCGGCGAGCAGGCGGGCCGTCGACCGGCCGGCGCCGCTTGCGTCCCGGAGGTAGACGACGTCGCCGGCCGCGATGCCGTAGGTCTCGTCGGCGGCCTCGATGGCGTCGGTCGTGAACTGCTCGACGGGCTTGACCGGGACCAGGTCCTGCCGCTCGGCGGCCACGTCGGCGAAGTTCGAGTGGTCGAGCTTCCACAGCTCCTTCAGGCGCTCGAGCTTGTCGTCGAGCTGCTCGGTGGCAGCCTCGGCCTCGGCCAGCTCCCGCTTTAGCCGCTCGTTGTCCCGTTGGAGCCGGGTGACCTCCCGGCGCTCGCGAGCCTCCCGACGCTCCTCGCGGCGGGCGTCCGACAGCTCCGTCTCCAGCTCCTCGATGCGGTCGTCCTTCCGGCGGACGGTGTCCTCGAGGTCCTCGACGTGGTCCTCGAGCCGGCCGACGCGGGCCTCCAGCCGCTTTATCTCCTTCTCCTCAGCGGACGGTTCCCGGGGGTCGTGTTCGGTCGACTCCTCGTCGCCCTCCTCGTCGTCGGCGAGGTCGGAAACCACCGACTCGACGCTCTCGTCGCTCCCGACGACGCCGGCGATGACCTCCCCGCGGTTCAGCGGCGCCGGCGTCCTGGCGGTGATCCGATCGAACTGGTCCTCGCGGTCGTCGAAGGCGAAAAGCGCCGCCGCCAGGGCGTCCCGCTCGTGATCGTTGTCGGTGGGGTGTTCGCGGGTCCGGTGGAGCTTCTCGTCGACCGGGAGGTCGACGTCGGGCACCCATGCGCCGGCGTCGAAGCTCCGCCGGATCTTCTCGACGGTCTCCGGCATCGGCGTGACGTCGGCCGCCACCAGGACGGGCCGGCCGTGTTCGATGATCCACTCGATGACCGCGGCGGTGTCGGCCGTTCGAGTCGACCAGACGTCGAGGACGTCGCCATCCAAATCCAGAAGCGCCACCGCCGTCGTCGTCCCGGGATCGATGCCGACGACGACGTGGTCCCGTCGGGTGGCGAGCGGCCGGTACTCGATGCCCTCGCGGCGCTCCCGCTCGACCTCGATCCGGATGTCGCCGGACCGCCGGGCCGACACCGGCAGCTCCTCCGGCGTCGCCTCGACCTCGAAGACGGCCCGGGAGAACCCGCCGTACTTCTCGGTGACGTCGCGGTCGTACGCGAGGCCGGCGTCGTCGAGGTCGGATTCGACCTCGCGGGCCGTCCGCTTCACCGAGCCGTGGATCCGGCGGGTGAGCCGGTCCTCGCTCCACCCGCCACCGCCCGTCGTCCGGCCGCGGGCGACCTTGACCTCGGTGGTGTCGGTGAAGGCCGACACCTCGTAGCCGACGTTCCGGGCGGCCAGCCGCGCGGCGGCTTCGGCCTCCTGCATCGGCGCCTTCCCGTAGGGGACGCCGTGGCGGGCCGCGACCCGCGAGAGCGGCTCCGGCCGCTCGTCGCCGGTCACCTGGACGAGCGTCGTTCCGCCCGGCAACTCCCGGAGGAACCCCACCAGGGCCTCCTTGTCCGCGGCGAGTTCGAAGGTGTTGTCCGTCGCGACGATGGCCGGCTCCTCGGCCTGGATCCGGCGGCGGAGCTTCCGGCGGCTGACCACGTCGCGGTCGACCGACTCGCCGTCGAGCGCGACGACGGCGTAGGAGGGCGCCTCGCCCCTGACGTCGCCGCTCTGGACGTCGACGCCGAAGATGAGCGAATCGAGAGCGCTCGTGCGCGTGCTCACTGGCCCCGGGTTCGGGGCGGCCGAGCATAAACTCGGTGGCGCTGCCGGAAACCGGTACCGTCTGTGTGGAACCCCATCCGTAGCCCGAACGCGACGGGAACGTGACCAGCCGACACCGAGGGACGGGGACGTACCCACCCGACGCCGAGGGACGGGTTCGTGGCCACCCGACACCGACGGATGGGCCGGGTTTTTTACCGCCCGACCCGACCACCACCCAATGCCACGGTACTTCGAGGACCTCGAGGCCGGCGACACCTACGCGCTCGAGGGCCGCTACGAGGTCGACCGCGAGGAGATCACGGCCTTCGCCGAACAGTACGACCCCCAGCCGTTCCACCTCGAGGAGGCGGCCGCGGCGGACTCGGTCTTCGGGGGCCTCGTCGCCTCGGGCTGGCACACCGCCGCGATGTGCATGCGGCTCGTGGTCGAGGAGTTCCTCGACCCCGAGACGTCGATGGGCGCCAGCGGGGTCGAGGACTTGGAGTGGATCGAGCCGGTCCGGCCGGGGGACACGCTCCGGGTCGAGATCGAGGTCCTCGAAACGCGGCCCTCCGAGAGCCGGCCCGAGATGGGCCACGTCCGCTCGAAACTCACCGGCTACAACCAGCACGACGAGGCGGTCATCGAGTGGGTCGGCGACGGCATGTACCGGCGCCGGGAGTCCGGCGAATAGCGGCAGCCGTCAGGTCGCTGACCGGAGAGCGATGGCCTCTCCCCGGCGCTACTCGAGTGCGGCGCGGTACTGGGCGAGGGCGTCGTCCTCGCTGGGGCCGTCGAACTCGACACGCCCGTCGACCAGCACCGTCACGCGTTCGAGGGCGTCGGCGAACGCCTCGAGGGAATGCGTCGAGACGACGACACAGCGGTCCTCGCCGGGGTAGCCGGACAGAAAGGAGACGATCCGGCGCCTGGAGTGGTCGTCGACGTCCGCCAGCGGTTCGTCGAGCAACAGGAACGTCGGCCGCTTGACCATCGCCAGCGCGAGGTCGAGCTTGGTGCGGAACCCGCCGGAGAGATCGGCGGCCAGCCGGTGGGCCGCCGGCTCGAGCCTGAGTTCCGAAAGCAGCGTCTCGGTCCAGTCGACCGGCGGCGGATCTGCGGCGAACGAGCGGAACACCCGGAGGTTCTCCCGGACCGTGAGGTCCGGGTAGAACCGCGGCGTCTGGAACCCCACGCCGACGCTCGCGTCAGGGCGGCCCACCCGGCCGTCGGTCGGTCGGGCCAGCCCGGACAGGACGTGGAACAGTGTGGTCTTCCCGGAGCCGTTCGGGCCGACGAGGCCGTGGAGACGCCCGGGCGAGACGGTGAGCGAGACGTCCGACAGCGCGGTCACGGACCCGTACCGCTTGGTCACGCCCGCGATGCGGAAGCCGGCCTCAGGCATGGACGCCACCCCGCTCGTAGTGCCGGATCGCGACCGCGAGCACCAGGAGGGCGGCGAGGGTCGTCGCGGCCAGCCAGGTCAGATGCTCCTCGTGGAACGACAGCGAGTGGCCGCGGAGCAACGTGCCGCGGAGCGTGACGAGCGAGTAGTGGGTCGGCAGCGCCCGCGAGAGCTGCTTCCGGACGGCCGAGTAGAAGCCGACGGGGTAGATGAGGCCCGAAAGCGTCAGGACGCCGACGGCGAGCCCCAGGTTCACGAACACCGCCGCCTGCCGGAGCCGCATGAAGAACAGGACCGCGAGCCCGGCGGCGGCCATGTACAGAAAGGAGAGCCCGAGCACCGCGAGCGTCTCGACGCCCAGGGCGTCGAAGCCGTAGCCGTAGTAGCGGGCGGCGGCCGACACCGTCGCGGCGGGTACGACGACGAGGACGCCGTAGAACAGGAGCTTGTTCGCGACCACGAGTTCGAGCCGTGTCTCGGTCCGGAGCCGATCCATGACGCGACGCTCCTCCCGCACCTGGTAGGGCAGATACACCAGGGCGTAGAGGACGACCAGGGCAAAAAGCGCCGAGGGCACCATGAACTCCGAGAGCGTGCGCTCTGTGCCAACCGATTCCTCTTCGAGCGTGACGGTCGCCGGGAAGACGCTGTCGAACTGCCGCTCTAAGGTCTCGAACGCCAGCTCCGCGGGGTCCGAAAGCGGCGCGTTCGCGGCGTCCGTGACGACGGTGACCGTCACGTTGGCGTCGTCGTCGGTGAGGTTCGGTGGCACGACGAACGCCATGTAGACCTCCTCGCGCTCCATCGCCTCGACCGCGGCCGCCCGGCTGTCGTACTCCACGGGGGTCGCGAAGAAGCTCACCGCGCCGCGGACGAGCCGCATGTCGGATTCGGTCGTGGCGTCGTCGGCCGGCGCGACGGCGACGGGGATGTCCTGCGGGATGGTCTGCTGGTAGACGGACGTCGCGACCGCCAGCGCCGCCGGCACCAACACGAGGAGGACGAAAAACAGCCCGAGGTTCCGCCGGAGCGTGATCGCCTCCTTTCGGAGGAGTGCAAGTACACCCACGTTAGATGAACCCGGCCAGGGCTGCCGCGCCTTCGACGTCGCCACGGTAGGCAATGGTGACGACGTCGCCGTCCTGTTCGACCGTCACGTTCTGCAGTTCCGCCGCGACGGCGTCGCCCGCCCGACCGGCGAGGCCCTGCTTGAGGACGACGGTGAAGTCCGCGATGTCGCGGGCGGTGTTCTCGTCGTCGACCCGGAGTTCGGCGTCGATGGCGACGCTGTTCTCGGCGGCCGTGAACGCGACCGTGCCGACGTTCGCTTGCTCGTAGACGTCCAGTGAGACGGCCGCCGGCACCCGGTCGCTGTCGTCCGGCGGGAGGTACGCCCTGGGGTCGTCGGTGGCCGCGGTGACGTAGGTCGTGCCCTCGGCCTGGCTATCGGTCGCGTCGTCGAAGGCGGCCTTCAGCGAACCGCCGACGGAGTCCCGGTCGGCGCGGGCGGTCTCGATGGCTGCCTCCACGGCGGCCTCGCTCCCGATGGCGTACCGGCCGTCGGCGACGTATCCGATGTAGTCAACGTCGTCACCACCGTCGCTCGGCTCGTAGACGGTGCCGCCCTCGTGATCGCGGGCTTCGTACTCCCGGTCCGTCGCGGACTCGATCGACTCGACGACGGTCGACTCGTCCCAGCCGCCCTCGACGACGTAGGCCGCGAAGTCGCCGCGGGGCTGGTCGGCGAAGACCACGACGACGTCGGCGTCGGCCGCGGCCAGTCCGGTCCGGCCCTCGAACTCGGCGATCAGGTCGGCGTCGATGCCGCCGCCCGGGCCACCGGGCCCGTTCGCGGACCCGTCGCCGTCCGTGGTGGCCCCGTAGGCATCGAGGATCTGCTCGGTCCCGTCGTGGTCCAACAGGGCCATGTCGGCGCGGACGAGCACGCCCGTATTCGTCGGGGCCTGGGCGGTCGGCGGGCCGGGCTCGATCGACTCCCCGCCGCCGTTGCACCCGGCGAGGCCCGCGAAGAGCGTCGCCGCGCCGGCCGCTAGCACCCGCCGGCGGGCGAGCGTTGGGTTTTCGTCCATGCTTTCCCACCAGGGCCACTCCAGGTATAAGTTTTCTGTCACTCGGGGAACGGTACGTCCACGGCCTCGCCGTCGTCGGGGACGAACGCACACTCGCCCTGGAATACCTCGGCGGCCTCCGACTCGATAGGCGTAGCGTCGCCCGCGTACCGCGAGGAGAGGTGGACCAGCGCGAGCCGGGCGGCGCCGGCATCGTTGGCGACCTCCGCGGCCCCGACCGCCGTCGCGTGGGCCGTCCGGGCGGCCCGGTCCGCGTTGTCCGACGCGAACGTCGCGTCGTGGACGAGCAGGTCGGCGCCGTCGGCGGACTCGACGGTCGCCGCCGTCGGTCGGGTGTCGCCGGTGTAGGCGACCGTCCGGCCCGGCCGCGGCTCGCCGACGACCTGGTCCGGCTCGACGACCGTCCCGTCCTCCAGTTCGACGGGGTCGCCGGCGTGGAGCCGCTGGAACTTCGGGCCGACCGGAACGCCGAGTTCCTCGGCGCGCTCCCTGTCGAACCGGCCCTTGCGCTCCTCTTCGATCAGCGCGAAGCCGACCGACCGGGCGTTGTGGTCCGTCGCGAACGCCCTGACCTCGTAATCGTCCGCTGCCAGGGCGACCCCGCCCGCATCGACAGTGTTGACCCGCACCGGAAACTCCGGCCGGCCGCCGGCGACGGAGACGAGGTCCTCGACATCGCTCCGGGTGCCGGCGGGAACGTGGATGGCGATGGGGTCGGTCCGCTCGTTGAACTCCATCGTCTGCAGCAGGCCGGGGATGCCGAGGACGTGGTCGCCGTGAAGGTGCGTGACGAAGACGTGGCCGACGCCGAAGCCGGTGCCGAACCGCATCATCTGCCGCTGGGTACCCTCGCCGCAGTCGAACAGCAGGCGGTCGCCCTCGCGGCGAACGAACACCGCGCTCGTGTTCCGCTGGGTCGTCGGCACGGCCCCGCCCGTCCCCAGGAACGTCACGCACAGCGACATACCCGAGGAAACGGCGGCGCGGATAAACGGGCTTCGGTACGAACACGCTCCGGCCGATCACCGACCGACTGTTTTTATCCGGTCCCGCACCATACGTCTTTGTGATGAGCCGCCAACAGTCTCGTATCGTGCGGGAGGTGCGCGACGAGCCCCACATCGCGGGGCGTCGCATTACGGTGCAGTTCATTCGGGAGCGTGTCGAGGGCCATGGACTCGCACCGCGGACGGTCGCGGACCGTCACGACCTCGACGTCGCCGACGTCTACCGCGCACTGACGTACTACCACGAGAACCCCGACGAAATGCGGGCGGTCGAGCGCCAGCGGGCGGCGGCCTTCGATGACCACGAGCAGTTGACGACGGACCCCGAGGAGGTCCGTGAGTAACTCGAAGTGGCCTAATGGGTTCTCGCCGACGAGAACGTCGAAGCGGCGACAATAGCGTCCTGAACCGGATGGGACACGACGTCGTTCGAGTGCAGGATATCGACGCGCTGGGCCCCGGCGTTTCGGACGAGGACATAGCAGAATACGCTCGCCGGCGCGACCGACTCGTCCTCTCGCAGGACCACCACTTCTTCAGCGAGATCGATCCCGCCGAAACGGCCGGTGTCCTCGCCCAGCGGAACCAGCGGCTGTCGGCCCGAAATGTCGGGTTGATCATCGACGAGATAGCCACACATCTACCGCAGGAGGCAGTAGTCCTAGAATACGTCAGTCCGAACTGGCTCTGACAGATACGTCGTAGTGGTTGCCATATCTGTATACCGGTGCGACAGGATAACGATCGTACAGCGGATACCCCCTACAGAGTAACTCGCAGTCGTCCTGAACGCCGAGACATCCGTCGTAAACCTGTACGTGGGGTAAGCGGACTCAGACGTACCTGAACCACCCGTCGTAGCCGTCGAGCTCGCCCTCGACGAGGTCGAAGAACCGCTGTTGTACCTCCCGGGTGACGGGGCCGCGCCCCCCGGTACCGATCTCGGTGTCGTCGACGCTCCGGATCGGCGTCACCTCGGCCGCCGTGCCGGAGAAGAACAGCTCGTCGGCGGTGTACAGCTCCCCGCGGGAGACGGTCGCCTGATCGTGGACGGTGTAGCCGAGGTCGCGGGCCAGCGTGATGACCGTCCTGCGCGTGATGCCGTCGAGGATGGATTCGGCGAGCCCGGGCGTGTAGATCTCGCCGTCCTCAACCACGAAGAGGTTCTCGCCGGGACCCTCGGCGACGTTGCCCTCCTTGTTGAGGACGATGGCCTCGACGTAGCCGTTCCCGCGCGCCTCCTCGCCCGCCAGCATCGAGTTGATGTACGGCCCGGTCGCCTTGACGTTCGTCGGGATCTGGCTGGAGGCGTGCTTGCGCCACGAGGAGACCATCACGTCGACGCCGTTCTCGAGTGCCTCCTCGCCGAGGTACGCCCCCCACGGCCAGCAGGCGACGATGATCTCCGTCGGACAGCCCTCCGGGGAGACCCCGAGCTGGTCGTAGCCGTAGTACACGAGCGGCCGGATGTAGCACGAGTGCAGGTCCTGCCGCCGGATGAGTTCGCCGGTCGCGTCCGTGATCTTCTCGCGGTCGTGCCGGACGTCCAACCCGAGGACCTTTGCGGAGTCGAACAGGCGGTCGAGGTGTTCGTCCCACCGGAAGATGGCGGGCCCGTCGACGGTGTCGTAACACCGGACGCCCTCGAAGACGGCCGTCCCGTAGTGCAGCGAGTGCGTCAGGACGTGTGTCTGTGCGTCGTCCCAGTCGACGAACTCCCCGTTCTGCCAGATGGTGTCGACGTCCATCTCCTCGAAGGACATACGCGACGTGTGGGACGGGCCCGTAATGAGTGTTGCACACCGACCTTGTTGCACGGCCGCGGCTAGAAACAGTATGGCAGATACGCGGCAGCCCACAGGATGACGAGGTGGGTGAATTCGTTCGCGCGTTGTAGCACTGGGGACCGCTGGCAGTGGGTGTCCAACAGGTTTAACACACCTGACATCCCCTGTCGAGGTATGGCGAGCCAGGACCCCGCCGAGACCGGTGACCGGGAGATAGCCGAACTCCGGGATGAGTACCCGAGTGGCTGGCGCGTTCTCAGCCGACACGACAGCGTGAGCTACATGATCGACGCGTTGATGGACGCGCCCGACCACCACTTCAGTAAGTCGAAACTGGCAGAAAACGCCGGTGTGAGCCGCCAGTCCGTCCATACACACCTCCCTCTCCTTCTCCACCTCGATGTCGTCGAGGTGGTCGAAGACTCCTCGCCGGAGAAATACACCTTGGATTCAGGCCAAGACCTGGTCCGGAACCTACACCGACTGAACGGACTGATCAACGAGAAGCTCAACTCGTAGCGATGGACGGGACGGCCCGTCTCGTGTGGAAGCTGGCACGCAACCACACGTGGGGGACGCCGATGGAAGCTGAAACGTTAATTCGCCTGGCCGCCACGGATGAAGATCACGACGAGATGCGGCGGTATCTGGCGGAGGTCCTGGAGTTATCGTTCGTAGCTCGAGGGCCTGATGGCATCTACATTCCCAACGGACAGCGAGCCCACGTCGCAGCCGCGGACTGGCTTCGGGAGAATACTGACCGTGAGGACATCGTGATTGCGAGCACGATGTCACGGTTGCCTCCCGGATGGCGGAGGTAGCGGCATCGGTGGGGTAAGGACGGCATCGGGCAATCATCGGCCGGAAGACCGAGACGACGCAATTTCGGGGTGGACGCCGGGAGGGCGACCACGGGACGGGCCTAAAACGAATCGAGGACGCCTAGACGCGGGATCGTCAGCACAGCCGGGGCAACGGGGTCGACGGCGATACCGTGGCGGTTATCCCGAGAGGCGAAGGTCACTGCAAGCCCTGGGCGCTGTTCGATGACTGCTCCAAGGGTTCCGCGACGGTAAATGATCAGTCACGTCCAGTTCGGACTCGACGAGGGCGGGGCGCTCGCGGCGAGCGAAGCAAGGCGTGAGTGTTTGGCCTGCCTAAGCGACAGCTATCGCGCTACGGGCCCACGAGGGTGCCGTCGGGACTATTCGATACGATCACTGACTTGCCGAGAGTCGCAGGAGAAGCCACCTATATCATTCTCGGTCGAACCGCTCGATGAGGTCCGCCCCCTCCACGTACGCCAGCCCGTGCCGGTCGGCGTGTGCGCGGGCGGCGGTCGGCGAGAGCGCGCCGCCGTCCTCGTCGTCGAGCATCTCACAGACCACGGCGGCGGGCGCCACGCCGGCGGCGTCGGCCAGCGCGACGCCGAGTTCGGTGTGGCCCGCCCGGTCGTCGGTCAGCCCGGGGGCGGCCCGCAGGAGGTGGACGTGCCCGGGTGCGCGGAACCGCTCGGCGAAGCCCTCGGGGCCGGCGGCGACGGCGCCGCGGGCCCCGTCGCCGGCCAGCGCCGTCGCCTGACGCACCGCAGCGGCGGCCTCGCCGAGCGCGGAGATGGTCAACGCCCGGTCCTCGTCGGTCACCCCGGTGAAGGTGTCGCGGTGGTTCACCGTGATGGAGAACGACGAGCGGTCGCCGTAGGCGAGGTCGTGGGCCTCGGCGGCCGGGTGTGAGAGCGTCGACCGGGCGAACGGGAGGCCCCAGGCGTCGCATACGTCGTCCGGGAGCGCGACACAGACCAGGCCGCCGGCGTCGTTCCGCATCCGCGCGACGTCGGCGGGGGCGACGGCGGCGGCCGGGTGGACGAGGTCGACCTCGCCCTCCCGGTCGGCCGCGTCGTGGATCAGGACCGGGTCGCCGCTTCCGAACGCCGCCACGGCGTCGTCGACGCCCGTGCGGACGCCGGCGGTGTCACTGCTCCGAGACATGGATGGTGAGCGTGTCGCCGTCCTCCAGGTGCAGTTCGTCCCGCAGCCGGTCCGGCGCGATGACCTCCAGCTGGTCGTCGCCGTGGTGGGTCCGCTCCGGCGCGATGACGTGGGCGGCGTCGTACCGCTCGCCCTCGCCGGACGCGTCGGCCCGCTCGACCCTCGCCGGCCAGCAGTAGGCGGGCCCGTAGGTGCGGTCCTCGTCCGCCCAGCCGTCGATGTCGATGGGGGCAAGCGCGTCCATCCGGGCCCGGTCGCGGACGCTCTCCTCGTCCAGGTCGAGGTTCAGGGTGCCCTCGTAGGGCTCGTACCCCAGCCGCTCGCGGAACTGCCGCATGTACCCCGGCAGCGAGATGTAGTGGCGGCCCTCCCCCATCCCGCTCGTGACCGTGCCGGACAGCGTCACGTCGGCGTGGCCCTCGAACAGCCGCCGGTAGTCGGCGTACTCCCGCTTGAGGGCACGCTCCCCCGTCCCGGTGACCGCGACGAGTTGGCCGTCCCCGGTCATCTCCCGTTCGACGTAGTCGGCGTCCTCGAGCCGCTGGAGCCGGCGGGAGGCCGTCTGGTTCGACGCGTCCAGCCGGTCGGCGAGCGCCGCACAGGTCACCGTGGTCCGGCTCTCGAGCGCGCCGTCGAGCGCGACGAGCTTCAGCGTCGCCAGCTCGTCGTGGTCGACGCGCTCGGCCGTCCGTGCCATGCCGTCGGATAAGGGGGTTCCCGGTGATAAGCGTAACGAAGCTGGTAAGCGTTCCAGAAATGGAACGGGGCCGCGGACGCCTTCCGTCCCCGGACGCAACGGTCGTGTGGTAATGAAACCAACGACGCTGGTACGTCTACACCCCGTCTCGGCCGGCGGCTCCGGGTCGGTCCTGGCGGAGTACGAGGCCGGCAGGGACAAGGACGCCGCCGGCGTGGTCATGAACCTGGCGGGTGCAATCGGGTCCGGCGTCGGCGGCCCGACGGTCTCCCGGAGTGCACAGATGCCCGTCGTCGACGACGTCCCGCTCGCACCCAAAGACGACGTCCAGGAAGGCGGCGACGAACCACCGGAACTGGATGTCGTCACCGCCGGCGAGGACGTCACGCTGTAGGGCCGACCCGCCGACAGGGCCCCGACGGCCCGGTGGTCGAGGTGAACCCGGAAGCCATGGCCGGAGGCTACCGCGGCTCCTCGACTGCACGGCGGCCCGTCGCCGTCCCGTCGCGATTTAATAGGACAGGTATAGACGGCGTAAGCAAGTTGTGTTCGTCGCCCCCGACCACGAACGATGCGTGATAGAGACGAGTTGACGCGTCGAAATTTGCTCCGAGCGAGTGCAGCAACGGCAGCGGGGGTCGGCGGCATCGGAACCGCGTCGGCGGGCGACACCGTCGACCGCCGGGAGTCCGCCGAACGAATCCCCTGTCTGGAGGTGGCGGACGAGACTGACACCGTGGCCGGCGGCGGCGTCCCCGAGCTGGCCACCGGCATTCGGCCCGGTTCCCAGATGTTCATTGCCTTCCCCGACGGGACGACCGGTGGCTGTACGGCCAACTTCGTCTGGCAGGACGGGTGGGGCGACCGCTACATCGGGGCGGCCGGCCACTGCTTTCTTCCCGACGGCAAGAACGCAAGCGAGAACGCACAGCGGGACGGCGAGGACGACGGCGACGTCTACGACGTGAACCAGCTGTCGGTCGCGGTCTGCGCCGACTGCACGTTCGGCGGTGCGACCGGGTTGATCGTCCGGGGTACGACCATCGAGCTCGGCGACGTGGCCTACGCCCGCCAGACCCTGCCGGACGGCTCGTCGGTCGGCCACGACTTTGGGCTCGTCCGCATCCCGTCGAGCGCCGAGGACGCCGTCGACCCCTCGATGCCGCAGTTCGGCGGCCCCACCGGCGTCTCCGACGGGGCCGTCGCTGCCGGGACGCCGGTCAACCAGTACGGCGCCGGCATGGGCAACGGCGAGGTGTTCGCGAGCCAGGGGAGCAACGGCGTCTCCGAGGGCGACTTCGGCTCCCCGGAGAGCTGGTTCGCCGCCGTCCGCGCCTCCCCCGGCGACTCCGGCTCGCCGCTGCAGTCGACGACGGCCGGGACGGGGCCGGAGGGCGAGCTTGCCGCCGGCATCCTGACGCACATCACCGCCACTGGCACCGCCGGCACCACGATGGGCCGCTGCAAGGAGATGGTCCAAACGGACGTCGGGCTGGACATCTCCGTGGTGCTACCGTAACGACGACGGCGCCTGGTCCGCGACCGGGCGGGGTCCGGATTCAGGAACTCGCGTAGGGGGCCCGGTCCCAGAACTCGCTGCCGCCCTTCAGCTCCGGCACCCAGGTGTCTTCCTCTCGCGCCAGCAGTGCGACCCGCGACGTCTCGACGTCCCGCAGCACCGGGTGGGTCGGCAGGTACTCGCCGACGGCCTCGGTGAACGCGACGACGTCGGCGTGGTCCGGCATCACCTCGCGGTCGAGCCGGTCCCGGGAGTTGCCGACGTGCATGTAGGCCTTCAGCTCGACGAAGTCCGCGTCGGCCCGGTCGTACATCGCGGCGTACCACTCGGGGTGGGTCATGTTGTAGCCGGCCAGTAGAGTGGTCCGGAGCACGGTGCGGGTCTCCTCTTTCGCGGCGAGGACGTCCAGGGTCTCGATGAGGCGGTCCCAGGCGTCGTCCTCGACGGCCTTGACCACCTCGCCGAACGTCTTGCGGTCGGGGGCGTCGACGCTGACGTACAGCTGCGTTGGGTCACACTCCGCGAGCACCTCGGGCCGCGTGCCGTTCGAGACGAGGAACGTGGTGATCGCCCGGTCGTGGAACGCCTCGATGAGTTCGGGGAGGTAGGGGTATAGCGTGGGTTCGCCGTCCAGCGAGATGGCGACGTGGCGCGGCTCCAGGGCCTCCTCGAAGACGTCCCGCGGGACGTCGTCGTTGCCGCCGAAGCCGGACAGGAGTTTCCGCTGGAGCTCGATGGACGCATCCACGACGGCCTCGGGGTCGTCCCACTCGACGCCGTCGAGTTCGTAGGCGTGGCCGGCGTGGTCCCGCCAGCAGAACACGCAGCGCTCGTTGCACTTGACGACCGGCGTCATCTGGATGCAGCGGTGGGACTGGATGCCGTAGAAGGTGTTTTTGTAGCAGCGGCCCTCGCCACGGAGCGCGTTGGCCGTCCACCCGCAGGTCTGGGCGGCCGTGTGGTTCTCGCTGTGGTAGTCCGGGTCGCTGACCTGCTTTGGCATGCCCCGCCGTTCGGTATCGAGCCGCCTAAACCCCGCGGTGTCTCGGCCGGACGGACGGGACGGACGAGTCGTCGCCGGCCAGTGCCGGTCGCTGCTCGCGCCCGGCCGGTCTCGGTGCGGTCCGCTCGGCGAGTTCGGCGGGGTCCACAGCAGCCACCCTCGTCGACACCCCCGCCGACTCCATTGTGAAACGTTCACAGTGTAAATCGGCAGTACGGTTTCGGTTTATTCACCGTGTCCCCGGTTGTCATTGCCTGTCCTAAAACAATATGTCCTCTTTCTACGGAATCCTTATGCGTTCCGTCAAGAAGGTCCGTGTATGCTCAGGGGGCTGGACGTCCCGGGCGGCATCGGCGACGGTGACGTGCCGACGCTCATCAAGGTCGCGGGCCGGACGGATCTGGACGCCGAGGTGACGGTGTATCTGCGCGATGCGGTCGCGAGCGCCGAGCAGGAACGGCAGACCGCCGTCCTAGAGGAGATGGACCGGCTGGCGGCCGCCGGCGTCCTCGACCACACCGCCGTCGAATCGTGGGGCGACGTCCCGGCCGGTGACCGGTACGCCGAGTTCGTCGAGGCCGTCGGCACCGCCGCGCTCGACCCGTACTTCGAGCCGACGGCCGACGGGCACGCACTCGAGGTGCCGGCGGCCTGTATCGCCATCCGCGAGGACGGCGACCTGACGGGGCTCTACCCCCGGCAGTCCGACGGCACTGACCAGACCGTCCTGGACTGCGTCCGTGCGCTGTGTGCCGGCGACTGCGTGCGGAACGTCTCGACCTGATCGGACGCGCCGCTCCGGTCGGCACGCCAGGAGCCTGGCCGCCAGGGACGGAGGGGTGCGGAGCGGCGGGCCGTTCCGGAAGGCCCTTCTGCCGGCCCCGACGTAGGCCGGACGTGTACCGCGCGTTCCGCGCGTCGGTGGCCGAGGCCATCGAGGCCGCCCTCGCCGACCGGGGCCTGCCGACCGACGACCTCGGCGTCGAGGAGCCGCCGGCGGACGTCGACGCCGTTCTGGCCTCCAGCGTCGCCTTCCGCCTGGCCGACGCGGTCGGCGCTCCGCCGCCGCAGGTCGCCGACGAGCTGGCCGGCGAGGTCGACGCCGACGCCCACGCCTACCTCGACCGGGTCGAACCCGCGGGCCCGTACCTGAACTTCTTCCCCGAGGAGGCGTACTTCCGGGAGACCCTGGAGGCGGGCCTGCAGTCCGACTACGGCCGGCTCCCCGACCGCGACACGTCCGTCGCAGTCGAGCACACCTCGGCGAACCCGACGGGCCCGGTCCACGTCGGCCGGGCGCGCAATCCCATCATCGGCGACGCGCTCTGTCGGGTGCTGGAGTACGCGGGCTACGACGTCGACGCCCACTACTACGTCAACGACGCGGGCCGCCAGATGGCCGTGTTCACCTGGGCCTACGAGACGTTCGACGAGGCCGACCTCCCCGAGCCCGAGCGGAACAAGTCCGACTACGACCTGGCGCGGTACTACCGGAAGGGCAACGCCTATCTGAAGGAGGCCGACCCCGAGGACGTCGCGGAGGCCGAGGCCGAGATCGCCGCGATCATCCGGGGTATGGAGGATGGTGACGAGGCGACCTTCGATCGGGTCGCAACGGTCGTCGAAGCGGTGCTCGCGGGGATGCGGACCACGCTCGACCGGCTCGGCGTCGAGTTCGACGGGTTCGTCGAGGAGACACAGTTCATGCGCGACCGCTCGACCGACGACGTCGTCGAGCGCCTGAAAGACTCGGCGTACGCCGACCGGACCGACGACGGCGCCTGGCAGCTCGACATGGCCGAGTGGGACATCGACACGGACTTCGTCTTCCTGCGCTCGGACGGGACGACCCTCTACACCACCCGGGACCTCGCCCACCACGAGTGGAAGTTCGACCACTTCGACCGCGCGATCACCGTCCTCGGCGAGGGCCAGCGGCTGCACGCGAAACAGCTTCACGCCGCCCTCGAAATCCTGGACAACGACACCGACCGCCTGGAGGAACTGTTCTACGGCTGGGTGCAGCTCCCGGGCGGCGAGGACATGAGCACGCGCAAGGGCACCGGCGTCGACATGGACGACCTGCTGGACGAGGCCGTCGGGCGGGCCCGCGAGGAGGTCGAGGCCCGGCTTGACGACCGGCTCCGGAACGACGAGCTGTCGGCCGACGACGTCGACCGCATCGCACGCCAGGTCGGCGTCGGCGCCGTCCGCTACGACATCGTCGCAAAGCAGCCGACCAAGGGCATCACCTTCGAGTGGGACCGCGCGCTCGACTTCGAGGCCCAGTCGGCGCCGTACGTCCAGTACGTCCACGCCCGGTGTTGCGGCATCCTGGACGAGGCCGAGGACGTCGAGCCGACGCCGGACCCCGCGCCGCTCGCCACGGACGCCGAGCGGGACCTCCTCCGGACCGTCGCCCGGCTGACGGGGGTCATCGACGACGCCGCCGCGGACCTCGAACCCCACCGGGTCGCGACCTACACCCGGGAACTCGGCGACCGGTTCAACACCTTCTACCGGGAGTGCCCCGTCCTGACCGCCACGGACCGCGAGACGATGGAAGCGCGGCTGGCGCTCGTCGCAGCCGCCAGACACGCGATGGCGAACGCCCTGGACGTACTGGGGGTCGAGGCGCCCGAGTCGATGTGACGGGACGGTCGTCCGGAACGCCCGCCGGCCGGACGAAGTTCACAGTAGGAACATCGGCAGCGTGGATCCGAGCAGGACGGTCGTCCCCATAACGAACACGAGCATGATGACGATGCCGTCCATGGACATAGATTTATGTTGGTGATATATCCGGTTAAACGGACGCGCCGTTTCGGGTCTCGAAACTGGGCCCGCGAGGCCGACCGGAGGGAGGCCTCGGAACGGGCGAGCGGCGGGCGGCCGACCGCAGGGAGGCCGCCGGATGGGCGAGCGGGAGGTGCGAG
>PXRI01000043.1:2957-48021 GCA_003021005.1 Halobacteriales archaeon QS_1_69_70 | reverse complement strand
CGCGCGGCCGACCGGAGGGAGGCCGCGGACCGAGCGAGCGGGAGGACCGACCGCAGGGAGGGACGACACGCGAGCCGCGCGGCCGACCCGGGCGACGCGAACGGCCGCGGGCCGCGTGCGGTCCGCTACGGCGCCGAAACGGACGAGTTTTACCGCGCGGGAGCGAACCGTCCGGCAATGAGCGACGACGGGGCGCCATCGGACCGGCAGAAATACGAGTTCACGAAGGTCCTCGAGGAGCTCGACGACTACTCGGGCTCCGGCACCCAGCTCGTCTCAATCTACGTCCCCGAGGACCGCCGGATCAGCGACGTGGCCGCCCACATCACCCAGGAGCACAGCGAGGCGTCGAATATCAAGTCCAAGCAGACCCGGACCGCCGTCCAGGACGCCCTGACGAGCATCAAGGACCGGCTGAAGTACTACGACACCCACCCGCCCGACAATGGCATGGTCCTCTTTTCCGGCGCCGTCGATTCGGGTGGCGGCCGAACGGAGATGGTGACCGAGGTGCTCGAGTCGCCGCCGGAGCCGATCCAGTCGTTCCGCTACCACTGCGATTCGCACTTCCTCACCGAGCCGCTCCAGGAGATGATCGGCGACAAGGGTCTGTACGGCCTCGTCGTGCTGGACCGCCGGGAGGCGAACGTCGGGTGGCTGAAGGGCAAGCGCGTCGAGCCCGTCAAGTCCGCCTCCTCGCTCGTGCCGGGCAAGCAGCGGAAGGGCGGCCAGTCCGCCCAGCGGTTCGCGCGGCTGCGCCTGGAGGCCATCGACAACTTCTACCAGGAGGTCGCCGGGATGGCCGACGACCTGTTCGTCCCGGAGCGCCACGAGCTGGACGGCATCCTCGTCGGCGGCCCCTCGCCGACGAAAGACGAGTTCCTGGACGGCGACTACCTCCACCACGAACTCCAGGAGAAGGTGGTCGGGAAGTTCGACGTCTCCTACACCGACGAGTCCGGCCTCTCCGATTTGGTCGACGCCGCCCAGGACGTGCTGGCCGAGACGGAGGTGATGAAGGACAAGGCCCAGATGGCGGAGTTCTTCGAGCAGCTGCACGACGGCGGCAAGGCCACCTACGGCTTCGACGCCACCCGGCAGAACCTCCAGATGGGCGCCGTCGACCGCCTGCTCATCAGCGAGGACCTCCGGAAGGACGTTGTCACCGTCGACTGCGACGGCCGCGAGGAGTTCGAACTCCTCGACAGCCGCGCCGACACCCCGGACCACGCCGGCGAGTACGGCGAGGCCGAGGTGGTATCCCGGGAGGACGCCATCGACCACCTGATGGCGCTGGCCGACGAGCGGGGCTCCGACGTCAAGTTCATCTCGACGGACTTCGAGAAGGGCGAACAGCTCCTCACCGCCTTCGGCGGCATCGCGGCCATCCTGCGGTACTCCACCGGCGTCTGACCCCGCCGCGGGCTCGCTTCGAGTCCCGCGCGGATCCGACCCCGTTTCCCGCTATCAGTCCAGCAACTGCTGGAGCTGGTGGCGCCGGCGGTCGAGGTCGAAGCGCGGCCGGACGGCGCCCTGGGCTGCCAGCCGGTCCAGCACGAGCAGGGGGTCTACACCGGCCCGCTCGGCGGCGCCGAGAAGCGCCTCGATGTCGTCCCGGTGGAGCGCCAGGGAGTCGAGCAGCCCGACGGCGACGGCGAGCGGGACGGCTCCCTCGGCGTGGGTGGGGAAGGCGTCGCTGACGCGGTCGAAGCGGGGGTCGGGCGGCGCCGCGTCGGCGGGCTCGAGGGCGAGACACGCCGGACACAGGGCGGCGTGGGCCGCCGACGTCGGGAGGTGTGTGCGGTACTCGGCGGGCAAGTCGAAGGCGACCATCGCCGTGCCGCACTCCGGACGGTCCACGCGACCCCGACGGGCCGGTTGGCCAAAAGCCCAGCCCCCGGCCCCTCCGGTCCGGCTGCCGGTCGGCCTACGCGTCGCCGACAGCGTCGGACTCCTCGGCGAGGTGCTCGACCTCGGCCCTGAAGGCCTCGGCCAGCTCGTCGGGCTCGTCCAGGAGGTTCGCGTCGGCCGCGATGCCGAGCCGGACGGCGCCGTCGTAGCTGAAGATGCTGATCCCGAGGCCCTGGTCGTTGGCCTGCGGCACCCAGAACATGAGATCCGTGACCTCGCGGCCGGCGAACTCCATGGCGTCCGTCGGCCCGGGCACGTTCGTCACGACGCCGGTCGCGCGGCGCTCGAACTGCGCCATCAGCCACTCCATCACCACGTCGGGGGCGTGGCCGCCGACCCGCATCGTCAGGTACATGAGGTACGCCTCGATGCCGGCCGTCCGGACGCTCATCCGGTCGTGGATGAGCCGGAGCCGCTCGCCCAACTCAGGCGTCCCGACCGGGATCGGGACGAAGGCCATCCCGAAGTGGTTCCCCAGGGAGGCGTCCCGCTCGGCCATCGGACGGAGGTTCACCGGCACGGTCACACGGAGCTCCCGCCCCTCGACCGGCTCGCCGCGGTCGGTCAAAAGGCGGCGGAAGGCGCCGGCGAGCGCGCCCAAGAGCACGTCATTGACCGTCGCGTCGTGCTCCGAGCCGATCGCCCGGACCGTCGCTAGGTCGATCTCGTCGGTCCAGCCGGCCCGCTTTGCGGTCCCGAGGTCGCCGCGGAGCGACGTCTCCGTTTCGTCGGCCTGCGTCAGGAGGTTCCACCCCGTCCGCACGGCGGACCCGGCGAGCCGGACTGACTCCAGAACGCCATCCAGGGTCGGCGCCGTCCCGGACCGATCCGGCTCACCCCCGGCGTCCGATCCGGGCGCCGGCGCGTCCGCGTCCGGGTCGGCCCCCGGCGCAGTACCGCCGTCGGCGGCCGCCTCCGGCTGGAACTCGTCGGCGCTCGGCGGGTCCGGGACGATGCCCATCGGGAACTCGATCTCCTCGGGGTTGTCGACCAGCCCGAACAGCACGTACATCAGAGCGAAGCCGTCGCCGACGCTGTGATTGATGCGGAACGCCACGGCGTTGCCGTCGCCGGCCCCCTCGACGAGGTACGCCTCCCACAGCGGCCGGCGCTGGTCGAGCGGACGACTCATCATGCGGCCGACGAACCGCTGGAAGGTGGCCGTGTCCCGTGGCTCGGGCAGCGCGACGTGCTGGACGTGGGTCTCGACGTCGAACGCCTCGACGGTCTCCCAGTACGGTCGCCGGAAGAGGCGGTTGCGGCCGCCCGGCCGCTGCTGGAACCGCTCGAACCGGAGGAGGCGGTCCTCGAGGCGATCACAGAGCTCCTCGTACCGGATGGCCTCCTCGAACCACAGCACCCCCGTGATCGTGGTGAGGTTGTCGATCGTGCCGATGCGGCGCCAGGCGTTGTCCGCCCCGGCGATCGGCTCGCGCTCGCCCATCAGCGCGGCCCTCCCTGCCGGCCAGCCCGGCTCGGTCGACCGACCGGTCCCACGCCGCCGTTCGTTCGAGCCCTCGCGTGCATAGCCCGGCGGTTCGTGGAGCCGTGTCAAGAAGGTACTGCCGGCACCGCCCGGCGGACGGAGCGGTCCTGGCTCGTCCGGCAGTCCCCGGCGAGTACGGTCAGCCGCCGGCTGTGATCTCCGGCGGCTCTTCGTCCTCTCCCTTCCGTTCGACTTCTCTTGCCTCGGATTCTTTCTTCGCCTTGATCTTCTTCATCCGGAAGATCTCCTCCCGTTCCTGCTCCTCGAGCTTCTGCTCGATGTACTCTCTGGCCTCCCGGAGCTCCGGCAGCAGCGTGAACTCCAGGGCGTTGACGCGGCGCTTCGTCTTCTCTATCTCCTCGAGCATCTTCTTCATCGCCGTCTCGACCTCCGCGGCGAGGATGATCGTCGCCAGCAGCTCCTCGTAGGCGTCTGCCGCCTCGTCGATGCGGGCCGACGTGCCGACGAGCCCGTAGCCGCGCTGGTCGAGGCTCTTCGTGACCTTGGTGGACTCGATCTGCGGGACCACGACGCCCATGATGTTCTTCGACTGCGTCGTGATCTCCGGATGCTCCTTGAGCGCCGCGGCGGCGCCCCGGACCGCCACGTCACCCTCCATCGCCCGCGCCATGTCCAACGCGCGCTGTGCGCGCTCGTAGTCGTCGTCGAGGTCGGAGCGGACGTCCCGGGCCTGGTCGAGGATGTCCATGAACTCCATGATGAGGCCGTCACGCTTCTTCTCGAGCGTGTCGTGGCCCCGCTCGGAGAGTTCGATGCGGTCCTCGATGGCCATGAGGTTCTTCCGCGTCGGCTTGACGTCCTTGCTCATTCGTGAGGCCGGGTTGGGGGGCGACCGGGTTAATCCTTTCCAGTTCGCTCAGGACCCTCGCGCCGACGATTCGACCGAGAACGCGTTCCCCTCCGGATCGACGCCGTCGCAGACCTGCGTGCCCGGCGTCGGCGACCGTATCTCGCCGACATCGACGCCCTGGTCCAGGAGGTACGATCGTGCGGCCGCCACGTCCTCGACCTCGAAGACCACCTTCGGAGCGTCCCGGCCGCGACGGTCCCTCCCGCCCGAGTGCAGACAGAGGTTGCAGGACCCGGTATCGAACCGGACGAACCCGTCGTCCGGCGACCCCTCGACGACCGAGAGCCCGAACACGCCGGTGTAGAACGAGGAGAGTCTCTCGAGGTCCCGGGCGTACACGATCACTTCCGACAGTGTGTCGAACGGCGGCATCGGGGCCGCGATGGGCCGTGAGGAACGTATCAGTTGCGGCTCCGACTCCAAGGAGCTCGGTGGATCAGAGGTCGGCGCCGCCATCGCCGGCCGGAGCCCGCACCTTCACTCCGCCTCTGTCAGCGCCGGCCGGACCGTCACGCTGTCGTCCGCGACGTCGACGACGGCGTCCATCAGCGTCGACAGCGCGACGACGGTCCGGTCGTCGACGGCGTCGTCGGCCAGGTGGACGTACATCGACGCCGACGCCCGTGCACACCCCTCGGCGAGGCTGTGGACGAACTCGAAGGCCGGCTCGCGGTCGACGTCGGCGAGCAACACGTCGAGGCGGTCCAGACGGACCGCCGTCCCCGGGGCGAGCGCGTCCACGACCGCCATCCCCTGGCCGGTGAGGTCACCTGGCTCTACGTCCTCGCCGACGCCGAGCGAGCGGACCGGCGGCGGGTCCTCGAGGCGCTCCTCGAGCCGGTCGCCCATCCCGTCGGCCGTCAGGTCGCCGTACCCAACGAACAGGACCCGGTCTGCCCGGGCGGCGAGGGCGGCACTCGCGTCGGCGGCGCCGGCCGGCGATCCGACGACCATGATACACCGAGCTCCCTCGGGGAGGTCCGGCGCCGCTGCACCCCACATGCGATCTCCGGTTCGGGCCGTCCCTGTATGAAGGCGTTGGCTCCGTAGGACCCCGAAACGTCGCCGGTTCACGGAACGCGGACTGCACGCTCACGCGCCGATCACGGGGCCATGATTTAGGACGCGTTCTCGATGAACACAGGTTTATCCGTCATGACGACCAATAGCACAGTATGGCCGAAATCGTCTCCACTGAGGGCGTACTCGGGGGCGAGCCCCGTATCGAGGGGCGGCGAATCGGCGTCCTCCACGTCGCCACCCGGGTGCTCGACGACGAAACGCCGGAGGAGGTGGCTGCGGGCTTTGACCTCCACCTCGCCGACGTGTACCGGGCACTCGCCTACTACTACGATCATCCAGAAGAGATGCGAGCGTTACGCCGACGAAAACGAAAGGCAGCCGAAAAGGCCCGGAACCGGCAACCCGATCCCGAAGCGTTCGAATCCAGACGGCGGGCATGAAGCTTCTCTGTGACGAGCACGTTCCGCCAGCGGTGGCTAACGCCCTACGCGGTGAAGGGATCGATGCCGCGTCGCTCTCCGAAGAACTCGGTTCCGGGACGAAGGATACGGACCTCTTGGACTACGCCGCCAAGCGGGAATACATCATTCTCACGAACGATACGGATTTCGTCGGAGAAACCGGCCATGCAGGCATTCTGTACTACGATGACCAGCAAGTTTCCCCTCGCGAACTGGCCGGCGCAATCCGCAACGTCGACGACCGTCTGCCGGACGAGGAACTCGTCGACCGGACGCTTTTCGTCCCCGACGGATGGGTATGAGATGAAGGAGAGAGGATCGCCGACCGGTCAGTCTGCTTCCGCTTCGATCGTTTCGCTCTCGTCCTCGCCGACGTAGTACTCCTCGATGAGCTCCTCGTCGATCCGGTTGAGCTCCTCCGGCGGCAGATCCGAGAGCAGCTCCCAGCCGAGGTCCAGCGTCGCCTCGACCTCGCGGTTGGTGTCGTAGCCCTGCTGGACGAACTCCGCCTCGAAGGCGTCGGCGAAGTCGAGGTACTCGTTGTCCCGCTCGCTCAGCGCCTCCCGGCCGACGATGTTCACGAGGTCCCGGAGGTCCTCGCCCTCCGCGTAGGCGGCGTACAGCTGGTCGGAGACGTCGCCGTGGTCCTCGCGCGTGTAGCCCTCGCCGATGCCGTCGTCCATCAGCCGCGAGAGGCTCGGCAGCACGTTGATCGGGGGCTCGATGCCCTGGCTGTTGAGGCCGCGGTCGACGTAGATCTGGCCCTCCGTGATGTAGCCGGTGAGGTCGGGGATCGGGTGGGTGTCGTCGTCGCCGGGCATCGTGAGGATCGGGATCTGGGTGACCGAGCCCGCCCGGCCCTCGATGCGGCCGGCGCGCTCGTACAGCGTCGCCAGGTCCGTGTACATGTAGCCGGGATAGCCACGCCGCCCCGGGACCTCCTCGCGGGCGGCGCCGATCTGCCGCAGCGCCTCGCAGTAGTTGGTCATGTCCGTCAGGATGACGAGGACGTGGTAGCCCTCGTCGAACGCGAGGTACTCGGCGGTCGTCAATGCCAGCCGCGGCGTGACGGTCCGCTCGACGGCCGGGTCGTCGGCGAGGTTCATGAAGACGACCGACCGCTCCAGGGCGCCGGTGCGCTCGAAGTCGGCCATGAACTCGTTGGCCTCCTCGGCCGTGATGCCCATCGCGCCGAAGATGACGGCGAACTCCGATCCCCCACTGTCACCGGCCTCGGCCTCTTCCGGCACCGTCGCCTGCCGGGCGATCTGGAGGGCGAGTTCGTTGTGCGGCAGCCCGGACCCGGAGAAGATCGGGAGCTTCTGGCCGCGGATGAGGGTGTTCATCCCGTCGATGGCGGCGACGCCGGTCTGGATGAACTCCTCGGGGTACTCGCGGGCGGTCGGGTTGATCGCCGCGCCGACGATCTCCCGCTCCTCGTCGGGCTCGATCTGCGGGCCGCCGTCGATCGGTTCGCCGGAGCCCGACAATACGCGGCCGAGCAGCTCCTCGGTCAGCGGCATCTGGAGGGTTTCGCCGAGGAACCGGACCGAGGAGTTCCGGTCGATGCCCGAGGTGCCCTCGAACACCTGGATGGCGACGTGCTCGGAGGTCGTCTCCAGGACCTGACCGCGGCGGAGGCCGCCGTCCGGCGTCTCGATCTCGACGATCTCGTCGTAGCCGACGGGCTCGTCGATCTCGGCGAACACCAGCGGGCCGCTGATCTCCGTGATGGTCTCGTACTCCTTCTGCATTGTCAGTACAGCTCCCGGAGCTGGTCGGTGACGTCGGCCTCCAGCTCCTCGATGTAGGACTCCCAGTCGGCCTGGGTGTTCATCCGGTTCAACCGTGCGACGGCGTCGATGTCGACGATCTCCTCGACGGGCACGCCCGCCTCCAGGGCGTCGAACGCCTCGTCGTTGAAGTGCCGTATCGCGGCCAACATCCGGTAGGTCTTCTCCGGGTCGCAGTAGGTGTCGACGTCGTGGAACGCGTTCTGCTGGAGCCAGCCCTCCCGGATGTACCGGGCGACCTCCAGGGTGAGCTGCTGGTCAGCCGGCAGCGCGTCCTTCCCGACGAGCTGGACGATCTCCTGGAGTTCGGACTCCTCGTCGAGGACGTCGACGCCCCACTGGCGGACCGCCGGGTACTCCTCGTCGACGTTCTCGCGCCACCAGGAGTCCAGTTGCTCGGTGTACAGCGAGTAGGACTCGTTCCAGTTGATCGAGGGGAAGTGGCGGCGCTCGGCGAGGTCGGCGTCCAGCGCCCAGAAACACTTCACGATGCGGAGCGTGTTCTGGGTGACCGGCTCCGAGAAGTCACCGCCCGGCGGCGAGACCGCGCCGATGACGCTGATCGAGCCCTCGGTGCCGTTGACGTTCTGGAACTTGCCGGCGCGCTCGTAGAACTCACTGAGCCGCGCCGCCAGGTACGCGGGGTAGCCCTCCTCGCCGGGCATCTCCTCGAGCCGCGAGGAGATCTCCCGCATCGCCTCGGCCCACCGCGAGGTCGAGTCGGCCATCAAGGCGACGTCGTAGCCCATGTCGCGGTAGTACTCCGCGATGGTGATCCCCGTGTAGACGCAGGACTCCCGCGCCGCGACGGGCATGTTGGACGTGTTCGCGATGAGACACGTCCGGCTCATCAGCGGCTTGCCGGTCTTCGGGTCCTCCAGTTCCGGGAAGTCCTCGATGACCTCCGTCATCTCGTTGCCGCGCTCGCCGCAACCGACGTAGACGACGATGTCGGCGTCGGCCCACTTGGCGAGCTGGTGCTGGGCGACGGTGTTGTGCAGCACCGCGGGGACGTCTCCGCCGACGAAGTTTCGCGTGCCGGGCACCGTCACGTCGTAGACAGTCTGTTCCTGTTCGATCGTCTCGACGTCGACGACGGGATCGAAGACGACGTCCTCGAGCATCCCCGCGACGGCTGAGACCCGTTCGGCGACCGGGCTCCCGCCGTCCGAGATGACGCCCTCGATTGTGTCGAATGCCTCCCGGCTCGGCTGCTGGCCGAGCCCCGTATAGTTCGTCGTCTCGACGCCGGCATCGGCGAACTCGGCGTAGCTTGCCGCCTCGGCGATCTCCAGCATCGTGTCGGTCCCGACCGGCACCGTGTCGACGTTCGTGTTGCCGGTCGTCTCCCGGGCGTACGAGCCGATGGCGTCGATCTTCTCGTGCGGGTCCTCCGGGTCCCCGGGGTCTAACGCGTCGTACAACGTCGCCAGTTCGTCCGCGCCCGTGATCGAGACTCGGGTCGCCCCGTTCTCGCGGCGGCCCACCCGGTACCGGACGCCGAGCCGCGAGAGGAGGTACGTCAGCCCGGATGCCATCTCGTCGCTGGACGTGCTGATCTCGACCGTCCCGCCGGAGAAGGACCCGTCGCCGAGGTAGTAGCCACGGAGGAACGCCGCGACCATCTCGTCGGTCGCCCTCGACACCGCGTCCGGGACGGCCGCCGATATCGACTTCTCGGTTTCCGGGACGCCGAGCGCCGCGAGGAGCGACGAGACGACGGTGCTGTGAACCAGCGTCGTCTCGACGGTATTGTGGACCGTTTCCGTGGTTTCGACGCCGAACAGCTGTTCGGCGAGGTGCCGGAACCGTGCCCGCAGGTCGTCGTCGTTGTTGTGGAATCGCACGGCCTTCGGCGTACACGTCCCGTCGCTCAAGACTAACCCGAGGAACTCCGCGAAGGCGCCGTCGACGCGCCCGGGGACCGAAATCGGCTTGCCGTTGCTTCCCGGTTTCACGCGACCCACGCGCGGACGCTCCACGTCGAGCCGATCGCACACGTCGCGTACGAACGCCAGGGTCGGGTGGGTTCGCCCGAGCGCGTAGTTCATGAACACGTCGTAGGAAACGCCGACGTCCGCGGCGAGCTCCGTCTTCCGAGCGTCCGCGGCCTCGATCGCCTCCCGAACGGGTTCGACGACGCCGGGCTCTACCGCGCGCGCGCCGGGCAGTAGTTCGTAGGGATCGACGCCGGCCAGCTCGCCGTCGACGTCGAGCCGACGGGGCATCACGAGCGAATCACCCGGCTGGATGCCGCCGGCCGGCGTCTCCTCGATGCGGAGGTCACCTCCCATTCGGAACAGCTTGTGTGCCGGCGTCACCTCGAGTTCCCTGCCGCTGGCCGTCCGAACGCGCACGAGGCGGTCGGTCGACCCGCGGTAGACGTGGGAGGTGGCCGCCGGCCGGATCTCGCCGGCGTCCTCGTCGAAGGTCAGTATCTCGGTCTCCGCCTCCACCAGTGTCTCTCCAGCCTCCTCGGCCGCCTCGCCGGCGAGTCGCTCGAACAGCGCCTCGATGGGAACGGTTTCACCATCGGCCAGCATCACCGGTGTCTCGGGTGTGACGCACTTCCCCGAACCGAACGGGCCGGGGATGGCGGCCGTGCCGCCCTTCGCGATGGGGAACAGGCCGTCGAGGACGCGCTGGCCGCTGACGAGCGGCGTCGTCGGCGTCTCCTTCTCGACGGTCGGCCGGGGCTGCCGCACCGGCCACTCCTGCCGCATCCGGATCTCCTCGCCGGAGTCGAGTTCGACGACCGTCTCCTCGACGGTGACGTTCCCCGACTCGACGCGTTCGACCTCGCCGCCCTCCGAATCCGGCGGCACCAGCACCTTGTGGTCGATGCTCTCGGTCTCGGGGACGGTGCCGACAACGTCGCCTGGCGCTACCTCCTCGCCCGCCGAGACCGCCGGGGTGAACTCCCAGGTCCGCTCGAGGTCGATGCCGGGGGCGTCGACGCCGCGGTCGAGGTAGGCGCCCATCTGCTCTTCGAGGTCGTCCAGCGGTCGCTGGACGCCGTCGTAGATGCTGTCCATCATGCCGGGCCCCAGGTCGACGGTCAGCGGCTCCCCGGTGTTGGCGACCGGTTCGCCGGGGGCGACGTCGGAGGTCTCCTCGTACACCTGGACGGTGGTGACGTTGCCCTCTATCTCGATGACCTCGCCCATCAGGCCCTCGTCGCCGACGTAGACGACGTCGTTCATGCGGGCGTCGAGGTCGACGGCGGTCACGACCGGACCGCTGACGCTCTCGATTACGCCCTCGTCTTCGGTTTCGGTGTCGATTGCTTGGCTCATGGTTACTCGTCCATCAGGTCGATGCCGATGGCGCGTTTGATCTGCTCGCGGAGGTTGCCCGAGCCGGTGCCGCCACCCAGGGTGACGACCACCGGTTCGACGCTCGTCTCGACGCGCTGTCGAACGGTGCGCGACAGGTCGGCGACGTCCTCGTCGTGCATCACGACGATCCCGACCCCCTCGTCGTCCAGGACGGCCTCGACGGCCTCGTCGAGCCGCGCGTCCCGCTCGGCGTCCGGCACGTTTTCGAACCGGCGGACGCCGGCCAGCCGGAAGCCGGTCGTGAAGTCGGGGCTGCCGACGACGGCGATCTCCTGGCTCATGTCATCACCAGCTCCTCCTCTATCTCCTCGACCGGGAGGCCGGCCTCGCGGCCACGGGCGATCGCCCGGACGTTCCGGACCTCCCGCTCCTTGGCGAGGATGTACGAGATCACCGGACAGACCGACAGCGGGTAACGGTTCGACAGCTTCGAGGAGTACTCCAGAAGGGCCGCCTCCAGCGCGCGCTCGAACCGGATGAGCGAGTCGGCCGCCTCGAGTTCCTCGAGCGCCCGGGACAGCTCCGCCCCGTAGGTGCTCGCGCGGACGCGTTCGACGAGTTCGTCGACGTTCGTCGCCACCTCCCGGAGCTCCTCCCGGTCGAACAGCTGCCCGCCCTCGATGTAGTAGTCGGCGGGGTCGATGTCGGCGCCGCTCCGGGCGATCCGGAGGGCGTTCCGGAGGTTCCGGAAGTCGATCTCCGCCTCGAGGAACTCGCCGTACAGCGCCTCGGGCGAGTTCGGGACGGTCCGGCCGAGTTCGTCCAGGAGGTGTGCGTAGTACGCCCGGTCGACGGCGTTCTCGAGGGGGACGAGGACGTCCTCGCTCTCGAAGTCCCCCATCGCGGCGTCCAGCGGGTCGCCGAAGATTGTCGGCGAGAGTTGCTCCGTGACATCCTCGATGCTGCCGGCCTCGGCCGCCCGGTCGAGGCGCCGCTCGGAGAACTCGCCGGTGCGGATGAGGTCGGTCTCGATGTCCTCGGGGGCCGCGTCCGTGTAGACCCCCCGGATCACCGTCTTGACGTTCCAGGCGTCGAACTTCCGGAGGTAGTTGGCGACGTAGTCGTACAGCGGTCCCTCGGCCCACGTCAACAGGTCGTCGAAGTGCTTCGCGAGGTTGCGGTTCAACGCGTACTCGACGAGGTCGACGCCCGAGTGGCGGGTGCCCAGGGCGTTCATCTCGGTCCCGTACTCGGTCTCCTCCATGAACCGGGCGATCTCGCCCTGGCCCATCCGGACCAGCTTCCGGTAGTCGTCCTCGTCGAACAGCTTCTTCTTCCGGGAGCGGACCCTCGCGGTGACGTACTCGTAGTTCGAGCTTCCCTCGGTTCTGACCTTCATTCCTCGAAGAGGCGCGCGCTGATCTCGCGCAGGTTCTCCTCCCACACCTCGTCGAGCACGGAGTCGAACGTGTTGTTCACGCGGACCCGCGAAGCGTCGGACTCGACGACGACGCCGCCGAGACAGTCGAGCGGGTCGCCGACCGAGCAGCCCTCCCGCTCCTCGACGATGCGCTCCAGTAGGTCCGCGTCGGCCTCGCGGCCGCGGACCCGAACCGACGCCGCCTCGTCGAACTCCGCGGTGGCGGCCTCCAGCAGCGTCCGCGTCAGCTCCTCGCGCTCGTCGCCCTCGAGCCCGGCGATCGCCGCCTCCACGTCGCTGCGGACCTCCTCGAGGACCTCCCGGCGCGCCTCGAGGCGCTCCTGTTTGGCCTCTAGCGTCGCCGAGGAGAGGGTCTGCTCGCGCTCCTGGTTGATCTTCCGCTCGGCCTCCCTTTCGGCCTCCTCGCGGAGCCGCTCGGCGTCGCGCTCGGCTTCCTCGCGTATCTCGTCGGCGCGGCGCTCGCCCTCGGCGCGGATCTCCTCGGCACGCGAGCGGGCTTCGTCCCGGACGTCCTCTACGACCGTATCGAGGCTCATTGTTGCTCCGGACGGGGGTCAGACCAGGAAGATGGTCACGAACGCGATGATGATGAGCGTCTCGGGGAGCGCGGTGAAGATCAGCCCGGTGACGAACATTTCGTCGTCCTCGGCGACGGCACCGACGGCGGCCGCCCCGATCCGGCTCTGGGCGTAGCCGGTACCGAGCGCACCGAGGCCCACGGCGAGGGCCGCGGCCCCCTCCTTGCTTACGGCGGAACCTCCACTCTCCTGCAGTGCGACGGCGGCGATATCGGTGGTCTCGAGCATGGTTTGTGGGTCCCGATCGGACGTCCGAACGTGCTCCTTTGGACTGTATAAAGCTTCCCAAGTCGGGCCACGGGAACGCCGCCGCCCAACGACCTCGGGCGGGTCCGGGGCGGTCCCGATCGTCGCGCATCCGTCCGCCCGCGGGTCGAGACGACCTCGACGCCGGCCCGGCAGCGCCGCCACCGGCGCGTGGGTCCGACGACGGACATCGAGGCCGGCGGCGACGTCCCGGGCGGCCCCGCTACTCGGTGGAGGTGAACCGCCGGTCGTGGCCGAACGGCGAGTACGGGTCGCCGCCGCCCTCGTAGAACTTCGAGAAGTACTCGAAGTACTCGAGCCGGATGCTCTGGATGCCCGCGGCCGTGATCCCCAACAGCAGCACGACGACGTGGCCGACGAGGAGGACGACGACGCCGGCGAGCAGCGCGCCGGCGCCGCCGTGCATCAGCCCGGGGAACATCACCGCCTCGGCGCCGTACTCCGCCTCCGCCCACCCGGGTCCGTGGTCGAGCAGGAAGTGGAACTCCCCGTGGTGCTCGTAGGCGCCGAAGAACAGCAGGTTGACCGCGAAGGCCATCCCGGCCTTCGCCAACAGCACCGCGGCGATCCGGAGGTACGACAGGACGTGGGCGAGCACCTGGTGGGCCTCGATGAGTTCGTGGGTCGGTCCGACGGCGAGCACCGCCACGCCGACGCCGATCAGCGCGACGCCGATCCAGCCGGTCCAGATCGGCAACCCGGCGAAGCCGAGTTCGAACGCGGCGTTCTCGCCCCCGTCGAATACGGTGTAGAGCAGCGCCGGCTTCGGGCCGCCGGGGCCGCCGACGCTCTCGGGGGCGCCCATGCGGCTGAAGACGTAAAGCCAGAGGCCGTTCAGCATCAGGAGCCAGGAGCCGACCTCCTCGACCGCGGCCCGGGCGCCGTGGAAGGTGTACTCCTCGATGAACTCGAACGTCCAGGCGAGGTTCAGGTGGAAGACGCCGAACAGCGCGGTGATGACGAACCACGCCTGGGCCCACTCCACGCTGGCCGGCGAGAGGCCCTTCTCGATGATTGCGTGGCCGTACACCTCGCTGATAAGCGGCAGCGCGTCGAGGTGGAGGCCGAACACCTCGCCGTAGAGGACGCCGAAGAAGACCGTCGAGAGGCCGGCGGCGGCCGCGACCTTCCCGAAGTCCTCGAAGGTCTCCGACTCGAGGTTCTTAATCATCCAGTAGCCCATCCCGGTGTAGATGATCCCGTAGCCGATGTCCCCGATCATGAACCCGAACATGAGCGGGAACGTCAGGAACAGGACTATCGTCGGGTCCAGTTCGGTGTAGTCCGGCTTCCCGACGGCCCCCGTGAGCAGCTCGAACGGCTCGACGCCCGAGGGGTTGTCCTGCTCGATCGGCGGTTCGCCGTCGCTCATCGCGACGTCGCCGGCGTGGCCGCCGTCGGCCCGAACCGCCCGGTCGCCGGCGCCGTCGGCGGCGACTGCCTCGCCGACCCCCGGCTCCCTGCTGTCGCCCTGGTCGGACTCGCCGTGGTCGCCGACGAACTCGCCCTCGCGGTAGTCGGCCCGCTCGAGTTCTTCGACGGCGACGTGGTCGCCGAGCGCCGACTGCAGCGCCTCGGCGAGGTCGGCGTACCGGTCGGCCGGGATCCAGCCCTCCGAGACGAACGCGTTGTCCGTCGTCGCGAACTGCAGCGGCGCCTCCCGCTTTTGGACCTCGATCGACAGCTTCTCCTCGGCCGCGAGCAGGAAGTCGGCGACGTCGTGTTTCAGGTCCTCGAGTTCGTGCTCTACGGTCTCGAGCTTCGAGGCGACCTCGGCGCGACGGGACCGGAGTTCGTCGACGTACGCCGCCGGGCTCGTCGCCTCGACCTCGGCGAGCGCCGGGACCTCGTACCGCGTGAACGGCGTGCCGACCAGCGCGTCGTCGACGTCGATAGCGGGGGCGACGAACAGCGCGACGTACTCCCCTTCGGCGAACGTCTCGAAGGCCTCGACCTCCTCGGACTCGGCGAGCGCCCCGCGGAGTTCGTCCTCGTTGCCCTCGCCGACGGCGGTCGAGATGGCGTCGTACCCCGACAGGAGGTCCAGGTCGATGCCGAGTTCCGCGAACGGCCGCGCGGTCTCGATCTTCTCGTCGATCTCGCGGCGCTCGTCTTCGAGTGCCGACCGCTCGTCGTCGAGGTCGGTCACCCGCTCGCGGGACCGCTCGAGTTCCGCGTCGAGTTCGTCGTCGTCGAGGATGCGGACGCGGCCCGCGTCGTCGTCGGTGACCTCCAGCGTGCTCTGCAGCGCCCTGACGGTGACGAGCTTCCGGGCGGCCTCGTCGGCACCCTCGACGGGGTCGCCGGGCGAAAAGCCCTCCCAGGAGCCGTCGTAGTCCGTGACGTCCAGCAGGTTCAGGTCGTGGATGGTCTCGACCGCCTCGTCCATCACGCGCTTCGAGCCCGTCACCGAGACCCGGCTCATCCGCTCAGGTCTGAGCATCCACCGCCTCCGAGAACAGCTCCAGGACGTGCTCGACCGTCTCCTCGCGACGCTGCCCGGCCCGGTCCTCCAGAGCCTCCCGGTCCGCCCGGCCCGACTCGACGAGTTCCGCCCGCTCGGCCTCGATCTCCTCGCGGGCCTCGGCGAGCCGCTCCTCGACGTGCTCGTCGGCGGCCTCGCGGGCCTCCTCACGGATCCGGTCGGCCTCCTCGCGGGCCTCGGCGATGCGTTCCTCGCGCGCCTCCTCGGCGTCGGCCACGATCTCCTCGGCCTCGCGTTCGGCCTCCTTGATCCGTTCGAGAACCTCTGGCCTGGCCATGAGTATGTCGGCCGGACCTTCGGAACAGGCCTATTTGGTAGTTGCGAAACGGGGCCCGGGACACCATCATAACCCGCCACGGCCGGTCGGGTACGACGGCGATGAGGCGGTAGTGGGAGGGCGACGACCTCGGTGTCGCGAGGGCGATGACCGGGTGGCGGGAGGGCGACGACCTCGGTGTCGCGAGGGCGATGACCGGGTGGCGGGAGGGCGACGACCCCGGTGTTGGGGGTGCAACGACGCCGGCCGCTCGAGAACCGGCCGAGCGGCCCCGGGCCGGGGGTCAGTTCGGGGGTATCCCTCGGACCGCGGTGGCGAGCGTGGAACCGATAGGACCAGGGTGGCGGACGGGCATCCGGGACGGACAGTGCGTCGCCGGCGGCCCGGCACGGCGACAGTTCGCGTCGCCACCACCGGCGGTGGGGCCGCTCGGCGACCCACCGGGACGTCCGAACGCGGCGCCCGCCGATTCCGGGGGTGTTATGGCCGGACCGGCCCAACGGCCGGCGATGGGACTCCTCGAAGACAAGGCCCGCGCACGCGTGTTCTACCGGTACCTCTCGACGGTGTACGACGCCATCAACCCGTTCGTCTGGAACGAGGCGATGCGGGACCGGGCCATCGAGTGGTTCGGCGTCGAGGCCGGCGACCGGGTGCTCGACGTCGGCTGCGGCACCGGCTTCGCCACCCGCGGCTTGCTCGAGCACACCGACGACGTCTGGGGGCTCGACCAGTCAGCCCACCAGCTCGAGCGGGCCTACGGGAAGTTCGGCAGGCGCGGGCCGGTCCGGTTCGTCCGGGGCGACGCCGAGCGGCTCCCGTTCGCCGACGACAGCTTCGACGCCTACTGGTCGTCGGGCTCCATCGAGTACTGGCCGAACCCGGTCGCGGCCCTAGAGGAGGCCCGCCGCGTGACCAGGCCCGGCGGCCCCGTCCTCGTGGTCGGGCCCGACTACCCGAACTCGACGGTGTTCCAGCGGCTCGCCGACGCCATCATGCTGTTCTACGACGAGGCCGAGGCCGACCGGATGTTCGCCGCGGCCGGCTTCGGGACCGTCGAGCACCACATCCAGCAGCGCGCCCCCGGCACGCCGCGGGCGATCACCACCGTCGCGGCCGTCCCCGAGGACGGCCCGGCGACGCCGGGCGACGACCGCGAGCCGCGAGGCGCGAGCGAAGCGAGCGCCTCGAAATGAGCGAGCGGGAGGAGGGAGCGGAGCGACCGACGACACGCGAGCCGGGCGGCCGACCGGAGGGAGGCCGCCGAACGAGCGAGCGGGAGGACCGACCGAAGGGAGGGACGACACGCGAGCCGGGCGGCCGACCGGAGGGAGGCCGCCGGATGTGCGAGCGGTGAACGGAGTGAGCCGCGAGCCCGTCGAGCCCGCCTAGGCGGTCGCCCGCAGCGTCGCGAGGCGACGGCCGGAGACGTACAGCTCGACCGTCACCGTCGCGTCCGCCCGGACGGGCGGCCGGTTGGTCGAGGCGACCCGCAGCGACGCCGTCTCGCCGGCGGTCCACCGGCCGGCGTGCCCCCGGTTGAACGGGCCGGTCGGGCCGCTGACGAACCCCTCGGCGGCGAAGAACGGGACCGGCGGCTGGGCGGCCAGCCGCCGGCCGTCGACGCTGATCCGGACGTGGAGCTGCGCCGGCTTGATGGCGTCGCCGCCGCGGTGGGTCACCGCTATCGTGCCGTCTGGCGCCGCCGTGGCGGTGAACGCCGCCGATGGTGTCTCCGCCGGCGGGTCGACGGCGGCCAGGGCACCGACGCCGGCGGCCGTCACCGCCGCCAGCGCGACCAGGAGCACCACGCCGATGACTGGCGCGGCCGCTCGATCCGGCATGGGGCCGGTGGCCGCCCCATCCTACAAGAGCCTTCGGCTACGGGGCGCGAACCGTGGTGGTGACCGTCGCGTCACCGCGGACGACGGTGACGTTGACGGCGCCGCGTGGCTCGACGGTCCACCGCGTCCCGCGTCGGGTGGGGCCCACCCGGTCGCCGTCGACCAGCACGGTCGCGTTCACCGGTCGGCCGGTCGTTGGGTCCGTGGCGTTGACGCCCATGGGGCCGCTGGCGTAGGTGGTCCGGACGGTGACCGCCAGGGTCCCGTCGTCGCTCGTCGCGTTGTGGCGGTCGGGCGGGCGGTCGGTGAGTTCCCGGCGCTGGTCCTCCTTGACGACGCGGCCCGTGCCCCCGTCGAGGTACGGCGTCAGCCAGCCCCGGTCGTAGTTGAACTCCATGCTGTACAGCGGCGCGCCCTCGCCCGCCCGGCCGATCCGTATCGAGTCGTCGACGCGGGGGCTGCGGGCGTTCACCCACGGGTAGCGTTCGGCGAGCCGTCTGAACACCTCGCCGAAGTCCTCGTACCGGTCCCCGTCCCGGCGGTTCCTGATCGCCGGGCTGTAGGCCTCGCGGGCGTAGACGTACTCGCCGGCCGCGTTCCGCTCGACGGTCGCGAGCACGAGGCTGCCGCCGGCGGTCTCGACGTGGACCCGCGTCGGCTCCGATCCGTCGAGCCCAGCCGCGCCGTCCGTCCGGACGGGCCCGCGGAGTGCCAGAAGCCGGATGCGGAGCGTGGACAGACGGCGGGACTCGGTGGCCATCTCGAGGTCGACGGCCCGCGACTCGAGCCACCGCGCTGTTTCGGCCCGCGCTCCCGCCTCGGCGTCGACGCTCGCGAGGATCCGGAGCAGGTCGGTCTCTCCGAGTTCGCCGGCTGCATACCGGTCTATCGCCCGGACCTCCCGCCGTTCGAGGGCCGCGACCCGTCGCGCGAGCCGGTCGACGCCGGTACCGACGATGCGACGCCTGTCCGAGGGGGTGGCGGCGGCCTCGTATTGCTTGCGCACCGAGACGCGCGAGAACGTAGAGCGGACGCTGCCGGCGTTGGCGCCGACGGTGGCGGCGACGTCGAGCGACGCCGTCGCCTGGCCGCTCCGGTCCACGTCGGCGGCGTTCGGGCCGAGGTAGTTCGAGCCGTTCTCGACGGACTGGACCGTCATGGCGGGCCCCTGCTGGGTCGCCCCGACCGCAATGGCGCCGACCGTCCCGAGGGTGACGAGCAGGACGAGCGCGAACGCGCGGGGGCCGGCCATGTCGGCGCCTCGGACCGGGCAAGTAAAAATCCGGCCGTCTCGACCCCAGGGTGTGAGACCGGCACAGATTCGTCGAGACGGTTCCTCCAGCACGGAGACGTTTTATCGCCCCATGGAAAGCGTTTTCCGCTGGCGGTGTGCAACTCGGAGTATGCGGGTCCGGGGCTCCCTGTTCGCCGCTCTTCTGGTGGCCGCGCTGTGTGTCGGCGCCGCGCCGGCGGGCGCCCAGCCGCCGGCGGAGGAAACCCGCCTGGAGGTCCAGATGCAGGACGACGGCGACGCCCGCTGGACCATCGTCGCGACCGTCCCCCTCGAGGACGAGGCGGACGTCCGGCACTTCCGGGACTTCGCCGAGACGTACGAGCAGGGCGAGCAGGACTTCCGGCTCGGCGTCTCCGCCTTTCGCCGGGCCGCCGACGCCGCATCCAACGCGACCGGGCGGGAGATGTCGATCGCGAACGCCACCCGGTCGGCGGAACTGATCGAGAACACCTCCTCGGCGGGGACGGCCGACCGGTACGGCGAACTCCGGGTGTCGTTCACCTGGACCTCCTTCGCCCGGATCGGCGACGAGGGGACGATGTACGTCGGGGACGCCTTCCGGACCGGAAACGGGACCTGGCTGTCGGGGCTGGGCCCGAACCAGACGCTCGTCATCCGGTCGCCGCCAGGGTACTCCGCGCCGACGACCTCGCCGATCGGTCCCCGGGAGGGCGACCTCCGGTGGGAGGGTCCCCGGTCATTCGAGCCGGGGTACTTCGAGATCGTCTACGAGCCCTCGAGCGGGCCCGTGGAGCCGTTCGACGGCGACCTCTCGCGGGCGATGCTCGCCGGGGCGCTCGCGCTGAGCGCCGCCGCCCTCCTGCTCGGCCTCTACCTCCTGTACCGCCGGCGACGCGACGGAACACCCGAGCGGCCCGCCACCGAGGCGGCCGCCGAGGCCGCCAGGGCGGACGACGCGGACGAGGCGGCGGCCACCGCCGACCTGTCGACCGACGAGACGGGGGCGGCGAGCGGGGACCCGGACCTCGCGCTCCTGTCCGACGAGGAGCGGGTCGAGCACCTCCTCGAGGAAAGCGGCGGCCGGATGAAGCAGGCGGACATCGTCAAGGAGACCGGCTGGTCGAACGCGAAGGTCTCCCAGCTCCTCTCGTCGATGGCCGACGACGACCGGGTCGACAAGCTCCGGATCGGTCGGGAGAACCTCATCAGCCTCCCGGAGGAGGGCGTCGGGGACCTGGAGACCGACCGGAGCGAGCAGTGAGCTGGTGGCTGAACAGTGTTCAGCGCCGGAGGGCGGCCGACGTACGCTGTACGATTCGCAAACGTTTAACCACGAACGTTCGTGAATTCAGGTGACATCTCGCCATGAAGGTACTCGTCACCGTCAAGGAGGTCGCCGAGGTCGACGACGAGTTCCAAATCTCGGGACTCGACGTCGACGACGGCAGCCTCGAGTACGACCTCAACGAGTGGGACGACTACGCCGTCGAGGAGGCCGTCCAGCTGTCGGAGGCCGACGACGACGTGGAGGTCGTCACGGTCACCATCGGCCCGGAGCGCGCCGAGGAGACGATCCGGATGGCCCTGGCGAAGGGCGCCGACCGGGCGGTGCGCGTGTGGGACGACAACCTCGCAGACGCCGGCTTTCTCGACGTCGACACGAAGGCGGCACTGCTGGCCGCCGTCGCCGAGGCCGAAGCGCCCGACATTGTCTTCTCGGGGGTCCAGGCGGGCGACGACGCCAACGGTGCCACCGGCGTCGCCCTGGCCGAGCGCCTCGGCTTCGAGTGGGCCGCCGTCGTCAACGACTTCGAACTGGACCGCGACGCCGACGTCGCGAGCGTCCGCCGGGAACTCGAAGGGGGCGTCGAGGAACTCACCGACGTCGAGCTGCCCGCCGTCTTCACCATCCAGACCGGGATCAACGAACCGCGGTACGCCAGCCTGCGCGGCATCCGGCAAGCCCAGCGCAAGGAGCTGGAGGTCCGGACCATTGACGATGTCGGCCTCGACGAGTCCGTGCTCGAGTCGCCGGTCGATCGCACCGACATGTACGAACCCGCCTCCGAGGGCGACGCCACCTACTGGGAGGGCAGTCCCGAGGAGACCGCCGGCGAACTGGCGGCGTTTCTCCGCGACGAGGGGGTCGTGTCCTCGTGACCCACGTGGACCGCGTTCAGCGCAAGTCACTCAGGCCCGCCGTCGGGCCGGTCGAGGCCCGCTCGCCCACGGGGCGGCTCGAGGCCCGTCCGCCCGCTATCCGGCCCCTCGAGGCCCGCTCGCCCGCCACCGGGGGTGACCGCGCATGAGCGTCCTCGCCGTCGCCGAGCACCGCCGCGGCGAGGTGCGGGACGTCTCCTACGAACTCGTCACCGCCGGCCGACGGCTGGCGGACGGCCTGGGCGGGGAGTTGAACCTGCTCGTCGTCGGCGGCGACGTCGACGGCTTCGCCGAGGACCTGAACCGCGACGGTGTCGACACCGTCTACACCGTCGACGACGGCGAGGAGTTCAACCACGGCATCCACGCGGCGGCCATCGAACGGCTCCACGCCGACCTCGAGCCGACCGCGCTCGTCGCGCCGAACTCGGTCGACGGCCTCGACTACGCGCCGGCGGTCGCCCAGCGGCTCGACGTCCCGCTCGTGACCGACGTCATCGACTTCGAGGTCGACGGCGGCGGCATCGAGGTCACCCGCGAGCAGTACGGCGGCAAGGTCGAAACCACCTACCAGGTCGACGCCGACCAGTACGCCGTCACCGTCCGGCCCGCCGAGTGGCCGCAGGCGGAGGACCGCGGCGACGCCGCCGTCGAGCCGATCGACGTCGACGTCGGCGGCGAGTCGGGGACGACTGTCAACGGGTTCGAGGAGGTCGGCGGCGGCGACGTCGACATCACCGAGGCCGACGTCCTCGTCTCCATCGGGCGCGGTATCGAGGAGGCGGAGAACCTCCCCCTCGTCGAGGAACTCGCCGACACGCTCGGCGCGACGTTGTCCTCCTCGCGGCCCATCGTCGACAACGAGTGGCTGCCGAAGAACCGCCAGGTCGGCCAGTCCGGCAAGGTGGTCACCCCCGACGTCTACATCGCCATCGGCATCTCCGGTGCCGTCCAGCACGTCGCCGGCATGAAGGGCGCCGACACCATCGTCGCGATCAACACCGACCCGAACGCGCCTATCTACGACATCGCCGACTACGGCATCGTCGACGACCTCTTCGACGTCGTCCCCGCGCTCATCGAGGAGTTCGGCGGCGACCCGCCGGAGGTTTAACTCCTCGAGAAGGCGGGTCGCGTGCCGGTAGCCGCGCGACCCCGGTTGCGTGGCGACGAAGTCCTAATGTCGGACGATCGTGGCGGTATGATTAAGAAAAGATTTGAATATTTAGAGCCGATAGAGTGCACATGGGAACCGGTCGGCGGAAGGAGATCGAACGACACCTGAGCGAAGACGAACTGGACGCGAAACTCCGGGACGCCGAGGACCCGGAGATGGTTCGACGGCTCGGGTTCATCAAGAATCTATACCGTGGAGACACGCTCGGGGAAGCCGCGACTCGCGAGGGGAAGTCCCAACCGACCGGCGCGCGGTGGGCGGCGCAGTGGAACGACGGCTGCGTCGACGAACTCGCGCCGGACCACGGCGGCGGGCGGCCCTCGAAACTGACTGCGTCGGAGCGCCAGCAGCTGCGGCAGCTGCTCGCGACTGAAAAACCGTTGACGACCCGGGCAGTCCATCATTTCATCGAAGAGCGGTTCGACGTCACGTACCATCCGAACTATATATACGAACTACTCCGGTCACTCGACGTCCACTCCGCAGAATCCCGGCCAGAGCGGCCCGAGCGGCCGGGCAACGACGGCGAGACACCCGAAGACCGGCGCGACAGGGCCCTCGAGTAGGACGAGGAACCGCCCACGGACGGTGGGTATGTCGTGGACTGCGGCCGTGCCACGACCATCGACGAGTCCGGGCCTTCGACGGTCCCGACGTCGGGCGCCTAACACACGCTGGTTCGTCGTCGAGCGATCGTCCGTTTCAGCGAGACCGGACCTGCCAGGCATTCGAACGAGTGGGCACCGATAACCGGGATAAAACGTATCGCTCGTTCTCGAAGATCTGTTTTGCTCGCACACGTGTGCGTACACGCGCGACCGAGCGACATCGATTCGGGCTTTCTCCCGGTGTGGCAGAGCCTCAGGAGGCAGGTCTCGGCTATCGCAGTATCCTTGATCCAGGGTAGTCCGTGACGTCTTTCGATCGGTTACCCGAGTAAGTGAGGTAAGCTGCAGACCGGAGCGCAGGCTCCTCTAATATTCAAAAGTTATCTTACGTCCCGAGCCCCTGTGTAACACCCAAACCATCGCGTTGCTCACTGACGAAAGCATGTCGGCGGCCGTCTTTCGACACGCCGCGCGGGCGACTGGCGTGAGGCGACCGCATGGAGCGTCTCGGGAATGCGAACGCTATATCGGGAGTGCCGCCTATCGTGGACCCGGCGGCCGACCGGAGGGAGGCCGCCGGATGGGCGAGCGGGAGGACTGACCGGAGGGAGGGACGACACGCGAATCGGGCGAGCGGGGGACCGAGCCTCGATCGTCGGGAGACCTCCAGTCTGTCTGACCGTGCTTGGGGGGCCGCGGCACGCGAGGAGCCGCCGCATGGACCCCGTGCAGGAAGTTCGGGACGTATCCGTCACGTACTTCCGGGACCGGACCAACTGCCGTCATGGAGTACCTCGAGCGGCGTCGGACCCTCATCGAGGGTCGGCTGGAGCCCGTCCTCGACGCCACCGAGCCCGGGGCCATGCGGGAGCGGCTGGCGCACGTCGCGCTGTCGGGGGGCAAGCGGGTGCGGCCGATGGTGACGCTTCTCGCCTTCGAGGCCGTCGGCGGGGACCTCGCCGGCGAGGAGGGCCAGGCGAGCGGGCCCTCCCGGCGGGCGGTGGACTTCGCGGTCGGGATCGAACTCGTCCACAACGCCTCGCTCGTGGTCGACGACATCATCGACGAGTCGGACCTCCGCCGCGGCGTCGACAGCGCCTGGGCCGCGTTCGGCCACGGCTCGGCCATCGTGACCAGCGACGGCCTGCTCGGGGAGGCGTTTGCGCTGTTCTCGGCCGACGAGCGTGCGATGCAGGTCGTCAGCGAGGCGATGGTGGAACTCGGCGAGGGCGAGGCGACCGAGCTGGTCGACGAGCCGGAAAGCGAGCCCGAGTACATGGAGCTCGCACGGCGGAAGACGGGCGCGCTGTTCCGGGCCGCCGCCGAACTCGGCGCCATCGCCGCCGACGCCGACGCCTACACCGTCGAGGCGTTCGGCCGCTACGCCGAGCGCGTCGGCATCGCCTTCCAGATCCGGGACGACGTCCTCGACGCGACCGCCGACCCCGCCGACCTCGGGAAGCCGACCGGCCGGGACGAGGCCCTAAAGCGGCCGTCGCTCGTCCAGATCACCGAACTGTCGCCCGAGGAGGCCAACGAGCGCGCCCGCAGCGAGTCCGAGGCGGCGCTGTCCGCCCTGGAGGCCACCGACGCCGTCGACTCGGCGGCCGTCGGCTACCTGGAGGACCTCGCGGAGTTCGTGGTGGTCCGTGAGCGGTAGCCGCCCCGAAGGGGAACGCGTTTACCGACGGCCGCCGGAGACCCGCGCATGATCGTGCCCGGCGCCGCCTCCCAGGCGGTCGCGGTCGCACTCGCCCGGGAACTCGACGAGCCGCTCGCCGAGGTCGAGTACGACCGGTTCGCCGACGGCGAGCGGCTGGTCCGCGTCCGCGGGTCCGGAGACCGCGCGGTGGTCGTCGCCGCGACGACGTCGGACCGCGCCCACCTCGAGCTGCTCCAGCTGCAGGACGCCGCCGGCCAGCGCGCCGAGGACGTCCTCACGGTCCTGCCGTACATGGGCTACGCCCGCCAGGACGAGGCGTTCACCGCGGGCGAGCCGGTCTCGGCCCGCGCCGTCGCCCGCGCGGTCTCCACCGGCACCGACCGCGTCCTGACGGTGAACCCCCACGAGCCCACCGTGTGCGAGTTCTTCGACGTCCCGTGTCGGGCCGTCGACGCCGCGGCGCGACTGGCCGAGCCGCTGGGCGAGCTCTCGGACCCCCTTTTCGTCTCGCCTGACGCCGGCGCCGCCGGCCTGGCCCGGACACTCCGGGACGCCTACGGCGCCGGCGAGGCCGACCACTTCGAGAAGCGCCGTCTCTCGGATACCTCGGTCGAGGTCACGCCGGGCGACGCCGCGACCGCGGGCCGTGACGTGGTGCTCGTCGACGACATCGTCGCGACCGGCGCGTCGATGCGTACGGCCGTCGAACAGCTCTCCGACCCCGGCCGGGTGGTCGTCGCCTGCGTTCATCCGCTCCTTTCGGACGGCGCCCGGACGCGACTGGCCGACGCCGGCGTCGACGCCGTCTACGGGACCGACACCATAGAGCGCGCCGTCTCCGAGGTGAGCGTCGCGCCCGCCATTGCGGACGCCCTATAGCGGCCGGGGCGAACGGCCGACATGGTATCGGTATCAGTCCTCTGCGGCGTCGGCGTCGAGTTTCACGTAGGCCTCGCTCTCGGCGTCGGGCAGCGCCGGCTCCACGGCGCGGTAGGCACGGCGCGAGCCGCACGCGGGACACCGCGGGTCCGCAACGTCCGGGTCCGGGTCCCCGTCACCGCTCCCGGCCGCGGTGTCCACGGAACCGTCGGCCCTCTGGCCGACGACGTGCTCGCAGGTCGGACAGACCAGGTACGGGGCGGTCACGACGACCGCCCTCCCAGGAGCAACGCCGCCCCGGCCAGCGCGGCGACCGCCAGCGGGATACCGGGGCCGGCCCCGGCGCCCCCCGAGGGGGTGCCCGGAACGGTGCCGTTCGAGGGGGGCGGACTGGCGGTCGGCGTGACGGTCACTTCCCGAATTGTCACCGACTTCGTCTGGTCGCCGGCTCCCACTGTGTGCTCGCCGGCCGCGTCGAACGAAGTCGTCGCCTCGACGGTCGTGACGTCGGCGACGGCGACCCGCCGGGTCGCGAGGGCGTCGCCGTCGACGGCGATGGTGATGGTGCCGTTCGCCGGCCGGTCCGCGCTGGAGCCGACGGTCGCGCTGATCCGGACCGGTTCACCGCGGGCCGGCGAGACAGGGTCGACCGAGAGGTCGGTCACCGTCGGCTCGGCCGGCCGCCGGACGACGGCGGTCGCGGTGGCCGTCCCGGCCCGGAGGTCGTACTCCCCGGCGGTCCGGAACGTGTGGGTGAACGAAAGCGTCGCCGACTCGCCGGGGTCGAGGGTGCCGCCTCGCGTGGCGACCGTCCGACCGTCGACCCGGAACGGCACCGAGTACCCGCCCGTGTCGGTGCCCTCGTTCCGCACGACGACGGTGGCCTCGAGGGTCTCACCGGTCACGAGCCGCGGGGCAGCCACATCGGTCTCACGGGCGGGTCCGGAGACGGCGAAGCCGTCGAACTCGTTGCGGACCAGCGGCCCGCCGAACGCCCGGACGTGCTCGGTTTCGCTCCGGACCTCGGGGGTCGCGGTCGTCTCGGTGTACTCGCGGGCCTCGGACCGCACCTCGGCGCCGCCGATCCGCTCGATGGTGTCGAGGAAGTCGGCTTGGGAGACCTCCCGGTCGCCGAAGGTGGCGACGACGTCGCCCATGCTGGCGTCGGCCTCGGCGTGCAGCCGCCGGTCGAGCGCCGCCCAGACCAGCGCGCCCTTGACGTAATCACCCTCGTCGGGCTCCCACGTCGCGGGCTCGGCGAGCACGACGTCGTCGTACGCCGCGCTGCGGCCGTCCTCGAGCTTCGACCGGAACTCGCCGTAGGCGATCCGGCCGGCCTCGAATGGGACGAGCGCCGCGTAGTACTCCGCCATCGCCTCGACGGTCCAGCGGGTCTCGGCGGTCGGTTCGTAGTCCTGGCGGGTGTGGACGTACTCGTGGATCCAGGCGTTGCGCACGGTGTCGACCCGCTGGACGTCGCGGATCCACATGTCGGCGTCGCCGCGCTGGAGGCCGGTCGCCGCCCACTCGACCGTCGTCGGCGCGACCACGACGAACACCTCGTCGTCCCGCCGGCCGAACTCGATGCGGCGGGACGCCTGTTCGAGAGAATCCAGGGCGGCCGCCGGGGTCGTCGCCATGTCGGCGGCGTCCGGGACGACGAGTGTGAACCGCTGGTCGGCGGCCCGGACGTGCCTGGCGTGGGCGCCGAGGTAGGTGACGTCGGGGCCGGCGGCGCCCTGCCCCTCCACGCGGTACCGCTCGTCGGCAGCGACGTCACTGCTCGCCGTCCGGATGTCGACCGTCGGCGAGCTGACGATGGCCCACGCGTCGGTGACTGCAAAGAGGTGACGGTCGCCGTTCCCGCGGTCGACGGTGACGTTGCCTGCCATCGTGTACGACAGCGAGGGCTCGTCGGTCGAGCGAGTCCACTCGTAAGTCCGATGGTCCACCCTCGTGAACCCGCGTTTCTCGTAGACGTCGGTTTCCCTCGGGATCGTGACACGGAGGCTCGCGGTGCCGCTCGGGACGAATACCTGCGTGGTCACGTCGACGGTACCGGCCTCCTCGGTCATGCCGACGGTGTGCTCGACGTCGACGCTCTCCGCGGTGGCCGGGCCGGCGAGGGTGGCGACACCGACGGCGACGAGGAGGAGAGCCACCGCCACCCGCGCGGCCGACTGTAGTGAGGCCGCGGACGGAGCGAGCGGTGAAGCCGCGAGCCGCGCGGCCGACTGTAGGGAGGCCGCGGACGGAGCGAGCGGGAGGAGTGACCAACGGGAGCGACGACACGTGAGCCGCGAGGCCGAACGAAGTGAGGCCTCGGAACGAGCGAGCGGCGAAGCCGCGAGCCGCGCGACTGCCCGAGGATCCATTCAGTCGCCGGAGACGGGCTCGATGGCTATCTGCATGTCGGTGCCCTCGACGTCCCAGGTCCGCTCGTGGCCGTCCGCGACCGGGCCGAACTCGGCGGCCCGGACCTCCTCGCCAACGAGGTCCGCCCGTGTCCGGACCAGGTCGGCGACCCGGTCGTCGGCGACGTCGAGGTCCACCCGGACCCTGGCGTCGACGTCCAGCTCGAGGTCCTTCCGCATCTCCTGGACGCGACGGATGACCTCCCGAGCGTAGCCCTCCGCCTCGATGTCCTCGGTGAGCGTCGTGTCCACGTAGACGACGCCGCGGTCCTCGCCGTCGACGGCGAACGGCGTCCCCTCGACACCGTCGGGCGTCTCGGCGGTGAACGAGACCATCTCGTCGGTCAGCGCGACCTCGCGGCCGAGTTCCTCGGCGACGGCGGCCTCGAGGGCCTCCACGCTCGCCTGCCGGAGGCTGACCGCGTTCATCGCCTCCATCACGTCGCCGGCCGTCTCGCCGAACTCGGGGCCGACCACCGACATGTCGGCCCGGGCGCTGTACCGGAGTTCCTCCCAGTCGCCCCCCGTCTCGACCAGTTCGACCTCGCGGGTGTTCAGCCGGTCACGGAGCAGCTCGCGGTGGCGGTCGACGGCCGCGGCGGCGGCCTCGTCGTCGGCCGCGACCACCACGCGCCTGACGGGCCATCGGAGCTTGCGCTCGGCCTGCTGGCGGGCGTTCGAGCCGGCCTCCTCGACCGCGGCGACGACCTCGACGTCGGCCTCGAGCTCGGGGTCCTGCAGCGACCCGTCCGGCGCCGGCCAGTCGCACATGTGGACGGTGTCGTGACCGGCCTCGCCCGTGAGCGAGCCGTAGATGTCGTCGGCGACGAGCGGCGCGAACGGCGCCAGGAGCTTCGTCGTCTCGACCAGGACGTGGTACAGCGTCGCGTAGGCGGCCCGCTTGCTCGGGGAGTCCTCCTCGGCCCACATCCGCTCGCGGACCGCCTGGACGTAGAACCGTGAGACGTCGCCGACGACGAACCCGAGGAGTTCCTCTACGGCCCTGTCCTGCCGGACCGCCTCCCAGTGGCCGGTCATCTCGGCGACGACGGTCTGGAGCCGCGAGAGCACCCACCGATCGACGGTCTCGAGGTCGGCCTCGGCGACGGCGCCGGGCGCGCTGCCGTCGGCCGCGCCCCCCGGCTCGCGGCCTGCGGTCGGGTCGAAGCCGTCGAGCCGCATGTACGGCAGGGGGAACCGGAAGACGTTCCAGAGGACGTTCAGTCGCCGCTCCATCTCCTGGGTCTCCGCCCAGGAAAAGCGCATGTCGTCGCCCTGCGGCGTCACCGACAGGAGGAACAGCCGCATGGGGTCGACGCCGTGTTCGTCGACGACCTCATGGGGGTCGACGAAGATGTCCTTGGACTTCGACATGCTGCGGCCGTCCGGCATATTCGCGAAGCCGTGCATCACCACCTCCCGGTAAGGGATCTCCTCCAGGGCGGCCCCGCCCATGCCCAGTTGGGACCAGAACCACCCGCGGGTCTGGTCGTGGGCCTCGATGATGAGGTCTGCTGGCCACAGCCGCTCGAAGGCAGCCTCCGTGTCGGGGTACTCCAGCGTCCCCCAGGAGGCGACCGAGGAGTCGAGCCAGACGTCGAACACGTCCGGGACGCGCGTGTAGGTGGTGCCCTCCTCGGTGATGGTCAACTCGTCGACGGTGTCCTTGTGGAGGTCGACGGTCTCGGGGTCGACGGGCTGGTCGACCCGGTCTGCGAGTTCCTCGCGCGTGCCGACGACGATGGCGTCCTCGACGTCGCCGGACCACTCGTCGGGGACCCAGATCGGTATCGGGATGCCCCAGTAGCGCTGCCGGGAAACGTTCCAGTCGGGCGACTCCGCGACGAAGTCCCGGAACCGGTCGTCCCGGGCGTCCGAGGGGTGCCACTCGCTGTCCTCGATGAGTTCGAGGAGGTCCGCCTTGATGTCGGTGACCGTGATGAACCACTGGTCCGTCACCATCTGGATCACCGGGGTGTCACACCGCCAGCAGTGGCCGTAGTCGTGGTGGTGTCGGTCGGCCGACAGGAGCAGCCCCGCCGCGTCGAGGTCCTCGACGATCGCGTCGTCGGCGTCCTTCACGAACTGGCCGGCGTAGGCGCCGCCGCGGTCGGTGTAGGTGCCGTCCGGCCCGACCGGACAGAAGATCTCGAGGTCCAGTTCGCGGCCGCGCTCGAAGTCCTCCTCGCCGTGGCCCGGCGCGGAGTGGACGAGCCCGGTCCGGTCGGCCTCCACGTAGTCGGCCGCGTACACCCGGCAGGCGGCCTCGGAGTCCGGGGCGGCCGGGACCTCCTCCCGCAGCGGATGGTGGTACGTCCAACCGACCATCTCCTCGCCGGCGACGGACTCCCGGACGGTCCACTCGTCGTAGCCGGCCCGCTCGAGCGTCTCCTCGACGCAGGACTCCTCCAGGTACAGCAGCTCCGTCTCGTCGCCGTCACGCGCCTCGACGGCCCGGTAGGTGGCGTCGCCGTCGACGGCGACGAACGTGTTCGCGGGGACGGTCCAGGGCGTCGTGGTCCAGATGACGAGCGAGCCCTCCCGGTCCGACAGCGGCAGGCGGACGTAGATCGAGGGGTCCTCGACGTGGTCGTACTCGACCTCGTTGTTCGCGATGGCGGTCTCACACCGCGGACACTGGCTGATCGAGCGCGGGCCCTGCTCGACGAGCCCGCGGTCGTGCGCCCGGGCGAACCCCCACCAGGCGGCCTCCATGTAGGCGGGATCGACGGTCCGGTAGGGATCGTCCCAGTCCATCCAGACCCCGAACGACTTGAAGTCCTCCTGGAGCCCCTCCAGCTGGTCGGTCGCGTACTCCTTGCACGCCTCGATGAAGTTCCGCTCGCCGAAGGCCTCGATGTCCTTCTTGTTCTCGAAGCCGAGTTGCTCCTCGACGCGGGTCTCGATGGGGAGCCCGTGCATGTCGTAGCCGGGCCGGTCGGTGACGTCGTACCCGCACATCCGGTGGTACCGGATGTAGGCGTCCTTCAGCGTCTTGTTCCACGTCGTCCCCATGTGGGCCGCCCCGGAGGTGTACGGCGGGCCGTCAACGAAGAAGAAGTCCTCGCCGTCGGCGCGGTGCCGCTTGGTCTGCTCGTAGGCGTCGACCGCGTCCCACCGGTCGAAGACGCGGTCCTCGACGGCCCCGGGATCGTACCGGCCGTCGACCGCTTCGAACCTGCTCATACCAGCCCTATCCGGCCCCGCTGGTAAAGGCACCCCGGTACCGGGCCACACCGCGCGGGACCCTGATGGAAGCGGGCCGGGCCGCAGGTGCCGACGTGCGGTGACCGCGGTCCCATCGGTCGGACGACGACGGCCGGGGACCGGGCCCTAATACGTTCGACCCGAACGGCGGAGCAGGATCGAGGTCGGCCCCTTGGGTGGGGTGCTGGCCCGCCGTCGCCGACCCCTACCGATCCGTCGGCCGTCTACTCGAGTTCGATCTTCCTGACGGCCTCGAGCCCGCGGATCTCGGTGATCACGTCGCCCGAGAGGTCCGCGTCCGTGACGAGGTACAGCTTCGGCTCGTCGGTGAACTCCGGGTCCTCGCTTATCGTCTGTCGAATCGAGATGCCGCGGTCGGCCAGCACCCGCGTGACGTCGGCGACGATGCCGTGCTGGTCGGCGTCGGTCACCCGGACCGTGAGCACCGTCAGGTCGAGCACGGGTGCGAGGTCCATCAGCGAGGGGATGGCGGAGATGTTCTGGAAGATCCGCCGGAGTTCCTCGTCCGCGAGGATGGCGTCGGTGGTGGCGTCGACGACGCGGCGGTCGACGTCGATCTCCCTGGCGATCCCCGTGTTCGGGATCTCGATCCCGCCGGAGACCACCCGGCCGTCGTCGTTGACCGAGAAGCCGCGCTCCAGCAACAGCCGGATGACGGCCTGCTGGCTCGGGCTGTCCTCGAACCGCCGCATGATCGTCTCGAACGTTTCCGACACGTGTATCACCTCGAGCGGATGTGTGTCTAGCCAGTGGGTCTCCGGGCCGGAGAATAAAGCTGTGGTTCGGCTGGGGCTGTCGTCCCCACACGCCAGCAACTGCGGATCGGATGTTCGAGCCGGCCCGGCATGCCGACCCCCCGGCGTTCGGCCGAGTCCCGCCACCGGCAGGGACGAAGGCGGGCGATTCGGCGTGGCCCGGGTCGGAGTCCACGGCGTAGCGAGCAGGCGGTGCGGTCGCTGTCGACCGGCGCTGCACCGCGCTCCCGCAGGACGCCGGCCGTTGCTGGTCAGCGCACGGGGTCGGTGGTCCCGTCACCGGGTATAAATCTGGGGATGGTGCCGGATCGGGTGAGGTCGTCGTGGCGTCGTCAGTCGTCCGCGCTGGCGAGGTCCGGCCCGCCGATGGCGTCGTCCGGGACGGTGCCGTCGTCGTTCCAGCCCCGGAGGTCGTAGTAGTTCGACAGTTCCGCCCCGAGTCCCTCGAGGTCGTACGGCAGGTCCTCGTCGTCGGCGCGGTCGAAGCCGCGCTCGTTGTTGAAGTGTCGCTCGAGTTCGACGACGCGGGCCCCGACGTCCTGGAGGGTCTCCCAGTCGGTGTCGAACAGCCGGGCGTACCGGTCGTGGGTCATGTTCGAGAACGCGAACTTACAGAGGACCCCGGAGTCGTGGATGGCGTTCTTGTTCTCCATTTCGACGAGGCGCTCGGACTTGCCCGCGACGCCGTCGGCCTCCAGGGCCCGGTCCGGGGCGACCAGTGGGTACTCGAGCTGGTACATCTCGGCGTACATGTGGTCGGCGCCGCGATTCGAGGTCGCAAACGACAGGCCCTGCCCGTTGAGCGTGCGGCCGTCGTGGGCGGCGAACTCCATGCCCTTCATCGACCAGTTGTCGACGCCCAGCTCGTCGTGGACTCTGTCGATGCCCTCCGCGAGCGTGTCGCCGACTCCCTCCCGGTAGGCGATCTTCTCGATGAGGTCGTGGATCAACTCGGCGTTGCCGAACTCCGCTTCGCTAGCGAGGTAGGCGGCGATGGCGTCCCCACAGGAGATGGTGTCGAGCCCGTACCGGTCACAGAGGTCGTTCGAGCGCATGATGTCGACGAAGTCGTCGACGAGGGCGTTGGAGCCGAACGCCATCATCGTCTCGTACTCCGGGCCCTCGGTCTCGAGGCCCGAGTCCTCGTCGCGGGTCGGGAGCTTGCAGGCGAAGGCACACGACGAGCAGGTGCCCTTCTCGTACTTGTGCTCGATGACGGCGGCGGAGCCGATGTCGTCGACGTCGTCGTAGCTGCGCTCCTGGAAGTACTTCGTGGGCAGGGCGCCGACGGCGTTGGCGTAGTCCGAGACGGAGACGGTGCCGGCGTCCTTCATGGGGCTGCCGGACTCGGAGGCCTCCGTGTGGATCTCCCGGATCAGCTCCTCGTCCAGGCCCTCGACGGTCGGGCGGGAGTCGCCCTCGACGGCGAGGTACTTGACGTCCTTGGCGCCCAGCGCCGCGCCGAGGCCGCCGCGGCCGAACGCCCGGGAGCCGGAGGTGATGATGGCCGCATACCGGACCGCGTTCTCGCCGGCGGGGCCGACGACGGCGGTGTGGCTCTCCTCGAGGTCGTGGGCGGCCGCGACGTACTCGGTCGTCTCCCCGACGGTCGCCTCCGCGAGGTCGGGGACTGGCTCGAAGGCGACGCCGTCGTCGGTGACGTGGACGCCGACCAGCTCGTCGCTCTCGCCGGTGATCTCGACGGCGCTGTAGCCGGTATCCACGAACGGGCGCGACATGAACCCGCCGGCGTTCGACGACAGGAGCCCGTCCGTCAGCGGCGACAGGCCGGTACAGGACATCCGGCCGGTGTAGGACATGATGGTGGTCTGGAGCGGGCCGACGGCGAACACGAGGCAGTTGTCGGGGCCGAGCGGATCGGCGTCGAAGGGGATGCGGTCGTGGGCGAGCTTCGTCCCGACGCCGCGACCGCCGATATACGATTCGAGCACGTCGTCGACGTCCACCTCGGTGGCCGTCCGGGCGCCGACGTCGACTGACAGGAGCGGACCCTCTGCGTGTATCATCGACCGTCCGATAGGGTGCTCCGCCGCATAAAACGTCCGCCACGGATGGCCGGCCGGTTACTGGCCGCGGAAGACCGCCATCGCCTCGCGGACCGCGTCGTGTTCGCCGATGATGGTGACGCGGTCGCCGCGTTCGAGGACGTAGTCGGCCTCCGGGACGAACGTCTCGCCGTCGCTCGTCACGAGGCCGATGAGACACTGGCCGGGCAGCGCCGGGCCGACGTCCCGTACCTGGCGGTCCTCGTAGGTCTCGCCGGTGAGGGTGACCTCCTGGACGTCGCCGCCGCCGGGCCGGTCGATGTTCTCCTCCCACCGCTGCATGGCGGGCCGCTCGATGGCGTTGTCGATCTCCTGGGCGACGGCGTGCGACGAGGAGATGACGTGGACGCCGAGGTCGTCGAACGCGTCGACGTTCGCCGGCTGGTTGGCACGGCAGACGACGCGCTCCGGATCGAACTTCGTGGTCGCCAGCCGACCGATGAGCAGGTTCGCGTCGTCGTCGCCCGTCGCGGCGATGATCGTGCTGGCGTTCGCGGCGCCGGCCGACCGGAGCGTCTCCAGGTTGGTCGCGTCCCCGATACGGACGGTGAAGCCGGCGTCCCTCGCTTTCTCGACCGCCGTTTCGTCGCTGTCGACGATGACGACGTTTTCGCCCCTGTCCTCCAGCCGGTTGGCGACTTCGCGGCCGACCCGTCCGCCGCCGATGACGATCACACGCATGGGTATCACGTCCAGTCGCTCCGCGATGTAGCGGGCGAACCCGCCCTGCAGGACCACGGTCGTGAGGATGACGAGGAACACCGTCCCGACCAGAAGCGTCGCCGCCCCCTCTTGGCCGGATGCCTGGAGTTCGATCGCAAAGAGCGTCGCGACCGAGGCTGGGATGATCCCGCGGGGGCCGACGAAGCCGACGAACAGCCGCTCGTTCAGGCTGAGCTGGCCGCCGACCGTCGAGACGTACACCAGGAGCGGCCTGATGACGGCGACGACGGCGACGACGACCACCACGCCGCCGGGCCCGAGCGCGAGCAGGTCCTGGAACCGCAACAGCGCCGCCAGCGTGATGAAGACGAAGGAGAGGACGATGAGCGTGACGTCGCCCTTGAACGCCGATATCTGGTCCTCGTAGGGGACGTCCAGGTTGCAGAGGATGATGCCGGCCGTCGCGACGGCGGCGACGCCGGCCTCACTGGCGATGGACTCGGCGGCCCCGTAGGCCACGAGCGCGCCGGCCAGGACGACCAGCCGGGCGTTCCGCGGGGCGTCGCCCGGTGAGAGGTCGATGTACCGGAGCACGTACCAGACGATGACGGCGACGAGCACGCCGACGAGGACCCCGCCGCCGAGCCGCTGGGCGAACAGCTGGAACGACTCCACGGGCGTGGGGTTCTCCAGCCGGATGGTCTCGAAGACGACGACCGCGAGGATGGCGGCCGTCACGTCGTTGACGATGCCCTCCGTCTCGAGGGCCGCCGCGACCCGGTCCCGGACGGGGACCACCTTCAGGATCGGCGTGATCACCGTGGGGCCGGTGGCGACCAAAAGCGCGCCGATGAGGACGGCGATCCCCCACGAGGCGCCGAGCGCGAACCGCACCACGACCGCCGTCCCGACCAGCGCGATGCCGGCGCCGAGGGTGACGAGACGGAGGCTCTCGCTCGTCGCCTGCCGGAGCTTCTCGATCTCGAGGTGGAACGCGCCCTCGAAGACGATGATGGCGACCGACAGCCCGACGATGGCCGGGAGCGCGTCGAACGACCCCGGCGTGATGACGCCCATCCCCTCGGGGCCGAGCGCGATGCCGGCCGCGATGAGGAACACGATACTCGGGACCTCGAACCGGTCTGCGAGTATCTGGGCGGCCACCCCGATGGCGATGATGGCGGCCACGAGGGGGATCAGTTGACTCGCCACGGGACCAGCTCCGTCGGTCGCCGCTTCCACGGCCGTCCGAATAAAACCCCCGAGCGCCGGCGGGGCCGGTGCGCCGGGGTCAGGCCTCGCGGTCGTCCAGATACTGGAGGACGCCGCGGACGTTCATGGCGATCTCGCCGTGGGCTTTGTGTTCGCCCCAGAGTTCGTCGATGTCGTCGGCCTCGACGAACTGCTCGACGACCGCGTCATCGTCGGCCAGCTCGCGGCGCGTCTCGGCGATGGATTCGACCCAGTCGGTGATGACGCCGACGTACTCCGATATCCGCTCGTCGGCGGGCACGGTGCCGAAGTGCGGGTAGCAGAGCGTCTCGGGGTCCATCCGGGCGAGGAGCCGGGCGTCGGCGACGACCTGTTCGAGGTCGAAGTCGGGCGGCGGCGAGGTCGGCCGGACGGCGTCCCGGGCGGGGACGTAGATGCCGGCGGCGTCGGCGGTGTAGACGGCGGAGGCGGCCCGGTCGTGGAGGACGACCTGGTGGAAGGCGTGGCCCGGGGCGTGGCGGATGTCGAGTTCCGTCGAGCCGAGGTCGACGGTGGCGCCGTCGCCGAGCGGCTCGATGGCGTCGGCCGGGACCGGCATGGGCTCGGTGTAGTACGTGATCTGGTCGCCGACGGCCGCCTTGGTGCCCTCCCAGATGCGGTCGGGGTGGGTGAGGAACGACGCGCCCGCCTCGGACACGTAGACGTCCGCACCGGTCGCCTCGTGGATGAACCCGGCGCCGCCGGCGTGGTCGAGGTGGACGTGGGTGAGGACGATGGCCGCCAGGTCGGTCGGGGCGATGCCGACCGTCTCGAGGCCGTCGAGCACCCGCTCGTGGTTCGAGCCGATGCCGGCGTCGACGATGGCGGGTCGGTCCGCGTCCAGCAGGTAGACGGCGCCGTACTCGGGGGTGTCGTACATCCCGGTGTCGACGTAGTAGCAGTCGGAGACTGCCTCGACCTCGTGGACGTCGCCGATGGCCATGCCGGGGCTACCGTCGGGATCGACAAAAGGTGGCGGGTCAGCAACGTGGCCGGGCGGCGCGGTCGGCCAGCGGAGGTCTCCAGGGATGTTGTGCGGCCGGCCAATGGGGGTCTCCGGGGATGTCGTGCGGTCGGCCAGTGGAGGCCTCCGGGGATGTCGTGCGGTCGGCCAGCGGAGGTATCCGGGGATGCCGCCCGGCGATCTCTTGGCCTAACAGGGAATGACAGGACCGAGCACTGCTGTCGGCCACCGGCGCGCCCGAGACGACCCCCGACCGGGCCCCCGGGTCGACCTAGAGCGTGCTCCGGAGGATGCTCCAGAGGTCCTTTTGGCGCTTCTGGAGGACCGACACCGGCGAGGCCACGGAGTACTCGCCGTCCTCCCCGCGGTCGGCGAGGTCCTCCGACTCGAAGTCCTCGAGCGTCGACCGGACGGTGTTTTCCGGCAAGAGCGTCCGGCCGGCGATCTCCTCGGGGGTCCCGGCGCCCAGCGTCTGAACCGTCAGGTACACCGAGACACGCTGGGGTGACTCGAGCACCTCGACCAGGAGGTCGTTCACGATGCTGCTCCCGGTGTCCTTCGTCGTCGGCTCCGAGCGCACCATCTCCTCGGCGGAAAGCGGTTCGGCCGCCTCGAGCCGGCCCTCGAGGAACTCGACGGCCGTCGTGCGGTCCGGGCCGTCCCGCTCGCGGGCGAGCAGGCGCTCGAGTGACTCCGGTTCGGTGACGGCCGCCGCCAGCTCGCGGAGTTCCGCGACGGTATACTCGCCCGGGTCGACGTCGAGGAGGTCCTCGGTCCGGACCTCGTCGTCGGTCGTGAAGCCGACCTCGCCGTAGCCCTCCACCCGGAGCCCGACCTCGAGCTCGTGGACCCCGAGCCGGAGCCGGTCGCGCTCTAGGATCACCTGCACCGTCTCGGCGAGGTCGAGTTCGAGCGGGGCGTCGGGCGTTATCTCGTCGGCGGTGTACCGCTCCTCGTCGGAGAGCACGAGGGTGACATCTTCGGCGGCGATCGGCTCGCCGTCCACCACCACCGTCGTGACGCCCTCGAACTCGGCCTCGATGAGCCGGTTTTTGAGTTCGAACTCCACACCGCGTTCGGTGTTCTCGAGGCTCTCCCAGGTGAAGAGCCGCTCGAGGTACTGCTCGATCACGCGCGGGGCCACGCCGGGCCTCCACTTTGGTCTGTCGTCACCGGGCGACGCGTACGATACTTGGGCGGTAAACCGCCAGGATCGTCATAGTGGTGAGCATCAGCGTGGTCGCCTGCAACAGGCAGGTCGCTCTAGCTGGTGTCGACGTCGTCTCGGGGATGTCCACATCCGGAGAGGGGCACTGATAGCGAGCCGATCCGCGCTACCGCCGAGCAAACCGCCGATCGAGAGCGACAACGACGATTCCACTGCCAGCGACGCCAGCACCGAGCACGAGGACGTAGAGCTGCTGGCCAGCCGCAGGTTCGGTCGTCCGAACGCAGTCGGGCGTGGGAGTTGGCCCGGTGGCAGTCGCGGAGGACGACGAACTGCATTCGACGGACGTGGCCTGCGGGGAAACGGCTGCACCCTGGACGACGAGCAGGAGTCCGACGAGTAGACAGCCAGCAGCGACGGTGTAGCGAAGCGTCATTGGGGATCGGAGGGCTCCGCGTCAGCGGGGACTGGGCTGAACCGCCGCTCCAGGGCCCGGCCGAGGGTTACAGCAGCTACCGAGAACAGGTAGTACGTGACCAACAGGCCGGCCTGCCACAGATGCGGGGACTTGCCGACGACACCTTCGAGCGCGTAGACGAAAGCTCCGAGACCGAAGACCCCGTCGTAGAATACCATGGCCACCAGATACGAGGGAATGAACAGCAGGACTAGCCCTGGAACCGAGTAAATGTCGACGACGCCCGGGAGAAACCACGCGAGCGAGAGGAACGCGAAGAGACCGAGCGTCTCCGTCCCGACAAAGACCGACCCTGAGTCGGTCTCCGAACCCCCAGCGTCGTCGCCGGCGAGGTAGTCATCGAGCGTCCGGAGAGCCGCCGGATCGACACCGAAGGCGTGCACGTCGTTTTCGTTGGGGTCGCCGCCATCGACGGTGTTGTCAAATCGTAGTGAGCGGTACTGATCGGGCCCCATCGGAAACCCCGGGACACTCCCACCGATGGTGAGACCGAATCTCGCCAGCGGCATCGGAATCGGGAGCACCCGGAGGGACTGCCCCTCGGCGGTGTATATTCGACGAGCCACGTCCGCGAGGGTCAGTACCTCGGGGCCACCGAGTTCATAGGTCTCGCCATCACGGTCCTCTTCGTCGACGCAGTCAGCGACCATCGGGGCCACGTCACCGACCCAGAGTGGCTGGAACCGAGTGAATCCGCCGCCGGGAAGCCAAGAGACGTACGGCGTGGTGAGGAGGCGGGTGAAACGGACGAACTCCCCGCCATCGCCGAACACGACAGAGGGGCGAACGATGACCCAGTCAACTGACGAGTCACGAACGACCGCCTCGGCCTGCCCCTTTGCCCGAATGTAGTGGGTGTCGCCGTCGACATCGGCTCCAAGCGCGCTCATCTGCACGAACCGTGAGACATTAGCGGCCTCGGCAGCGGTGACGAGGGCTTCAGTTCCTCCGAGGTGGACCGTCTCGTGCGTTTCGGTCCCGCCGCTCGGAGTGAACAGCGGCGAGAGCGCGACGAGGTTGACCACGGCATCGTGGCCGGCGACCGCCTCAGTGACGGCGTCTGCATGTGCGCTCGTTAGGTCGAGAGCGATACGGTCGACCCCAGGGGGCACGTCCGCCTCCGCTGGTGAGCGCGAGAGGACGGACACTTCGTGATTGCGGGCGGTTAGTTCCCTGACGAGCGCAGTACCGACGAAGCCGGTACCGCCAGCAACGAGAACCTTCATGCTCGGACGGACGCGCTGGCGTGGCTTTACGTCACCTGCGGGCGGACGTGACAGGGGCTGTCATCTCCGACAGGGCCACCGGTTGGAACACGGCCCTACTCGGAGTCGAGGTCGGAGGGGAGGCCGTCCGACGGTTCGACCTTCACTGAGCGCTCGCGATAGCGCTCGAAGAGTTCCTCGGCCCATCCGAGTAGGTTGGAGTCGTCCGAGGCGAGACAGGCCTCCAGATGTCCCGTCTCGTCGTAGGCTGCAAGCAATAGTCGGTCCTGACCAACGGTTAGGCCAATCGAAACTGAGTCGGGGTGGGCGTATAGGTTGAGAACGCCGACGCGGAGGATGGTCTCGAACTCCAGCGGGTTGAGTTCCCGGGCCTGTTTCGTAGTCGCTTCCGAGAGCACGAGGTCAGTATGGACTCCCCGCATCGCCAGCGAGGCGTGAGCTTCGTGAAAGATACGTGAGAGGACAGGCGAGCACATCCGGATGCTGTCGCCCTCGAACTGCTCGAGCCGGTCGACGTAGGCATGAACCGGTGCCTGTGGATTCTCCGGCGAGGCGACGACGATGTCGGCGTCCGCAAGCAGCGAGAGCGGTGGGGTGTGATCGGTATCGAGGTGACGGAGTAAGGGGGTGAATCGGTCGAGACGTTCTAGTCGATCGAGGTAGTCAGCGTGGGCCCTCGCAGCGAGATCTCCCGCGGTAGTGAGGCGATAGCCGCCCTCGTCCCGTTCGACCCAGCCGCGCTCGACGAAGGCAGAGAGGTTACGCTGAACGCTTCGACGTGCACAATCGAGGTCGTTTGCGAGGGTCCCGGGACGTGCGGCCCCCGTTCGGAGCCTCGTGAGGAGGGCGAGCCGGTCCGGGGAGTTTGCGAGGAACCGGGCGGCATCCTGCATGTGCGGAACAATCCCGTCGGTCGTGAAAAATCTGACCTGAACGAACGGGTGAACGAGGAGCGTCGATGGGATCAGGTACATCGCGAGGACCGCCCCGACATCCCGCTGGCGGTAGCCGGCGGCCAGCGCGAGTCTCGCCCCGAGTTCGACGACGACCGACCCCGCCAGGAGCAGCGGGGCGGTCGGAAGGCAAAACGCCTCGGTGCGAGGGCGTTCGGCTACTCACTCCGAATCCTCGTCGAGGCCCGCAACCGTCGGGATTGTTCCGCCCGTCCGAACGCATATCCCGACTCCGTCCGAACTTCGACCCATGACCGAACGGCTGGAGATCGACGCGCCGAACGCGGTCGCGACCGCCGCCGAGACCGCCGTCGAGCAGTGTCTGGCGGTCCGGGAGGGCGAGACCTGCGTCGTCGTCACCGACGACCGGCGCCGCCCGATCGGCGACGCCCTCTACGAGGCCGCCCTCGGGGCGACCGACGAGGCGGTCATCGTCCGGTACCCGCCGGGGCCCCAGCACGGCGCCGAACCGCCCGGACCGCTTGCCGATGCGCTCGCGGCGGCCGACGCGTTCCTCGCCCCGACCACGAAGAGCCTCAGCCACACCCGAGCCCGCTCGGAGGCCACCGACAGGGGCGCCCGCGGCGCGACGCTGCCCGGCATCACCGAGGCGGTGTTCACCACCGGGCTCGACGCCGACTACGATGCCATCGCGGCCGCGTGCGCCGGCATTCTTGAGGCGGTTAATGACGCCGAAGAGGTCCGGGTCACCTCGCCGCAGGGCACCGACGTCACCTTCGAGGTCGGCGACCGCGCCTGGCGAGACGACACCGGCATCGTCCACGAGCCCGGGGCCTTCTCGAACCTGCCCGCCGGCGAGGTGTTCATCAGCCCCGCCTCCGCGGACGGGACCTACGTCGTCGACGGCACCATCCGGCCCCACGGCCTGCTCGAGGCCGGCCACACCGTGACGTTCGAAGTCGCGGACGGCTCCGTCACGGGCGTCGACGACGACGCCATCCGGACGGAACTGGAGGCCGCCGCCGAGGAGGTCGGCCGTGACGCCTACAACCTCGCGGAGTTGGGCATCGGGACGAACGTCGGCGTCACCGACCTCGTCGGCAGCGTCCTGCTCGACGAGAAGGCCGGCGGCACCGTCCACGTCGCGGTCGGGGACGACGCCGGCATCGGCGGCGACGTCGACGCGCCCATCCACATGGACGGCGTCATCCGGGAGCCGACGGTATACGCCGACGGGACGGAACTGGACCTCCCGCGCGTCGGATAGGGCGGGCGCCCGACCGCCGGCCACGTCGTCGCTGTTATACGCCTGGTCGTCCCTTGTGACCAGCCGTCGCTGTTATACGCGTGGTCGTTCTTGAGGCGGGACATGGACGAGTCAGAGGACGCCGACGGAGCACCCGTGGACGCCGACGGGGCGGCCGGGGACGCGGAGGCGGCAGCCGGGTCTGCCGACGGGGCGGCGGAGGACCCCGACGAGTCACGGGAGGACCGCAAGTGCGACTACTGCCGGCTGCCCATCCCCGAGGCGCCGGTGACGGCCGACCACGAGGGCGTCACCTACCACTTCTGCTCGGCGCCCTGCCGGGAGACGTTGCTGGCGGAAGACCGGGTGTTCACCGAGTACCACGGCGGCCGCCGGTTCGACCCCGGCGTCTCGGCGCTCCGGGCGGGCCTTCCGCAGGGGATGCCGCGGAACGCCGTCGTGCTCGTGTCCGGGCAGCCGGGCACCCGGACCGAGGCCCTCCACGCGGAGGTGGTCTGGCGCGCCCTCCAGCGGGGCGAACCCGCCGTCCTCGTCGCGTTCCTCGACACGCCGGTGTCGGTCGTCCAGGAGTTCGTCGCCCTCGGGTGGAACGTGCTGCCGTACCTGGCGTCCGGCCAGCTGCGCCTGCTCGACTGCTTCAGTTACCGGCTCGACGACCCCGAGGGGATGACCGAGAGCATGAGCGACTGGAACCGCCACCTCCACCGCGTCGCGGCCGGCTCGACCACCAACATTCGGGACCCATCGAACCCGCAGGCGGTGCTCAACGGCGTCGAGGGGTGTGTCGACGCCGCCACGGACGTCGACGCCGAGGAGGGCGTCGTCGTCATCGACTCGCTCACCGAGTTCGGCTCGCTCGTCCAGCCGGTCCAGGGCTACGACTTCGTGAAGGACCTCCGGGCCGCCGTCGCCAAGTCACGTGGCGTCCCCGTCTTCGCCGGCGCCAGCCGGATCGACAGCGGCGACGCGTTCCCCCACGACCTCGGCTACATCGCCGACGGCGTCATCGACCTCGCGCTCTCCGACGACGTCGTCGAGGACGCGCTGATGAAGCGCATCCGCGTCCGCAAGATGACCGGCGTGTTCGCGATCCGCCGCTGGGTAACCTACGAGTTCGCGGAGGGCCGGGGCCTCGTGGCGACCGACTCCGGCGACGATGCCGCCGAGTCGGGCGAGGCGGATGACGAGGCGGCGGACGATTGCGCGGCGGACGTCGAGGCGGCGGCCGCCGGCGACGACACCACGGACGAAATCGAGCCGGCGTCCGGTGACGCCCCGGATGGGGCTGCCGGGCCGCCAGGCGCCGACACCGGCGCGGACGGGGGCGAGCGATGAGCCACCAGCGCGTCGCGGTCCGCTGTCCCGCCTGTGCGACCGGGACCGAGACGGCCCACGAGGTGCTCGCGCGTGGGGGCCAGGCGACCGTCCGGTGTGCCGACTGCGGCCACGTCCACAAAACCACACTCGAGCGCGATGCGACCGTCGAGCGCCGCGTCGTCGTCTCCCAGGAGGGCGAGTCCGAGGCGGCCTTCATCGAGGTCCCGCCCGACGAGACGCTGTCGGTCGGCCAGGAGTTCCTCGTCGAGACCGACGCGGCGGTTCTTACCGCCCGCGTCACCGCCATCGAGACGACCGACGGCGCCCGCCTCGAGGAGGCATCCGCCGAGGCGGTCAAGACCATCTGGTCGCGCGCGGTCGGCAACGTCGCGGTGAACCTGACGCTGCACCCCAAGGACGGCGGCCACGACGAGACGCGGAGCGTCAAGATCCAGGTGCCGGGCGACGAGGCGTTCGTCGTCGGCGATACCCACGAGTACGGCAACGAGGCGTTCACCGTCGAGCGGCTGCTCGTCCGCGATGACGCCACCGGCTACTCCCGCGAGGGGTACGACTACGACGGCGACGCCGCCCCCGCGAAGGACATAAAGCGGGTGTACGCCCGCGACGAGGACGCCCGGAGCAGGGCCTGGTCCGGGTGGTAGGCGATGTTCCGGCGTGACTCCCCCGACGGCGACGACGCCGAGGCCCAGCGGGCGGCGGGACGCCGCCTACGCCGACCGGCCGCTCCCCATCGGCGCCGACCAGACCGTCTCCGCACCGCACATGGTCGGCATCATGTGCGACCACCTCAGCTTAGAGTCCGGCGACGAGGTCCTCGAGATCGGGACGGGCTGTGGCTACCACGCGGCGGTCACGACGGAGATCGTCGACGACGGCAACGTCTACAGCGTCGAGTACGTCGACCGGCTCGCCCGAGAGGCCCGCGGCCGCCTGGCGGAACTCTCCTACGACGTCCACGTCCGGGTGGGCGACGGCCACGAGGGCTGGCCCGAGCACGCCCCCTACGACGCGGCGTATCTCACCTGTGCGGCCGCCTCGGTCCCCGACCCCGTCGTCGACCAGCTGCGGGCGGGCGGCCGGCTGGTGGCGCCGATCGGCACTACCAGCCAGCGGCTCGTGACGGTCACCAAGACTCCGGCGGGCCCGGAGCGCGAGGAGCACGGCGCCGTCCGGTTCGTCCCGATGCAGGGCGGGGAGTCCTGACGTGTCGGCCGACCAAGCCGACGTGGGCGGCGCGTCGGCGCCGGCGGTGTTCCGCGACGCCGTCGGTGGGACGGCGCCCGGCCGCCGATCCGTTCGACGGCGACGCGTGGGCCGCCGGCGAGGGTCGCGGCCAGGGGCCTGACGCGTTCATCGGGTGGCTGGCGGCCGTGTTCGGCGGGACTCCCGGTCCTCCCGCTCGCTCGTTCGGCGGCGCTCCCGTGCTCGCGGTTCGCTCCGCTCGCCGCTCGCCCCTTCCGAGGTGCTCCCGGTGGTCGCGCCTCGCGGCTCGCGTGTCGTCGGTCGCTCCGCTCCCTCCTCCCGCTCGCTCCTGTCGAGGCCTCACTTCGTTCGGCCTCGCGGCTCCCGCTCGCTCGTTCGGCGGCCTCCCTCGTTCACGGCTCGCTTCGCTCGCGGCTCCCCTCCGGCTCACGGCTCCCACTGGTCGCCGTTCGCATTCCCGAGGGCCTCCCGCTGGTCGGCCCTCGCATTCGCCGCTCGCCCCTGGAGGTCTCGCTTCGCTCGACCTCCCGCTCACCGTTCACGCATCCGGAGCCGCTCCCTCCGGTCACGGCTCCCTACGGTCGGCCGCGCGGCTCGCGTGTCGTCCCTCCCTGCGGTCGGTCCTCCCGCTCGCCCATTCGGCGGCCTCCCTACGGTCGGCCGCCCGGC
>PXRI01000043.1:0-2877 GCA_003021005.1 Halobacteriales archaeon QS_1_69_70 | reverse complement strand
CCTCCCTACGGTCGGCCGCCCGGCTCGCGTGTCGTCCCTCCCTGCGGTCGGTCCTCCCGCTCGCCCATTCGGCGGCCTCCCTACGGTCGGCCGCCCGGCGCGCGATTGATTAGGCTCCGGGACCCAGCCGGAAGCATGGACTCGGCGGTGCTGCGGGACGACATGGTCGACAGCCTCGAACACGAGGCGAAGGCCGTCGTCACCTCCGAGCGGGTCGGCGTCGCGATGCGGGAGGTGCCGCGGGAGCCGTTCGTCGAGGACGAATCCGCGGCCTACGCCGACCGCTCCTTCGAGCGTCTGGGCACCCGCGTGCTGTCGCCCAGTGCTGCCGGCCGGCTGCTGGAGGCGCTGGCCGTCCAACCCGGCGACGACGTCCTCGTCGTCGGCGTGGGCGTCGGCTACACCGCGGCCGTCATCGCGGAGATCACCGGCGAGGCGAACGTCCACGGCGTCGACATCGACCGTCGGCTCGTGTCCGAGGCCCGCTCGAATCTCGCGCGGGCGGGCTATCCCGGCGTACTGGTCGACCGTCGGGACGGCGCCTACGGCCTCGCCGAGTACGCGCCGTTCGAACGGATCCTCCTGGAGGCGGCGGCCGTCGAGCCGCCGGCGGCGCTGGTAGAGCAGCTCGCGCCCGGCGGCCGGCTGGTGATGCCGCTCGGGACCGGCGGCCAGGAGCTGGTCGCCCTCGAGGGCGGCGAGCGCGTCGCCGAGTTCGGGACCGTCGCCTACCACCCGATGCTGGTGGAGGGCGAACAGCCGGACGGTGTCGAGCGCAACCGGACCCGCCGGGAGGACCGCGAGCACGCCCGCCGGGCGGCGGCCCGCCGGAAGGGCTGGGAGCACTCCTGGATCGACTGGGAAGAGCGCATTTGACCCCGGTTACTCGCGCACCACCAGCACTGCCGTGTTCTCGCGCTTGTCGGCGTACTCGCTGCCGGCCGGCGGCTTGACGTCGAACTCGACGGTGCCGTCCCGCTGGTTCGCGCCGAGCGCCGGCGACAGCGACAGGGCCACGGTCCCGTTCGCACCCGTCGTCCCGGTCTCGACGCCGTCGAGCCGCGCCGACCCGCCGCGGGCCACCACGGTCGCGTTCGAGACCCGCTGGCCGTCCGGGTCGACCACGGCGACCTGGATGGTGTGGTTGCCCGGCGTGACGACCTCCGGCGTCGGCTGGACGTCCAGCTCCGTGACCGCGAGCCCGGAGATGCCCGATAGCATGCTCATCATCACCGAGAGGCTGGCGACGCCGACGACCAGCGCGATCACCAGCCGGACCGGCAACCCCTCGATGGCCCGCTCGTCGCGACGGAAGCGCGTGTGCTGACGCATGGGGTGGCTGGTCCCGTCTCCCTACATAAACTCTCGCAGGAACCGGGCGTCTCTTGTATCCGGTCGCCCAGCCCGGGTCCATGGATCGGCGCGAGGCGGTGCTGGTAGGTGTCGGCGGGTTCGCGGGCGCGGTCGGTCGGCGCTGCGGCAGCAACCCGTCGCTCAGGAATCGACGTTCAGCTGTCGGAGTTCGACCTCGAGGTCCCGTTCGCTGAGGTCGCCGGCCGTCCGGTCCATCTCGCTCCGGAGTTCCGCGAGGCGTGTGGTCATCTGCTCGTACTCGTCGTTGCCCTCCAGTTCGGCGGCCGGCTTCTGGGTTTTCAGGGCGGCGATCTTCGAGGCCAGCGAGAACATCTCCTGGAGCTGGTCGTCGTACTCCGAGCGGGCGAGCAACGATTCGACGACCTCCTTTAGGTCCTCCTCCCGGATCGGCTTGACGACGTACTCGTCAAACCCCATCTCGATGATGTCGTAGTCCGGTTCGACGGCGGTCACCATGGAGATGCCGCAGTCGTAGTCCTCCTCGCGGACGTGCTCGACGACCTCTCTGCCCTGAATCTTGGGCATCAGCCGGTCGACGAGTGCGACGTCGACCGACCGGTCCATCGTGTCGATCGCCTCCTCGCCGCCGTAGGCGGTTACCACCTCGTAGTCCGTCTCGAGCCAGGCGGCATAGAGGTCCGCCAGGTCCCGCTCGTCGTCCACGACGAGGACGGTCGGCGTTCCCTCGCTCATCTGGACCTCACGCTTGCCATCGTCGGCCCCCGGCAAGTAAGGCGTTGCGGCCGTTTTCAAGCCCGAAAGAATCCCGCCGTCGCGACGTCAGACGAGGAAAGAGACGAGGATGCCGAATACCGCGACGAGGGTGACCACTACGTACGATAACAACAGGATCTTCTGGGGTGCCACGGCTCTGTAGGGTGGTATGGACGTGGAGGAGGTTTATACTACCGAGCGGTTTCACGATGAGAAAAGCGCGAGGCGCCTCCCCAGGTAGGTAGTGTCGGGGGCAGAAACGTCGCATGGGTGCGGGCGAGGGCACGATGTCGGCGGTCCGGACCTCGAGGCGGGCCAGGCGACCGGATTCGACGTTGAAAAGGCCCGGTGGGCCCCGGCGCGTTGACCGTCGTCCACGACTGAGATCCCGGCCATCCGTCGCCAGAGCGCGATGCACTAATGGCTCGTTCGTCCACGACCGCATCCCAGGGCCGGTGCCGCACCCCTTCTCGGTGACTGCTGGGCCGGTTCCGAACCGGGCACCTAGTCGGTCTCTTGATGGGACGACCCGCACCGTCTATGGGCGGGTGGCCAGGACCGACCGAATGTGGAGGTCGTCGACGTCTCGACGGGAGCTACCGCCGGTCGAACCCTTCGGCTTCGACCCGTTGGCGAATGTTCTCGGCGCGGTCCCGAACCCGGGAGGCGTACCGCAACACCTTCCCGGGCTGGACCCCCATGAACGACCCGACCCAGTGCTCGTCGATGGTGTCGTGGGTCAGGAAGTACGCCGCCAGCGTGTCCCGGCCGGCCTGGATGATGACCGGC
>PXRI01000042.1 GCA_003021005.1 Halobacteriales archaeon QS_1_69_70 | reverse complement strand
GCTCGACGCCCGGCCGCCGGACCTTCACGGCCACGCGGCGGCCCTCGTAGGTCGCGACGTAGACCTGTCCCAGGCTCGCGCCGCTTATCGGCTCGGTCGTGAAGTCGTCGAAGGTCTCCGCGACCGGGCCGACCTCCCGCTCGATGACTGCCTTCGCGTCGGGCCACGGTGCCGGCGGGACGTCGTCCTGGAGCCGCTCGAACTCCTGGACGTACTGCGGCGGCAGCACGTCCGGCCGGGTCGACAACAGCTGGCCGAGCTTGACGAACGTCGGCCCGAGCCGGATCATCGACTCGAGCAGCGCGCGGGCACGGCGGCGACGGGTCTCCGGCGGAACCGTCCGGCTCGCGCCGAACACAAGGAACCGGTTGCGGTCGCGGGCGTAGGCCCACAACAGCGGGAGGAACTGGTAGGCGACGACCACGAACCGTCGGTACGCGCGCAGGGTCACCGACCGGCCACCTCCCACACCCGGCAGTCGTCTTGTAGCGGTTCCGTCGCGGGGGGGACCGGACCCGGTCCCGGAGGTGGATCGGGTAACCAGGAGCAGGTCATGGGGTGACAGCCGGCGGGGTCAGGACACCGGGATGGTCTCGTCGTGGGACTCGACGGTCTTCGGCAGCCGGAGGGTGAGCACGCCGCGATCGAGGTCGCCCCCGGCGTCGGCGCCGGTGGCGTCCGGCGGCAGCGGGAGTTCGGCGTCGAGGAACAGCGACCGCTCCTCGGTGAGATAGCGGAACGAGGGCGGGGCGGACTTCCCCCGTCGTGCCTCCACACGCAGGCGGCCGTCGGTGACGGTCACGTCGACGGTGTCGGCGGTGGCGCCCGGCAGGTCCAACACGAGGAGGTAGGCCTCCTCGCTCTCCAGCAGGTCGGCGAACACCGTCTCCGGGAGGTCGCCCAGCGCCTCGCGCAGGTGCATGGCCGGCCGTTGGACGGGCGGCGCGTTAAAGGCCCCGGATGCGGCGGGTCAGCGCTCGATACGAGCCGGAGGTACATGGGTCGGTGCGGTGAATGATACGATGATGGTCCACGCCAGTGGCACTGCCGGCCCGGGACGCGGCCTGACCGTCCACAACGACGGTACTGGCTCCGTCACCGTCCGGGTACGGGTCGGTGGCCCGGAGGCGGCCGCGTCGGCCGTCACGCTGGCCTCGGGGGCGACGGCGACCGTCGAGGCGATCCCGACGGCGACTGTCGAGGCGACTCCGCCGGCGGCCGTCACGGTCCACGCCGACGGCGCCAGCGCGACGGCGCCGGCCGACTGCAACCCGGCGTTCGTGGTCCGGGAGGCGTCGGTGCTGGTCGCGCCGGGGTGACCCTTTTGCCCACGGCGGTCCCAGACTCGGTATGAGCGACCCACGCCGGTCGGGGTTCACGGAGCGGACGCGCCTTTCGGCTGCCCGCGAGCGCCTCCTCGCCGTCGATCCCATCGATCGCACCGAACGGGTCCCGCTGTCGGCCGCCGACGGCCGGGTGGTCGCGGCGCCGGTCGACGCCGTCCGCGACGTTCCCCACTACGCCCGGGCCGCGATGGACGGCTGGGCGGTCCGCGCCGAGGACACCTTCGGGGCCTCCGACCGGTCGCCGGCGGTCCTGCGGCGGGCCGACGCGGTGGGCCCGGACGCCGCGGAACGGGTCCACACCGGGAGCGAACTGCCGGACGGTGCCGACGCCGTCGTGATGGTCGAGGCGACATCGCCGGTCGGCGACGAGCTTGAGGTGTTCGACGCGGTCGCCGAGGGCGAGAACGTCGCGCCGGTCGGCGAGGACGTCGAGGCGGGCCAAAGACTCTACGGTCCCGGCGACCGCTTACGGCCCTCCGACCTCGGGCTGCTGAAGGCGACCGGGGTCGACGTCGTCCAGGCCGTCGCCGTCCCGGAGGTCGCCGTCGTCCCGACCGGCGATGAACTGGTCCAGGCCGACCCGGAGCCGGGCGAGGTGGTGGAGACGAACCGCTTTACGGTCTCGCGGCTGGCCGAGCGGTGGGGCGCCGACGTCACGCGGCGGGACGTCGTCACCGACGACCCGGAGGCCCTCCGGGCGGCCGTCGAACGGGACCTCACCCGCGACGTGGTGGTGACGACCGGCGGCTCCTCGGTCGGCGACCGGGACCTCGTCCCCGAGGTGGTCGACGACCTCGGCGAGGTTGTCGTCCACGGCGTCGCCCTGAAGCCAGGTCATCCGGTCGCCCTCGGCCGCGTCGACTACGTCTCGGTCGTCATGCTGCCCGGCTACCCGGTCGCCGCCATCGTCAACGCCGTCCAGTTCCTCCGGCCGCTGGTCGAGCACCTCGGCCGGATGCCGCGCCAGCCGGTGCCGACCCGCGAGGCGACGCTGGTCCGGAAGATCCGGAGCGAGCCCGGCGTCAGGACGTTCGTCCGGGTGAGACTGATCGACGCCGACGACGGCATCGAGGCGACGCCGACTCGCGCCAGCGGTGCCGGCGTCCTCTCCAGCGTCGCCCTGGCTGACGGGTGGGTTGTCGTCCCCGAGCGCCGAGAGGGAATACCGGAAGGCGAAACCGTCGCCGTCCAAAACTGGGAATACTCGCCGTAACTCCCCGGGTCACAGGAGGGCCAGCAGCGCGTCCCGACCGGCGACGAGGTCAGTGCCGTCGGCGACGACCGGCGGGATCTCGGACCTGGCGGGCAGTTCCTAACGAGCGAGTGAGGATACTGTCTCGAGGTCGACCCGCTGGAGGACGCCGACGTCCTCGAATTAGTCTCCGGTTCGGAGTCTGTAGATTTTGGGAAGAGCCGACCAATTTGTTTACTCATGGGGCTGACAACGAGATAGTGAAACCCCATCTGAACGAGGGGGAATCGTTGACTCCGAACACATACTTACGTTCGAATCGGAACTTGCCAGTTGGCAGACAGATATTCCGGTCAGAGTTCCCTGGATCTCCCCATAGTCTCGCCTCCCGCGTAATGCTCTCATTCTGCTCGAGGGTGACGATCTTTGCGTTTGCATTGTAACCGCCTGCGTTCGAAGATCGGGGTCTCCAGCATTCTCGCCCCGATTTTTCGTAGTCCCTCTTTGGTCCAAGAAGTAGGGTGCCCGGATCGTGTTCCATGCTCCTTGTGACAGTGAAGGGAGGGAGATCCCCAAAGTCAAAATCGCGTCCCTCCCCTTTATTTGTGAAACTGATGTGGATTTTTGCTGTATGATTCGGGGTAACGGTTGATTCGACCACATCCGCAGTCAAGTCGGCCTCAACTTCGTGTGGTACTTCTCCGTGTTCGATAATCTCAACGGACCGAAGAGCGTTCGGATCTTGCGTTGTTTCTATTCCACTATCATCTGGACCCGCCGTTTGATTACTACATCCTGTAGTTACGACGGTGAGTGAGGTTCCCATCCCCGTGATGACAGCTCTTCGACGCATGAGTGAGACACACGGGTGGGGGATCAAGTATATTCTGTACGGTCAAGCATCTCTTTGAACGAAGTGGGCAATACCCCGATCTCAGCTGTCACTGTATCAACGCCGACCCATCGAGTCGCAGAACCCCCTTCAGCGTGTTCTGGCGGTCTCGCTGGTTCTCGGGTGTCAAACCATGTAACGTCTCGACATGAAAGTAGTAGCAGTGGACTAGTCTCTTCAGGGCGACGGATATTCCACGCATTAAACTAGACAACACAGTGTTCCGTCCGACGGCAGACTTTTCGCGTTCCGACCGGACTACACGCCCATGGCAGACCGCCAGCAGTTCCGCGACCTGGCGCCCCCGGAGGAGGCCCGAGAGGTCATCGACTCCCTGGACCTCCGGCCGGACGACGAGACGGTCCCGCTCCGGGAAGCCAGGGGGCGCGTGCTCGCAGAGCGGATCGACGCCGGTCTGGACGTACCGGGGTTCGACCGCGCCAGCGTCGATGGCTACGCGGTGCAGGCCGCGAACACCTTCGGCGCCGACGAGGCCGACCCGGCCCGCCTCGAGCTGGCCGGCGAGGTCCACGCCGGCGCGGAGCCGGACGACGAGGTGGGCGACGGCGAGTGCGTCGAGGTCTCGACCGGCGCCGTGCTGCCGCCCGGTGCCGACGCCGTGGTCATGGTGGAACGGACCGAGCGGGTGTCGCGGAGCGACACCGAACGGGCGAGCGGGGAGCCCGCGGCCGACCACGGGGAGGCCGCGGATGGCCGAGCGGCGAGTGACACGAGCCGCGAGCGCAACGACCCGCGAGGCGGCGAGGAGGTCCTCGTCAGGACGTCGCTGGCGCCGGGCGACCGGGTGATGTTCGCCGGCGCCGACGTCGCGGCCGGCGAGCGCGCACTCGGGCCGGGCACGGTGCTGACGCCCCGGGAGATCGGGTTGCTGTCGGCGCTCGGGGTCGAGGCGGTCCCCGTCCGGGGCCGACCGACGGTCGGCATCATCTCGACCGGGGACGAACTCGTCCGGCCGGGCGAGTCACTGAAGAGCACTGCCGGCGAGATCTATGACGTCAACACTTACACCACCGCCACGGCCGTCGAGGAGGCCGGCGGCGAGGCCCGGCTGTACCCGCACGCCGGCGACGACTACGACGCGATGGAGACCGTGCTACGTGAGGCGGCCGCCGAGTGCGACCTCGTCCTCTCGTCCGGCTCGACGTCCGCCTCGGCCGTCGACGTCATCTACCGGGTCGTCGAGGAGACGGGCGAACTCCTCCTGCACGGGGTCGCGGTCAAACCCGGCAAGCCGATGCTCGTCGGCCGGCTCGGCGTCTCCGGGCCACGCTCGGGCGGCCCCGAGGACGAGCGACGCGAGTCGTCCGGCGGCAGCGCCTACGTCGGCCTGCCGGGCTACCCCGTCTCGGCGTTGACCATCTTCCGGACGTTCGTCGCGCCGGCCGTCCGCGAGGCCGCCGGGCTGCCAGAGCCGCGGACGGCGACCGTGACTGGCGCCATGGCCGTCCGGGAGCGGTACAGCGAGGGCCGCCTCCGGTACATGCCGGTGGGCCTCGTCGACCCGGGTCCCGACGAGTCGCTGCCGGGCGAGGACACGGCCGACGGCACCGGCGTCGGCGCCGGCGCCGGCGCGACCGTCGACACGCTCGTGTACCCGGTCGACAAGGGCAGCGGCGCGACGACGAGCCTCGTGGAGGCCGACGGCGTCGTCGCCGTCCCGCCGGATGTCGAACAGCTCGACGCCGGCGAACGGGTCGAGGTCCGGCTGTTCTCGCCCGACGTCCGACCGCCTCGGTTGTTCGGCGCCGGCGAGGACGACCCCGCCCTCTCGCGACTGCTCGACCGCGTCGACCGACCACGTTATCTCGGCGTCGGCAGCCGCCAGGGGCTGCGGCGCCTCCGCGACGGGGTCACCGACGTAGCTGTCGTCACCGGCGAGGCCGACGCCGACCCCGACGACGCGGTCGAGGTCGGCGGCTGGCGCCGGGAGTGGGGCCTCGTCGTCCCGGCCGGCAATCCGGACGGCATCGAGGGCGTCGCCGATCTCGTCGACGACGAGTTGCGGTTCGTCAACCGGACGACCGACTCGGGACTGCGAACCACGCTGGGCAACGCCGTCGCCGCGCTGGCCGACGAACGGGACGCCGACCGGCACGACCTCGTCGAGGCCATCGACGGCTTCGAGTTCGCCGTCCGCGCCCACGAGTCGCCCGCCCGCAACGTGCTGGCCGGCGAGGCCGACGCCGGTCTCGGACTGCGGTCGACCGCCGAGGCTCACGGAACTGGGTTCGTCCCCTGCGGCACGGAGCGGGTCCGGGCCTTCGCGGCCGAGGAGCGCCGCGAGAAGCCCGGCGTCCGGCGACTGGAGCGGGCCATCGAGGAAGCCGACGACGTCCTCGAATCGCTGCCCGGGTACGAGCGGTCAGAACCGCTGGAGTAGCCAGACGCCGACGAGGAGACACCTGACGGCGGCGCCGACGAGTCCGAACGTTTACTGGTCGGGACGCGGACGCTCCGGCGGCCATCCACCGCTCCGGTGCCACCACCGTCCGACCAGGAACCCGGCGATTCCGAGGGGTACGCCGGAGACAACCAACGCCGCCGCGAGCACCCCGAGGAACACGGCGACGGTTACCGGCTCCGACGGGACGGCCCCGAACACGTCGGCGACTCCGATGCCGAAGACCGCCCGGAAAGACCCGCTCGCCATCCCGGCGACCGCCGCACAGGTCGTGGCGAGGGCCCACCGGAGCGAGGGGTCGCGGGCGGATTCGACGGTCGCTACCGCCACCCAGGCGGCCAGTACGGCCGGGGCCACCCAGAGGGTGTCGGGGACCCAGAAGACGACGGACCACCATCCCATCAGACAGCCGAATGCGGCCCAGACGCCCCTGCGGTAGCGGACACGCACGCGCCGAGACTGCCCGGCGACGGCCCCGCCACCCAGCAGTGCGGCCGCGACCAGCCACATGAACTGTTCGAGAAACGGGACGCCGAGGCGATCCGGAAGCCCCGCCCCGGCGGCGAAGCCGGCGCCGAAAAGCACCGCTGCCCAGAGGAGGCCGCTGTGTTCCGACAGCCAGCCCCGGGCGGTTTCCGCCATCGTCCGGTGACTGTCGCGGGCGGCCGGTGTATCTCCGTCCTCGCTTGGAAACTGAGTTCGGCAGTGGATTTTATACGGTCCGCGGGGTCGAAAAGGGCATGCCGCTCGACCGTCGGACGGCCCTCGGGCTGGTCGGGAGCGGCCTCGCCGGCGGACTGCTCTGGGACGCCGCCACGAGCGCGGTCACCGCGGACGCGGGTGGACCGGACCGCCGTCCGGAGGCGACCCGGGAGGCCGTCGAGGCGTACGCTCACGGGAACGCCGGATTCGGGCTTGACCTGCTGGCGGAACTCGCCGCGGCGGCGCCCGAGACGAACCGGATGGTTTCGCCGCTGAGCGTCTCGGCCTCGCTGGCCATGACGTGGGCGGGCGCTCGCGGCGAGACCGCCTCGGAGATACGCGAGACACTCCGGTTCCCGCACGGCCGGCCGGAGCTACACCGGGCGGTCGGCGCGTTACACCACGAGTTGGGCCGGCGTGCGGACGACGTCCCCCGCTTCGAGGGCTACCGGCTCTGGGAGACGAACCGTTTCGAACTGCGCCTGGCGAACGCGCTGTGGGGCCAGTCGGGATTCCCGTTCGCCGAACCGTTCCTCGAGACGGTCGAGCGGTACTACGGCGGCGGCCTGCGTACTGCCGATTTCGAGGGCGACCCCGAGGGGGCCCGCCGGCAGGTCAACGACTGGGCGGCGTCGCGGACGGCGGGCCGCATCGACGACCTGTTGCCGGAGGGGTCTATCACCCGCATGACCCGGTTCGTGCTCGCGAACGCCGTCTACCTGCTGGCCGACTGGGATCGGCAGTTCGACCCCGAGGAGACGGACGACGAGCAGTTCACCGCCATCGACGGCCGCTCGCGGCAGGTCAGGATGATGGAGCAGACCGACGAATTCCGGGCGGTGTTCGACCGCGAGGCCGGCTACCGGGCCGTCGAGCTGCCGTACGTCGGCGGCGACCTGGCAATGGTGTTCGTGATGCCGTTCCGGCGGGAGACGCCGTTCCGTGAATTCGAGGCGGCCGTCGATGGCGCGTGGCTGACCGACCGGTTCGCCGAACTCGACGCGGCCGGCGAGCGGGAGACGGTGGTGCGGATCCCCAGGTTCGAGTTCGAGACGGGTACGAGGCTCAACGGCCCGCTCCGTGAACTGGGCATGGTGTCGGCCTTCGACAAGGTGGACGCGAACTTCGACGGCGTGGTGGCCGACGGGAGCGACCGACAGCTGTACATCTCTCACGTGTTCCACCTCGGTGAGGTGGTATCCGCCCCGCCGACGTTCGCCGCCGACCGGCCCTTCCTCTTCTGCGTCCGGGACCGTCCGACCGACGCCGTCCTCTTCCTCGGTCGGGTGGTCGACGCCGCCGCGGCCGCCATTAACTCAGGGTGAGGACGAACCCGGCCGGACCCACCCGCCCACGTCGGTGGCTCGTACTGACGGCTGGACTTATTCCGACCAAAAGCATTCAGGAGCCGCTCGACTCACCGCTCGATGTCGGGCCAGAGCCTTTATATGCGGCCGCTCGCCGGTAAAAACGGTTGTGACAACGACTTCCAAACGTCGGTCGTGATCACCCTTCGACGGCCGCCGGCCCCGCTGCCGTCCGCCGGCTCGACTGCGTCGCGACGGTCGGCGTTCCGGCCGGGTTGTGGGGTACCGTCGACGGCCGACGTGGGCTACGACCTGACCAGTTCTTCGACCCGCTCGAGGCGGTGGTCGCCCACCACGCACATCCCCCGACGGTCGTGGCCGTGGCGCTCGACGTGGGCGGCGTCCAGCCCGGCGTTCCAGGCGGCGCCGATGTCCTGGGGGCCGTCCCCGACGAGCACCCCGGAACCGCCGTCGGCCCCGGCTTCCCGGAGTGCCATGTAAACCGGTTCTGGGTCCGGCTTCCAGCCGGTCTCCTCGGTACAGCAGACGACGGCGTCGAACCAGTCCCGGATGTCGAGGTGGTCCAACACCGGGTCCGTGAGGTGCCGCTGGCAGTGGGTCACGAGCACCGTCGGAGCCTCGAGGTCGCCGACGGCGGCGGCGTCGTCGTGGAGGAAGGTCACGTCTGCGCGGGCCCGGCCGTCCTCCTCGGCGTGGAACGCCCGCCAGAAGGCGTCCCGGTCGAGGCCCCACGCGGCGAGCTGGTCGTCTCGGAAACCACCGAGGCCGTGCCAGAGGGCCTCGGCCTGCTCGTCGGTGAAGCCGTAGCCGAGACGGTCGCCGACCCGCTCGAAGACCTCGTGGACGTAGGCGGGTTCGACGTCGACCAGGGTCCCGTCAAGGTCGAAGGCGTAGTGGTCGTACGCCGGTGGGGGCATGGGCGACGCGATTGGGTGTCGCGTAATAAGTGTCTTCTGGGCGGAGGCGGCTGCCGCGCCGGTGATGGAGGTGTTGGCCCCGGACTTTTCCACGGTCGAGGAGACGGGCCGCCATGGACGACCCCGAAGCCGGTGACGCCCGTTACGTGTTCAGGGTCCGGTTCCGCCTGGCCCCGGCGTCGTCGGACGTGGACGTCGACCCCGAGACCTTCGAGACGACCCTGTACCGAGTCGCGGCGCCGCCCGGCGAGGAGGGGTGGCGGTTCTTCCGGGACAACCTCTGGCGCGGGGCGGTCGGCGACGAGCCGTACCTCCGCGAACTCACCGAGGAGGCGCTCGGCGTTCCCGTCGAATCCGTCGCGTTCAGTGAACTGCGGACCGACGAGGCGTACCTCGATGCCCTCCGGGCGGCGATCCGCGAAGACCTCGGGGCGTTCAGGGCCGGCACGGTCGAGGAGGCGCTTTCGAAGTACCTCGGCAGCTCCATTCGCGTGACACGGGAGGACTGACCGTGCCGGAGACCGGTCAATCCAGGAGGGCGTTGAACCGGCCGGCGAGGTCGGTGTCGTTGTCCGTGATCCCGCCGGCGTCGTGGGTCGTCAGCCGGACCTCGACCTCCCGCCAGCCGATCGTCATCTCGGGGTGGTGGAACGCATCCTGGGCGACGCCGCCGGCGGCGGCGGCGAAGCCGACGCCCTCCAGGTAGCTGTCGAACTCGAAGGTGCGGACGATCTCCTCGCCCTCACGCGTCCAGCCGTCCGGCAGCCGGGCGTCGATCTCCGCGTCGTCGAGCAGTTCGCTCACGGAGAGCCGGTTGCCCCCGGCGGCAATAAAACCAGGTGTCCCGGCAGCACCGCCGGGCCCGCCGCGAGGGCCCGGTGGCTACCCCCGGGGGTCACTCGACCAGCCGCTCGTAGGCCTCGGTCACCCGCCGGAACTCGGCCTCGTCGCCGCCGCGGTCCGGATGGACGTCCTTGACCGCCCGCCGGTAGGCCGCACGGACGGCCGCCTCGTCGGCGGTCGGCTCGAGGCCCAAGCGTCGGTAGGCCTCGACCCGCGAGACGTCGCTTGTGGCGCCGCTCGCCCGACCCGCGCGGTCCCGGCGCTCCCGCTGTCGTCGGTTCCGGTGGCGACCGGCTTCCCGTCGCGCCCTGGTGCTGAATCCCCCGCCGCGCCCGGGGTCCCTGCCGGCACCCTGGGTCCGCGCACCCGCCCGAGCGGCCCGCTCGCGGAGCCGCCCCGACGACCGGTACCAGAACGCGCCGGTGGCCGCCGCTAACGGGACCGCGACGACGAAGAGCACCGGCTCGACGGCGGCGACGGCGACCAGGACGACCGTTCCGGTCATCGCCGCGAACACGAACGCCAGTCCCGCCACGAACCGGTCTCCGTCCACGCACGCCGTTGGGGCCGCGTCCACGTAAGCCTCCGGCTTTATCACGCTGCGGACACAAAGCCCGGTATGAGCGTCGCGGGGCTGTGTGAGGTCTGCGAGGCCTCGACCGTCGCCGACAGCTGCGACCGTTGCGGGCGCGTCGTATGCGCGAAGCACTACGACACGGAGACCGGCTACTGCACGGACTGTCTCGCGGAACTCGGCGGAACGCCGGACGAGGGGGCCGGCGAGCGGGACTACCCTAACGGCGTCGACGAGTATCAGTTCTGATCCCCGGTCGCTTGAGCCTATCTCCAGGCGGCGGCTGTCGGGCTCACTATTTGGGTCCATGCGGATGCTCGTTCCGACGCGCCCTACCGATACTGGTTCAGCCGTCGTTTCAACCGCTTCGCAGCGGTGCCGACGGCGCTGAAGTACTCCTCGGCGGTCTCGGCCCCCTCGCCGGCGAAGATGATGCCGCGGGAGGAGTTGACGATGCCGACGCCGTCCGCGAGGCCGTACTCGACGGCGGCCTCGGCGTCCCCGCCTTGGGCGCCCACGCCCGGGACCAGGAACGGCAGTTGGACGAGATTTCGGACGGCCTCGAGTTCCGCGGGCGCCGTCGCGCTGACGACGAGGCCGACATTGTCGTGCTCGTTCCACTCGGCGGCGCGCTGGGCGACGAACTCGTAGAGCGGCTTGCCGTTGCCCACCTCGAGGTCCTGAAAGTCGGCGCCGCCGGGATTAGACGTGCGGCAGAGCACGAAGAGGCCCTTCCCGGGCATCGAGAGGTACGGCTCGAGTGCATCCCGGCCGAGGTAGGGGGTGACGGTCATCGCGTCGGCGCCGAGGCCGTCGTCGGCAAGCAGGTCGGCGTACCGCCGAGCGGTGTGCCCGACGTCGCCGCGCTTTCCATCCAACACCACCGGGAGGCCCTTCCCGTGGGCGTACGCGACCGTCTCCCGGAGCGCCCGCCAGCCGTCGGGGTCCTCGTAGAAGGCGGCGTTTGGCTTGACGCAGGCGGCGTGCTCGTGGGTCGCGTCGATGACGCGGCGGTTGAACTGCCAGCGCGGGAGTTCGCCGTCGAGGAACGGGGGGAGCCGCCGGGGGTCCGGGTCGAGTCCGACGGAGACGACGCTGTCGGTCGCCGCGATCCGGGCATCGAGGTCCGCGAAGAACCCCATCGTCGGGCGTGGGCGGCCGCCCACCAAAACGGTGCCGGTGCGGAGGAGCTATACCCCGGAGGGTCCAACCGGCGGCCGTGTACGGCGCGGTCGCGTTCGACCTGGACGACACGCTCGCGGTGACGCGGCGGGACCGCGAGACGCTGCTGCGGTCGGCGGCCGAGCGCGCCGGCGTCGCGCTGACCTTCGACCGCCGGGAGTACCTCGAGGCCCACCGGGAACACAGCGGCTCGGAGAGCCGCCGTCCCGTCTTCGAGGCGCTCCTCTCGGACCCGGACGAGGCGGCCGCACTGACGCGGGCCTACCGGGCGGCCATCCTGGACGCAATCGAACCCGTCGACGCCGCCGCGTCGGTCCTCGAGACGCTCTCCGGCCGGTACCGGCTGGGGCTGTTGACGGACGGGCCGGGGCGTACCCAGCGGGAGAAGATCGGTCGTCTCGGGTGGAGGGACGCCTTCGACGCGGTCGTCGTCAGCGGGGGCATCGACGCCCCGAAGCCGGCGCCCGGGAGCTTTCGCGGGCTCGCAGACGCCCTCGGCGTCCCGCCGGAGGCCGTCGTCTACGTCGGGGACGACCCGGCCCGGGACGTCGAGGGTGCCGCGACGGCCGGCATGGTCCCCGTCCAGGTCCGATACGACGGCGGCCCCGGCGCCAGCCCGCTGGCCGCCGACACCGTCGAGCGCTCGGCGCTGGCCACCCTACCCGGCGTCGTCGAGGGCCTCGCCGACCGCGCGGAGGACGCGTAAGGCGGGCTTGACCTGGGCGCCGTTCTCGACGAACACCAGCGTCCGCGGTGGCTCGGTGGCCGTCGTCCGGACGCGGAGCCCCTGCCTGTGGCCAGCCGCCGCGGCGGCCTCGACGGCCGCCCGGACCTCGACGCGACAGCGGTCGGGGTGGACGGCCACGTCGGCGACCCGGCGGTCGTCCTCGGCCCGGACGGCGTAGGCGTAGGTTCCTGCCTCGGTGGGCTCGACGGCCTCGGCGGCGTCGACGACGTCGAGTCGCCCCAGCGCGCCGCGCTCGTGACCGTGGACCTCCGAGGAGAGCAGGCGCGCGATCCGTTCGCCGTCCGCGATGACCTCCTCGACCATTCAATCGCCCCCTAAGGCGTCAGCGACGTGGTCTTGGACGTCGATCCCATCGCCGTGGGCGTACAGGACGGCCGCGGCCTCGACCGATATGGCGACCTCGGACTGCAGCCGGTTGACGGCGGCGACGGCCTCCTGCTTGTCGTGGCCGGCCGCCACCAGGTCGTCAAGCACCCGCTCGAACGTCGAGCGCGCCTGCAGGATCGACTCGCCCGGCTCGAACCCCTCCGGGACGTCGACCGCTGCCGGGTCGAACCGCGCCCGAACCGTCTCGTCCTGTCGGTCCAGCAGCCCCTCGCTCCCGGCGACGTCGACGAGCCGCGTGGCCTGGTCCGGCGAGAACCAGTCCCGGTCGAGCGAGAGGGCGACGACGAACGCGCTCTCGCCCATCTCGCGGCTCCCCGCCGCCCGGAACGGGGCCGCGACGGCGCGCTTCAGGCTCATGTTCCCGGGCTGGGTCGGCGGCGCAAAATAGGCGTCGGTCGACCCGGTCGTCGGCCGCCCGGTGCCACCGGTCGGGCCGGGCGGGCAGGAACCCTTATCCGCCGTACAGCCGCACGGAGCCACATGGAGAGTCTCAACCGGATGGCCGTCGAACTCGTCGACGAGGCCATCGACTTCGCGGACGAGCTTGCCATCGAGGTCCACGAACTCGACAACGGTGCGGTCGTATTGGACGTCGGCGTCGACGCGGTCGGTGGCATCGAGGCGGGCCTCCTACTTGCCGAGATCCAGACCGGCGGGCTGGCGACCGTCCAGACCGGCGTCCACGACGTTGCCGGTGCGCCGCTTTCCCACGTCGAGACCACGACGGACCACCCGGCAGTCGCGCTCCTGTGCGCCCAGAAGGCCGGGTGGGAGTTGTCGGTCGACGGCTTCGAGGGCCTCGGCAGCGGCCCGGCCCGGGCCCTGGTCGCCGAGGAAGAGGAGTTCCAGCGGGTCGGCTACCGGGACGCCGCCGAGTTCGCCGTGCTCGCCGTCGAGAGCGACGAGCTGCCGGGCGAGGCCGTCGCCGAACACGTCGCCGAGATGGCCGGCGTGCCGACCTCGAGCGTCTTCCTCCCGACGTTCTCGACGGCCAGCGTCACGGGCAGCGTCGCGCTGGCCGCGCGGGCGGCCGAACTCGCCGTCTTCCGGCTGTCGGAACTGGGCTACGACCCCGTCGACGTCCTGTCGGTCGCCGGCTCGGCCCCGGTGGCACCCGTGGCGGCCGACGACGAGGCCGCGATGGCCCGGACCAACGACGCCCTGGCCTACGGCGGTCGCGTCCACGCCACGGTCGAGTCAGGCTTCGACCGGTTCGACGAGGTCCCCTCCGTCGCCGCCGAGCGGTACGGCACGCCCTTCGCCAACATCTTCGCCGAACACGACTGGGACTTCTACGAGGTCCCCGTCGAGGTGTTCGCACCCGCCCACGTCACCGTCGACGTCCTCGGCGAGGGCGTCGAAGTCGTCGGGGGGACCGACGAGGCCCTGCTGGCCGAGAGCTTCGGGCTGTCGTGAAGTTCAAGGTCCTCCCGCCGCCGGCGGACTCCCTCGAGACTGTCGGGGAGGTGCAGGCGGCCGTCCCCCTGGTCCCGGACGGCGAGGAGTCCTGCTGTGCGCGGCTCCTGCGGCGGACCGACGTGGCCTCCCAGGACGCGGCCCGGGAGTGGCTGACGTTCCTCCGCGCGCTGGAACTCGTCGAGGAGACGGCGGGCCAGTACCGCCGGCTGCCGCACGAGGCCGACCCCGACCGGGTTCGGGCGTCGTTCTGCGACCGGGTGTACCTCGCCGAGGACGTACTGAGCGTGGTGTCGGCGGCGGACGATCCCCTCGGTACCGGGGAGGTCTTCGCCCGGGTGTCCGACAGGGTCCCCCAGTGGGAGCGGCACCGCCACGAGGACGCGGCCGACGTCTGGCGCGAGCGGGTCCGGCGGGTGCTCGAGTGGGCGGTGACCCTCGGCCTGCTCGAACGGGCGGAGGAGGGCTACGTCGCGGCCTGACGGCCGGGCGGTTCCAAACGATTTAACCTCCGGCGCGGGGAACCGGCGGGTATGCCGAGAGAGCAGACCGAGGTGCGGGACCTCCAGGAGGGCAACTACGTCGTCATCGACGACGTCCCCTCCCAGATCACCGCCTACAGCACGTCCAAGCCCGGCAAGCACGGCAGCGCCAAGGCCCGGGTGGAGGGCAAGGGCGTCTTCGACGGCCAGAAGCGCAACTTCACCCAGCCCGTCGACGCGAAGGTCTGGGTCCCGATCGTCGAACGGAAGCAGGGCCAGGTCGTCTCCGTCTCCGGCGGCGACATGCAGGTGCTGGACTTGGAGACCTACGAGACCAAGACGATGCGCATCCCGGAGGACCTCGACCCGTCGCCCGACGACGAGATCGAGTACCTCGAGTACGAGGGCCAGCGCAAGGTCATCTGAGGGGCATGGGCGGGTTCCCGGGCGCGACGGCCGATCCGGCCGAGGCCGCCTACGCCGTCGTCGGTGCGCCGCTCGACGTCTCCGCCACCTTCCGGCCCGGTGCCCGCTTCGGCCCTGACCGCGTCCGCCGGTTCGCCCGCCCCTTCGACGACTACGACCGCCGCACCGACCGCCAGTTCTCCGCGCTGGTGGCCGACGCGGGCGACGTCAAGGCTTGGGACGACGCCCCCGACTATCTCGACTTTCTCGCCGGGCAGCTGTCAGACCACCACGAGGCGGGCCGCCTACCGCTGCTCGTCGGGGGTGAACACACCGTCACCGTCGCCGGGGTCCGGGCCGCCGACCCGGACGTCTACGTCTGTCTCGACGCCCACCTGGACCTCCGGGAGTCCCACGCCGGCAACCCCTACTCCCACGCGACCGTCGCCCACCACGCCCTCCGAGTGGCCGACGAGGCCGTCGTCCTCGGCGCCAGAACCGGCAGCGAGGCCGAATGGGATCGCGCCGCCGGGGCCGACGTCACCGTCGTCGCCCCCGAGGCGGTGGCGGACTGGACGCCCGCCTTCGACGGCCAGGCATACCTCAGCGTGGACGTCGACGCCGCCGACCCCGGCTTTGCGCCCGGCACCGGGACGCCGGAACCGTTCGGCCTCGCGCCCCGCGAGTTGCGCGCGGTCATCCGGGCCGTCGCGCCGGCCGCCGTCGGGTTCGACGTCGTGGAGGTCACCGACCGGGACGACGGCCAGACAGCCGCACTCGCCGGCAAGCTCCTCCGAGAGTTCGTCTTCGCCCACGCCGACGGTACCGACGGGTAGTCCCGACCGGGGGAGCCGACTCCAGGACCGGGGCACGGCCGCCCTGCCATCGTCGGCGGGCAGATACCGCCGGGGAACGACGACCCTGCCGTCGTCGGGCAGATACCTACCCGGTACCGGAGCGCCGGGACGCCGGTGCGCCGGCCGGAGTGGAAACGCCTACGTGTCCCACGCCTGATACCCGAGCCATGCGCTACGAGGTGCCCGACGACTGCCGCTACCTGGAGACCCACGAGTGGGCCCGACGCGACGGCGACGCGGTCCGCGTCGGCATCACCGACTTCGCCCAGGACGAACTCGGCGACGTCGTCTTCGTCGAGCTGCCCGCGGTCGGCGACGAGCTCGACCGGGAGGCCGAGTTCGGCGTCGTCGAGTCGATCAAGGCCGTCTCGGAGGTGTACGCCCCGGTCTCCGGCGAGGTCACGGCCGTCAACGAGGCGCTGTTCGAGGAACCGGAACTCGTCAACGAGGCGCCGTTCGGCGACGGCTGGATGCTCGAGGTCGACCCCGCCGACGAGGCCGACCTCGACGCGCTGCTCTCCCCCGAGGAGTACGAATCCCGGATCGCCTGAATGCGGCTACCGGCCCAGGATGCCGCCGGCAACCATGGCGAGACCGGCGATGAACGTCACGTACAGGCCGAGGCCGGCGTCGAAGCCGCCGCCGAGCGTCACGTACCGTGCAAGGGCGAGGATTGCGACCACGACCCCGCCGACGAACGATACTTCGGTCCGCCGGTCGGCCGGGTCGGCCACCACGGCGACCAGGACGGCGAGCGCCACGACGGCGGCGAGCAGGCCGTGGAGGGTCCGATACCCGGGCTCTACGGACCCTGCCGTGGTAACCATCCACGGGAGCGCGACGGCGATCAGGGTGAAGAGAGCGGCGACGCCTGGAAGCCCCTGGGACGGTTCGGTCGGGTCGAACTCCTCGGTCATGCCCGGGAGGGCGAATCGACGTGGGGAAAAGCTGACGATACGGGCTTTCCGGGCGCGGGCGGTTCATGGATTTCCCGCTCACAAACACCTAAGGGTTGTGAGCGAGTATTTCCACACGCCTGGATGGTCGAACCGCACGAGATCGCCGAAAGCCGGTCGATCCACCGGAGAACCGGCAAGACGTTCTACTTCGCGACCCGGTTGCTCCCGGAGCGGGTCCGCCGCCCGACCTACGTCCTCTATGCGTTCTTCCGCGTCGCCGACGAGGTCGTCGACGACCCCGACGGCGCCTCGCCGGCCGCCCAACGAGCGCGCCTCCGGGAGATACGGGCCGCCGCGCTCGGCCACGAACCGACCGACGACCCGGTGCTGTCGGCCTTTTCGGAGGTCCGGGCGACCCACGACATCCCGGCCGCGGAGGTCGAGGCGTTCCTCGACGCGATGGCGACCGACGTCGACACCGACCACTATGAGACTTACGCCGACCTGGAGGCCTACATGCGCGGCTCGGCGGCCGCAGTCGGGGCGATGATGACCGTCGTCATGGGGACCGACGACCTCGAGACCGCCCTCCCGCACGCCCGGCGGCTCGGCGAGGCCTTCCAGCTGACCAACTTCCTCCGGGACGTCGGCGAGGACGTCGCCGAGCGCGACCGGATCTACCTCCCGCGGGAGACGCTTTCCGCCTACGGCGCCGACGTCGGGGACCTCGAGGCCCGGCGGTTCACGCCCGAACTCGGTGACGCCATCGCGCACGAACTCCGCCGCGCCGAGCACCTCTACCGGGAAGGCGTCGCGGGGATCACGTACCTCCCCAGGGACTGCCAGCTTCCGGTCCTGACGGCGGCCGTGCTGTACGCCGACCACCATCGGCTGATCCGGAACCGCGGGTACGACACCGTCACCGCGACGCCGTCGCTCGGCACCCTGCGGAAGCTCGCGCTGGTCGCCCGGACCCGGTGGCACTGGCTGTGGAGCGACGACCCGGCGGCCGTCTTCGAGCGGGTCAGCGGTATCTCGATGACCGGCGACCGCTCACAGCCCGCCGGTCCCGGAAAGCCGGTGCCCACTCGCTGACGTGGGTGACACCGCCCGCACGTACGACCTCGGCTTCCGGTCGCTCGAGGAACGTGACGAACACCGCGACCACCGCCTCGACGTCGAGGGCTCGATCCCCACGTGGCTCGACGGCGCGCTGATCCGGAACGGACCGGGGAGCTTCGCGTTCGGCGACGACCGCGCGACCCACTGGTTCGACGGCCTCGCAATGGTCCGACGGTACGGCTTCGAGGATGGCACCGTCCGGTACACGAACCGGTTCCTCCGCACGGACGCCTACGCGGACGCAAAGCACGGCGTCACCGCCGGCGAGTTCGCCACGACCGGCGGCGTCCTCCAGCAGCTCCGCCGCTGGCTCGGCGCGCTGGGGCCGCCGGAGGCAACCGACAATGCCAACGTCCACGTCGCCCGGGTCGGCGACCACTACGTGGCGCTCACGGAGGCCCCGCGCCGGGTCGCCTTCGACCCCGACACCCTGGCCACCCGCGGGGAGTTCCGGTGGACCGACGACCTCCCCGAGCAGATGGCGACGGCGCACCTGACCGTCGACCCGACCCGCCGCGAGACGGTCGGGTACTCGCTGACGTTCGGCCGCACGCCCCAGTACCACCTCTACCGGGTGCCGTTCGACGCGGCCCGCCGGGAGCACTTCGCCACCGTCGACGCCGAGGGACCGGGCTACGTCCACGACTGCGCAGTCACCGAACACTACGTCGTCCTCGTCGAACCGCCGCTCCGCATCTCCATCCTCCGGGCGCTGTCCCCGTGGGGCGAGGGCATCCTGGACGCCTTCGAGTACGACGCCGACCGGCCGGCCCGCTTTCTCGTTGTCGACCGCGACACCGGCGACGTGGTCGCGGACCGCCACACGCCCGCGTTCTTCGTGTTCCACCAAGTCAACGCCCAAGAGGACGGCGAGGACGTGGTCGTCGACCTGGCCGGCTACGAGGACGCCGAGATCGTCGACGCGCTCTCCTTCGACGCGCTCTCCGGTGATGCCTTCGCCGCGGCGCCGCCCGGCCGCCTCGACCGCTTCCGGCTGCCGCTCGAGGACGCCGGCGTCGAGCGGTCGCGGCGCTACGACGGCGGCCTCGAACTCCCGACCGTGCCCCGGGCGGCCCGCGGCCGTCGGTACCGGTACGCCTACGCCCAGGCGACGGACCGGGAGGGCGCGAACGGGCTCGTGAAGGTCGACGTCGAGGAGCGGACGGCGGTGGAGTGGTGGCAGCGCGGCGTCTACGTCGAGGAACCCCGGATGGTCCAGCGCCCCGACGCCGACCGGGAAGACGACGGCGTCGTGCTCGCGCCGGCGCTGCACACCGGAGAGGAGCGGACGATGCTTCTGGTGTTCGACGCCGGGACGCTCACCGAGCGGGCGCGAGCGCCGCTGCCGCACGCCGTCCCGTTCGGCTTCCATGGCCGGTACTTCCCCGAACTGGACGGGTGATCGTAGCGCGGGCGACGCTTCCGCCGTTCACGGGAACCGTTATTTTCACGTTGGATCGGCAGAAAAACGCGGGGAAATGGGACGGGGTGCCGAACTCATCGGGTTCATCCTGTTGTTCGACATCGTCGTCATCGGCGGCTATCTCCTGCTGACGGAACCGCTCGGGAAGGTCGTCTGGATCGTACTGACCCTCGCGTTGTTCAGCCTTGTCGTCGCCGCGTACCTGCTCGGACGGTTCTCCAGCGACGCCGAGTAGGCCGCCCGGCCGCCTCACCGCTCGGGAGAGTCGAACCGGTCTTTCCGCCAGAGGGCGTCGGCGTTCTCGGAAGCGACTCCTGATAGCTCGGGCGCTGACACCCGTAACGGACCCCAGCAGGGAGACGCTCGACCGGCGTCGGCGAGCGACGGGACTGGGAGACCCACGAACAGGTGTACAGCAGCCGTGACTGGCGCGCCGGATACCGGGACTGCAGGCCGCACGACGGCGTGAATCATCCAGGTGGTATCGTGGTTCCGTTCACTCGTCCGACGTGGGCTTGAACGCCACCAGTCCCCTGTGGGTCACGACGAGCGCTCGACCGGCCGCGATGACCGGTGACATGCTCTGAACCACGCCAACGGACCTGTTCTCCCAGCGTTCGCGGTCCGGGGTGAGCAACCCACCGGTTTCCCGCCGGAAGGCGCGGCCACCGCTGTCCGCGACGAGCACGCTCCTGTCGGTCACGAGCGGGGCGGCGGTCACGACACCGCTGATGTGGGCCTGCCAGTTCGTCTCGCCGGTCTCCGGGTCGAGTTCGTGAAGGCCGCTTTCCGCGGAGACGTACACGTCGCCGTTCGGTGCCGTCGCCGCTGCCGCACGAGTGTGCAGGTCGCGGCGCCAGCGGACCGCTCCCGAATGGTCGACCGCGGCGGTCTCCATCGCGCCGGTCTGGACGACGCCGCCGTCGTCGACGACCGGCGCGGCGTACGCCGTGTCGACGGGAACCCGCCAGCGTTCCTC
>PXRI01000041.1 GCA_003021005.1 Halobacteriales archaeon QS_1_69_70 | reverse complement strand
GTCCTCGACCCCGACGACGTCCGGTTCGAACCGCAGGTCGGGGAGACGTTCGCCGGCCGGGCCGGCAACACCGCGACGCACCTCCTGGAGTCCGAGGACGCCGCCTCGGTCGGGATCACCCGGCCCGAGGCGGCGTTTCTCGCCCGGCCGGTGATCGACGGCGGCGCGATGAAGCTCCGGAGCACCGACGCCGTGCTCGCACCGGCCCCGGGCGGCCGCGTCTACTACGCCGCCTTCGGCGCACCCATCGACTTCGCGGACTGCTACGCCCCGCCGGCGGTCGAGACGCTGACCGACCGCATCCTCGACGCCGGCCTCGACGTCCAGTTCCTCGAAACGAAGTCCTATCTCGAGACCGCCGGGGACCTCGCGGACGTCCTGACGGGCGTCCGGGCGCGCCGGAAGGCCGACGCGCTCGTCTCGCCGGCGCTGGCCGACTGGGTCGACGAGGCCGACATCGTCGTCGAGCGGGCCGACGACGGGCTCACCGTGTCCCGCTAATCGACAGGCCTTAGCTTGTGCCGGCGGTAGACGCGGCTGCGGTGAGATGACAGAGCGGCCCATTGTGCCCGCCTTGAGAGCGGGTGGCCGAGAGGCCTCCTGGGTTCGAATCCCAGTCTCACCGCTGCGTTCGAGGAGGGGACGACCGGACCGAGCAGACTCAGCCCCCAGTCATCGTCAGAAGGTCGCGTTTCTCTGCCGGGATCGGGTCAATCGGGTTCATCCAGCGGTCCGTAGAGGCTTTCACCGGCGTCAGCCGGTGTCGTGTCTGCCCACGAATCGCGGCCTGCTGTGGCCGTCTGTAGGTCCGCAGTCGGCCGTGGATTGACCTCGAGAATTGAGCCACGGAGCCGTGCGGGAATCTCGTCATCGGCCTCGATGCCGAGTTGGTCACGGACCTCTTTCGGAAGTGTGACTCTCCCTCTATCGTCGACGTGCAGCGTCATTCGTTTCCCGGACGCCACCTCGCCCGAATCCGTACCCATTGTAATCACTATTACTGTGCTTACATCCAAAATGCTGGCGCCGGCCCGCAAAAAGATCGTTTCGTACCAGTGGCTGAGCCGGCCTTCCGTGAGTGAACCACACCGCTGCGTCGCGCCGAGTCGAAAGCGTAGTACCCCGACCCCGGTGCCGATATCGACGTGTTCATCCCGGCCGTTCGGGATACTGTCACGGCGAGCACGCTTCGAGTACTCGGGATCAGTCCTCGTTCCGCGGGCTCGAAGGGTGGTAGTCCGTGTCGTACTCGCCCGGCCGGTCGTCAAGCCGGTCCGGGTTGATGCGGCCGCCGAGCAGCATGAAGTCCAGAATGGTGAGATACAGCATCGCCTCGACGACCGGGACGGCCCGCGGCGGCAGCGACGGGTCGTGGCGCCCGATGACTTGGACGTCCGTCTCCTCGCCCGTCTCCCAGTCGGCGCTTTGCTGCTCTTTCGGGATGGAGGTCGGCGCGTGCCAGGTCACTTCGCCGTAGATAGGTTCGCCAGTCGTGATGCCGCCCTGGAGGCCGCCGTGATCGTTGCCGACCGGGACCGGGTCGCTCGCCTCGGCGACCGTGTTCGGGCGGGTGTCGCCGTCCTCGAACGTCCAGTCCTCGTTGCGTTCGGAGCCCGGCACCGTGGCTGCGTCGGTGCCGAGCCCGAACTCGAAGGCCGTCGTCGCCGGGATGGCGAACATCGCCCGACCGAGCCGCGCCGGGAACCCGTCGAACCGCGGCGCGCCGAGGCCGCGCGGCACGCCGCGGGCCTCGAAGTAGATGGAGCCGCCGACCGAGTCGCCCTGCTCCTGGAACTCCTCTAAGAGTTCGCGCATTTCCGCGGCCGTCTCGGGGTCCGCACACCGGACCTCGTTGTCCTCGGTGTGCTCGCACATCTCCTCGAAGGACACCGCCGGCGCCTCGACGTCGTGGAGTCGGTTCACGTGGGCTTTCACCCGGACGTCGTGGTCGGACTGGGCGAGGACCTCCCTGGCGACGGCGCCGGCGGCGACCCAGTTGACGGTCTCGCGGGCCGACGAGCGGCCGCCGCCGCCCCAGTTCCGGGTGCCGAACTTCGCGGAGTAGGTGTAGTCGCCGTGGGAGGGCCGCGGCGCGGTGACGAACGGCTCGTACTTCTCCGAGCGGGCGTCCTTGTTCCGGATGACCATCCCGATGGGCGTCCCCGTGGTGTAGCCGTCCTGGAGCCCAGAGTTGATTGTCACCTCGTCGGGCTCGCCGCGGCTGGTCGTGATCTGGGACTGGCCGGGCTTGCGCCGGTCGAGGTCGGCCTGGACGGCCGCCTCGTCGAGTTCCACGCCGGCCGGACAGCCGGAGACGGTCACCCCCATGGCCTCGCCGTGGCTCTCGCCGAACGTCGTCACCTGGAAGAGCCGCCCGAAGCGGTTCCCGTTCATCACGTCGTCGTTGGGACCCCGGGGATTTAGGTTTGGCATTGCCGCAACGCCCGTCCCGGGCCCGGGGGAGGCGATGATAGCCGGCATCGGTCGGCGGCCCGAGCCGACGCGCTTATGTGACAGTATCCGATACGCTCGTCGGGTTCGGGTATGTCCAGGGACACTGGACTCTCCTACGACGACGTGTTGCTCGTCCCCAAGCGGTCGCCGGTCGACAGCCGCAGCGAGGTCGACCTCTCGACCGAACTGGCCGACGGTGTCGGGCTGTCCATCCCCGTCCTGTCGGCCGCCATGGACACAGTCACCGAGACCCAGATGGCCCTCGCCGTAGCCGAGGCCGGCGGCCTCGGCGTCATCCACCGCTTTCTCACCGTCGACGAACAGGCCGCGATGGTCCGGGAGGTCGCCGCTGCGGGTCACCCCGTGGCGGGTGCCGTCGGCATCGCCGAGGCATACGTCGACCGCGCCGCCGCCCTCGTCGATGCCGGCGTCGACGTGCTCGTCGTCGACGTCGCCCACGGCCACATGGACCGGGCCCTGTCGGCGACGGAGACCCTCGCGGAGCGGTTCCCCGACACCACTCTGTGTGCCGGCAACGTCGCCACGCGGGCGGGCGTCGCCGACCTGGCGACCGCCGGGGCCGACTGCGTCAAGGTCGGCGTCGGCCCCGGCTCCCACTGCACCACCCGCGAGGTCACCGGGTTCGGCGTCCCGCAGTTCACCGCGATCCAGCGGTGTGTGGCGGCGGCGACGAACGAGGGCGTCAACGTCATCGCCGACGGGGGCATCCGGTCGTCCGGCGACGCGGTGAAGGCGCTCCTGGCCGGGGCCGACGCCGTCATGATGGGCGGCTACCTCGCCGGCTGCACCGAGTCGCCCGGCGAGGTCGTCGAGGTCGACGGCGACCGGTACAAGCGCTCCCGCGGGATGTCGACCGCCGCGGCCGCGGAGGACCGCGACGACAAGGACGTCCACGTCGACGCCGACGAGGGCGTCGAGGCCGTCACGCCGTACTCCGGCCCGGTCGCCGACCGGCTGGCGGAGTTCACCGCCGGCATGCGTTCGGGGCTGTCCTACGCCGGGGCGCGGGACCTGGCGAGCGCCCGGGAGAACGCGGAGTTCATGGAGGTCACGGGGTCGACGACCCACCGAAACGGGCCGCACGGCGTTGCCAGGCCCGAGTAGCGGCGTCACGGGTGAAAAAACGGGATGGACCACTGCGTGCGCCGATGGGATACCGACGCACCGGGCCGTTCACAGGTAGGTCATTTGAAACTTTCCCCTTGTATCCTCGCGGCGTTGCGAGGGAGCGCGTGGCGGCCTGGCCGATTCGGCGTTCTCGCGAGCTGTGCGAGGGAGCGTGAGGCACCGTGGCCGTCTCGGCGTTCTCGCGAGCAGTGCAAGGAAGCGTGAGGTGGCCCCGCCGACTCGGCGTCAGGCCTCCCGGTCCCGGACGGCGGCCCCCAGCCCCGACAGCACCTCGAAGAAGCCCGGGAAGGAGACGTCGACGTGTTCTGCCCCGTGGATGGTCGTCTCCCCGTCGGCGACCAGGGCGGCGACTGCGAGCGCCATCACGATGCGGTGGTCCCCGTGACCGTCGACTGTCGCCCCCTCGATGTCGCCGCCGTGGACGACCAGCTCGTCCTCGTACTCGTCGACGTCGACGCCCATCCGGCCGAGTTCCGTCGCCATCGCGGCCACGCGGTCGGTCTCCTTCAGCCGGACGTGCTCGCAGTCGGTGACGCGGGTCGTGCCGTCGGCGGCCGCGCCGACCACCGCGATGGTCGGCAGCAGGTCCGGCGTGTCCGCGACGCCGACCTCGACCCCGGCGAGCCGGGACGCCGAGACCCGAATGTGGCCCTCGTCTCGGTCCCACTCGACGTCGGCGCCCATCCGATCGAGGACGTCGACGATGGCGGTGTCGCCCTGCGCACTCGGGTGGGCGCCCTCGACGACGAGGCCATCCTCGGCGGTAAGCGCGCCCGCGGCAAGGAGGTATGACATCGACGAGAAGTCGCCGGGCACGTGGTATTCGCCGCCGTCGGCGGTGTACGTCTGGCCGCCGGGCACCCGGAAGCCGTCGGCGCCGGCCGACCGGACCGCCGGGTCGTCGCCGCCCACCACGGCCGCCTCGACGCCGAACGCCGCCAGTACCTCCAGGGTGATGTCGACGTACGGCGCCGACTTCAGGTCGGTGGTCACCGTCACCTCGACGCCGGTGTCGGTTACCGCACTGGCCATCACCAGCGCCGTCACGAACTGGGAGGAGACGTCGCCAGGCATCGAGACAGCGCGGCCCTCCAGGCCGCCACCGACCACCAGCGGCGCCCGGCCGTCGGCCCGGCTCGATTCGGCCCGGGCGCCGAGCCGGTCGAGAGCGTCCAGGAGGGGGCCCTGCGGCCGGGACCGGAGGGAGTCGTCGCCCGTGAGCACGGCGAGGCCGTCGACCAGGGCAGCCGTCGCCGTCGTCAACCGCATCGTCGTCCCGCTGTTGCCACAGTCGATGACGTCGGCCGGCGTCGCCGGGTCGGCCGCGAACCCGGCCACTGCGGCATCGCCGTCGGTCCAGGTCACGGAACCGCCGAACGCCTCCACTGCGCGGGCCGTCGCCCTGGTGTCGGCGCTGTCTAGGGGGTTCCTGACGGTCGCCCCCTCGCCGTACCCGGCCGCGAGTATGGCGCGGTGGGTGTAGCTCTTCGAGGGCGGCGCCCGGGCGGTGCCCTCGATCCGTGACGGCGAGACGTGGACGTCCATGCCGGCCGGTCGCGGCGGCGGGAGAAGAGGCTACCGGCTCCCCGACGGTCGGCGGCCCCGGGGCAACGAGGCCCCGCCCCCGGCTGTCAGCAGCATGTGCAGCGGGTGATGAACAGTTCGGCAACACCGATTCGCTGCGCGACCACATCCACCAGACTTACTGAGTAGACAGTCCGATACGGAACACTCCAATTCTCAGTGTCTCGTCAAGGAGGTCAAAGCGTTATTACCTGATCGACGCCCACGTCGCCAAGAGCCGCGTAGAGGTCAGGGAAACATCCGACAGTCACTCCATCGACGGTTTGGTGGGGTTCATACAGAGTTCGTCCACTCTCGGATTCCCCAACTTCTTCGGCGAGGCCGCGCTTGGATGCGCAGTGATCACAAAGCATCAGTAGTATATCCTGGTCGTCGGCAACTGTCGTAAGTCGCTCCCCCAACGGGTCGCCATCCCGGAGCGCGTACGTGTTATCATGGAAAAGAACATTCCGGCCACATCAACTCCGTGGTTGTCGTGCTCCAACTGTGGGAGAATCATATCGCCGAGAATGTAGTCGACCGTCTGACCAGTGCTACTGAACACATATACAACTTTCATGATATTAAAATAGTACCCTAAGTTATTAAGTCTGGCGCTTCGTGTCGGGTACACCTCCCGAAATCAGTATATCGGATGGGCAGCGACCCAGAACCTCTGAAACGCTCCATCCATTGGTTACTGTCGTCCCAGCGCCGGGAGGACCGGCCAGGCGAGGACCGGCTCAAGTCGGAACAGCGGGACCTAGTACCGGAAGCCGAACGCCGTACCTGCGAGAGTGATAACGACGATCAGCCACGCGCACCGCAACGCAACAGTTTGATCTTCGGGTGAAGTGGTGCGTGATGCTCAGGAAGGCTCTCAGTCGTGTCCGCTGCCATCAGGTGCGGGCATCTGTGGAGGTTCCAAGTCGTTGGCTTCCATGAGGAGAGACACGAGATCCGCTTCCGTCACCGGCTGTGCCGTCGCCTCCAGGCCTGCATCGCGTGCCACCCGAATTGCACTCGGTGGGTGAAGGTTCGCCTCCGCTAACAGTGCATCGTCGTAGAACACTTCTCGGGGCGTCCCGCTTCCCACGATGTTGCCGCCGGCCATCACACAGACTCGGTCCGCGACCGTTGCGGCAAAGTCGAGGTCGTGCGTCGCCAGGACGACGCTGATACCGTCCCGGTGGATTTGCTCGATCCGGTCGGCGACCAGTCGGGACCGCTCGGGGTCGAGGCCTGCGAGGGGTTCGTCCAGCACGATCACGCTCGGTTCGAGCACCAGCACGCCGGCGAGGCCGACGAGACGTTTCTCGCCACCGCTCAGATAGTGAGGAATCCGGTCTTCGAGGTGACTCGCGTCGACGGTCTCAAGGGCCTCACGAGCGCGCTCTCTCGCTTCCTCGTCGGGCACGCCGTAGTTCTGGAGGCCGAACATCACGTCATCGAGGACCGTGGGCGCGACGAGCTGCGTATCGGCGTCCTGGAAGACGAAGCCGACTTCCTTCCGCGCGTGTGCCTTGTTGTCTTCGGTGATCGCCGTGCCGTCGACGACGAGCTCGCCGTCGTCGGGAACGAGCGTCGCGTTCAGGTGTTCCAACAGCGTCGACTTCCCCGTGCCGTTACCGCCGACGATCGCGACGACCTCTTCGGGGTACACCGAGAAGTCGACGTCGTGCATCCCGACCGTCCCGTCCGGATACGTGTGCGCCTCACACCGGAGGTCGACCAGCGGTGAATCGTCTCGATTCACTGTCTCACCCCGTAGACCGCGACAGCTGCGTAGCCGACGACAGCGACGTACGACCCGATCACGACGAATAGTTCGTGAATCGGTGGCCGCGAGACGTCGCCGTACAGCGTGATGTCGCCGTTGTAGCCACGGGCTTCCATCGACTTGACGAGCCGTTCGGACTGCTCGATCGCCGACAGCATCGTCATGCCGAGGATTCTCGCGTATAGTCGTTTGTTCGACCAGAACTCCGAGAAGTTCGCACCGCGGGAGAGCGCGGCTTTCACGAGGTCTTCGAGCGTCTCGAGCATGACGAACGTGAACCGGTAGGTGAGCAACGCGATCTGGTCGATCGGCCGCGGGAGCAATCGCCCGAGCATGTACGCGACGTCGGTGTATTTGGTCGTCATCGACGCCGTCAGGGCGAAGGTGACGACCGTGAGTGATCGACAGCTGAGCTCCGCGAAGAGGACGATGCCCGCCCACGTGACCGAAAGCTCACCGAGCGGCGTCGGGAGCGTGCCACCGATCGGGGTCCCCGGTTCGAGAAACGTTAGCGGCCCGGCGACAGAGACGATGAACAGCAACGGGAGCGTGTACCAGCCGGCCAACCGTCGATACGGTAGCCCCGCTAGCCCGTAGACGACGAGGACAGCTCCGTACAGTCCGGCCAGGAGTGCAAGCCGGTCAAACACCGTGACGGCGAGGACGAGTGCGCCGACGATGCCTATCTTCGTCCAGGGGTTGACGCGGTGCAGCGGCCCGTCTCGTTGCTCGGCGAACGCCGTGACGAGCCGCGGGTCGGGAACGTGGTTCGAGAGTGTCGTCACGGTCACCGAGCCGGGCGTTCACCGTCCTCGAAGCCGCCGTAGCGGTCGACGTAGACGTACAGGCCGATACCGAGGACACCCAACACGAGGACGAGCGCGCCGAACTCGACCATCAGCCCGCCCTTCCGAATGGGGCCGGCCACCACGATCCCGCGGCCGAGCTCGACGAGCGCACCGCCGCCCTCCTGCACGCCGCGCTGGAGGGCTTTCGCAGAGCGTTTGGCCCACGGCATGGCACCGCCGGTCACGGTAAAGCCCCAGTAGCCGGCGGCGAGAAAAGCTGCGAAGAGGTTGAGCCCGACGAGACCGGCGACCGCAATCGTCAGGTCACCGCGAGGGAGCGCGCTGCCGTTCACGCCGCTGACGACGATGATCGCCCCCATCAGGAACGCGCCTGCCGAGAGCCCGAGCGTCGCGGCACTGGCGCTGGCGGGGAAGACGTCCCAGTCCATCCCTATCAGCGTCTTGAACGCGTAGTAGGCGACGATGGCTTCGCTGGCGTTGACGAGCGTGTTCGCCCCGAGCAGGCCGACTGCGCCGTGGCCGAGCGCCGCCGAGAAGATGTTCACGACCAGCGCGATGAGCGCCCCGAGCAGTGGCCCAGCGAGGATGCCGACGAGCCCGGTGAGGTTCATGTGGATGCCGCCCCACACGGGGATGTTCAACTGGAAGATCGCGAAGCTCGCCGCCGCGGCAATGCCCGCGAGCGCGATCTGGTGTGTCTTGATACCCCCCTTCCGGACGCGGTAGACCACGGCACTGATCAGTCCGACGCCGAGCAGCGTCCAGAGCACCAGCGCCCATAGCGGGAACGAGCCTTCGCCGAGGTGAATGTGTGCCATCGCTGGATTGCCAATTTCGGTGGCTATTATAATAAATTTGCTGTACTAGCTCAACGCTGGTAATAATGATATCGTAGGATACCAACGTGTCTTCATAGAGGAGGAAGTCAGATTCCATCGGCGCAGGAGAGGTAGTTCACACCGCCTCCAGCTCCACTCAGCTGCTCATCCGGTATCACGACGCGTCTCCAGCTGGACGTAGTTCAGCGAAATCCAGATACCGTTTCCTTCATTCATTGACATGGCCTCTCTCGGCTTCGTAGTTCAACCTCCGGTGGATCATTCCCTTGCACCCCCTCGATGAGCATGTTTCATGAATACTGTCATGCGAACATCTTATACTTCATGGGCAAGTAGGGGAGAGTAGCACCGATGGATTCGTATGTGTAGCAACGATACCAAGCACGTCCAAACCGAGCTGAGCGAGGACGAATACGAACTGTTCCGCGAGTTCGCAATGGAACACGGACTGTCGGTCAAAGAAGCCGGACACGAGGCGCTGATCGGGTGGGTCGAACGACAGCAGCGAGCGGATCCAAACGACCGAGCGTTTACCGTCCTCGACGAGCTGGAGGCGGATTCTCTACCGGACAGGGCACAGACGGACGCTCGCGGGGAAGACGATCTCGTCGACGAGTGGCATGGGAGCGATGAATCCTTCACGCTCGCCGACGATCCGTCCACGCAATCTTAATCGCGCATGGCAGAGCCAGTAGAGACGCCGATCGGGACGGTCACTGCCGAGCATTTCCGGCCGGGCCACGTTCGACACCAGGTCGTCGTCGGTCCGAAATTCCTCTACTCGCTGTTCAACCCTCGCGATCAGATGCACCCCGTCTCGCGGGCGTTTATGGCGTTTATTCGCGAGGGTGATCTTCCGTATCGTCGACTGATCGTCAATGACCCCATCGTAGACGAGGCGGCGACACGGTTGAAAAAGCAGGCGACGATGCGGAACGGTGCGTCGTTCCTCACGACGCTCGACGAGAGCACGCTCTATCAGTTCGAATCCGTCTCCATGGATGTCTTTCGTGATGGCAAAGGGATGTTCGTTGAGTGGACCGACCTGGGTGCCTCGTTCACCGACTTCGTCATCGCCGCACACATGGACGCGTTGGAGGTCGATCACGTTCTCACGTATGACCGACATTACGAAGCCTTCGATGTGACGACGCTCCCATATCGTAGTCACGACTAGGGAGCGCTACGGTCATTTCGTCCAGCACATTCAGGTGATTCCGGATCGTGGTCGCATAGACGTTGGCGGCCGCCGCGACCTCCGACTGCGTGAGAGAGTATCAGACATTATTGTCGGCCGGACTTCCGAGCTCATCCCGAATTCGCGCGACGTATTCCACAAAACCCCGAGAAGTCCGTTCACGCGGCCGCTCAAGATCAATAGAGAACGTCGACTGCACGGTTCCCGGATCGTTATCCATGACGACCACGCGATCAGCGAGGGTCACTGCCTCGTCAATGTCGTGGGTGACGAACACGACGGTCTGTCCGGTTTGCGTCCAGATATCGAGTAATTCAGCGTGCAGGCGGTCCCGCGTCCGTGCGTCGACACTTCCGAATGGTTCGTCCATCAAGAGGATGTCCGGGTCGGGAGCGAGGGCGCGAGCGATACCGACGCGTTGTTTCATGCCGCCGGACAGCTCCTTCGGATACGCGTCCTCGACGCCGTCGAGCCCCACCAGGTCGATCAGCTCCCGAACCCGTCCCTCGCAGTCCGCACAGTCACACGCAGGCCGGTCGAGGCCGAACCGGATGTTCCCCCGCACGGTTCGCCAGGGGAACAGTGCGTACTCCTGGAAGACCATTCCACGGTCTAACCCAGGCCCGGTAACCGGGTCTCCACCGACCAGTATCGACCCACCATCCGGGTCGTCGAGCCCGGCAATCGCCCGCAACAGCGTCGTCTTCCCACAGCCGGATGGGCCGACGACACAGCAGAACTCACCCTCCGCGACCGAGAAGGAGACGTCAGCGAGCGCCCGGGTCGATTCGTAGGACCGGCTGACGTTCTGTATAGTGATCTTCTGACGTGCGTCTCGACTGGTGGACGACTCCGAACTCAGCGCCACGCGAGGGCCCTCCGTTCGAACAGTCGAAACCCGACGTCCATACAGAGGAACGCCAGGCTGATCAGAAACATGTACGCGACGCTGGTCGCCATCGCGAGGTTGTTCGAGGCGTTGATGATCTCGTAGCCGACGCCTGGCGCGCCGAACAGCTCCGCGCCGACGACGATCATCCAGCACCGGCCGATGCTCGTCCGAAACCCGGTCAGTACCTGGGGGGCGGCGCTCGGGAGTGCGACGAGTTTCAGCATCGAGAGGTCCCGCTCCACGCCGAGCGTCGACGCCGCATCGGTCAGCTCGCTCGAGACGCCTTCGACGCCCCCGTACGCGCCGTAGAAGTTGATCCAGAACGCGCCGACGAAGACGATGAAGGCCGCGCCGGTGTGGTGGATGCCGAACCAGACGATCGCGAAGACGATCCAGGCCAGCGGCGGTATCGGCCGGAGCACCCGGATAAGTGGGCGTAACCAGTCGTCGAGCGCACCGTTCCACCCCATCAGTAACCCGAGCCCGATACCACAGCTCGCTCCGAGGAGGAGGCCCGGGACGTAGTGGAGTAGCGTCTGTACGAGGTGTGCGAGCCCGGTCGGCAGGACCAGATTCGAGCCCACAACCGGGACCACGATCGCCGTCGAGGACCCGAATAGGTCGATGAATGCATGCGCCGAATCGAGCGGTCCCGGCACCAGATACGACGGCTGGGTCATCACCGCACCAACCCACCAGACGAGTAGAAACACGAAGAGCCCACCCAATCCGCGCAGATACCGCCGCAGGTCCCCCTCGAAGCTGGTGGCGACCACCGCGTCGGAACTGCTGTCCGTACGCGTGTTCATTTCTGGCTGGCGTCGTAGGGCTCGAACGCGAACAGGTTCTCGGTCGCGACCGGTTCCTCGATGTTCCCGACGTTCGCGACGAACTCGCCCATCGTCGCAGCCTGGTCGGTGATCGCCTGCGGGTCCGAGAGGAAGTCCGACGCCCGCGAGTCCATGGCCGCCGTCGCGAGGTCCTCGCTCACGCCGGAGCCGATCACCGAGGCCGCGTGGGCGGCGGCCGCATCCGGCGAGTCTGCCGTGAATTCGGTGGCCGCTATATGCTGTTCGACCAGCGACTGGGCGACGTCGCTGTCGTCAAGCACTTGCTGGTTCGCGAACAGGACCGTGACCGGGTGGTTGTCCAGTATAGTTCCCGACCAGGCGAGGTCGCCGAAGCCGTCGTCTCGGCCGATGACCGTCGCGAACGGCTCCTGGATGATCGTCGCGTCGATGTCACCCGACTGGATCGTCTGGACCGCCTTCGCTGGAGGGACTTTCGACTTGCTGATGGCGGATTCCATCTCGCCGACACTGAGGGCCTCCTGGATCCAGTACCGGAGGACGATGTCGGGGACGCTCCCGTCCGGTGGGGCGCCGAATCGGACCTTACGGTCATGGTCTTCCTCGAAGCGGTCGAACGTGGCCGCCCCTGCCTGTTCGTAGAGATCAGCGAGTTCAGTTGTCGCCATGATCTTGAAGCCATTTCTCGAATTCGCCGCGAGGACGCCGGCGCGAACGCCCTTGTCGACGAGGACCATCGCAGGAGTGATACCGAAGAGCGCAACGTCGACGTCTCCACTGGCAAACGCCTTAACAACGCTGGGACCGGAGCTGAACCGCTCTATCGTGACATCTACTGGAACCTCCTCGTAGTAGCCCTCCCGTTCCATCACGTATTGTTGGATGTTCGGATAGATCGGGACGTACGCGACCGTGATAGAATCGAGTGATGGACCTCCGTGACCGAGGCAGCCTCCGATTCCCACGGCAGCAATGGGGGTTGCGCCTGCCTTCTGAAGCAGCCTTCGACGCGAGACGTCGATCACACTTGTTGCTAACTATAGAGGCAGTTCTAATAATTCCTGTGATTTGATTAGAGAGAGTTAACATATAAATGGACTCTGGAGTGGAGATGTTGCTAGAGTAGCCGTGAATTCATGTGGGAGCGAATACGGAATCAGGTCATATCAGCGAGCGGGCCAAAGTCATCCACCGGCAGCACTGAGTAGTCGATCGTGAGCGTGTCCTTCGTCGCTCGGATCTTCCCGACGAACGTCGATATCTCGTCGAGCGACCCTTCCAACACGAACAGTTCCATGCAATGGTGGCCGCCGACGTGACTATGAAAGTTCGACGCGACGATGTCCTCGTGTTCGTGACGCAGGCGCATCATTTTCTCCTCGACGCTCGTCGTTTCGTAATCGAACACCACCGTGACGACGCCCATCAAGTCCCGGTCTTCGAGTTTCTCGTCGTCGAACTCGCCGAGGAGGTTCCGACTCGCCTCACGAAATACTTCACTTCGACCGGTATAGCCGTGGTCGTCCGCGAACTGGTCGATCCGATCGAGCAACTCCTCCGGCATCGAGACGCTTACGACGCTCATATAACAACGAAGCCCACATTAAATATTAAAGATTATCATCTTTAGCCGCAACCGTACGGTGAACGGCCGCGTTAGCAACGTCGTGAGCTGTTGCGAACGGCGAGGGCTCGAAGCCACGATCCTGTTGTCGACGGCTCGACATGATGGAACCCGGTTCCAGACGAAGAGGTCCGACGTTCTATTTCCCAACGCCACGGTCGATAGCATTCAGGTTCCCATGTGAAATCATCCGGAACTGGCAGCCATCTTCATCGAGGACCTATACCACGTGATCGCGTCATCGACACCCTGCACTCGAACGCGGTGTCCTCTATCTCGACGCGGCCGCTGTCACCACGCCAACCCCTAAGATGCCGCCGGCCACGTTCCGGGTATGGATCCGGACCTCTCGAAACTCGACTCGTATCTGGACGCCGCCGACATCGACGGTTACCTCATCGAGGCCGACGGCGACGACGCCGACCAGCGGTACCTCTCGGGGTTTTCCGCGCCGGACCCGTTCGTCACGCTGTACGCCGGCGAGACCCACTTGCTCGTGTCCGCACTGGAGTACGGCCGGGCCGTCCGGACCGCGCGTGCCGACGGCGTGGAGCGGCACGCCGACTACGACCACCGCGAGAACGTCGAGGAGTACGGCCGGCCCGAGGGCGGCCACCGCACGCGCGGGGCGTTCCTCGCGGCCCACGACGTCGCGACGGTCCTGACGCCGGATGACTTCCCGGTCGGGACGGCCGACGGGCTCCGCGAGTTCGGCGTCGATGTCACGGCCGACACCGACGACGTCCTCGCGTCCATCCGTGCCACCAAGACCCCCGCGGAGGTCGATCACATCCGCGAGGCCCAGCGCGCCAACGAGACCGCAATGGCGCGGGCCGAAGAGCTGCTCGCCGGCGCCGACGTCGCGGACGGCACGCTCGTCCGCGACGGCGAGCCGCTGACGTCGGAGACCGTCAAACGGGAAATCGAGATCGCATTGCTCCGGAACGGCTACAACCTCGAGGAAGCCATCGTCGCCGGCGGCGCCGATGCCGCCGACCCCCACGACCGCGGCTCGGGACCGCTGCCCGCCGGCGAGCCCATCATCGTCGACATCTTCCCCCAGTCCAAGGCGACCGGCTACTTCGCGGACATGACCCGGACGTTCTGCGTCAGTGAGCCCGGCGAGACAGTCCGGGAATGGTACGATCTCACGCGTTCGGCCAAGGCGGCCGCCCTGGAGACGCTGGAGGCCGGCATCTCGGGCAGCGAGGTCCACGACGCCGCCTGTGACGTCTACGAGGACGCGGGGCTGCCGACGCTACGCGACGACGCATCGACCGACACCGGGTTCATCCACACGACCGGCCACGGCGTCGGCCTCGACGTCCACGAGTTCCCGCGGCTCTCCGAGGAGGACAACGAGCTGCGGGCGGGCCACGTCGTGACCATCGAACCCGGGCTGTACGACCCCGACGTCGGCGGCGTCCGCAGCGAGGACCTGGTCGTCGTCACCGACGAGGGCCACGAGAACCTCACCGACTACGCGGACCCGTTCCGGCTCTAGTTCAACTGCCAGATCCGGTAGTTCAGTACAGTCGCGAACGCGACCCAGAGGAGGTACGGGACCAGGAGTGCGGCCGCCCGGCGGTCGACCCGGTCGAACGCGACTATGGTCGCCGCGACGAGCACGACGAGCAGGCCGATGACGACGAGCGCGGTGGCGAGGGCCTCGAGCGCGAAGAAGACCGGCGTCCACGCGACGTTGACGGCCATCTGCAGGACGAATAGTCCGATGGCGAACCGTCGACCGTCGGCCTCGCTACGCCAGACGAGCCACAGCGCGACTCCCAAGAGCGTGAACACGACGGTCCAGACGACGCCGAAGACGGCGGTCGGCGGGTACAGCGCCGGTTTCTCCAGGGCGCGGAACCAGGCGCTGTCGGGGCCGGCCAGCAGTGCCGGCGCCGCGCCGACGAGGTTCACGAGTACGACGAAGCCGAGCGCGCGAAGGGCCGCAGTCCGGTCGGGAAGGGCTGTCACAGTACAGCGGACCCCGCCCGGCCCACTAATGCTGCCGCTTCCGGACCCGCGCAGGTTTGGAATCCCCTGACCTTTCGATAAGCTACAAGCACGGCGCGGTCCAACGCCCGATGGCGGCGATGATGAGGCTCTTACCCCCGCTCCGAGCCCCGTGTGACGACGCCCACGCCTGAGCCGCCGTCCCACACCGGCATGGATTCCGTCGCCGCCGGCGTAGAAGCGCTTTTGGCACCCCGCCGGCAACCGTCGGCATGGACCTGGTCGTCGTCGGGGCCGGGGAGATGGGCCGGTGGTTCGCCCGGGCCAGCGGCGCCGACGCCGTCGCCTTCGCGGACGTCGACCCCGGCGCGGCGCGGGCGGCGGCCGACGCCATCGAGGGCGCCCGGACGACCCCGCTCGACGGCGACGAGACGTTCGACGCCGTCTGCGTCGCCGTCCCGATGTCCATGGTCCCCGAGGCCGTCGCCACCCACGCCGACCGGGCGACCGACGCGGTCGTCGACGTTTCCGGGGAGATGGGAGAGTCCGTCGCCGCGCTGGCCGACCACGCGACCGGCCGCGAGCGGGCCAGCTTCCACCCGCTCTTCGCGGCCGACAACGCGCCCGGGAACGTCCCCGTCGTCATCGACCGGGACGGCCCCGTCCTCGAGGGCATCCGCGATTCGCTGTCCGCGGCCGGCAACCGGGTGTTCGAGACCACCCCCGCCGAGCACGACCGGGCGATGAAGACCGTCCAGGCGAAGGCCCACACGGCCGTCCTCGCATACGCTCTGGCGGCTGAGGACGTCGACCCGCGGTTCCACACGCCGCTGTCGGCGCCGCTGTCGGACCTCACGGACCAGGTGACCGGCAACGCGCCGGGCGTCTACGCCGACATCCAGGCACGGTTCGACGGCGGGGACGCCGTCGCCGTCGCCGCGCGCGAACTGGCGGCCGCCGACCCCGAGACGTTCCGCGCGCTGTACGAGGATGCCGCCGGCCCGTCCACCCCTGACGGACCCGGGGACGCCGACCGATGACCGACGTCGAGGCCATCCTCGAGAACGCCCGCTACCTCCGGGAGGTCCGCCCGCTCGACCCGGCGGAGATCTGCGAGTACGTGGCGGGCCAGCCACATCCCGCGGTCGTCCGGCAGACAATCCGCGAGCACGCCGTCGACCTCGGCGTCCGGGAACTGGAGGACGGGACCTTCGTCCCCGTCGAGGACGGTCCCGTCTCGCCGGCGGGAACCGGCATCGAGCGGTTCCCCGAGGCGTACGCCGCCCGGTTCGAGGACCGCCTGGCGGACCGCTACGGCCCCGACTGGCACCGGGGCGATTCCGGCGACCGGCTCAGGGCGCGCATCGACCGGCTGAAGGAGGCGTACTTCGCCGACGAGGCCGTCGAATACGACGCGCTGACCGCCGATGCGTACGGCCTCTACCACCTGCCGGACTACTACGCTGCGGTCCAGTACGTCCTCGACGCGCTCGCCGGGGACGGTCTTCTCCCGCGCCGGCTCCGGGTGCTGGACGTCGGCGCGGGGGTCGGCGGCCCGGCATTGGGCATCAACGATTTCATGCCGGCCGACAGCCTCGTCGAGTACGCCGCCGTCGAGCCGAGCGCGGCCGCCGACGTCCTCGAGTGGCTGCTCGCCGAGACGCGCCCGGCGTTCGACGCCACGGTCCACCGGGAGACGGCAAGGGCCCACGACCCCGATGGTCCCTTCGACCTCGTCCTCTTCGGGAACGTGCTCTCGGAACTCGACGAGCCGGTCGCCGTCGCGGACCGGTACCTCGACGCCCTCGCCGACGCGGGGACGCTCCTCGTCCTGTCGCCGGCCGAGGAGCGGACGGCGACGCGGCTCCGGGAGGTCGAGCGGGCACTGCTCGCGCGTCGCGACGACGTGACGGTGTACGCTCCGACGGTCCGGCTGTGGCCCGATGACGAGCCCGAGGAACGCGGCTGGACGTTCCGCCGGGAGCCGGCCCTCGCGGTCCCGGCGTTCCAGCGGCGCCTCGATCGGGCCGCCGGCGGCGACGGCAGCTACGTCAACGTCGACGTCCAGTTCGCCTACCTGCTCGCACGGACCGACGACCGGCGGGCGGTCGAGTACGACCCCGACCCCGCCGAGGTGGCCCGCATGGCGGAGATGGACACCCACGTCACCGACCGCATCGACCTCGTCGCGCTGAAGCTGTCGCCGGACCTCGCCGCCGAGGGCAACCCGCTTTTCAAGGTCAGCGACGGCTCCGAGGCCGTCGACCACTACGCCGTCCTCACCCGTGAATCGACGCTCAACGAGGCCCTGATGCGGGCGCCCTACGGGGCGCTGCTCCGGTTCGAGAACGTCCTCGTGCTGTGGAACGACGATGAGGAGGCCTACAACCTCGTGGTGGACGGCGAGACGGTCGTCGACCGGCTGGCCTGACGGGCCGAATCGACCCGACCCAGATCGGCGGGGTCGACGTGTGCGGTGGCCTTTTGCAGACGCCGACCAGACCACGGCCATGGACGTCCTCCTCACGAACGATGACGGCATCGACGCCGTCGGCCTCCGCGCCCTCCACGACGCGCTCGGCGACGACCACGCGGTGACCGCCGTCGCGCCCGCCGACGACCAGAGCGCCGTCGGCCGACAGCTCTCCCGCGAAGTCCAACTCGCCGACCACCCCCTCGGGTACGCCGTCGACGGCACCCCCGCCGACTGCGTCGTCGCCGGCCTCGGAGCCCCGGAGTTAGACCCCGACCTCGTCGTCGCGGGCTGCAACTACGGCGCCAACCTCGGCGAATACGTCCTCGGCCGGTCGGGGACCGTCTCCGCCGCGGTCGAGGCCGCCTTCTACGGCGTGCCCGCCATCGCGGCCTCCGTGTACTTCCCCATCGGCGACCTGGACTTCGCCGACTACGAGCCCGAGCCCGGCGACTTCGAGGAGGCGGTCGGCGCCGTCGACTACCTCGCCGACCACGCGCCCAACGTCGGCGTCTTCGAGCACGCCGACTACCTCAACGTCAACGCCCCGCGACCGCAGGAGGCCGCCGGCGCGCCGATGGCGGTCACCCGGCCGTCGCACGTCTACGACGTCGACGCCGAGTGGAACGGGGACTCCGTCAGCATCCGCAACCGTATCTGGAAGCGGATGGCGTCGGGTGACCTCCCGGACCCGGCCGGGAGCGACCGCCGGGCGGTCGTCGAGGGGCAGGTAAGCGTCTCGCCGTTAACCGCTCCACACACGACGACCCACCACGAGGCGCTGGACGGTCTCGCGGAGACCTACGACCCGTAACCCGCAGCGGACCGGAAGCTGAAAGCATATACCTGACCCCCGAGCGCGGGCGAACGATGACGGAACGCGACGCGGTCGAGGCCGTCGACGAGCCGCTCACCGTCGACAGCATCGCCGCAGACCTGACCGACGTGGGCGTCTCCGGCGGCGACACGCTCCTCGTTCACGCGTCGCTGGGCTCGCTCGGATGGGTCGCCGGCGGCGCCCAGGCCGTCGTCGAGGCGCTCCAGGCGGTCGTCGAACCGGCCGGGACGCTCCTCGTTCCCACCTTCACGGGGCAGTACTCCGACCCCGCAACGTGGTCGAACCCGCCGGTGCCCGACGACTGGGTGCCCGACATGCCGGAGCGCCTGCCGCCGTTCCGGCCGGCCGTCACGCCGACCCGGGAGATGGGCGACGTGTCCGAGTGCCTCCGGAACTACCCGGACGCCGTCCGGAGCCGGCACCCGGAGTACTCCTTCGCCGCGTGGGGCGCCGACGCCGAAGCCATCGTCGTCGACCACGACTTCGACCACGCGCTAGGCGAGGGCTCGCCGCTCGCCGAGGTGTACGACCGCGACGGGTCGGTGCTCCTCATCGGCGTCGGTCACGAGGTCAATAGCTCGCTGCACCTCGCAGAGTACCGCGCCGACCTCGACGTCGAGACGGTCGACCACCGGGCGCCGGTCCTCCGCGACGGGGCCGTCGAGACGGTCGAGTACGACGACATCGCGAAAAGCACTGAGGGCTTCGAGGCCCTCGGCGCCGCCTTCGAACGCGACGTCGGCGCCGAGACCGGCGCTGTCGGCGTCGGGGCCGCGACGTTGCTCGACCAGCCATCGCTCGTCGACTACGCCGTCGACTGGCTCGAGACCCACCGGTAGCCGGAGGCGACGGCACCCGCGGTGGCCGGTCGTCCGGAACCGGGAGATATTTGCAGGCGACTATCGGGCATACCCGTATGGACGACACGCTCATCGGGCTCCTGGACCGCAACGCCGACCACGCGGCGAGGTTCGAGGGCCGGTTCGATGACGTCCAGGACGGCCAGTCGCCCGACGCGGTCACCGTCTGCTGTTCGGACTCCCGGGTACTGGGAGACCACATGTGGGATAACACCGACCCGGGCCACCTGTTCAGCTGCGGCAACATCGGCAATCGGGTCGTCCAGCGAACAGAGGCTGGTCACGTCGTCTCGGGCGACGTGCTCTATCCGCTGGCCCACGCCGGGACGGACATGGCCGTCGTGGTGGGCCACACCGGCTGTGGCGCCGTCACGGCGACCTACGACGCGCTGACGGAGGGCGTCGCGGAACCGCCCGGCATCCAGCACTGCATCGACCTCCTGGCACCGCAGCTGGAGGCGGGCGTCGAGGCGTTGTCGGCCGACCTCGACCGGTCGGCGGCCATCAACCGGCTCGTCGAGTACAACGTCGACCGCCAGGTCGAGTTCCTGCTCGAGTCCGACGACGTCCCGGCGGGCATCGACGTCGTCGGCACCGTTTACGACTTCCAGAACGTCTACGGCGACCGTCGCGGCGAGGTCCATGTCATCAACGTCGACGGCGACCGCGACGTCGGACTGCTGCGGGCGGCCCACCCGGACGTGGACGACCGGATCCGGCGGCTCTGGACGTACTGACCCGGTGGGATGCGGCCGAGGGCAGCGTGCCGCCGATTCCACCCTCGATGCGCCGCCGGCGCTGTGTTACCGGGACTCGCGCTGCTCGACCTTGTTCAACTCGATCAACAGCCGGAAGATGGCCTTCACCAGGTTGGCGTCGACGTCGAACTGCTCGGCGTTCAGGCCGGCCCGCTCCATCACCGCCGACTCCTGGGACTCGTCGGTCGTCGGCATCCCACGCTCGCGCTTGACGTCGGCGATGCCGTCGGCGACGTAGGTGTCGTCGTGAGCCACGTCTCTCCCTCCCGTTCGGCCCAAACCTCCCGGAGGGACTCGAGGGTCTCGCGGTCCCCGACGGCGGTGTAGCTCGGGCCCGTCCCGGACAGCGACGCCGCGGCGTCGGGCAGCGCATCGACGATGGGGCCGGTCGGATAGTCGAGCGCCGCACAGAACGCGAGGCCGTTCACACCCATGGCGCGTTCGTAGTCGCCATCCCTCGCCAGGTCGGAGGCAACGTCGGCAACGGGCGCGACCCGCTCGCACCGCGCGACGTCCGCATCGGCGGAAAACGCCCGCTCGGGCGGCGTGTACACGAGGACGTCCCAGTCGCGTTCGTCCCGCCTGAGCAGCTCGTCGTCGGCGTTGTCGGTGACGGTGACGCCGCCGTGCATCGACGCCGAGGCGTCGTCGAAGGCCCCGGTGACGGTGACGCCGACGTCCCGGGCCGCCCGGACCCCGAGCCGGCAGGCCTCGACACGGTCGAGTGCGTCGACCGCGTCCAGCGCCGACAACGTCGCCAGGACCGTGGCGTTCGCGGCGGCACTCGAGGACTTCAGCCCGGCGGCCATCGGCACGTCGCTCTCCGTCCGGACGTGCCCGCCCCCGCCGTCGCCGACACGGTCGCGCTGACGTGGGTGTCGATGGCGAAGGCGGCGCCGTAGCCGTTCGCCAGCGCGTTCACCACGGTGCCCGCCGCCGGGGCGGCTGCGCGACCCGCCATGCCGCACCTCGCCGTGGCGGCTACTAATCGGTGGCGGTTGGCACTCCCTCGCTCCGGCACGGTGGAACGGTAGGTCCCGGGCGGCTCGAGCCGGGCTCGGTCGGCGGCACGACCGAATCCCGATCAGCTATCTTAAACGGCCGACTATGCTCGGGTCTCGTTCTAGAGACGCACCAGAAAACACATCATCATCCTCCGGATACGAGGCGGTACGGCCATAGATGCATCTTGGGAGAGGACTCGCGCGGGCGTCGGCCGTTATCGTCGTCGTTGCCGGGTTTCTACTCGTGGGCGCCGGGGGTGTGGCGGCGCAGGAGGCCGGGGAACCCCCGTGTGACTTCGACCATCCCGAGTGGCGATCCGCACAGACCGTCGACGGCGTCGAAATCCAGGCCGAGGACGTCTGCCGGCCGGACAACCCGAACACCGTCGCGGTGGTTACCAAGGGCACAAACAACGTGGCGCCGGAGATCCTTATGCAGTCCGGGCTCCACCCCGACGCGGTCCGGAAGCACACCGACCGGGACGACGACGGGGACCCGGACGTCGTCGAGATAACGCTGGAGGTCCAGGGCCTCAACGAGGCCGGCGGCGGCGCCGGCGGTTACGCGATCGCGCCGGGCATCGAGCCGGCATTCTGGGTCTTCGCCCCGAAGACCCGCGGCATGGTCCAGGAGGGCTCGTCGGCGGCCGCGAACATCCGGATGCCGTCGCCCCCGCTCCGGGTCGAGGCCGGCGACACCGTCCGGATCACCCTGGAGAACACCCACTACGTCCCGCACACGATCCATCTCCACGGCGTCGACCACCCCTTCGAGGTCGACGGCGAGGGCAACGACGGCGTCCCGCAGGCGAGCGAAAAGCCCGTGGAACCGGGCGAGAACCGGACCTACGAGTTCCGGGCCCGCGAGCCAGGGACGATGTTCTACCACTGCCACGTCGTCCCCGACGTCCACGTCCTGATGGGGCTCAACGGGCTCCTCGTGGTCGAGGAGAACCGCTCGGACAACACCGTTCAGACGGTCAATGTCGGCGCCGGCAAGGTGCGGCACCCCTCCGCGGCCGTCGCCGACGGCTACGACGGCGAGTTCGATCTGCAGTACCAGGAGGTCGACGCGGAACTCCACCGGATCCCCCAGGCCCAGGAGGACCCGCGCCGGATCGCCAAGGCGATGAACCGCGAGTACGACCGCGGGGAGGCCGACCCGGACTACTTCCTCCTGAACGGCCGCTCGTTCCCCTACACCGTCCGGGAGTCGCTGGTGGCGGTCGAGCCGGACTCGGAGTACCGGCTCCGGACGCTGAACGGCGGCAGCGAGACCATCTCGCTGCACTCCCACGGCCACAAGGTCCGGATCGAGGCCTACGACGGCGTCGAGGTCGACGAGGGCCAGGAGATCACCCGCGACGTGGTCACCCTCAGCGCCGCCCAGCGGGTGGACCTGACGCTGAACACCACGGACGACGGCCGCCACAGCTACGGCGACGGCGTCTGGTTCTTCCACGACCACCGCGAACAGGGGGTCACCACCGACGGCATCGGGCCGGGCGGGACGATCACGATGATCACCTACCCGTCCCACCAGAAGGAAAACGGTATGCCGGACACGAATCGTCCGCTCGATCGTTTCTTCAACGAGTCGTACTACCGCGGCGAGGTGCCGGTCTGGCAGGGCCTCGACGCCGAGCGGTTCGGCGAGCCGCCGGCGACGAACGGCTCCGACGGCGGCGGCCACCAGGACGCCGAGGCGAGCGGCACCGAGACACCGGCCCGGGGGAGCCAGGGCAGCCTGCTTTCGACGATCGGGGCGGTGCTTGCGGCGCTACTCGTCGGAATCCTGTTCGGCGGCTGGCAGGCTGGAGGTGGCCGGCCGTGGTAGCGCGCGACACCCTCGCGGCGCTGGCGGTCGGGACGGTCCTCGTCGTGGCGGTCGCCGGCACCGTGGTCGGATTCGGGGCGCTCGCCGGCGGTGGTCCCATGCTCGACGGGGACGACGCGGGCAGCGACGACGGTGGAGCGCCCCACAGCGGTGGCGGCCACACCGAAACAAGTGACCACCATGGGGGTGGGCACGACGGCGGGGGCGCCAGCGGGCACGACAGCGACTCCGGAGCCGACGACCACGGCGGCATGGACCACGGAGGTGGGATGGACGGCGGGATGGCGATGGACATGCGGATGGCCGGGAACGGCACCGTCGTCAACGGGAACGCCGAGACCCTTCCCCCGGGGTGTACCGAGGTCGCCGGCGAACGGTCCGTGACCGTCAACGGCGGTGTCCGCCACGCCGACGGCGGCGAGATGTACTCCTTCGAACGGGACCGGCTGGAACTCGACCGGTGCACCCGCGTCACCGTCACGTTCGAAAACGAAGACGACGTCCGCCACCAGTGGATGATCCACGGCCTCCCGACGTCCGCCTACCCGATGGGGATGTTCAACGTCGAGGTCGACGGACCGGGGTCGGTCACGGGGACGTTCATCACGCCCGGCGAGGCCGTGACGCTGGACACCCACTGCTCGCTCCCCCAGCACGAGCAAAAGGGCATGCAGATGACCGTCGTCGTCGGCGAGGGCGGCGACGACCCCGGGGGCCACTGACGCCCACGGCGATACCGGCCACGGCCCCTTGGGTCATTGAGGTCCGAAGCGATGCCGGCCTCTGCCCCTTGGGTCATTGGGGTCCGAGGCGATGCCGGCCACGGCCCCACGGGCCCCTTGACGTCAATGGCGACGCCGGTCACCGGCGCCGACAACGGCTCCGGTCGGCGGCGACCGACCGCCTTTAACAGGCCGCCGGACGAACCGTCGTCCATGCCGCGGCGGAGCAACGTCTCACCGGAGACGCTCCGCGTCTCGCTGGAACCGGAGGGCGTCGAGGTGGCGTACCTCGACGACCGGTCCGTGTTCTATCACGGCGTGCCGGCAAAGCGGGAGGGCAGCGTCGTCTGCGGTCCGGGCCGGGACGTCCACGTCCTGATCACCGCGCCCGACGAGCGGGAGGGCGTGATGGTGTACGTCAACGACCGCGCGACCCACGACGACGTCCTCGAGGCGACCGGCGTCGGCCGGGTCCTCCTCGACGACGGTGAGACGGCGTCGCTGTTCCCCGGCGTGGCGGCGACGAACCACGGCTACCGCGTCGAGGTGACGGCCGACCACGAGACGGCGCGCGGTCGCGTGTTCGTCTTCGCCGAGGACGAGAGGGGAGAGGCGTCCTACGAGCTGGTCGGCCCGGGGGAGGGGGAAGATGCGACGGACCGGGCGCCGGCCGGAAGGGGCGACGGAACGCGGACGGTAACCAACGAGGACCCTGGCGGCAGGAGCGACGCCGCCGACGGGGGGTCCTGATGCCGCTTTCGAAACCCTGGCGGCCGCTCGAGCGGTCGACGGTCGGGTCGGTCCCCGACAGCTACGGCGTCTACGAACTCGGCGACGACGAGGGCACCGTCATCGCGGTCGACGCCGGGCCGCTCCGGGATGCTCTCAAGGAGGCCATCGCCTACGGCGACGGCTCGCAGGTGCGGTGGACGGCGACGCAGAACCGGGCCGAGGCCGAGCGGCTGCTCGCCGAGCACCGCGACCGGCTGTAGCGGCTCCGGGTCGCCGTCGCCGTCCCGGACTCCGTTAGCGCGTCCTCAGGGCCGCACGGTCGGGGATACGTGTTAACCTGTCTCAGGATACTTCTATAAACCCTGAGTGGGTAGCCCGATACGACCATGAAGAAGCAGGAGCTCATCCACCTCCACGGCCTGCTTGCAGAAGTCTGCGAGCACTACGAGCAGATGGCGGACTGTTCGGTAGAGCACAGTACGTATACAGAACTCGGCGTCCGACCGACGTCGATCCACAAGTCGAAGACGGACCACAAGGCGGCCGTCTTCGCGCTCGCCGACGGGATCACCGACGAGATGGACCGGGAGACGGAGGCGCCCGTCCCGGC
>PXRI01000040.1 GCA_003021005.1 Halobacteriales archaeon QS_1_69_70 | reverse complement strand
GGTGCGGAGGTGGACCTCGTCGGCGCCGTCAACGATCCGGAACGCGCGGATGCTCTCGTAGAAGTCCGCCAGCGGCAGGTCCTTCCCGATGCCGTTGGCGCCGCAGAACTGCAGCGCGGTGTCGACGGCCTCCTGGGTGACGTTGGCCGTGAATACTTTGCTCATCGAGACTTCCAGGCGGGCTTTCTCGCCGGCGGCGATGGCGTCGGCGGCCTGCCGGACGAGCGCCCGCGCGGCCTGGAGCTCAGTCTCGCGGCGCGCCAGTTCGAACCGCGGGTGCTGTTTGTCCGACAGCGGCGTCCCGAACGCCTCCCGTTCGTCGAGGTAGCTCCGGGCGACGGTCAGCGCGCGGGACGCCATCCCCGAGAAGCGCATGCAGTGGGTGAGCCTGGCCGGGCCAAGTCGTTCCTGGACGTGCCTGAATCCTGCGCCTTCTGTCCCCAGCAGGTTCTTCTCGGGCACCCGGACGCCGTCGTAGTTGATCTCGGCGTGGGTGCTGCCGGTCGGGCCGCCGCCGAGGTGTGGAATGTCCCGCTCGATCCCGACGCCGTCGGCGTCGCTGGGGACGATGAACACCGAACAGCCCTGGTAGGGGTGGGCCTCCCCGTCGGTGCGGGCGAACACGAGCAGGACGTCGGCCTCCACGCCGTTGGTCGTCCACCACTTGTGGCCGTCGATGACCCACTCGTCGCCGTCCTTATCCGCCTCCGGCGGATCAGGGCTCGTCGAGCGTTGCTCGGCGGTGTCGCGCTCGGCCGTCGTCCGGATCATCTTCGGGTCCGACCCCGCGCCTTGCATCGGTTCTGTCATCGAGAACCCGGAGGAGATATCGCCCGCAACGAGCGGTTCGAGGTACTCCGCCTTCTGGCGCTCGCTGCCGTGCATCTCCAGGAGGTGCATGTTGCCCTCGTCGGGGGCGTCGACCCGCATCGCGGCGGCGCCGAGCAGCGACCGGCCGGCCTCCTCGAACAGCGGCAACACGTCGCGGAGGTCGTGGCCCATCCCGCCGTGGGCCACGTCGATCTGCGGGCAGTAGACATCGCGCTCGCGGGCCTCCGCGCGGAGGTTGGCGACGACGTCCTCGCCGACAGGGCCGCCGCCGAGGTGCTCGCGCTCGGTCGGGATGACCACCTCGTCGACGAACTCGCGGGCCCGCTCGGCGAGGGCCGTGGCCGTCCGGGAATCGTGATACTCCATACGGGCCGTAGCGAGGTCAACATTGTAAAAGGCCCGACGCGGGCCTCTCCGCGGGGAGGGGCGCCGGCGGATTTTTACGCGTGGCACCAGCAACGTGCGCTTACAATGTTAGTGCCCGAGGCGGGTGGTAACCTTGACGGACGCTGACGCCGAGTACTTCCGCCGGATCGTCGACGAGGAGTCGCTGCGGGCGTACCTCGCCGCGGAACTCGGGCCGGCCGACCGGTTCGCGGTCACCCACCACCAGGAGGGCCACTCCAACGAGACGCTGTTCGTCACCTGGGGCGACCGCGAACTCGTCGTCCGCCGGCCGCCGCCGGGCGAGACCGCCGACCGCGCCCACGACGTCCTCCGGGAGTACCGCGTCGTCGATGCCCTCCAGGACACAGATGTCCGCGTCCCCACCACCGTGCTCGCCTGCGAGGACCACGACGTCATCGGCAGCGACTTCTACGCGATGGAACGCCAGGCGGGCGACGTCCTCCGGGACGAGGAGCCCGACCGGTTCGGGAACCCGGACGCCCGGGAACGCATCGGCCACGAACTGGTCGACCGCCTCGTCGAGATCCACCGGGTCGACTACGACGCGGTCGGCCTGGAGCACGGCGACTTCGGCTACCCGCCGGAATTTACCCGGCGCCAGGTCCGCCGCTGGTCCGAACAGCTCACCTGGGCCTTCGAGGTCACCGCTGAGGAACGGGAGGTCGAGACCCTCTACGACGTGATGAGCTGGCTGTACGACAACGTCCCCGAGGACGACGCCTACCCCTCGACGCTAGTGCACGGCGACTACAAGCTCGACAACGTCATGTTCGCCCCCGGCGAGGACCCCGAGATCGCCGCCATCTTCGACTGGGAGATGTCGACGCTCGGCGACCCCTTCACCGACCTCGGCTGGATGCTCTCCTACTGGCGGGAGCCGACTGACCCCGAGCCCCCGACCCCGACGCTCGCCTCCACGTTCATGGAGCGGGACGGCTACCCCTCCCGGCGGGACCTCGTCCGGCGGTACGAACGGCAGACCGGCTTCGAGTTCGACGATGAGCGATTCTACTGGGTGCTCGCCGTCTACAAGCTCGCCGGCCTCGGCGAGATGTTCTTCCGGCGGTACCTCGAGGGCAACAGCGACGACCCCATGTATCCCAAAATGCGAGAGGGCGTCCCGGCTCTGGCCGAGCAGGCGGAGATGATCATCGACGGCGAGATGACACTTTGATATACCAGTTCTGACGTCGAACACGCACGGGAACGGCCCCGACCAGCGTTACGGCAGCTCCTCCGTGACATGAGCTGCTCTTCGGTCTGCCAGTGGTACAACCAACCTTCCTGCTCGAATAGTTCGCAAACGCCGTCCTGCATCCAGCCGCAGGAATGCTCTTCGTCCCCGTACTCCCGTTCGAGTACGTGACTTGTAAGGAAGTACCCGGTCGTGCCGACGAGCAGGCCCTATTCGCCGAATGGGTGCAGGCCGGAACTTCGTTTCGTTCGCGTTGAGGCCAACGCCTGGAGGCAGCCGACTCGACGGCAATGGCTGGATTACCATCAATAATCGACCATCAACTTGACCTCTCGACATCGAGACGACACTGGCAATCGTTCACCCGCAAGAACTGGCCGTTATATATCCCAGAGGTAATCCAAATACGACGTACGACAAGACAAAATAACTAACAGGAAACGCGATCGGCCTACCGAAGAGTACGACGGTTATCACTCCTGCGGGTACGGCTATGGCAAGACCGATCAGGCCATACTGGCGGTTTCGTTGTTTGATGGCGCCCCCGATGAGGACTGCTGTCCCGGCGAGAACTGCGCCTGTGAATATAGGCAACGTCAGACCTGTGACGGATTCCGACAGTCCCCTAAGACTCACAGGGAAGCCGATCGTGGATCGATGGTTCACCTTCCATCGAGCACCACTGACTAACCAGACCAACCCCGTGAGCAGGGCAAGCCCCACGAGCACGACGGCTGGATACACTGGAAGGTCTAACGGAACACGATCTACATGAACGTTTTGCGTCCGTGTGGGCGTCTGTTGGAGAACGAATCCCATCACGTTGGCTTGATATACATACATTTCTATATTGTCATACGGTATCGCTGAACACTAAATATCCAATATCTTCCTGTGCATGATTTGTTTCATTGTCAGCGGCCCGTCCCTCTACAATACGAAAGAGTTCGAATGCAAAAACATTATGCCAAGCTCACAGGTACCACTATAATTGAAGCTTCGGATATATGCCGCCAGGACGTGTACGGTGTTCTATGAGCACCGACCTGGGGACTGCTGAAGGGTTAGAGTCCCGCGAACTCGTCCACTTCGTGACACAGCAGACGCGGTTCGCGCTGGTCAACAACATCCTCCAACATCCCGACCAGCTCCCCACGATGTACGAACTCCAGGAACTCAACCCGAGCGTGAGCGAGGCAACCGTCTACAAACACATCCAGAAACTCGTCGACGCTGGCATCGTCACGGGGGTCGCCCTGGACGACGACCGGCGCCGGCATGGCTACCCCCGGAAGTTCTACGGGCTCACGGAGGCGGGCCGCGAGTTTCTCGAAGACCACAGTCTGCTCGCAGCCGAGGAGACGCTGCAGCAGATGTACGAGACCATCTCCGACAAACCCGAAAAGATGGTCGAATACGAGAACGCCCCCCGCCCTGACGACGGTTAGCGGCAGGTTCCATCCGTCCACTCCTGCCGCTCCCTGAACCCTTTTGCCCGCCGTCGGTGTACCCTCCGACATGGCGCTCGACGACATCGACCTCGAGTTCGTCCCGCTCGGCGACACCGGCCTCCGGACGAGCGAACTCCAGTTCGGGACCTGGCGGTTCGGCAAGGAGACGGATGCTGGCGACGTCGAGATAGACCGGGCCCGGGCCACGGAACTGCTCGACGGGTACGAGGCCGCCGGCGGGCGGTTCATCGACACCGCCGACGTCTACGGCGGCGGCGACGCCGAGGCGTGGATCGGCGAGTGGCTCGCCGACCGTGACCGCGAGCGGTTCACCGTCGCCTCGAAGATCTACTGGCAGACCCGCGATGGCGACCCGAACAGCAAGGGCACGAATCGCAAGAACCTCCGGCACCGCATCGACGCCATCCTGGAGCGGCTCGGGACGGACTACGTGGACGTCCTCTACCTGCACCGCTGGGACGACGACACGCCGACCAGAGAGACCATGCGGACGCTTTCTGGGCTCGTCGACGACGGGCGGGTCCACTACCTCGGGGCCTCGACGCTCCGGCCGAACGCCTGGAAGGTCGCCCGGGCCAACGAACTCGCACGCCGTGAGGGCTGGGAGCCGTTCACCGTCACCCAGCCCCGGTACAACCTAGTCGACCGCGAGATCGAGGACGACTACCTCGAGGCGTGCCGCGCGTACGGCCTCGCCGTCTGTCCGTGGAGCCCGCTCGGCCAGGGGTTTCTGACCGGCAAGTACGACCGCGAGGACGGCCTGACCGGCGACTCGCTGGTCGCCGAGTCCGGCCGTTTCGAGGAAGCGTACCTCACCGAGACGAACTTCGATGTCCACGACGACCTCGACGCCGTCGCCCGGGAGGTGGACGCGACGCCCGCCCAGGTCGCGCTGGCGTGGCTGTCGGCCCGGGACGGCGTCACCGCGCCCATCGTCGGCGCCCGCACCACGGACCAGCTCGAGGAGAACCTCGCCGCCGCCGAACTCGACCTCGCCGACGACCAGCTCCGGCGGCTCGCCGAGGCGAAGCCCGGCCCCTACGCCGGGCTCTGAGGACCTGGCCGACGGGGCAGTGTTCAGATTAGAATGCCCTTCGTCAGACAGCCCGACTCACCGGGCTCAGTGTCTCAGTCGGCCCTTCGGAGAACCATGTCGGGCGGGACTCCGCAAGGGGCCGGCTTCTCGGGGAAGGCCGGTGATGCAAGCACTGGAGCGAACGACGTGAGCGAAGCGCGCAGCGAGCCGCCCGACCCGAGAAGCCGGGGGCTTGCGTCCACCTGAAGATTACTCAACGCGTAAATCGCACACTGCCGCCGACGGGGACCAAAGCTATTCCACCCTGCGGGCCGCCGAGGGTGTATGCGCGTCGCGGCGTTCACCGGCTTCGGCGACGGCGACGAGGTGACGATCCAGGACCGACCCGACCCGGAGCCCGGCCCCGGCGAGGCCGTCGTCGACGTCGAGGCCTGCTCCATCAACCGTCACGACCTGTGGATCCTGCAGGGCGACTCGGCGCTCGTACCGGAGGGTGCACTCCCGTTCGTCTCTGGGCTGGACGCCGCCGGTGTCGTCCGGATGGCGGGCGACGGCGCGGCGGTCGACACCGGCGACCGGGTGCTTCTCTGCCCCAACGAGACCTGCGGCTCGTGTGCGTACTGCCGGGAGGGCCCCGAGACCCTCTGCGAGCAGTTCATGCTGTACCACGGCGCCCTCGCCGAGCGGGCGCTCGTCGAGGCCGACCGGCTCGTCGCGCTGCCGGACGAGGTGGGGTTCCCGGAGGCGGCGGCGCTGCCAACGGCCTACCTCACCGCCTGGCGGATGCTCGAGGTGGCCGACGTCGGGCCGACGGACCTCGTGTTCGTCCCCGGCGCGACGGGCGGCGTCGGGGTCGCCGCCGTTCAGCTTGCAGCCGTGCGGGGCGCCGACGCCATCGGCACCTCGAGTTCGGGGCGGAAACTGGACCGGCTCGATGACCTCGGGTGTGCCCACACTGTCCAGGGCGCCGACCCCGACGAACTCGTCACCGCGGTCCGCCGGGTCGGACAGCCCGACGCCGTCATCAACCACCTCGGCGGCCCCTTCACCCAGGCCGGCCTCGAGGTCATGCGGCGCGGCGGCACGATGGTCATCTGTGGCCGTACCGCCGCCCCGACGTCCGAGTTCGACCTGGCCCCGTTTTTCCTCCGGCACGAATCGATCGTCGGCTCCACGATGGGCACCCAGCCGGAACTCGAGACCCTGGTCTACCTCCTGGCCGACGGCGCGTTCGACCCGCCGGTCGGCGACACCTACCCCCTGGTCGCCACCGGCGACGCCTTCGACGACATGCTGCAGCGGGACGCCTTCGGGAAGCTCGTCGTCGAGCCGTCGGCCTGACCTCCCGACCGGCGGGGCCGTTGGCCTCGAGGCCGCCGTCCTGACCCACGACCGACAAGGCCACCACCATAGAGCCCCGGGCTGACCCCCCGTCCGACCGATACAACAGCTTCAGGCCGGCCGCCATCCGCGCGGTGGCCGTCCACGCCCCGTCGGCCGGCTCGACAAACGAGGTTGGCACCGCCGCCTTATTTGTCGGTCCGGTCCCTCGCGGGCCGCATGGAGGTCCCGGCGGTCGGCTGGCGGGTCGCGTTGCTGGTCGCCGTGCTGGCATCGCTCGCCGCCGTGGTCGCCGTCGCCCGGCCGGCCGGCCGCTGGGGGACGGCCGCCCGCCGCCGCCTCCTCGCGGGCCTGCCGTGGGGCACACTGCTGGTCGCGGGCGGCATCACCACCTTTTACCTCGTCGTCCAGCGCGGCCTCGCCCACCCGTACGACCCCCTGGTCATCCCGTTCCGGGCGTGGGGCTACCGCTACCCCACCGGGATGGTCACCGCCCCATTCGCCCACAGCGGCCTCGGCCACCTCGTCGGCAACGTCGTCGGCACGCTCGTGTTCGGCACCATCGCGGAGTACGGCTGGAGCCACTTCCCCCGTGAGCGCGGCAGCACCGCCTTCGGCTCGCTGCGGACGAATCCCTTCGCCCGGGTCCTGGCCTTTGCAGCCGCCGTCGCGGCGGTCGGGGTCCTGACCGGGCTGTTCGCCCTGGGCCCGGTCGTCGGCTTCTCCGGCGTGGTCTTCGCCCTCATCGGGTTCGCCGTGGTCCGGTACCCAGTGGCGGCCGTGGTCGCGCTCGTCGGGTCCGGCGTCGTCCGCCTGCTCTACCGGGCGGTCCGCCGCCCCGAGGTCGCCCGGACCGCCGGCGAGTCGTTCTCGACGCCCTGGTGGGCCGACGTCGCCGTCCAGGGCCACGCCCTCGGACTCCTCGTCGGCGTCGCCGCCGCCCTGGCGCTGTTGTACCGCCGCGGCATCCGGCCCGACCCCGCCCGCATCTGGCTGGCCGCGGTGTTCGTCGCCGTCGACCGCGGCCTCTGGGCGGTCTATACCATCGAGGGCTCGGACCGCTACCGGCTGTTCCGGGCGCTCGGCACCGCCGCCGTCTTCCTCGTCGCCGCCGTCATCGCCGTCGGGGCCGCCGCCTCCGACCGCGACCTCGTCGCCAGCATCGGGCTGACGCGCCGGGAGGCCGCCGTCGGCCTGCTCCTGTCGATCCTGTTCGCGGTCGCGCTCGTCGCCGTGCCGTTCAACCTCCTCGTGATCGACGACCCCGCGGCCGGCGACGACCCGGCCGAGACCGTCGAGGTGCGGGACTACACCGTCCGCTACGCCGAGGACGTCGACAACCGGTACGTCCCGGCGGTGCCGATACCCGGCCGGAACGGTTCGACCGACGGCGTCCCGGCCAGCGGCGTCATCGTCGTATCCGAGGAGCGCAACGTCTGGTGGGAGGTGGTCTCGACGGGCCGGCTTGCGGCCCGGCGGAACGTCACCGTCCGGCTGGGTGGCGTCACCTGGAGCGAGAACGTCCGCGCGTCGCGGCGCGGCTGGAAGCTAGCCGGCGCACCCGCCGTCTACCACGTGCGGCTCGCCCGCGCCGGCTCGCCCGGGACCGTGGCCTACCGGAGCGACAACGCGACGGTCGGGCCCCGCATCGACGGCCGCAACGTCACGATCGACCCGGCCGGCGAGCGGTTCGCGGCCGTCGTGACCAGCGGCAACGAGACGCTCGGCCGGACCGCCCTCCCGGCGGCGGGCAACCGGACGTCCGCCGGCGGCCTGACCTTCCACCGCGACGGCCGGGACCTCTACGTCGAGCGCGACGGGACCAGGGTCCGCATCGCGGCCCGCGCGGGATGAGACCGCTGGGTCATCGGGACGTCCTTCCCCGTCCGGCCGACGCCAGTCAGTCCCAGCGGATCCGGAACACCTCGGCGTCGATGGTGCGGGCGGCCTCCGTGTGGTGGTCGAACTGCCGCGGCAGCTCGAACGCGGCGGCGAAGGCGTGGGTGACATCGCCGCCGTTGTCGGCCGCGAACGCCTCCACGAACTCGCGGCTGTCCTCGTTGTGCACGGAGTAGGAGACGGCGGCGGCGTCGGCGGCCGTCGCGAGGAACGCGCGGTCGGCGCCCTCGGTGCCGGCCTGCGCGCCGAACGGGGGGTTCATCAGCACCGTCGCGTCGCCGTCGGCGACGGGCAGGCGGGTGGCGTCCGCGCGGACCCACCCGATGGGCGCCATCGCCCCCACGCGGCGCTCGTTCTGGACGGCCGTCGACAGCGGCGCCGGGTCGACGTCGACGCCGACGACCCGGTCGGGGCCGCGGAGGGCGGCACCGAGCGCGAGCATCCCCGTCCCACACCCCAGATCCAGGACGGTCCGGTCGGCGACGTCGCCCTGGAGGTCCGCGAGGTGGACGATGTGGGCGGCCAGATCCGGCGGGGTGTGGTACTGCTCCAGCGGCGCTCGCGGCGCCTCGAACCCGGCGACGACCGCCAGCTCCTCGGCGAGCAGCCGTCGCGTCCCCATGCTGAGTCAATACACGCCAATCATTGATATAGATTTGTATATGCCCATCCGTTATCCACCGGCGCCGGGGTCGAGGGCGGCCGCCAGCCGCTGGCCGCGCTCGAGGGACCGGTCGACGTACGCGCCGGCGGCGACGTACATGAAGTGGGCCGTGGCGACCGGATCGGTGCCCCGATCCGGCTCGAGCCGGTCGCCGTAGGTCACCATGTCCTCGGCGAGTCGCCCGAGGTGTCGCGGCAGCGGGGCCGCCTCCGCCAGCGCCCGCACGCGGTCGACGGCGGCCCGCTTTTCGGGCACCAGTCGCTCGGTCGGGAAGTCCTCCTCGGCGTCGAGGCGGGCGAACGTGGCCGCCGCGGCGGCGTCGAACGCCTCGAGCTGTCCCCGGATCCGGACCGCGTCCAGGAGGAGTTCCAGCCGCCGGGCGGTCTCGGGGTCGGTCGGGTCCGCGGCGGCCAGCACCGCCGACCGTCGGGAGCGCACGCTCGAGAGGACGGTCCGGACCCGTGACGGCGGGGCCCGCCCGTTCGGCCGGCGTGGAGCCTCCAGCGACGCGAGCGCTTCGATGTGACGGCCGGTCCGCTCCGAGATGACGCCGTCGCGGGGCGGCGCCGTCGGGTCGAAGGCCGTCCCGATATAGCCGGCCGCGTTCGTCGTCTCGAGCCGGAGCGACTCGACGGACCGCCAGACATCGGCGGCCTCCGGGGGAGTCGGCTCGGCCAGTTCGGCGGCCGCCCGCCGGGCGGCCTGCCGGGTCTCTCCGGCCCGCTCCAGCACCGCCTCACCGGCTGCAGCGGTCGGGAGGAGTTCGACGGCCGGCGACGCCAGCCGATACTCGAGGGCGTCGTCCAGTTCGCTGAGGCCCGTCCGTGCGGCGTCGACCGCGCCACGGAGGGCCTCGGCATCGAGGTCGCCGGACGCCGCCCGCGCGTAGCCCACGACGGCTGCCACGTCGTCGAACGCCCGCGCGACCCGACGGAACCGCTGCCGGGTCGGCTCGGTTCCGTAGTCCCGGAGGTGCGACCGGCACGCCTCGAACGGTGCCGCGGAGTCCTCGAGGGACTCGACGTCGGCGAGGGCGACGCCGTCGGCCGCCGCCAGGGCAGCCTCCGCCGCCCGGATCCGCTCGTCGACGTGGCCGACGACGGCCCGGCGGTGGGCCGCCGAGACGACCGGCGCCGGTGGCACCGACGGGACGGGAACCGACTCGACGGCGGAAAGGACGTCGCCGGCGGACCGGGGTACCTCGACCGGCGTCACCGTGGCCGTCCGGTCCGGCTCGTCGGTGCCGCTGCAGCCGGAAAGGAGCGCCGCCCCGGCAGCGGCGACGAACCGACGGCGACTCGTGGGCGTCACTACCATCCCTATCGGTCGTGTCCGAAAACCTCTTCCGGTGGGGCGGGGGACGGCGGACGGCCAACTGCGCGCCGCCTGCCGGCACAGGAGACCGACGCAACTGTGATGTCGACTTACCAGGTCCCGTGGAAGGTGTCGAACTCCAGGGCTTCGAGCGGTTCCTCGCCGATCGCGATCCGGTACTCCTGGGGAGTCACCATCGGCCGGTCGAACTGCGGGCCGTCGTCGGTCGTGATCCGGGGACAGCCGGTGTTGACGTAGGCGTCCAGCCCGAAGTTCCGCAGCCGGTCCGGCGTCACCTCGTCGATCGTGAGGAGGTAAGCATCGTCGTTTTCCCGCACGATCTCCCGTGCGGTCTCCCAGCGACCCTGCCCGATCTTCGTACAGAAGATGACGCCCCACTCCTCTGCGTCCATCGCCCTGTGGACCGCCGCATAACGTTGCTTCATGAACGTCTCGGTGTCCGCCACGGTGACGACGTTGTTGACGGGGTCGGCGATGACCACCTCCGTGTCGGGGTGTTCCATCGCCAGCCCGAGCGGGTGGAACTTGCCGCCGCCGACGTAGAGGACGTGGTCGGCGTCGACGTCCGCCGAGGCGTAGTTGCACCCAAGCACCTGGCCCTCGTGGGTCAGCCGCTCGTCGCCGCGTCGGGTCTCGACGCGGTAGCCGCGCGCCTCGAGCCACGACCGCATCTCGTCGAACCGGTTCATGTGCTGGGCGGTCGTCACGAGTCCGACGGCCGGCCGCTCGTCGCTATCCGGGTCGGCGTCGGGCACCGGCGCCGGGAGTTCCTCGAGCGCCTCGCGCATGATAGGCGTGACCTCGACGTTGGAGAAAAGCGGCACGTAGATGATCTTCTCCGACTCCTTCATCGGGGAGTGCCCGAAGTGGACGAAGACGTCCGTCCGCCGCATGAGGTAGGTGTCCAGATCGCAAGCGCCGTAGCAGGGCTTCCCGGAGATCATCACGTCGACGCCGGCGGACAGTGCGGCCCGGAGGTCATCGGCGACGCGCGGACCGCGCCGCTTCAACCCCTCGGGGAACTGGAGGCCGACCGTCTCGGCGTCCCGGTCGTCGACCGCCCGGAGGATGCGGTCGAGTTCGTAGTCCCACGTCCGGTCGTGCTTCAGGGACATGCCGGTCGACCGGAGGTCGCCCGCGGTGTACTCGGCGTCCGGTTCCCAGCTCATCGCGTCCGGGTTGGACACCGCGGCGTAAAACGTGCGCGCTTCGACCCCGGCCCGTCGTCCCACCGGCTCCCGGTTCCGGCACGCCTAAACGTCCGTCGCCGCAAGAGCCGATGATGAGCATCGAGACGGACCCCGAATCCGACCGCGCCGCCGACGTTGAGGCCCTCGCCACCGACCTCGGCGAGGCCATCACCGACCTCCCCGTCTACGAGAACTACCTCCAGGCGAAGGAGGCCGTCGAGGCCGACCCCGACCTCCAGGCGGAGATCCGGGCCTTCGAGCGGCGCCGCGAGGAGTTCCTCGCGGCGCGGCGGGCCGGCGACGCCACGAACGAGGACCTTCGGGAACTCCAGCGGACCCAGGAAAAACTTCACGACCGCCCGACGATGGCCGAGTTCCTCGAGGCCAAGTCCGACCTGGCACGACGTCTCCAGGAGCTGGACGAACTCGTCTCCGAGCCGCTGGCGGTCGAGTTCGGCCGGACCGCCGGCGGCTGCTGTGAGGACTGACACCGCGTGGTCGGCGGACCGCGGCGCTTAAGCCGGCCGCCGCGCCACACCCAACCATGCCCGTCCACTCCGACTGGGGCGAGTGGCTCCCAAGGGCGGTCGCCGAGGCCGACCCCGAGGGGGTCCGGCTGTGGTACCTCGGCTGCAACGGCCTCGTCCTGAAGGCAGCCGACGGCACCACCGTCTTCGTCGACCCGTACCTCGGGTCGGGTGACCCGCCGCGGACGATCCGGATGATCCCCGTCCCGTTCGACCCGACCGACGTCGCGCGGGCCGACGCCCTCTTCGTGACCCACGAGCACACCGACCACGTCCACGCGCCCTCCCAGGCGCCATTCCTCGAGCGGACCGACGCGACCCTTTACGGTCCCTCAACGTCGGCTGCTATAGCCCGCGAGTGGACGACCGACTTCGACGTCGACGACGGGGACATCCGGAAGGTCGCCGAGGGCGAGACCATCGAGGTCGGCAGCTTCGACGTTCACGTCGAGCCGGCGGTCGACCCCGACGCCAGCCACCCCGTGGCCTACGTGTTCGAACACGACAGCGGGACCGTGTTCCACGGGGGCGACGCCCGCCCGAGCGACGCCTTCGCGGACGTCGGCGAGCGGTACGACGTCGACCTCGGCGTCGTAGCGTTCGGCTCCGCGGGGATGATCCCCGACGAGGAGACCGGCGAGCCCACCCACACCCGGTGGTCCCCACCCACTGGGACATGTGGAAGGGCCTGACAGCCGACCCCGCCGCCCTCAGGCCGCACGTCCGGAGCTTCGAGTATCCGCGGCGCCTCGAAGTGCTCGAGATCGGCGACACCGCCGCCCTCCGATGAGTGGTCCGGACAGGATAGATTTATGACGCTGAGCACAGACGTGCAGGTATGTCAGACCACGAGTCCGACGAGCCTCTCACCACGACACACGACGAGGTGACAGTCGAGAAGCGGTTCGAACCGGATGACTTTCCCGTCCCCGCAATCGCCTTCACGATCACCTCGGAGCGGGACGAGGCGGTCACGGTCCAGTTATCCGACACCGTGCCGGATGACACCCCGACGGAGGACATCGGCTTCCACCCGGACTACGGCGCCGAACAGTGGGACGTCGAGGGCGATGCCATCGTCTTCACCCGCGAGTTCGAGCCACACGAGGAGTTCGTCACCGTCTACGGGCTCCGGGGGACGGACGCCTCCGACCCCGAACGGTTCCTCACGGAGCCGGAGCTTTCCTCCGTCGACGCCATCGAAGGCGACTCCGGGGACGACGTCGGCTCCGGCCCGGGCGACGGCCCGACAGCAGAATCGGGCGCCGCCGAGGAGGCCGGCGCGGACGTCGACGAATCAACTGCGACCGAGTCGGATGCCGGCGCGGACGTCGACGAATCAACTGCGACCGAGTCGGATGCCGGCGCGGACGTCGACGGACCAGCCGCGACCGAATCGGACGCCGGCGCGGCGGACGACGACCCCGAGGGCTCCGAGGCACCGGAGGCCACCGCGGACGAGGGCGACCCCAGCCTCGACATCGATCTCCCCGGGCCAGACGACGCGGTCGCCGACGACCCGGCCGAGACCGACCTCGAGGACGACGCCGGCGCTGCGAGCGATTCCGGGGCGTCCGGCTCCGCGCCGACGGCGACCGGAGACGAACCGCTCGCCGCCACGCTGGCGGACGAGATCAGCGAGGGGAGGGTCGACGACGCGGACCTCGCCGAACTCCGGGATGCCCTCGGCGTGGACGAGGAGGGCGACGCCCAGGCCGTCCTCAGGGACGTCAGGAACAACTACCAGTCCACCGTCGACCGCTTCGACGACCTCGCGGCCGACATCGGCGACGTCCGGGCCGATCTCGCGGCCGACGTCGAGGACCTCCGGGGTGACCTGGCGATGGTGGAGGACGATCTCTCGGCCGACGTCGAGGACCTCCGGGACGATCTTACGGCCGCGGAGGACGACCTGGCGGCCGACACGGAGGACCTACGGGCCGATCTCGCGGCTTCGGAGGACGACCTGGGGGCCGACGTGGAGGACCTCCGGGACGATCTCGCGGCGACGGAGGATGACCTGGGGGCCGACGTGGAGGACCTCCGGGACGATCTCGCGGCGACGGAGGATGACCTGGGGGCCGACGTCGAGGACCTCCGCGACGATCTCGCGGCCGCCGAGGACGACCTCGCGGCCGACATTGGGGACCTCCGAGACGACCTGGCCGACGTCGAAGCGGAGGTCACCGAGGTCACCGAGGAACGGATCGAGGCGCTCGAGGGCGACGTCGAGGCTGTCGAGGCGGAACTGGCCGAGGTCGCCGAGTTGCGGGATCGCCTCGTGGGCGCCCTCGGCGGGATGGCCGGGGCCGGCAGTAGCGACCATCAGCAGACGACCGGGGACGCGACGGTCGGCGGCGACGGGGCCGACGATGAGACCGGCGGTGACGACAACGACGCCGGCGGGACGGGAATAGATCAGGTCGACTGAGGGTCGGCGCGTCGGTCGTTACCTGCAACGAGGACGACCCTGCTATCGGTCAACGGCAAACTCCGGGGTGGCCGGTCTGGCGAGCGGTCGAGCGATGAGTCCACTGCGCCGCCGACGCCGTCGGCCCGGCGGCGTCACGCCACCCACGACCCGGCCGCGGCCGACGCAACCGTTAGGCCTCCAGGGCCGGAATCGGGGGCGTGGACGACACCGTCGCCTGGCTCCGGGACCGCCCGTACTACGAGGATCAGATCCGTGCCCACGAGGTCACCCCGGGCACCGAAGCCGCCCACGGGGACCTGGCCGTCGACGACCGTCTGCAGTCCGCGCTCCGTGACCGCGGCATCGAGCGCCTGTACGCCCACCAGGTAGCTGCCGTCCGAGCGGTCCGTGACGGCGACGACGTCGTGCTCGCGACCCCGACCGCCAGTGGGAAGAGCCTCGCCTACACCATCCCCGCGGTCGAGCGCGCGATGGACGACCGTGCGACGACGCTGTACCTCGCCCCGCAGGTCGCGCTCATCGACGACCAGGCCGCGACCCTCGAGGGGCTGGCCGCCGATCTCGGCTTCGGAAGCGGCGTCGACGTCGCCACGTACACCGGCCGCCAGTCCGCACACGAGAAGGCTGCGATACGCGACGGCCAGCCGACGGTGCTCTGCTGTACGCCCGACATGCTCCACTACGCACTGCTGCCGCACGCCCGCCGGCTCTGGTCGTGGTTCTTCGAGCGGCTCGAGACCGTCGTCGTCGACGAGGTCCACGAGTACCGCGGCGTCTTCGGCAGCCACGTCGCGCTCCTGTTCCGTCGGCTGGCGCGGTGCTGTGCGGAGTTCGGCGCCGACCCGGAGTTCGTCTGCTGTTCGGCCACCGTCGGCAACCCCCGCGAGCACGCCGCGACCGTCACCGGTCGGGACCCCGACGCTGTCCGGCTCGTCGATGCCGACAGCAGCGAGACCGGCCCGACCCACTGGCTGCTGTGGAACCCGCCGGAGTACGGCGACGACGGCTGGGGCGAGGCCGGCACCACCGGCGGCCGCCGACGGTCGAGCCACACCGAGTCCGAGCGGCTGTTCTGCGACCTCCTGGCGCGGGGCCACCAGACACTCGTGTTCACCGGCGCCCGCCAGACCGCCGAACGGTACGCCAAAGCGAGCGCCGGCACGCTCCGCGATCGCGGCGACCCCGAGCTGGCGGCCGGCGTCGAGGCCTACCAGGCCGCCCTCCCGGACGACCGCCGCCGGGAGATCGAGGCCGGCCTCGACGCCGGCGAGGTCCGCGGGCTCTGGAGCACGAACGCCCTCGAACTCGGCATCGACGTCGGCGGCCTCGACGCCGTCATCCTCGACGGCTATCCCGGGACCCGGATGGCCGCCCGCCAGCAGGGCGGCCGTGCCGGTCGCGGTACGGCCCCATCGCTCGTCGTCATGGTCGCCGGCGAGGACCAGCTCGACCAGTACCTCATGGGCGACCCCGAGGCCTTCTTCGACGGCGACCCGGAGCGGGCCGTCACCAACCCGGAGAACGATCAGCTCATGCCCGACCACGTCCGTGCGGCCGCCGCGGAATCCTGGCTCCGCCCCGAGGACGACCGGTACTTCGGATCGCGATTCCACGACGTCGTCGCCCGCCTCACCGAGACGGGCCACCTCTCCCGCCGCGGGACCGACGACGGCATCCGGTGGCTCCACGACGGACCGGACCCCCACCACGAGATGAGCCTCCGGGATGTTGACGACCGGAGCGTCCAGCTTCGCGGGCCAGACGGAGAGACGCTGGCGGAACTCCCCCTGTCGGACGCGCTCCGGGACGCCCACCCCGGCGCCATCTACCACCACCAGGGCCGGACCTACGAGGCGACAGATCTCGACCTCCGGGCGGACGTCGCCCAGCTCCAGCCGACCTGGGCCGACTACTTCACCCGCGTGCTCCACGACAAACGGATCACGGTCGAGGACACCGTCGCGTCAAAGCCCCTCCGGGGCCGCGAAGACGTCACGATCCGGTTCGCGGACATCGAGATGCGCAAGCAGATCACGGGCTTCCAGCGGTTCGACGCCTCGACCGGCGAATCCCTCGGGACCGAGGAGCTGGACCCCCCTGAAATAAGCCTTCGGACCCGTGGGTTGTTCTTCGCTCTCCCCGCCGACGCCACGCACGCACTCGAAGCGGGCGGGGACCTTCCGGGCGGCATCCACGCCGCCGAACACGCCACAATCGCGATGTTTCCCACCACTGTCCTCTGTGACCGCAGGGACGTCGGCGGGCTCTCGACGCCGCTGCACCCCCACACCGGAACTGCCACCGTCTTCGTCTACGACGGCTACCCCGGCGGCGTCGGCCTCGCCAGAACCGGCTACGAGGAGTTCGTCGACCTCGCGACGACGACTCTGGAGATGCTCCGTGGCTGTCCCTGCAAGGACGGCTGTCCGAGTTGCGTCCAGTCGCCACACTGCGGGAACGCTAACGACCCACTCGACAAGGGGCTGGCGATCGAGCTTCTCGAGCGGCTCGTCGAGTGACGAGGAGCCGCAGCAAGGGCCACACCGACCATCGGCATCCCTCGAAGGCGATCCGCCGCGACCTGGAGAGGGTTCCGAGCCGTCATTTGTGCTGATCTACGGCCGCAGGGCCTAAAACCACCGGAACGGCTCGTAGCTTGGAACGTTCCTAGAAGTTGTGAATCGGTCGTATGATGCGTAGCTGACGGCCGCTCGCGACCGCCGAGAACCCGCTCCGACCCCTGGAATTCGAAGTGAAATCAGCGAGTGCCGCGAACTACGTTAAAGAATTGGTAGAAACGGCCCTGCCACGACTGCGCCGCCGCTCACGACTCGGCGAGCACGAGCGCCGCTCAGACGACCGGCGGGTCGAGCCGCCGGCCCATCCGTTTTGTCAGCGTGACGAACTCCGGCGCCGTCAATGGGTAACTCATCCAGTTGAGGCGGATACTTGTTGTTGTTGTACTTTCGCGATGTAGCTCCCGAGAAGTCCTCCTACGCCGCCCAAAAATAGGGCAAATAGTAACGCGATGATCCCCGCCCTCAATACGAACCGAAACAACCATCCACCAACACCGACTCGAAAATCAGATGGTATATCTAGAATGAAGATAGATAGCATCCCGATTACGTAGAATCCCCCCGTAATACCTCCAACTATCAAGCCAAACACCCCTCCTGATTTCAGATCAGGGCCCTCTAAATATCCCGAAATACCTCCCCCAAGGAGTGGTGTCACGACCAGACTGACTGCTACTCCGATTACAGCATGAATCACTTTCCGGCGATGCATAGTAAAGGCATAATACCCTTTCCAATAAATGGTAGGGTGGCTTGAGAGGTCGTGGTAAGTTAGAGGATGAGGCGGTCAAGGTTCGAGTGCTCTATGCCCAAATCTGACCGCCTCAGGAATGCTATCTAGTGGATTGACTTGTCGTTTGTGGAGCGTTGGCGGACCACGCTCGGGCTCCGACGGTTCAACTCAAGTTGACCGGCCGAACCTGTGCATGATTGCAGTCGTTCACAACATCCAAACGTTTCGATTTGATATATCGTCATATGGTTTATGCGTGGTGTAGTGGACTGAAACGTGTCGGTTACAGCCGGTCAGAATCCCCCTGGACAAGCGATTCCGCTCGGATCACAGCAGCCGATAGATGTGCTCCTCGTATATCTCACGAACGCGGTCGCCCCAGTTGTGCGTGTAGGTGTCGATGATGTCTGTCGCGACGTCGCCCCGGAGGTACTTCACGATGCCCCGGTCGCCGGTCCGGTCCCGGAGGTGCGTCGTGAAGAAGTGCCGGAAGTAGTGCGGTGTGACGTTCTCAGACGCGTCCCCGCCCGCACGGTACCAGCCCCGGGCCTCGGCATGCTCGGCCACGAACGACCGGACCATCGACGGCGTGGCCCGTTTGCCCCACTCGGTCGTCGAACAGAAAAGCGCCAACGAGTCGGTGTCCGGCCGAATGGCTAGCCAGGCTTTCAACAGGCGTTTCAGCTCCGAATCGACCGGGATCACGGTGTCTCGCTTCCGTTTGTTCGAGGCTGTTCGCTCCTGGCCATTGTAGACTGACCCCCTTGAGGGGGCGTTCGGGACGAACAACGAGTCCGGCCGTCCTTCCAGCGCGCCGCGAGTATTCGAGGGGTAGGTGCCCTGTACCTCCGGGTCGTTGAGGTAGAGGTCTCGGAGATCCAGGTTACAACACTCACCCACGCGCATTCCGGTCTTCAACAGCGTGCCGACGACTGCCCGCTCCAGCGGATGGCCAAAGGAAGCCAGGAACGCCCTCATCTCCGGGACAGCGATGTCCCGTCTGGCCGGGTCGGCGTCGATGGACTCGTCCATCTCCTCGGTGACGAGCGCCATCGGGTTCGACTCGAAGGCCCCGACCTGGGTCATGTATCCGTAGAACCGGTGGACGTAGGAGGCGTACGAGGCCACAGTGCTCTCGGCGTGGGTCCCGCGGATGGAGTGGACCCACTCCATGCATTCCCGGCGTGACGCAGCCTCGAGCCGTGTCTCACGCGCGTCGAGGAACCGATCAAAGTCCCGGAGGACCCGTTCGTAGGCCGCCTTTGTCCGGTCGCTTCGGCCGTGGAACGTCATCTCCTGGAGGAAGTACCCGATCGGGTCGTCTTCCGCTGCTGCCTCGGACTGGGCCTCAACTCCCATCCTCGACCACCACGTAGCCGTCTCGCCGCCCACTGTACCGAATGGCGTCCTCACCCTGTAACTCCGACAGGGACTCCTCAAGGCGATCGTCAATGTCGTCGGTCACTGCCGCCCGGATGTCCTTCCAATCGGCGACCTCCTCCGTTTCGAGGACGTCGAGAACACGGTCTTTCAGCCTGCTACCCCTAGGGTTAGCGGCCGGAGAACCCGCTCCCTCACCAGTCCCTTCTTCGGCCGATTCGCCATCGCTGAGATCGAAGCTCCGACGGCCTGCCTGTACCATCGCGCGGACGTACTCAGCTTGGCTCATATCCATCTCGTCGGCCTCGTCGCGCCACACCTCTCGCTGGGCGGCCGGCACGTAGGTCTGGACCGACAAGCGATCGTTCCCTGCCATGGCCGGGTCAACACACGCCAGGAGTAAGAAGGTACGTCAGACAAATCGATAAAGACCCTTATCGATGTGTCTAAGTTATATGTCGCCGCCATTCCAGTCTTATATCCATCAAATTGGATTAGCAATTCTTGAAACTTCGGACTCGACGATAAAGGACTCCGGGCCTTCGGGGATACGCCGGCGGCCATGTGAAACTTTGACGGCCAATCGTTTCCATGGCCTCGATAGTCTGACCCGATACGTGCCCGTCAGCTACGCCCCTCCCACCTCGAATTCCTCAGAGAGTATCCAGGACATCTGGCACCTGTATCGGTCTTCTTTACTTGGATGACTCACGTCCTTGGTTGGACGGTGGAACGATATCCGAACCGTACGGTGGTCCAGGGAATCCGAATCATTGTTATCCTGTAGGTGTCGTGCGCCGCAGGGATTCTCTGCCCGTCTGTCCATCATGCCGAGCTCCGTGGATCATCGACCGTTCGATTCTCGGGTCGTACTTATGTCTCGGTCCTTCTGTTACAAGCCGCTTGGCTCACGGGTTATCTCATCTCTCCAGTCACTGATCCGTCCAACTTGTCAGATGCCCACCGTTCGGTATCCGACTCGTAAACCATATGCCGCTATATACAAGTGATGGTCCTTCCAGAATGACGGTGAATCGGAAGGTTTGGTACCTCGACGGATCGAGCAACAACTGTATTCCTGGCCCGAGGCTCTCGATTTGACGGAATACGTCTTTGCGTCGTCTCGTATTCCCGTGGCTCTACCCCGTAATCGATATCCTTGCCCTTGCTCGTTAGACGCCTCAGTGTGGGCAGTTGATTCGGATCCGATCCGGATCACCGCAGTAGACGCTCGTCACCCGTCGGGGTGGCCGTCCTGGGGGAACCATGCCAGGTCGTGGTCGGCGGCCAACCGGACATGGACGTGATCGCCCAGCGACACCCTGTCGGCGTGGTTGTGCATACACCCGACTACGTCCCCGTTTGCCAGCTGGACCCGGTAGAGGACGGTCGGTCCGAGGTAGCGGCGGTGGATCACCTCGCCGTTGCCGGCTCCGCGGTCGGCGACCGTTGCGCGGACGTCGTCGGGTCGTACCATGAGGTCGATGGCAGACCCGCTGTAAGCCTCGGTGAGACCGTCGACCCGCTCGAGGGGGACAGCGTCGAGGGCGGTGTCGACACAGCTCTCCCTAACCTCGCCGGAGACGAAGGCGGCGTGGCCGAGGAAGCCGGCGACGAACCGCGAGGTGGGCTGCTGGAAGACAGCCTCCGGGGTGCCGACCTGCTCGATGCGGCCGCCGCTCATGACGGCAACGCGGTCCGAGATGGACACCGCCTCCTCCTGGTCGTGGGTGACCGAGACGGCCGTCACGCCCGCCGCCGTCAGGATCTCCCGGACCTCCTCGCGCATCCGCACGCGGGTGTCGACGTCGAGACTCGAGAACGGCTCGTCCAGGAGTAGGAGGCTCGGCTCCGGAGCCAGCGACCGGGCGAGGGCGACCCGCTGCTGTTGGCCGCCGGAGAGGTCCCCCGGCGGCTTGTCCGCGTGGGCTTCCAGCCCGACCAGATCGAGCAGTTCCTCGACGCGCGCGGAGCGGTCGGGCTCGTCCCAGTCGTCGATGCCGAACGCGACGTTCTCGCGCGCCGAGAGGTGCGGGAACAGCGCGAACTCCTGGAAGACGACGCCGACGTCGCGGTCCTCCGGCGCGGTGAATCCCCGGCCGGACACCGGCTCGCCCGAGAGCCGGACCGTTCCGTCGTCGGGCCGTTCCAGCCCGGCGATCAGACGGAGCGTCGTCGTCTTGCCGCACCCCGACGGCCCCAACAGCGTGAGGAGTTCGCCGTCGCGGACCGAAAGCGAGAGGTCACGGATGACCCGAACTCGTCGGGACGGTCCCGCTAGACACGGCACTCCCCTCGACCGTGCGGTATCCGGGGCGGCTCGTCGACCATCGGCGGGGGTTACTTTAGGCACGCCAAAATAGTTTCCGCTCTCGGTGGGAGCGAACGGGGCCACGTGCCGGGTCCGCACGGCGAGCTATGGTGACGGCTGGGATTCAGTACCGGATCGACCGCCGGACTGCCGGGCGGTCCTCCGGAACACAGGCACGGCAATCACTATAGTTTCATCGTGGTCACCGCGACCCCGAACTGACAGGGACGATGATCAGGCGGTGGCCTCGAGCACCGATCCGGGGACGCCCGAACCCTTAGGGGTGTGCCACGCGACACGAGACCATGACCGACGTGGCCGTCATCGGCGCCTCGATGACGCAGTTCGGCGAGCGCGACGCCTGGATCCGGGGGCTGCTCGCGGAGGCCGGACGGGCGTGTCTCGATGACGCCGGGGTCGACCCCCACGAGGTCGAGCACCTGTACGTCGCGAACATGGCGAGCGGCGAGTTCGAGGGCCAGACCGGCGTCCCGAACGCCCTGGTCTCTGATCTGGCGGCCACGCCGGCGTACACCCAGCGGGTCGACCAGACGTCCGCCTCGGGCGGCGCCGGCATCTACGCCGCCTGGCAGTCCGTCGCCAGCGGGGCCGCCGACCTGACGCTGCTCGTCGGCGGCGAGAAGATGACCCACCGGACGACCGGCGAGTCGACCGACGTCATCGCCTCCCTCACCCACCCGGTCGAGTACAAACACGGCGTGACGCTGCCCTCCTTCGCGGGGCTCGCCGCCCGGCTGTACCTCGACCGGTACGACGCCCCCAGGGAAAGCCTCGCGGAGGTCGCGGTGAAGAACCACGCGAACGGCGCCCTGAACCCCCACGCGCAGTTCCAGCGGGAGATCCACGTCGAGACCGCACTCGACTCGCCGATGGTGGCCGACCCCCTCCGGCTGTACGACTTCTGTCCGGTCACCGATGGCGCCGCCGCGCTGCTGTTCTGTCCCGTCGAGCACGCCCGAGCGCACACGGACCTGTTCGCCGTCGTGTCCGGGGTGGCTGGCGCGACTGACACGCACGTCGTCCACGAGCGCACCGACCCGACGACCATGGAGGCGGTCGTCGACTCGGGCGAGGCGGCCTTCGAGATGGCCGGCCGCGATCCGGCGGACGTCGATGTCGCCGAACTCCACGACATGTTCACCATCCTGGAGTTCCTCCAGCTCGAGGGCCTCGGGTTCGCGGCGCCCGGGGAGGCCTGGCGGATGGCGGCGGATGGACGGACGGCACTCGACGGCGACTTGCCGGTCAACCCCTCCGGCGGCCTGAAGTCGAAGGGCCACCCGCTCGGCGCGACCGGGGTCGCCCAGGCCTACGAGCTGTACGTCCAGCTCGTCGGCGACGCTGGCGAACGGAGCGTCGGGGCCGACGTCGGCCTTGCCTGCAACGTCGGCGGGTTCGGCAACTGCGTCACCACGACGGTCATGGAGGCCGGATGACCATGGAGGCCTATCGGTACGCGGACGGTACCATTACCTACCCCGGCCACCCGGTCGGGCCCGACTGCTGCGAGCCAGTGGACACGATCGACCTCAGCGAGTACACCGCCGAGGTCCTCACCTGGACCACCGCGTCTGTCTCCCCGCCGGGCGTCCGCGAACCCAACCACCTCGCGATCGTCGAGTTCGACGTCGACGGCACGCCGGTGCGGGCCATCGGCCAGTTGACGACCGGCGACGTCGCCATCGGCGACGAGATCCGGCCGGTGTACTGTGACCAGCTCCGGGACCCGTCCGCCGCCATCCGCGAAACCGACAGCCAGGACTGGGACGGCTACCGGTTCGAACCCGTGTAGGGAGGCGTCAACCGTTTGCCCGGACCGCCAGGCACGGGATCACGACCCGGCGGTGTCGTCATCTGCGTTCCCGCCGCCATCCCCCGAGTCGTCCTCCCGGTCGGCCTCGCGGCGGAGAGTCTCCAGTTCCTCCTCGACGTCGACCTCTACCGGGCCGCCGGGCCCGCCCTCCTCGACACGCCGCGACTCCGCGTCGTCGCCCATTACTCCGGGATCCGTCCCGGAGGCGGATGTTCGGTCCGTCGCATCTTCAAGCCCCTCGTCGATCTTCGCCCGGAGGGCCCGGGCCTCCGACTGAAGCCATTGGACCTCGGGGTCGTCGGGGGCGCCGCCGTCGGCGGCCTCCTGTAGCTCCGCGAGGGCGGCGTCGAGCCGCTCCAAGGTCGCCCGGCTCGCAGCCGCCAGGCCGTCGGCGCCCGTCACCAGGGCCCTGCGACCCGTCTCGAGGCCGTCATCGCCGCGGTCGACGGCGTCCAGCGGCCGGCCATCGGCGACGCGGATGGCGGCCGCGAGCAGCTCCAGCATGCGGACGTTCGTCTCGAGGATGGCGACGAGTGCGGGGATGGTGTGCTGTTCGGTGAACCGGAGCAGCTCCCGCGGGCTCGGCGGGCGGAACCGCCCGAGCGGCCCCCGCCGCGGCTCCTGCAGTTCCGCCCGGAGGTCCTCGACGGCGTCGGCGAGGTCGCGGACGGCTGTCTCGAGCGCCTGATCGTCGTCCATGCCAGGGCTTGTGCCGCGGAGGACGTAAACGCCCGGGCCGGAACATTGGTCAGGCGGCACTTTTTTTCCCGATGTGGTCGGCGACAGCGTCCCACGCCTCGTCGCCGGCGCGCGACGTCACCTCGCGGGCGGGCGACCTCGAGGCAACGATCTAAGATCACGCCCGCGAGGACGCCCCGTTCCGGGTTTGCTTCGACTCCATCCGGCCATTGGTCGACGCGTGGGGCCCCACCGACGCTCGCGACGGCGGTGTCGTCCACCCGGTATGATGGCGGTTGAGCGACTGCATCCACGACTCGGCGACCAACTCACTATCGGGGCGTCCGGAGAGAATCCGCGTCAGTGGGTCGCGGACTCGAGGACGAGGGTGTCGTCCTCGAGGTAGTGCTCGAGGTGGTGGGCGTGCTCCTCGAGGGTCGCCAGTTCCTTCCGGAGGATCTCCTCGGTGGCGTAGTCGCCCAGGTCGTGGGCGAGCGCGACGTGGTCCCGCATCGTCTCGATCGTCGCCGCCATCATCTCCACGTCGTTCCGGAGGGACGTCCGGACGCCGTAGACATCCGCGCCCTCCGGGTCGAGTGGGGCGTGCGCCTCGAAGGTTGCGCCGCCGGAGAGCGGCACCCCGCCGATTGCCTGGGCCCGCTCGGCGAACTCGTCGGCCGCCTGTTCGATGTCGGCGGCCACCTCACCGAGGTACTCGTGGAGCTGGAGGAACTCCGCGCCCTCAACGTTCCAGTGGTGTTTCTTCAGCTGGTGGTAGAGTACGTAGCTCGCTGCGAGATCGGTGTTGAGTGCATCGACCACCTGCACCGTGCGGTCCTCGTCGATCCGGAGGGCCTCGCTGCCCTCGACGCTGTCCGCCGTTCGACGGACGGTCTCTTGTGTGCTCATGCAGCAGTACCTACTCGCGAAACGGGCTTAAGACTTTTCGTTTCAGAAACTTGTTTTTGGCTATCCAAAAAATAGATTTGTGATATGGGGATGTACGGTCCCTGACCGCACCTCTATCTCGTTCGGCCGGCAGCCGCCCGTGACGTAATCGATCGGGGGCGGCCGGCAGAGCGTCTGCCACGGGGCGACGGCCCATCGGAACGTCGGCCCGTGGAGCGGCGGCCGGTGGCGTTTCGCGTAGTGGTATCTGTACGGTCCGGGGCCGTTCGCACCCTCGAGGCCGTTCGAAAGGGCTTATATGCGGGGATGCAGTACTGCGGGGTACAACCTACGCGGGGTTGTGAGACTCCTAGCCGGATCCAAGGACAACCGCGCCGGTCGCGGCGCGAGGTCCGTCGCGCGGGTCGCCCGTGCGGCGGTCGACGGCGGGGGAGTGCGAGCCCGCGCGTGGGAGGAGCAACTACGACAAATGTCAGTGTACGTTGATTTCGACGTCCCGGCAGACCTCGCCGATGACGCCATCGAGGCGCTCGAGGTCGCCCGGGACACCGGGACCGTCAAGAAGGGCACGAACGAAACGACGAAGGCCGTAGAGCGCGGCAACGCCGAACTCGTCTACGTCGCCGAGGACGTAAGCCCCGAGGAGGTCGTCATGCACCTCCCCGAGATCGCCAACGAGAAGGACACGCCCTACGTCTTCATCGAGGCCCAGGACGACGTGGGCCACGCCGCCGGCCTGGAGGTCGGCAGCGCCGCGGCGGCCGTCGTCGACGCCGGCGACGCCGACGGCGACGTCGAGGACATCGCGGAGAAGCTCGAGGAGCTCCGGTAGGGATGAGCGCCGAAGACGATGGAGGGGGCGGCGGCGCGACCCCCGCCGAAGTGATCGAGGTCGTCGGCAAGACCGGCATGCACGGCGAGGCCATGCAGGTCAAGTGCCGGATCAAGGAGGGCGAAAACCAGGGCCGCATCATCGCCCGGAACGTCCTCGGTCCGGTCCGCGTCGGCGACGTGCTCCAGCTCCGGGAGACGGCCCGCGAGGCCGACGCCATCGGGGGGCAGTGACCATGCCGCAGACCGGAGCGTGCGACTACTGCGGGGCCGACATCGAGCCGGGCACCGGTACGATGTTCGTCACCACGACCGGCAACGTCACGCACTTCTGCTCGGCCAAGTGCGAGAAGAACGCCGACCTCGGCCGGGAGCCCCGCGACCTGGCGTGGACCGAGGCCGGCGCCGGCAGGGGCGAGCCCGCCGGAGCCGACGAGGCCGAGCCGGAGACCGAGTCCAAACCGGCGCCGGAGCCGGCAGAGGAGATCGAAGCCGAACCGGCGCCGGCACATGAGACCGAAGCCGAACCGGAGCCGGAACCCGAGATCGATGCGGAGACGCCAGACCTGGAGGCCGCGGAAGCGACCGACGGAGCCGAGGCCGAACCGGGCCCCGACGAGGCCGACAGCGTTTCCGATCCCGAGGGCGAGGCGCCTGCGGCCGACGGGGAATCCGGGACGTCGGAGCCTGCGGAGGGAGCCGAGGCGGCGTCGGAGGAACCGGAGTCGGCATCGGAAGAATCGGAGCCGGAGGCACCGGAATCGACATCGGACGAATCGGAGCCGGAGTCGGATGCTGAGCCCGAGGTCGACGCGGCCGGGGTCGAGGCGGACGACAGGTCGACCGCCGACGCGGAGGAGTCCGAGGAGACGGCGGACGCCGACGACGAGGAGGCCCAGGCCTGATGGCCGACGTCGAGCGGACGTTCGTGATGGTCAAGCCCGACGGCGTCCAGCGCGGACTCGTCGGGGAGGTCGTCTCCCGGTTCGAACAGCGGGGGCTGAAGCTGGTGGGCGGGAGGTTCATGCGGATCGACGATGACCTGGCCGGCGAGCATTACGCCGAGCACGTCGACGAGCCGTTCTTCGAGGACCTCACGGAGTTCATCACGTCCGGGCCCGTGTTCGCGATGGTGTGGGAGGGCGCCGACGCCGTCGCGCAGGTCCGGCGGATGATGGGCGAGACCGACCCCGCCGAATCCGCGCCGGGCACGATCCGCGGCGACCTCGGACTCGACCTCGGCCGGAACGTCGTCCACGGCTCCGATACGGAGCCGGGCTCCGCCGAGCGCGAGATCGAGCTGTTCTTCGACGACGACGACCTGATGGCGTACGAACGCATCGACGAGACCTGGCTGTACGAATAGCACCGACGTGGCACTCCCCCGGGCCTTCGTTTGGCCCCGTCCATTGCCGGATCCCGGTCTCACATCCGGACGGCAGTGTCGAGCCAGTGCCCGGGTTTTAGTTCCGTCCGCTCTACCGACCGACAGTGATCGACGTACGCGACCTCCGGAAGGCCTACGGCGGCATCGTCGCCGTCGATGACGTCTCTTTCAGCGCCGCCGCCGGTGAGGTGTTCGGCATCGTCGGCCCGAACGGCGCGGGCAAGACGACGACGCTGAAGACCATCGCCGGCCTCGTCGAGCCCACGGCCGGCACCGTCCGGGTCGACGGCCAGCCGGCGGACGCCCCCGAGACTCGGCGCCGGCTCGGCTTTCTCCCCGAGGCGTCACCGCTGTACGAGGAGATGTCGCCGCTTTCGTACCTCCGGTTTTTCGCCGACCTCTACGATGTCCCCCGGGACGTCGCCGACGAGCGCATCCACGACGCGCTCGACCGCCTCGAACTCGACGACCGCCACCGCGACCGGGCCATCGGCGACACGTCGAAGGGCATGACCCGGAAGGTCGCCATCGCGCGGTCGCTGGTGAACGACCCGGACGTGGTCGTCTACGACGAGCCCGCCTCGGGGCTGGACCCGCTTTCGACCAACTACATCGTGGAGTTCACCCGCGAACTCGCCGCCGAAGGACGCACGGTGGTCTTCTCGGCGCACGACCTCCACCACGTCGAGGCGGTCTGTGACCGCGTCGCCATCATGACCGAGGGCCGCATCGTCGCCAGCGGGTCGATCGCCGACCTCCGGCGCGAGTACGGCCGGACGGAGTACCACGTGTATACGACCGTGGAGGTCCCCGACGCGGTCGCCGAGAACGGCCGATACCGGCGGGTCGTCGAGGGGATGGACGACGTCCGGGAGGTCGAGTCGGCGGCCGCGGCCAGGGGCGGCGAGGTGGCGGACATCCGGACGGTCGAACCGAGCCTCGAGGGACTCTTCCTGGAGCTGGCCGACCCGGCGGCGTCGGCGGACCGGCCGGAGGCCTGATGCGGCCGCGGACGGTCCTCCGGATCGCCCGCTGGGAGACCACCAAGGGGGTCGGCGGACTCGACCGTGGCGCCGTCGCCGTGGTGCTCGCTGCGGCCGCCTTCGTCGTCGCCTTCGGCGTCGTGGGCCTCGTCGGTGGCGTGGCACTGGAAGATGGCATCTACCGGGTCGGCGTCGACGAGGACAGCCCGTTCCACGACCCCGTCGCCGCGGACGACGCGCTGGCGGCCGTCGATCCGTCCCCGGCCGTCGTCGACGAGGGACTCCGGCCGGGCGAGGGCTACGACCTCTACGTCGAATCCGGCCCGGAGGAGACGCGGCTGTATCTCGTCCGTCGTGACGGCGAGCCGACCGACAAGAGCCTGGCGGCACTCGCCGCCTTCCGCGAGTCCGTCGAGGCGTACAACGAACGCCGGATGCGATCGGAGGCAAACGAGATCGCGGCGTTCCCGGTCGTCGTCACCGTCGAGTTCGTCGAGCGCGGGACCGTCGGGGGGTCGGACGACGGCGGTGGCGGCACCGGCGGTGACGGTGGCGGTGGCGAGGGCGGGGGCGGTGACGGCCGGGACGACGATGGTAGCCTCCCCTCGACGGGTGGCGGGGACGGCGGGCGGTTCGGCGCGCCCTCCATCGGCGCTTTCGACCTGTTCGGGACGGCCGGGACCTCCGGGTCGCCGTCGGCCATCGCGCCGCCGTTCCCGTTCCAGTCGCTCGTGCTGGCGTTCCTGTTCGTGCTCCCCCTGAACTTCGTGATCCAGGCCTACGGGAGTTCGATGCTCTCCGAGCGGCTCGACCGCCGCGGGGAACTCCTGCTCGTCGCGCCCGTCAGCCCGGCCGAGATCGTGGCGGGCAAGACGCTGCCGTACGCCGCCGCGTCGCTGGCCATCGCCGCGACGGTCGTGGCCGGCCTGTGGCTGCTCGGCGCCGGCGCCGGGCCGCTGTCGGTGCTCGCGGTGGTGCCGCTGTCGCTGCTGTTCCTCGCTTCGACCTTCCTCGGGGCGATGTTCGCCCGGTCGTTCAAGGAACTCACCTTCGTCTCCGTCACCGTAAGCACCGCGCTGACCACCTACGCCTTCGTCCCGGCCATCTTCACCGCGACCAGCCCGGTCGCCTTCGTCTCCCCGCTCACGGTCGCCGTCCGGGACCTCACCGGCGCGGGCGTCACGCCCGGCCAGTTCCTCTTCGCCACGGGCCCGCCGACGTTGGTCGCCGGCGGCTGCTTCCTGTTCGGCCTCGGCGTGTATCGCGAGGAGGATCTGTTCACCCAGCGGCCCGTCCACCTGAAGGCGCTGGACGCGCTGGCCGGTCGCATCCGCCGCCCCCGGAGCCTCGCGCTGGTCGTCGCGCTGCTCGTCCCGTTCGTCTTCGTCGCGGAACTGGTGGCCGTCGCGCTCCTGTTCGCGCTCCCGGTTGCGCTCTCCATCCCGCTCGTGTTGGCCACCGTCGCCGTCATCGAGGAACTCGCCAAGGCGCTCCCGGTCTACGCCGGCTTCGTCAACGGCTTCCTCGCCGAGAAGCTCTCGCTTCTCGTGCAGGTCGTCGGGCTGCCGGACGTCGCGGTCGCGGACGCCGCCTTCCAGACCGGCCTCGGGAGCGACAGTCCGGCCGCCGTCGCCGTCCTCGCCCTGGCGCCGCTCCTCCTGCACGTCGCGACCGCCACGGTGTCCGCCCTGGGCGCCAGCCGGGACCGGACCGCCTTCGCCGCGAGCCTCGCGCTGGCGACGCTTCTGCACCTCGCCTACAATCTCGCGGTGGTGAGCCGCCTTGTCTAGACGCGCCATCGCCCGTCGCGAACTCGACGCGCTCACCCGGGAGAAGACTATCGTCCTCGCCATCCTCATCCAGGTGGTCATCGCCGGGTTCTCTTCGGTCCTCGTCGTGGGGCTCACTTCGATGTACGACCCGGACGCCTCGGGCGGGACCGTCGAGGCGGCAGTCACCGGCGAGGCGGCCGACGACGTCGTCGCCGCCGCCGGCGAGGTCGAGAACCTCCGGGCCAGGCGGTTCGAGGACCGCGCGACGGCCCGAGACGCCTACGACCGGGGCCGCGTCGACGCGGTGGTACACGCCGAAGAGCAGGACGGCCGCGTCGCGGTGTCGGCGTCCGTTCCACGGGCGAGCCTCCGGAAGACGGTGATCGTCGTCCAGTTGCGAGCCGCCCTGACGGAACTCGAACGCGCCGAGCGCGCCGACCGTGCCGACCACCTCGTGTTCGACCCCCTTCCCGTACCGCCACGGTCGGACGCCAGCCCGTACTTCGGGTTCTCCTACGTCCTCGTCGTCCCGCTGCTCGTGTTCCTGCCGGTGTTCATAAGCGGCGCCGTCGTCGTCGACTCGCTCACTGAGGAGATAGAGCGCGGGACCCTCGAGCTGCTCCGGGTCGCGCCGGTCTCGCTCGCCGGCATAGTCGAGGGCAAGGCCGGACTGCTCGCCGCGCTCGCCCCGCTGCAGGTCCTCCTGTGGATCGTGCTCCTGGCGCTCAACGACATCGCGGTCGACAACGTCGCGCTCCTGGTCGCGCTCACGGCCGCCATGGCCGTGCTCGCGGTCGCCGCCGCCGCGGCGCTCGCGCTCGCACTCCCCGTCCGACAGCGCGCCCAGCTGACCTACTCGCTTGGGATGCTGACGGCCTTTGCGGCCGCCGCCGCCCTCCCCGAACACCCGGCGACCACCGTGGCGCTGCTCGCCATCGGGAGCGCCACCCGCGTCACGCTCGCCCACGTCGCGGGCTACGTGGTGGCAGCGGTCCTCGCGGCGGTGGCGGTGCGTCGCTACGTCGCTCGGATCTCCCCCGAGCGCTACGGCTGACCCCAACGCTGGCAATTCGGTCTCCGTATCCGGTCGCCGTCCATGGCCCCTGGCGGCGACTTTTTGGTCGCCCCACTCCGAGGGGGTTTATGGAGTACACGACGCTCGGCTCGACCGGCATCGAGGTCTCCCGCATCTGTCTCGGCTCCATGAGCTTCGGCGACCCCGACTGGCGCGAGTGGGTCCGGGGCGAGGCGTTCGGCCACGACCTCGTCGAGCGGGCCGTCGACCTCGGCATCAACTTCTTCGACACCGCGAATATGTACTCCCGCGGCGAGAGCGAACGCGTCCTCGGCGACGCGCTCGAGGGCCGACGCGAGGAGAGCGTCGTCGCCACCAAGGGCTACTTCCAGATGCGCGAGGCGGATCCGAACTCCGGCGGGCTCTCCCGGAAGACCATCGAGCAGGAACTGGACGCCTCGCTGGATCGGCTCAGGATGGACACCGTCGACCTCTACCAGACCCACCGGTGGGACGACGACACCCCGATCGAGACCACGATGGGCGCCCTCGACGACGCCGTCCGCCGCGGGAAGGCCCGCCACGTCGGCGCCTCCTCGATGTGGGCCCACCAGCTCGCGTCGGCGCTGCAGGCGAGCGACCATCTCGGCCTCCAGCGGTTCGCGACGATGCAGAACCACTACAACCTCGTCTACCGCGAGGAGGAACGCGAGATGCTCCCGCTCTGCGAGGAGGAGGGTCTCGGCGTCATCCCGTGGTCGCCGCTGGCCCGCGGCTACCTCACCCGCCCGCACGAGGAGTACATGTCCACGAAGCGCGCCGAGACGGACGACCACGCGCAGGCTCACCCCTACGCCGACAACGGCGGCCGGGAGATTAACGAGCGTGTCCAGGAACTCGCCGCCGACGAGAGCGTCTCGATGGCGCAGCTGTCGCTGTCGTGGCTCCTGCACAAGGAGTGGGTCGACGCCCCGATCGTCGGTGCCTCGAAGGTCGAACACCTCGAGGACGCCGTCGAAGCACTGGAAGTAACGCTGTCGCCGAGCGACGTCGCCTACCTCGAGGAACCGTACGAACCGGTGCCGGTCTCGGGCCACGAGTAGCCGCCGGCGACTCGGCCGCACCCCGGACGGCCCCCGATTAGCGCCGGCGGCGGAGCAGGTGGACCGCCGCGAGGACGGCGAGGAGGGCGGGCGCGGGCCCGAAGCCGGGGCCCTCGGCGGCCGTCGGCGTCTCCAGGACGTGGTCTTCCCACTCGCCGGTCGGCGTCCCCGTCGCGCCGTCGGGTGCGCCGTCAGTGTCACCGCCGTCCCCACTTTGGGGCTCTCCCGCTGCGTCGGTCGCCTCGTCGGTGGCGGTCGCCGTGCCGCCGGCGAACGTGGCGGTCGGGGTCGCGGAGGCGCGCTTCGGCGACGCCTGCTCCGAGCCGGCCGTCCCACCCTCGGTCCCACTGTCGCCGGACCCGTTGTCCGCCGACGGGGACGGGGTCGGCGTCGGGGTGGCCGTCTGCCGTGACTCCGATGGGGGCGGGCCGAGTGTCTCCCGCGCCTCGGCCTCGTCCTCGCAGTCACAGATCCAGAAGTAGTGCGAGTCGGAGCTGAACGTGACCCGGTCGCCGCTGTCGGTCACGCCGGTCGTGCTCCCGGCGATCCGGTACCAGCCCCGCTCGTCCGGATTGTCGATACACGTCGAGACCGAGACGAACTCGTCGCCGTCGTCGAAGTGCGTCGAGGACCCGAAGTCGTCCTCGCCGTAGTACTCGACTTTGAACAGGTCTTCGCGGGCGGTGAAGGACTTCACGTTCTCCGTGAGGTCGTGGTCGATCTCATAGTCCGGCCGCGTCGCGCCCCGATCAATGCCGAACGTCTCGCCGTCGCCGGGCCCGCAGCTCGCGAAGCTCCCCGCCTCGTAGGTCGCGGTGGTCCGCTCTAGGGTCTCCAGGTCGGTGCCGGCCGTCGCCACGACGCGCTGGCCGTACCGGACGTCCTCGGCGCCGGGGCTCCGGTCGCCCATCGGCTCGACGGTGAAGTTCGCCGATCCGGGGCCGTGGCCCGCGGTGGCGACGCCGACGCCACCCGGTGCCGCCGCGCCGGCCAGAACCGCGACGGCGAGGAGGGCTGTAGCGGCACCGGCGACGCCGCGTGCCGACTGCATGAGTACCGACACGTCGGACCGACGCGAGGGAATCGCTGTCGCCGTCAATCGTCGGTCCCTTCAAACCCCCGGGACCATTGGAGGTTTATAGCCCGGCGACGAACGGGTCACCGATGCGGTACGTCAAGGTCTCGCTTTTCCCGACCGCCGGCACCATCGACCCGGTCGCCGAGGACATCGAGGCCCACCCCTCGCTGACCCGGGAGTCGATCCTCCACATCAGCCGGCTCAACGACGGGACGGCCGTGCTTCTCACCCAGATCCGGGGGGAGAAACCGGCGCTCGCGGAGATCCTCGAGGCCTCGCCGGAGATCATCTCCTACAACGTCTCGTCGCTCCGGGACGGCCTGCAGGCCTACGTCCACACCGAACCGACCGAGGCCGGCGCGGCACTCTTAGAACTCGAACAGGAACACGAGTTCGTCCTCGATCTCCCCATCGAGTACGGCCCGGAGGGCGGGCTGAAGGTCGCCGTCATCGGGGAGGAAGACACCGTCCGGCGGGCGATCGATGACATCCCGGACGGGATCCGCGTGGAGTTAGAGCAGCTGTCCGACTACGACCCGGAGCTCCGGGAGCTGTCGTCGCTTCTGACCGACCGCCAGCAGGAGATCCTCGACACCGCGACCGACCTCGGCTACTACCGGGTGCCGCGGGAGGCGACCCACGAGGACATCGCGGCGGACCTGGACCTCTCGACGACCACCGTCGGCGAGCACCTCCGCAAGATCGAGGCGCGGATGTTGTCGGAGATCGCCCACTGACAGGGGTGGCGTCGTCGCTCACCGGCCGGGCGCGGGAGCATTCCGGCTCGGGACTGTTCTCCCGATGCGCCATCGATCACTCTCGCGGCTGGCTCGACAGTAGCGCCATCGCTCACTGTCGTAACTGGCCCGACACGCGCTCCATCGCTCACTGCCGCGGCTGGCCGGACACCCGCGCCGTGACGTAGGCCGTCGCCAGTCCGACGAGTCCCACCGGCAGCCCGACCTGGACCATGAGCGTGCCGAGTGCGGACGGGTCGATCGGGCCACCGCTTCCGCCTCCGCCGCCCCCGCCGCCAGCACCAGCGCCAGTGCCGGCGCCATACTCCGCCAGCACCGAGAACGTGAGAAACAGCGCGAGCCCGGCGAACAGGAAGAATCCGACGAAGCAGCCGACGCCGGCGACGACGGCGGCGGTGGCCTCCCGGTCCGGGAGCATCCTGCCGAGGCCGACGCCGGCCAGGCCGGCGGCGACCGGCCCGGTCGCGTAGATGACGAAGATGGAGACGAGCAACAGGATGCCGATCTGGGTCGAGTCAAGCGGGTCCGTGCCGGGGTCGACGAACTGCTCGATGAAGAAGCCGAGGGTGAAGTTGGCGGCGAGCCCGAGGCCCGCACCGAGCGCCGCGAACACCCCGACCACGGCCAGGGCATAGACGTAGGCGGGGCGCTCCATGGAATTACTCGGAATGTCGGGTCGAATGTAGGTGTCGGTGTCGCCGCTGTGCGACGGTGGCCTTATAGGCCGACCGGGACGACTGCAGGGCTGCGGTGGCGCCGTGAGGTCGAACGATGTCGCCGGCGGTGAAACGACCCTCGTCTTTTTGGCCGTAGTGCCACCATACTCGGGTATGTCGGGCGCGAACGGCGAGGTCGACGCGGCGCTGGAAGCGCTGCAGGCCGGGACCGACGGGCCGGTGTACACGCTGGTCCGGTTCTATCCGAGCGACTTCGAGGTGCTGTACGTCGACGACGCGATGAGTGATCTGTATCCGGGCGGCTCGGCGATGGACGATCACTTCGAGCGGATCTTCGACTACGTCGGCATCGACTTCGCCGAGCGGGCGCTGTTTACCGACGTCCTGCTGTCGGGCGCCGGCGACGTGCGGTACATGACGACGAGTCTGGACTCGATCAAGGTCGTCCGTGCGTACGGCGGCGAGGACGTCGGCGTCTTCGTGGCCCTCGACCCCGAGGAGGCCGTTCCGCCGCTGGTCGAGGTGGTCACCGAGCACCTGCTCTGACCGCGCGAGGAGCCGGCCGCCGACCGCGGTGGCGGCCCGGGCGGCGCGACCAACGGGAGCGCCGCCGGATGAGCGAACGGGGAGCGGGAGGTCGAGCGAAGCGAGACCTCCAAGGGTGAGCGGCGACCATCGGGAGCCGCGAGCGAAACGACCCGTGAGTACGGGAGCGCCGCCGGATAGGCGAGCGGCGACGCCGCGAGCCGCGAGGCCGAACGAAGTGAGGCCTCGAACTGAGCGAGCGGGAGGCGCGAGGCGCGACCGAAGGGAGCCGCGAGCAGCGACCACCGGGAGCGACGACACGCGAGCCGCGAGGCCGAACGAAGTGAGGCCTCGAACTGAGCGAGCGGCGAAGCCGCGAGCCGCCGGCGCGCCGCCCCGTGAATGACACGGCCTATTAAATGGGGCGGGCCCGGAGGCACAGCCGATGGACACGGACGCCGATGGGGCCACGGACGGCCCGTTCGACGACGCACTCACGCCGGCCGTGCGGGCGGTGCCCGACGACGGGACGGTCGAGGGGGGCGTGGCCGGGCCGGGCCCGGGCGACGTCACCGAACTCACCGGTCCGCGACGCACGCTCGACCCGGGTATCCAGGTGGTGTGGGTGCTGAAAGGGGTGGTCCCCTCGCTCGTGCTCGGCGGCATCGTCGGCGTCGCCTTCGCCCTCCTGCCGGTCGGTAGCCCGGGGGTCGGCGCCGCCGTCGCGCTCGTCGCGTTCGTGCTTTCCGCCGTGCTGTCGGTCCTCCGGTACCGGTCGTGGGCCTACGAGGTCCGCGAGGACTCGCTGTACCTGGAGCGGGGGGTGATCACCCACGTGCGGACGGTCGCCCCCTACGTCCGCATCCAGCACGTCGACGCGAGCCGGGGCCCGATCGAGCGGGCGTTCGGCCTCGCGTCGACCGTCGTCTACACCGCCGGCTCCCGCGGCGCCGACGTCTCGATCCCCGGGCTCTCGCCGGCGGACGCCGAGGACCTCCAGGCCCGGCTGAAGCGACTGGCCATCGCGGCCGAGGGCGAGGACGCCGTCTGATGAAGCTCGACCCCCTCTCGATCCCGTACCGGGCCGGCGAGTCCGTCCTCCGGCTCGCTTGGCTCCTCGTGGTTCTCGTCGTCGGTTCGGCGTTCGAGGGCGCCGCCGGGCCCGCGTTCGTGGTCGTCGGGGGGTTCGTCGTCGCGGCGGCCTACCAGGTCGTCTACTACCAGCGGTTCGAGTACGAGCTTACCCACGACTCGCTGGACATCGCCTCCGGCGTGGTCTCCCGCCGGAACCGCGAGATACCGGTGGGCCGCGTCCAGAACGTCGACGTCAGCCGGAACGTCGTCCAGCGGCTCTTCGGCATCGCCGAGATACGTCTCGAGACCGCCGGCGGCTCCTCCACCGAGGCCTCCCTGAAGTGCGTGAGCCTGGCGGAAGCGCGGCGGCTCCAAGAGGAGATCGGCCGGCTGACGCGCGGCGAGCAGTCGGCCGACGCGCCGGCGACCGACCGGGAGCGCGAGGGACTGTTCGCGATCACGCCGAAGGAACTGGCGTTGCTCGGCGTCGTCGGCGTCGACCTCCGGCTGCTCTCGCTCTTGACGGTCGTTCTGACGGTACTCGCGCCGTCGCTCCAGGAGCGGTTCGCGGATCCGCTCCTCGGACTCGTCATCACAGCCCCGCTCGCGGCGGTTGCCGTGGTCGGCCTCACCGCCAGCGTCAGCGGCGCCCTGGCGGTGACGAATTACTACGGGTTCCGGCTCTCGCGGGGCGCCGACGAGCTCCACTACGAGCGGGGTCTCCTCCAGCGGTTCAGCGGCACCATCCCGATGGAGAAGGTCCAGACGCTCGCCGTCTCCGAGAACGCGATCGCGCGCCGCCTCGGCTACGCGTCACTGGCGGTCGAGACCGCCGGCCCCGCCGCCGGGGATGCCGGCCAGCAGTCCGCCATCCCGCTGGCCGAGCGGGACCGGGTGGTCGAGCTCGCACGCTCCGTGGCGGCCTTCGACCGCCTCGAGTTCGAGCGGCCGCCCGGCCGGGCCCGCCAGCGGTACGCGGTCCGGTACGGCGCCGTCGCGGCCCTCGTCGTCCTCGGGGTGTTCGCCGCCGACCGGGCCACCACCCTCCCGTTCGCCTGGTACGCCGCGGCGGTGCTGTTGCCGGCGGCGCCGGTCGCGGCCCACCTGAAGTGGGCCAACCTGGGCTACGACGTCCAGCCGGAGTACGTCGTCCTCCGGGAGGGGTTCTGGACGCGGACCACCACCGTGGTGCCGTACTACCGGGTCCAGACCGTGCTCGACTCACGGACGGTGTTCCAGCGCCGACGGGACCTCGCCACGCTCGTCGTCGACACCGCCGGCACCAGCGGCCTGACCGGCGGCCAGCCGCGCGCGCTCGACATCGACGCCGAGCGGGCTGCCGACCTCCGGCGGACCGTCGCCGACCGCTTGCAGGCGGAGCTGGCCCGGCGTCGCGACGAGCGGCGGCGCGAACGGATCCGCTCGATCGAGTCCGCGGCCCCGGACGCGGCGGCCTGACGCGGCGCCGCTGCCCGTCGTGTCGACGACTGCCCGGGCCACTACACTTTTACCCGCCAGGCCGCCAGAGGGCCGTATGGCTCGACGTTCCACGGTGGCGGTGGCACTCGTCGTCGTTCTCGCGTTGCTGGCCGGCTGTTCGGCGGTACTCGACGGCGGCAACGGCGCCGGCGAGGGCGACCCCTCGACGTTCGACTACGCCGACGGGTACGGGCCCGACGGCGTGACCGACGGCCAGGCGGCGGTCCGGAGCCACCAGTCCGGCGTCGTCGACCGCGGGAGCTACACCGGAAGCTACACCTACACCTACGACACCGAGGCGGGGACGACGGATTTCGAGGTCGAGAACCGCGTCGACTTCGAGGCGGAACAGGGCCTCCAGCGCGCCGACGCCACCTACCCGGACCAGGAGGCCGTCATCACGACCTACCGCGACAGCGACACCCGCTACCGGCGCTCGGAGTTCAACAACCAGACCAACGTTAATACGGCCAACGACTCGTTCGACGCGACGAACCTGACCGCGACCGACCCCGTCCGGCCGCTGCTCGTGAACGTCTCCGGCTACGAGTCCTCGACCGACGAGCGGAACGGCGACGCCGTGGTCATCTACGAGACGAACGGGACCGACGGCGTCGACGCGCTCCCCGACATCAACGAGTCGGCCACCATCACCGACTTCTCCGCGACGATCGCGGTCGACGGCGACGGCGTCGTCCGTTCGGCCAGCTACGAGGTCAGCTACGAGGTCGACGGCGACGAACGGGAGCTGTCGGTGGAGTACGAGCTGTCGGGCTTCGGCGCGACGGCCGTCGAGCGGCCAGCCTGGGTCGAGGACGCCTGATACGGACGATCCTGATCCAGTATCCCCCGACGCGGATTCCGGGACGTCACAGCGCTTAACAGGTCTCGCCTGGAGGGCCATGCATGCATCGACGAGTCGTCGCCACCATCGCTGCGGTCGCGCTGGTGTCGGTTGCCGGGTGCTCTGCGCTACCCGTCTTCGACGGGCCCGGGTCGACGCCGACGGCAACGCCATCCCATGCGGCCGACGGCACGCCGACGGCGACGGCTGCACCCGTCGAATACCCCGAGGGGTACGGCGCGACGGGCGTCGTCGACGCCGACGCCGCCGCTGCGACCCACGAGCGAGCGCTTTCGGGGTACGACAGCTACCGGTACCGGTTCGACGTCGGCGTCGGGAACGGGACCGGGGCGACCGACGCCTTCGTCTACCTGCTCCGGGTCGAACACACCGACCAGCAGGCCCTCGAGATACGCGACGACGGCGACGCCACCCGCTTCCAGTACTTCGAGACCGACCGGCTGTACCTGAAGCTCGAGGCGGGCGAGGACGTCACGTACAACTCGACTGACCGCGAGTACGTCCGCGAACGGTTCTCCGGCATCCAGTTTCTCGCGCCGCTTTTCGACCACGTCGACTACGGTGGGCCCGACATCCGCGAGACGGAAAACGGCACCTACTACCGGTACCGGAGCGAGGCGGTGACGGACGGCGCCGCGATCCTCCCGGCCGACGTCACCGACGAGGATATTGCGTCATTCGACGTCACGCTCGTCGTCCACGAGGACGGCTCGGTCCGCGCGGCACGCTACGACGTGGTGACCGAACGTGACACTCACCTCTCCGCGCTCGCGACGGTCGAGGCCGTCAACGACACGTCCGTCGAGCGGCCCGACTGGGTCGAGCGGACCGCCGGCGACTGACGCTTCGGGAACGACCCCGGCCCCCGCTGCGCCGCCCGGGACGCGAACACTCGAACGTCCGGGGCGAGGTAGCTTCTTGGGGCCGGGGCACCGAGGGCCGACATGACGCGCGAGGTCCGACACGACGCGACCGAGCCGGCGATACTCGATGCCGACGACCTCGGCGACGATGGGAAGCTGTACATCTGTCGATGCGGGCTCTCCGGCGACCAGCCGCTCTGTGACGGTTCCCACCGGCGGACCCACGACGAGACGCCGGACGCCGTCTACCGGTACGACCCCGACGGCGCGCCGGGCGAGCGCCGCGAGGTCGAAGCGGTTGTCCTGACCGACGAGTGACCGGCTGTCCTGGCCGAGGCTCGACCGTGATCGCCCTGACCGACGGGTGACCAGTGGGTCGGTCCGGCCGAGATTCGACCGGTGGTGGTTCCGGCGGAGCTTTCCCCCGTGGGTGCCAAACGGCGGCATGGACTATGAGGGGGCGCTCATCGACCTCGACGGGACGGTCTATCGGGGCGAGGACCTGATATCCGGCGCCGCGGCGGCACTCGACCATCTCGGGGCGGCGGGCGTGCGGACGGTGTTCTTCTCGAACAACCCGACCAAATCACGTGTCGCCTACGCGGACCGTCTCGGCGCGTTCGGCATCGACGTCGCCCCGGAGGCGGTGCTGTCGGCCGGGACGGTCACGACGCGGGTGCTGGCCGACGAACATCCCGAGGACACGACGTTTCTGATCGGCGAGGCGGGGCTCCGCCGCCAGTTCGAGGCGGCCGGCCTCGACGTCGTCGGCGACGCCACCGACGCCGATGTCCTCGTCGCCTCCTACGACCGCGAGTTCGACTACGGTGACATGCTCGCCGGCTACCGCGCGCTCGCCGCCGGCGCGACCTTCTACGGCACGGACCCGGACCGGCTCGTCCCGACCGCCGACGGGATGGTGCCCGGGTCCGGCGCGGTCGTCAACGCCGTCGGCGGCGTCCTCGACCGCACCCCCGACCGCGTGTTCGGCAAGCCCTCGCAGGCGGCCCAGACGGCGGCACTCGATGCGCTCGGCGTCCCGGCCGAGCGCTGCGTCGTGGTCGGGGACCGCCTCGAGACCGACGTCGCGCTCGGCAACCGGGCCGGCATGACGACGGTCCTGGTCCGGACCGGCGCGGCGACCGACGCGGATGTCCGCTCGAGCGAGTACAGCCCAGACTACGTCGTCGATTCGCTCGCCGACCTGCCGGCCGTCCTGCAGTAGCACCAGACTCCATCGTGAAGCCTCCACATGGATTTATGTAAGCTGGGCCGTGCGCGACCACCACGGCGGACGAGCACACGCCCTCCGACTACGGGGACGCGGAAACGGAGACGGTGGGTGCTCGGACGCGTCGAACCGTGCCGAACCTTCAAGAGACTGGCTCGTTAATCGTTCCCACGGCACGATCCACCATGCCGACGAGAGCGGAGCTGCTGGACGACATCCGGCGCATGGACGACGACCTCGACCACACGCCACGCGTCGTCGACGTCCTCCACGAGACCGTCGAGGCCGACCCCTCCATCCAGACGTGGACCGAGGAGACGCTGTACACGCCGCACGCGATCTACCACCACGCCGGGTTCGACAGCTGGACCGACGCCAAGCAGTCCGTGGGCATCGTCATCTGGCACCGGACGAAACCGGGCACCCGCGAGGACTGAAACGATCGGCCACGTCCCGGACCGCTGTCCCTCGTTGCCGGCGTCCGGGATTGCGGACGCCACGGCCACCCCAGGGCGGGCGACGTCGAGGTCCCCGGCCACCGACGGTGGCCGCCTGCGTCGGTTCCACGGCGGCGACGAGTGCAGCTCGGGGCGGGCCCGCGGCCACGATCGCGCCGCGAGAACGAGAATTTCCGACGGTCACCGCCTCCGATACGACGGCCGAAGAGCTAACGTCGGGACGGGGCATTCGGGCCGTATAAGCGTGCCGGACACGGGAGCGGGGTCGAGGACGGCGGTGGGCGTCGCCGCAGCGGTCGCCGCCTCGCTGCTCGGGGCCGGCGTCCTCGGGGCCGTCGGCGTGGCGGGTGCCAACCACGGCCCAGACGGCTCGAACTTCACCTACACGCCGCTGTCGGCCGACGACCGTGAGCCCGGCGCGTCGGACACCCGCGTCGGCCAGATCGGGCAGGCGGCAGCGGGCGTCGACACCGACTTAGAGACCCTGCTCCGGCTCCGGGCCGTCTGGCGGGCCGGCAGCTGGGAGGACTGTGGCCCCGGTTCGGCCGAGGTATTCGGGATCGACCGCGGCAGCGACAACGAGCCGTACGGCGTCGACGAGGGCCTCACCGACAACGTGAAGTCCTTCAGCGCGAGCGAGGACGTCTTCGAATCCAGGTTCTACGACGAAGACGAACTCGGCGAGTCGGTTCACCTGAACAGCGAGGACCGCATCTTCTCGGTGATCGAGTGTCCCACCAATCCCCCGGAGGCCGGCTGGCACCGCATCGACGCCGCGTCGGTCGAGGGCCGGACCCCGGGCGGGGAGGTGGTCACCTACGAGGACCCGTCCCACTGGTTTTGGATCTGTGACTGTCGGAACGAGGCCGAGGCCCGCGACCGCTTCGGGCCGCCGCCGTCCGAACCGGCGGCGACGCCGATGCCGACGCCTACGGCCACCGAACGGTCGACCGCCGACGGCGAGCCGTCGACGCCGACCGCGACCGGCGCGACGTGGGCGACCGAACCCGGCGTCGCGTCCCGGATAACGGCCACCCCGACGGCGACGGGTGACGGGCCGACGACGCCCCGGGCGACCGAAACCCCCACCTCGACGTCGGGCGACTGGGACGACTACACCTACCGGACCCCCACCGTCGAGAGCGGCGGGGGATTCCCACCGGTCGCGGCCATCGGTGCCCTCCTGGTCGCGACCGCCCTCGGCCGCCGGTGGCGGCGCCGTAACTGACACGGCGCGTGCGAGCGCCGCGCTCGGCGAGACACGAACTGCCGTGGGCGGCCCGCGTTGACCGGGCCGTGACACGGCCTGCGCCGTCGTCCGGCCGGCGCCGTCAGTAGAAGCCGCGGCCGACGTCGCTGTCCTCGATGAGGTCGTCCAGCTCCGTGGTGAGCACGTCCTCGGCCTCCTCGAACGTCCCCGACAGCGAATCGAGGTCCTCGGGCCGGTCGTACATGTCGTAGGCCATCGGCCCGTAGGCGGGGCTCTCCAGGGCGCCCATCACGTCCTCGAAGAGGGCGTCGGGGGTCGTCGGCGCGTCGGCGTGGGCCTCGAGCACCGTCTCGAGTTCCGTCGCCCGCTCGGTGGCCTCCTCCGCGTCGTCGACGCCGTCGTTGACCCCGAAGCGACCGCCCGAGTCGCCGTCGGGGAACAGCGGGTCGAGGTCCTCGTCGACCGAGCGGGCGACCCGGGCGCCGACCCCCTGGACCTCGTAGGGGTTCTTCGCGAACGTCTTCAACTGGAAGACGCCGACCGACGGGTGGCCGAGGAACATGTCCTCGCCGGGTCCGCCTTGGCGGTCGCCGGCCACCGCACGCCAGTCGCCGGCGTCGGCGTCCGATTCGACGACGTCCTCGAGGATCTCCTGCCAGTCCCGAACGCGCATGTCCGCGAATCGGGTTTCGGGCCGAAAGAAACTGTCGACTTCGTCGACGGTTCTCCGCGGCGAGATTCCACACTATGTTCCGCTTCCGTACAATACTGGTAGCCCGGTAGCGATCCGTAGTCAGGTACAAGGCACGCGTCCGCAAAAATGAGATATGACCCGATTCGACGACGTGGAAGGACCGTCAGTCGACGAGATGTCCCTGGAGGGATTGACCGAGGGCGTCCGCGTGTCTGTTCGCGCCGAAGGCGAGGGGCGGCGTGTAGAACTGCCACGTGGATTCATCGAGTTGCTACGGGCTGAAGAGGAGACGGCGTCGACGGCCGACGTCGTCGGCGACCTGCTATTGCTTTCGGCTGCCCAGCGGACGTACGAGTCGGTCCACTACAGCGAGGCGGGCGCGGGGGAGCCGATGGAGGCGATAAACGACCGCATGCAGGAGCTCTTCGAAGCGGAGTTCGGAACGACTCTCAAGGATGTCGCGGGCTATCCTGACCCGTCGGCGGATGCGCACTGATACGAAGGGCCGGAGGGAACCGGTATGTTCGTCACTGTACCGCACACCACAGCCACAGCGGCCACATATCAATCTTCTTACCGGGGAGGAAATTCTGTCCGATCCAGATGGTAGGCACACCGAACCGAAGGGGGGTGATCAAAGCCGCCGCCGCGATGCCCGTTGCCTCTCTTTTTCCGAAGTCAATCGGGAGCGTCCGGGCGGAACACACCGATTCCGGCCCGGTCGGCGTTCACGTAGCATACGGGGAAAACCCACAGACGACACTCAACGTCGGGTGGACGGGACCGGACGCCGGGTCGGCGTATGTCGAGTACGGTCCCGCCGGATCGGAGTTCCCGTTCCGCTCGTCGGCGGACGTAACCTCGATTCCGGGCAGACACTGGTTCGCCTACGACGCGAAGATGAACGATCTGGACCCTGGTCGGCCGGTCGAGTACCGGGCGGTCCTCGACGACCGGCGCTCGGAGACCTTTACCGTCTCGTCTGCACCGACGGCCACGGACGGCTTCCGCGTGACCGTCCACGCCGACCACGGCGTCGAGGAGGACCGCAATCCGTTCAGCCGGAATCCCGGCGATAACGCACGCAGGAACGTACAACTGGTCGACGCTCTGGACCCCGACTTCCATATCTGCAATGGGGACATCTCCTACGCCGACGGTCTGCCCGAGACGTGGGACAGGTACTTCGACCGTTTCGAGGACTTTCTGGCGGAGACGCCGTTCATGACGACCGCGGGCAACCACGAACTCGAGGTGAGTTTCGGCCTCCAGCAGTACGACGCCCGCCTGAACGCGCTGATGCCGTCCGGGGGTCTCGGTAGCCTCGTCGGCGAGACGGTTCCCGACCAGGAGGTCGAGGAGGTTCTCGCGGCGATAGAACGACTCGTCGGCGAACTGGTGGGGCAAAAACTGGAGGTGCGGACGAACGCGCTGTCGGACTCGCGGACCGGAGTACTCGTCCCCTCCGGCGGCTACTCGCTCCTCGAGCGCTGGTACGACGTCCGGTTCGACAACGCGCTCTTCGTGGGCTTGCACTCCGATTTCGATCCCTGCCAACTGGTCGCCGCCGGGCCACAGGATTTCTCCTGTCCCGAGGAGCTGTCGACGCTCATCCAGGCCTTCCAGACGGCGTACTTAGAACGGACCCTACAGCGTGCCGACGCCGACCCAAGAATCAACTGGATGGTTCCCTACTTCCACCACGGCCCTTGGCAGGCGTCGAACCACGACTCCCGGGACGGACTGAAAGCCGTCTGGGGGTCGCTTTTCGACGCCTACAACGTCGACCTCGTCCTGCTCGGACACAACCACTGCTACCAGCGGACGACGCCGACGACCGGCAACGAGATAACCGCAACCGGGGTCACGTGGGTGACGAACGGAAACGGCGGAATCAGCCATTACGGCGTAGACGAGGCCGACGAACACCCGTGGCTGCTGGTCAGCGACGACGACCACTACGGCGCGACAGTGCTCGACATCGACGACGGTTCCATCGACGTTCGATACGAGACTACAGACGGGAAGACGCTCGACGAGTTCAGCATCATCAAGGCCGAGAACGGCCGTCCGACGCAGCGCGGCTTCGAACTCGACGAGGTGGCGACGCCGGTCGGTCTTTCCGGACGCCGGGAGCACGACGCTTCCGTGTACACTGCCGGCAGTGCGTCGCGGATAGACTTGGAGGCTACCGCCGAGGAACCGGCCCGGTTCCGCGACTCGATACCGGTTCAGTGGTCCTATCTCGCGGGCGACGGCGAGGCTGGCGGGTTCGGCCCCGAGGACACCCAGTTCGTCCGGTTCGGGCGGCACAGGAATCTCGAGTCGACCTACTTCGTGGAGGCGCCGGAGTCCCTCGAACAGTCGCGGGCCTACGAGTTCGGGCCGATCGAGGCGCTCGTCGACGGCGAGTGGACGACCGTTCCCGGAACGACCCGGACCGTCTTCGTGCTGGCGCTGGACACGTACAGTCCGGCCGCCGACCGAATATCGTCTTTCGCACGGGAGGCCGGATCATGACCGACTCGACCGCAGACCCATCCCGTCGGGACGTTCTCCGGGCGTCCGGCGCGGTCCCGCTGGGGGCCTTCGCCGTCGACGGCACGCTCGCCGGGGCGACCGAACGTGCCGTCGACGAGCTCGAGGCGGCCCTCGCGGACGTCTCGCCGGCACCACGTCCGGCGTCGTTCGACGGCTGGCGGCCCGGTGACCTCCACTGTCACACGGTCAACTCACACGACGTCTGTGCGGACCCGACCTGCGAGGAGCCGTGGACCTATGGCTTTACGACTGCCGAACAGGTACGGAACGCGGAACTGAAGGGGTTCGACTACCTCGCTATTTCGGATCACAACACCGTCGCCGCACAGTCCGACTCCGGCTACGAGTCGTCGGAACTCGCACTGGTCGGCGGCTACGAACACAGCCTCGCAAACGGCCACGCCGGGATATTCGGCGTCGACTCGGTCTACGAGGGGCCGACCGATACCGACGGGGCGTTGGCCTCGCTGCTCGGCCGCGTCCACGCTGACGGTGGCCTCGGAGTCATCAACCACCCCCGGACCTCCATCTCGTCGGTGTGGGAGTACGGCGGTCCGGTCGGGCTGGACGCCGTCGAGGTGTGGTCGATCGCGTGGTACCTCCGCTCGGACCGGACCGGCCTCGGGAGCAACAACCATCTCGCACTCGAAATGTACGACGCCTACCTCGACGCGGGCCATCGCCTCGCGGCAGTCGGCGGCTCCGACAGCCACTGGCGGATAACCGATCCGGTCGGTGGTGTCGGCACGCCAACGACGTGGGTGTATGCCCCATCGGGCGAGGCCACCGACGTCGTCGATGGCATCCGGTCCGGCCGGACGTTCGTCTCCTGGGACTGGAACGGTCCCCTCGTGAAAATCGAGGCCCGCACCACTGGCCGGCAATACGACCTTGCCGTGGGCGACCTGGGTCGCCGCTTCGGTGAGCACGCGGCCGTCCGAACGATCGTCTCGGGCGCTTCCGGCCACCGTGTCCGCCTCATCGTCGACGGCATTCTGGCCGCCGAAACCGTCGTCACGACCCCGGAGTTCGTCTGGGAGACGACGGTCGAACTCGAGGGAGACCGTCCACAGAACTGGTTCCGGGCCGAGGTGCTCTACGAGGATGGCGCGACGATGCGTGCGATTACCTCGCCGGTGTATCTGACCGACGACGGTCGGCCGGTCGATCCCGAACCGGTCGACACCCCTGTCGACGTCCCGGAGTTCGGCGAGGAAGCCCGTCCCGGGGATACCGATTCCCGCTGTACGTGTCACCCCGACGGACTCCGGCGAGCGTTCTACGACCGATAGCGTTTTTCCGAGGACGGCGCTGGAAGGGAACGTGACCCTGCGGGGCCCCGTCGTCGAGGTTCGCGACCCACGGACCGTCGAGACGGCCAGCGGCCCGAGCGACCTCGCGGAGGTCCTGGTGCGACCGGAGCGCGGCGCAGCCGACGCCGTCCAGGTGACGCTGTGGGGCAAGTGGACCGAGACGGCCGAACTGCTGGAGCCGGGGATGGAGCTTCTCGTCACCGACGTCGACGACGAGGAGTTCCGCGGCGAGACGCAGTATGCGACCACAGGCGACTCGGCGGTCGTCGTCGAACCCGACTTCCTCGTCGACGTGACCGACGTGCGCGGCTGGGTGCAGTGTCCCCGCATCTATTACCTCAACAAGCTCTCCGGCGCCCCGCTCGTGTACCCGGTCGTCAAGGGGACGGTCGTCCACGAGGTGTTCGGCGACCTGCTCCGGGGCCGGGACCTGGAGGCGAGCATCGACGACCGGGTCGCCGAGGCCGCCGTCGACCTCGGGCTGCTCGGGGAGTCCGCCGACGCCGTCGCCGAGGACGTCCGGCAGAACGCCGCCGCGATCGAGGGGTGGCTCCAGCAGGGGGCGCTCGGCGAGACGGATTCGTGGCGCTCCGAGCAGACGCTCATCTCCGAGCGGTTCGGCATCAAGGGCCGCGCCGACGCCGTCAGGCGGGGGATGCCCGTCGAGCTGAAGACTGGCAAGAACACCGGACGGGAGCCGCGGTTCCACGACAAGGTCCAGGCCGCCTGCTACGCACTGCTTCTGGCCGACGACCTCGCCGGGGCGCCCGACACTGGCACGCTTCTGTACACGAAGAACACCGCACTCGACCGTAGCGACGCCTCGGGGGACCTCTCGCCGGCGAAGGACTTCTCGATCGGGACGGGGTTCCTGCAGTTCGTCCTCCGGACCAGAAACGAGATCGCCGCCGCCGAGTACGACCTGACGGTGCCGACGGGGTACGAGGCCGACGCGATCTGCGAGTACTGCTTCGAGCGGGACACCTGCATGGCCGTGGCCGGCCGCCTCGGCCAGGCGTCGAAGGCCGGGACCGTCGGCGAGCCGCTCCCCGACGAGGAGCGGGCGTACTTCGAGCGCTCGTACCGCGCCATTGAGGCCGAGCGGCGGGCGGTCCACGACGAGTACCGGAAGCTCTGGGAGCAGTCGGCCGCCGAGCGGGCGGCCGACGACCGGGCGCTCCTCGACCTGGAGCCGATCGACCGCGAGGCCGTCGATGGCGGCCGGTGGCGACTCACCGCCCGCCGCTCCGGGGAGGCCGTCTCGAAGATCCGCGAGGGCGACCGCGTGCTGGCCAGCGACGGCCACCCGACGCGGGGGACCGCGGAGCTTTCGACCGTGGAGTCGCTCGGCGAGGAGGTGGTCGTCGTCGCCGACGAGCCGCTCGACCTCCGACGGCTCGACGTCTACCCGTCCGAGATCGGCATCGACCGCCAGCTCGCGGCGCTGCACGATGCCGTCCTGCAGGGCGACCCCGGCCGGCGGGACGTCCTGTTCGGCCGTCGCGACCCGGCGTTCAGCGGTGAGGGTCGAAGGTACATCGACAACAACGACGCCCAGGACCGGGCCGTCGACCGAGCGGTTCGGGCCGAGGAGTTCGCGCTCGTCCACGGGCCGCCGGGGACCGGCAAGACCTACGCGCTCGCCCGGACGGTCCGGGCGCTCGTCGAGGCCGGCGAGCGCGTCCTGCTGTCGGCGTTCACCAACCGCGCCGTCGACAACGCCATCGAGGCGCTCGCGGCCCAGGGCTTCACCGACGTGGTCCGCTGGGGCTCGGCGTCCGGCGTCCGGGAGGACATGGAGGCCTACCGGTTCGAGCGCGTCGGCGACCCCGAGGAGCGGTCCGCCGCGCTCCGGGACGCCAGCGTCGTCGCGGCGACCACAGCCGCCTGCGGCGGCCGTGCGCTGAAGGCCCTGTCGTTCGACGTCGCCGTGGTCGACGAGGCCGGCCAGCTCACCGAGCCGGGGACCTTCCTCGCGACGAACCGCGCCGACCGGTTCGTCCTCGTCGGCGACCACCAGCAGTTGCCACCCGTGGTCCGCGCCGAGGGCAGGACTCGGCGGGGCGCTGACGACACGTCGGAGGCGGCGGCCGGTTCGCCGGGCACCGACCTGGGCCGGTCGCTGTTCGAGCGCCTCATCGAGGAGTACCCGGCGGCCGGGGTCGCACTCGACCGCCAGTACCGGATGAGCCAGCGCGTCCAGTACTTCTCGAGCCGGGAGTTCTACGACGGCCGGTTGCGCCCCGCCTCCGGCGCGGTGGCGAGCCAGCGACTCGGGGACCTCCCGGGGGTCGACGCCGACGCGCTCCCGCCGTCGCTGCGTGACCCGGTGACGTTCGTCGACCCGGAGGGGACCGCAGACGGGAACGTCAACGCCGCCGAGGCCGACCGCGTCGCCGAGGTCGTCGACGCTTTCCTGGCCGCCGGCATCGACGCCGAGGACGTCGGCGTCATCGCGCCGTTCCGCGCCCAGGTCGCCGAGATCTCCAAGCGCGTCGACGCAGTGACCGTCGACACCGTCGACCGGTTCCAGGGCTCGGCGAAGGAGGTCGTCGTGATCTCGTTCGTCGCCACCGGCGACCTACAGAGCCCCATCTTCGAGGACCACCGGCGGGTCAACGTCGCGCTGACGCGGGCGAAGAAGGCGCTGGTGCTCGTCGGCGACGAGGCTGCACTCCGGAGCGTGTCGTTCTATGAAAGGATGCTGGAGTGGGCCGGGGGAGCCGAACGCAGGTGAGGCTCCCCACTCGAGCGAGCGGGAGGAGTGACCAGCGGGAGCGACGACACGCGAGCCGGGAGGCCGAGCGACAGCGAGGCCTCCGGATGAGCGAGCGGGGAGCGAAGCGACCCGCGAGCCGGGCGGCGCGACCGCAGGGAGCGCCGCCGGATGGGCGAGCGGGAGGGAGCGGAGCGACCGACACGCGAGCCGCGAGCCGCGCGGCCGACCGGGGGGAGCCGTGACCGGAGGGAGGGGCTCCGAATGCGTAAACGGTGAGCGAAGCGAGCCGTGAACGAGGGAGGCCGCGAAACAAGCGAGCGGGAGGAACGACCATCGAGAGTGACGACACACGAGCCGCGAGGCCGACCGCAGGGAGAACCTCGTGGGTGCGAGCGATGAGCGACGCGAGCGGGTACTGATCGCCCGGGAAGTTCTTGAGCATAGATCCGGTAATCGACGCGGTTCGGGGCGCAGATGTACTGGTCGAGCACCCGAAATTACAAGTCGCCCGGCGAACACATCGTGATTGATGGTGTCGACGCCGACCCGGCGTTCGGTCCTCGCGGCCTGTGGAGCGGGCGCGCTTTCGGGCTGTTCGAACGTGCTCGGCCGGAACCCCTCGCCCGACATCGAGTGTAACGCGTCTACCGAGGAATACGCCTGGCCGATGGCGGGCGGGGCGGCCGACAGATCCAGCCGCCGCCAGGCGACCGACCTGCCGAGCGCCGATGCCCAGCGTAGGAGGCTCTCCCGGACGAGTTCGGGCGGTCCCGGGCTCTCCAGCTTCGGGACGCCGGTGGTCGGTGACGGGACCGCATACGTCGCTGGGGACGCGAAGGTCGGCGCCTACGACCTCCTGACCGGCGAGGAACGCTGGGCGTTCGAGCCTGACGGCGCGTGCGTTTCGCCGGCGCTCGGTTGTGGCACACTCTACGTCGCGACGCATCAGGAGACGCTGGCGCTGTCCCTCGACGATGGGTCGGTCCAGTGGCGCGCCGACGTCGGGACCGTCCACTACGGGTCGCCAGCCGTCGTCGATGATACGGTATACGTCCCCAGCGGTGGGGTGACGGCGCTCGATGCGGAGACGGGCGAGCGTCGGTGGGACAGCGGTTCGCAGAACGGAACCGCACTCGCGGTTGCCGACAAGGTGTATGGGTACGGACACTTCGAGGGGACGGAATCGATCGCGGCGTTCACCCACGATGGCGACGAGGCGTGGCGGACGGAGGTCGCCGAGGTCGCGTCGACGCCGACGGTCGCCGACGGGACCGTCTACGTGGCCAAACGGAACGGGAAACTGACCGCGCTCGACGCCGCGGACGGGTCGGTCGAGTGGCGGGCGGAGATCGAGTGGGGTGTCTACTCGTCGCCGGCGGTCGCGGACGAGCGGGTCGTCGTCTCGGCCGGCAACGGCGAAGAGGCGCTGGGGGTCGACACGGAAACCGGTGAGGTACAGTGGCGGTTCGAGACGGGCCTGAGTACGGTCGCGCCGACGATCGTCGGTGATTCAGTGATCGTCCATGGGGATGGCTACCACCTGCTCGACCTCGAGACCGGCGAACGGCTCCGACACTGGCCGGTCCAGCACGCCGGCTCCCAGGCCGTCGTCGTGGATAGCATGATACTCTACCGGGCGTTCACCGTCAGTGACATCTTCCTCCTGCAGTGACCGCCCACTTTTTACTCCCTCGGGTGTCCTTGCGCGCCTCCGGCGCGCTGCGGGCACCACTTAGTCGTAAAAACTTGGGGAAAAACTACCGCCCCGACGCCTCGCACCGTCGGCGCTCGGCGTCGGTGAACCGCTCGGTCGCGCTCTGTGAGCGCTCCCTCGCGGATGCTTGCGACTATGGCGATGCACACTCGTCAGCGACGTATTAACGGAGTCACCGGTCGTCAGTCCAAACACCAACACACTTCCGTGCGATTGGATCTCCCAGCGTCCGATTCGGACCGCTTCACCAACGCCCAGCCGGGGGTTCGGTCCCGTCATGTCCCAACGGGAGAATACAATCCAACTACTGGCCGAGCGACGGCGGACCCCTAATCCCCGTCGACGACGCCCGCCTCGGCGCCGTCGATCTCCGGCCGGGCGACCTCGCGGTCGGTGGCCTCGCCGTCGACGTCGTAGGGATACTCGCCGGTGACACAGCCGAGACAGAGGTCGGCGCGGGACTCCCCGAGGGCGTCGGCGACGGCGTCGATGGAGAGGTAGGCGAGCGAATCGGCGTCGATCGCCTCGCGGATCGACGCGACGCCCTCGTCGGCGGCGATGAGTTCCTCGCGTGAGGCCATGTCGATGCCCATGTAGCAGGGCGCGACGATCGGTGGGGAGCCGATCCGCATGTGCACCGCCTCGGCGCCGGCCTCCCGGAGCAGCTGGACGAGCTGGCTCGAGGTGGTCCCGCGGACGATGGAGTCGTCGATGACGGTGACGGTCCGGCCCTCGACGACGTCCGTGATGGGGTTTAGCTTGAGGCGGACGGCGCGTTCGCGGGCGTCCTGGGTCGGCATGATGAACGTGCGGCCGACGTAGCGGTTCTTCATGAGGCCCTCGGCGAACTCGACGTCGGCGCCGTTGCGCTGGGCGGCGTCCGCGTAGCCGGACGCGAAGGCACGTCCGGAGTCCGGTACCGGGAGCACGACGTCGCTCTCGACGCCGCTTTCGGCCCAGAGCTGCCGGCCGAGTTCGCGGCGGACGTCGTAGACGAGGCTGTCGTCGATGCGGGAGTCCGGGCGCGCGAAGTAGACGTGTTCGAAAAAGCAGTGGGCGGTCTCGTCTGCGTCGACGAGCTGGTAGCTGTCGAACCCCCGGCCGTCGGACCGGAGGACGACGAGTTCGCCGGGCGCGACGTCGCGGACGAGGTCGCCGTCGAGGACGTCGATGGCGGCGGACTCCGAGGCGAGCATGTAGCCGTCGTCGAGTTCGCCGACGCAGAGCGGCCGGTTGCCCTGCGGGTCCCGGACGCCGAGGACGGTGTCGTCGTGCATGATCGAAAGCGAGTAGGAGCCGTGGATCCGGGTCATCGTGCGCTTTACGGCCCGGACCAGGTCGGCCTCCAGGAGGTTCCGCGCGAGGTCATGAGCGATGACCTCGGTGTCGCCGTCGCTCGTGAAGGCGTGGCCCCTGGCGGCGAGTTCCGTCCGCACCTCGTCGGTGTTGACGAGGTTGCCGTTGTGGCTCAGGCCCAGCGAACCGGACTTGAACGAGACCGAGAAGGGCTGGGCGCAGGAGGCGTCGAGGCTGCCGGCGGTCGGGTAACGGACGTGGCCAATGCCGTCGGCGCCGGAAAGCGACTCGAGGTCCTCGGCGTCGAAGGCGTCGCCGACGAGCCCCATGTCGACGTGGCTGTGTTGCTGGAACCCGTCGTGGGTGACGACGCCGGCGGACTCCTGGCCGCGATGCTGGAGCGCGTACAGCGAGTAGTACAAGGGCCGCGCCGCCTCCCGGCCGTCGAGCGAGACGCCGACGACCCCGCACTTCTCCATCGGCCCCGGCTGGCGCCGGCCGTCAGGCATGAACGACGGTCCGTCACCCAGGGGTAAAAATGCACTCCATCGTGTCGGTCGACCGGGCAACCACGACCGTGCTTATGCACGAACGTGGATAATCGACGGGAGGACGGGATATTGCCCTCGGTTCGTCCGGCAAACGTAGAATGGCGCCGGCGCTGCCGCCCGGTTCGTGATACATCAACGGCCCCGTATCGTGATGGAAGCAGTGGAGCGTGATAGCGTTGTCAGGTGATGGCGGCGTCGGCGAGACGGCGCAGCAGCTCCTCGGCGATGAAGGCGGAGAGGACAGCGTGTCACTCCTTTTGCTTGGAGGTCCACTCGTAGTCGCGCCGCTTGGCGGACTTGCCGAAGCCGCAGGCCGCACAGACCTTCTTCGTCGAGTGGTAGGATTTCTCGCCGCACCGACGACAC
>PXRI01000039.1 GCA_003021005.1 Halobacteriales archaeon QS_1_69_70 | reverse complement strand
TCTCGTGGGGGTAGACGACGACGGTACCACTCTCGACAGCGTCCACGATGGCGGCCGGCTCCCGGTCGTCGAGCCGGCGGACGACGGCCGAATCGTCCCATCCGACGACGACCAATCCGGCGTCGGCGACGGCCTCGGCGACGGACTCGGGGTCGTCGTCCGGCAGGACTGTCGACTCGACGGGCACCGAGAACAGCTCCGTCAAGTCGTCGTGGTAGGCGTCGACGGCGTCGGACTGCCCCGCCTCCGGGTCGACGGCGAGTGCCTGGACCAGTTCGACCTCCGCGTCGGCGGCCGTGGCGACGGCGTCAGCGACCCGGGTTTTCATCGGGTCGAACTGGCCCTGGTGGGTGACAACGGCGACGGTGTCGCCTTCGACGGCGCGGTCGGCGTCGACCACCAGCAGGTCGCAGGGCTCGTGTCGGGCGATCCAGTCGACGTCGTCGCGGAGGAGCCGCGGCCCGACGCCGACCGGCCCGCCGCCGACGGCGAGCACGTCAGCGTCGGCGTGGCGCGCGAAGTTGACGACCGCGTGGGCGGTGTCGTGGCTGACGATCTCGCCGTACTCGACGACCGGTTCGAGGTCCTCGACGCGGTCGGCCATCCGCCGCTCGAAGGCCGTGTCGCCGGTGGACTGTCGCTCCCGTGCGGTCGCCAGCGGGAGCTGGTCCGGCACCTCGTCGAACCGGACGACCGAAAGCGAGCCGCCGCGCTCGCCGGCGACGGCGGCCCCCACCTCGACCAGCGCTCGCTCCTCGTCGGGGCCGGTCTCGTCGGTCACTGCCACCAGCACTGTCTCCCCCACGCCGCCGTCGAAGGCGGTCCTGGTCCGCTCTATGGCCCGCTCGCCGACCCGGCGCCGGAGTTCGCCGCGGGCGACGCCCTCGCGGTCGACCCGGCCGCGGACGTAGACGAGGTACCACACGAGTCCGGCCCCGACGATGAGGATGGTCCCGGCCTGTGGCAGAAGCCCGATCTGGGTCAGGAGGAGGAGGAGTCCGCCGCCGACGCCGACCGCCTGCGACCAGGGGTACAGCGGGTCCCGGAAGGCGGGGTCGTACCCCTCGATGTCGCTCTCGCGGAACACCACGACGGCGACGTTGATGAGGACGAACACCAGGATCTTGAAGGCGCTGCCGAGCTTGGCGATGTCCTCGATGGGGACGAACACGACCATCGCGAGCACGACTGCGCCGGTGAGACCGATGGCGACGGTCGGCGTCTTGAACCGCGGGCTGATGTGCTCGAAGAACGCCGGCGCGAGGTCGTCGCGGCTCATCGCGAAGGGGTACCGCGAGGACGAGAGCAGGCCGGCGTTGGCCGTGCTGACCAGCGCGAGCACCGCCGCCGCCACGATGGCGACCACGCCGACCTCCGGGAGAGTCGTGGCGGCGACGTCCGCGACCGGGGTGTCCGAGCCCGCGAGGTCGCCGCCGTCGGCGGCGCCGACCAGCACGACCACGACGAGGACGTACAGCGCCGTCGTGAACCCGAGCGACCCGAGCATCCCGAGCGGAATGGTCCGCCCCGGGTTCTCTATCTCCTCGGCGACGCTGGCTATCTTCGTGACGCCGGCGTAGGAGACGAAGACGAACGCCGTGGCCCCGAGGACGCCGCCGGATCCTTCGGCGAAGAACCCCTCGAAGTTCGCTGCCGCGACGTCGCCGCCGCTTCCGGCCACGAACCACGTCATCGCCGCCAACATGGCGACGACGATGGCTATCTGCATCCGACCGGTCTGCTTGACGCCGACGAGGTTGACGGCGATCAGGACGACCGCGGCACCGACGGCGACGAGGTCCGGTCGGACTGCGAACAGGAGCACGATGTACGGCGCGCCGCCGACCAGCGCGAGCGCGCCCTTGAACGACAGCGCGAACCAGGTGCCGATGCCGGCGACCGTGCCGAACAGCGGCCCCATGCTCCGTTCGATGTAGATGTAGGTGCCGCCGGCCTCGGGCATGGCCGTCGCCATCTCGGACTTGCTCAGCGCCGCGGGCAACACGAGCACCCCCGCGAGCAGGTACGCGAGGACGACCGCCGGGCCGGCCATCTTCATCGCCAGCGCCGGCAGGATGAAGATGCCGCTGCCGACCATCGCGCCGACGCTTATCGCCATCACCGACCACAGCCCCAGGTCCCGTTCCAGTTCCTTCGTCATGTCCGTATGCGACGGTCCCGTCGGCGGGGTTCAGGCCGGGGGCGGCCCCAGACTTGACTCGACGGTCTCGTGGAGCACCGACCCGAAATCGAGCAGTTCACAGTCGATATCCTCGAACGCGGCCTCGTACTCGGGGTCGTTGAGCCGGACCAGGATTCGGTCGGCCGCTCCGGAGGCGGCGAGCTTCTGTGCGACGAGCAGGCCGATGCGGTCCCGGTCCGGGGCGACGATCGCCGCCGCGTCGGCGACGTGTTCCGAGAGGTTTGCGGACCGATAGTCGACGTGGCGGGCCTCGAACGGCGCGGACCGGCTGCTCTCGACGACGGATCGGTCGGCGCTCAGTAGCCGTACGGTCCGGCCCGACGAGAGCCGCATCGCCAGTCCCTTCGCTGCTCGTCCGCCGAACACCGCCACCGTCGGGTCGCGTGTCTCTCCCTGCATGGGTGGTCCACCGGACGGTCCCCCGGCCTGTCGGCCGGACCGTCCGTGCTCGAGCGGTAGTTGTTACTGGAACCAGATAAATGATGGGCTATATCGAACGGTTCAGTATTAGCGACGGTTTTGAATCCGGCTTCAGGATTTCCCGTCGGCGGGGGTCGCGAACCGCTGGAACGGGTTCTCGTACTCGTTGCGGATCAGGTCCTCGTCCTCGACCTCACAGCCCAGCGCGTCGAGGTCACGACCGATCCGGCTGAGGTCGTCGCTGTCCCGGCCGACGACCTCGACCTGGAGGTTCTCGCTGCCGGTCATCACCTCCCGGACCGCGACGACGCCGTCGACCTCCTGGACCTGCCGGGCCAGTTCCTCCCGCTCCGGTATCGGTGCCGTACACACGACGAGCGTCCGGAGCTGGTAGCCGGCACGTTCGTAGTCGACGTTCGGGTGGTAGCCGCGGATGACGTCTGCCTCCTCGAGGGCCTGGATGCGCTTGCGGACCGTGCTCGGTGAGACGTCGCACCGTTCGGCGACGTCGCTCGCCGAGGTGTGTCTGGCGTCCCGCTGGAGTTCGTGGATGATCCGTTCGTCCAGGTCGTCGATGTCCGCGGTCTCCATGCCCGCCGACAGCACCACGCCGGACTTAAAACCGGGGTCCGCGGTGGGAGCGGGCACTGGCCGCGGCGTGGCGTCGGGAGCGACCACAGGCCGGGGCGTGGCGTCGGGAACGGCAACGGGCCGCAGCGTGGCGTCGAGGCAGGCCGGTCGCGACCCCGTTCCCGTCGATTTAATGAGGCCGTGCGACAGACCCCCACCCATGGACTGGCGACAGGCCGAACGGGAGTACACGGACGAGGTCATCGGGGAGACGACCATCCCGGAGCTCATCCTCGACTCCGCCGACCGTAACGCCGGCCGGGACGCACAGATGTACAAAGGGGGCGTCTACGACCGGTCGCTCGCCGGCGACGTGGTGCCGGAGCCGCCGGCCGGCGAGTACGGCGCCATCACGTACCGCGAGATGGGCGAGGTCGTCCGGCACCTCGCCGCCGGGTTCCGCGAACTCGGCGTCGGACCGGACGACCGGGTCGGCATCTACGCCGACACCCGGATGGAGTGGGCACACGCAGACTTCGCCGTCCAGGCCGCCGGGGGCGTGGTGACGACCGTCTACACCGAGTCCTCCGCCCCGCAGGTCGAGTATCTGCTGTCGGACAACGACGCGATGGGCTGTGTTGTCGAGAACGGCGAGCTTCTGGAGACGGTGCTGTCCGTCGAGGACGACCTGGAGCTGGAGTTCGTCGTCGTCATAGACGAGGTCGAGGGCTACGGGGACCGCGAGGACGTCCACACCCTGGCCGAACTCCACGAACTCGGCGCAGGGGCGTACGACGAGGACGCCTTCCGGTCGTGGCTCGACGGCCGGGACTGGACGGACCTCTGTTCGCTCGTGTATACCTCCGGGACCACGGGCGACCCGAAGGGCGTGGAGCTGACTCACGAGAACTGGCGGACCTGTTTTCCTCCCGCTCGCCCACGCCTTCGAGCGGATCAACCACTTCCACGAACTCGGCATCGGGATGACCATCGCCTACGCCGAGAGCCCGGACACCGTCGGCGACGACATGAAGCAGGTCCAGCCCGACGGCGCCGCCTCGGTGCCCCGGGTGTACGAGCGCATCTACAACCAGATGCGGGAGAGCGCCGCCGAGTCCCCCGTCAAAAAGCGGATCTTCGAGTGGGCCGTCGACACCGCCCAGGCGTACGACGACGCCGACGACCCGGGCGTCGTCCTGGAGGCGAAGCTGGCGGTCGCCGACAGGCTCGTCTTCTCGCAGGTCCGCGAGGAGCTGGGCGGCAACGTCGACCTGTTCGTCTCCGGCGGCGGGTCGCTGTCTTCGGACCTCGCGAAGCTGTACCGGTCGATGGGGCTGACCATCCTGGAGGGCTACGGGCTGACGGAGACGGCGCCCGCCCTGACGCTGAACCCGCCGGAGGACGTCCGCATCGGGACGATGGGCGTCGGACTGTGCGACGTCGACCTCGACCTCGACCCGAGCGTCGTCACCGAGGAGACGAAGGCGTCGGCCGAGGGCGAGGTCGGCGAACTCCTGGCGAAGGGACCCAACGTCTTCGACGCCTACTGGAACAAGCCCGACACGACCGAGGCGGCGTTCACCGAGGAGGGGTACTTCCGGACCGGCGACATCGTCGCCCGCGACGAGGACGGCTTCGTCAGCTTCGTCGACCGCCGGAAGAACCTCCTCGTGCTCGACACGGGCAAGAACGTCGCGCCGGAGCCCATCGAGGACGAGTTCGCGACCTCGGCCCGGGTCGACCAGATCATGGTCACCGGCGACGACGAGAAGTTCGTCGGCGCGGTCATCTCGCCGACCATGGACCGGCTCCGGGAGTGGGCCGAGGAGGCGGACGTCGATCTGCCCGCGGATCCGGCCGCGGCCGTCGAGGACGACCGCGTCCACGAGTGGATCGCCGAGGAGGTCGAGCGCGTCAACGAGCGGCTCGGCCACCACGAGCAGATCAAGGAGTTCCGGCTCGCCGGCGAGGAGTGGACCGCCGAGAACGACCTCCTGACGCCGTCGATGAAGAAAAAGCGCCGCAACATCCGCGAAACCTACCGGGAGAAGATAGACGACATCTACGGCCGCGCCGGGACCGCGGAGACCGGCGGCGAGGCCGAGGCCGCGACGGACTGACGCGGGCCGGGGCCGGCGGAGGCGTGGGGACCACCGGTCGTCGCTCCATTGCCGCCCTCGACCGCCGCGGGGTCGGCGGAGGCGGGGTCGTCGCTCAGTTCCCGTCGTTCGGGCCCTCGACCGCCGCGGGGTCGGCGGCGGCCGCGGCGGTCCGGACGGCGGCGACGTTCTCCGCGACGTCGTGGACGCGGACGACGTCGGCGCCGCGGTCGACGGCAAGGGCCGTCCCGGCGACCGTGGCGGCCAGCCGGTCTTCGGGAGCGTGCCGGTCGACGAGTTCGAACATCGACTTCCGGGAGTGGCCGACCAGTACCGGACAGCCGAGCGCGCGGAACTCGCCGAGGCGGCCGAGGAGTTCGAAGCTCTCGGCGGGCGCCTTCCCGAACCCGAGGCCGGGGTCGACGATGATCTGCGAGCGGTCGAGCCCCGCCCGCTCGGCGAGCAGCACCCGCTCGGTGAGCGCCTCGAGGGTGTCGGCGACGACGTCGTCGTAGTCGACCTCGACGTCCGGGTCGACCGGCGTCTCGATGGAGTGCATCACGACGACCGGGACGTCGTGGTCGGCGGCGACGAGCCGCATCTCGGGGTCCTCCAGCCCGGAGACGTCGTTCAGGATGTCCGCGCCGGCGTCGAGGGCGGCCCGCGCGACGTCGGCCTTCCGGGTGTCGACCGAGACCAGACAGTCCAGCTCCGCCAGCGCCTCCACGACCGGGACGACCCGCTCTCGCTCCGCGTCGGCGGGCACCGGGTCCGCGCCGGGCCGGGTCGACTCGCCGCCGACGTCGACGACGTCCGCGCCGGCCTCGACCATCGCCGCCGCGCGGTCGACCGCCTCGTCGGGGTCGTCGTACCGGCCGCCGTCGTGGAACGAGTCCGGGGTGACGTTGAGCACGCCCATGACGGCGGTCCCGTCCGTCCAGGGGTAGTCGGTGCCGCTCGCGGAGGCGGCCGACGCGGCCGGGCGGTCGCCGTCCGCGGCCCCGACCCCGGGGGAGTGGATGCCGAGCGTCTCCCGGAGTTGCGTCGCGAACGGCGCGAGCCCGAACGGCTGCCCGGACAATGCCGCGAGCAGGCGCCGGAACTGCGCCAGCGTCCCCATGAGCACGACGTCGACGGGTTCGCGGGCCTGGGCGTCGAGTCCGCTGACGGCGCACTCGCCGCCGACGGCGAGCAGTTCCTGCTTGAGGTACTCGGCCTGCCGCGGGAGCACGCGCGTGGCGACGACCCGGTGGACGCCCTTGCCGGCCATCCGCCGGACGCCGTCGTCGGTCACGCCGGCGGCGTCGAGGACGGCCTCGGCGGTCCCGCGGTCCGGCACCCGCCTGGGGACCAGGCGCCGTGTCCAGCGACGGCGGGCCTCGGCGACGACGTACAGCGACCCGCAGACGAGGACTGCGTCGCCGTCGTCGGCCGCCTCGAGGGCCGCGTCCGTGGCGTCGGCGACCGTGGGGTCGGTCCGCACCGCGCCGTCGAACGCCGCCGCCAGCACCCCGGGGGTCTCCGCCCGCTCGAAGGCGGGCCGGCAGGCGTAGACGGCGTCGGGGTCGGGCAACGCCGCGGCCATCCCCGCGTGGTCCTTGTCCTGCATGGCCCCGACGACGAGGTGGAGGTCGTCGTACGCGAACGTCGACAGAGTCGCCGCGAGGGCCGCACAGCCGCCGGGGTTGTGGGCGCCGTCGAGGACGACGAGCGGCTCCCGGTCCATCACCTCGAACCGGCCGGGCCAGTGGGCGTTCCGCAGCCCCCGCTCTACGTCCCCTGGGTCGACGTCGGCGAGCTGTCGGGCGAGCGCCGCCGCGACCCCGGCGTTGCGGGCCTGGTGGGGCCCGAGCAGCGGCAGGTGCGTGCTCGCCGTCCACCCGTCTCCGGCCAGCGTGATCGACTGCTCTATCCCCTCGCGGCCGTCCGTCGCGACCTGGAGGTCGGCGTCGTCGGTCTCGCCGACGCGGCGGACCGCCGTCTCCCCCGCGATCGCCCCGCGGGCCGCACCGGTCGTCGCCGTCACGAGCGGCCGGTCGCGGGGAGCGACGGCGGCCGTGTCTCGGGCGATCGCCTCGACGGTCTCGCCCAGCAGGTCGGTGTGCTCCAGCGTGACGCTCGTGACGGCCGCGACGTCGGGCTCGAGCGCGCTCGTCGCGTCGTACCGCCCCCCGATGCCGACCTCCAGGACCGCCACGTCGACCTCCGCGCGGGCGAACGTCCAGACGGCCAGCGCCGTGGTGGTCTCGAAGAAGGTCGGCGGGTCCCCGTCGGCCGCCCGCCCGGTGAGGTGGGCCTCGGTCCGCTCGACGAACTCGGCGACGGCCGCCTTCGACACCGGCCGCCCGTCGATCCGCACGCGCTCCCGGACGTCGTCGAGGTGGGGCGAGGTGAAGAGTCCGACCTCGAGGCCGGCCTCCCGGAGGACGCACTCGACCATCCGGGCGGTGCTGCCCTTCCCGTTCGACCCCGCGACCTGGACGACCCGGAGGTCCTCGTCCGGACGGTCCAGCCGATCCAGGAGCCGGCGCGTCGACTCGACGCCGACCGCCGGTGGGTACCGTCGGAGGTCGAAGAGGAACCCGATCGCCTCGTGGTACTCCATGCACCGGGATGAACGGCCGTCGGTTTATCGCTTTTCGCTCCGACCGTCGCGGCGCCCACTCGCGGGGCCACCGGCCGCCGGTCGCCACAACCCCAGCACGGCGGTTGCGGACCCGGGTGGGGGGACGGGCCCGCCGGCGTCAGTACTGCGCCTGGACGCCGCGGACGGCCTCGATGCGCTTCTCGATTGGCGGGTGGGTGGCGAACAGTCGCTCCAGCGCCGACCGCTCACCGCCGAAGATACACAGCGCCGAGACGTTGTCGTCCACCTCGGCCCCCCCGCGCTGGCCGGCGGTGGAGATCTTCTCCAGTGCGCTCGCCATTGCGTCGCCGCCGACGTGGCGGGCGGCGTCGTCGTCGGCGACGTACTCCCGGTACCGGGAGATCGCCAGCACGAACACCATCGCGACGGACTGGACGACGATCGAGGCGAGGTAGCCGACGATGATGTTGCCGATGCCGCCCTCCCGGGAGAACGCGACGACGAAGTACGCCGCGAAGCCGAGCAGCGAGGCGATCGCCTGCCCCATCACCATCGTCACCACGTCGCGGTTGTCGATGTGGGCGAGTTCGTGGGCCAACACGGCCTCCAGTTCCTCGGGGCCCAGGAGGTGCATGAGTTCGGTCGAGACGACGACCACGCCGGCGCCGCGGCGGCCGACGGCGAAGGCGTTCGGCACGCCCATCTCGGCGACCTTGAGGTCGGGTTTCTCGAGGTCCATCTCCTCGCAGAGCCGGTCGACGGCGTCGTGGACGTCGGGGAACCGGTCCCGCGGCATGTCCTCGGCGCCGACGCTCCGCAGCGCCGCCCACTTGCCGAACTTGTACTGGAACCCCGCGAACAGTACCGTGCCGAGGAGCACGAGCACCAGCGGGGCGCCGTACGACAGGGCGACGATGGCCAGGAGCATGTAGAAGCCGAAGAGGATGCTCCCGACCACCGCCATCCGGGCCTTGAGTCCGGGGTGTCGCATGGTGTCCCGGGCGTAGGAGGTTGAGGGCTAAATGATTTCTGGCGTCCGTGTCACCACGTAACAAACGTCACGCCGTTCGGTGGTTCCCCCGGATCCGCCCGATCCGCTCCAACGGGTTCCCGAACCGGGCAGGCCGGTGAGGCCGGGCAGGCCGGTCTGGACGGCCAGGACGGTCAGACCGGCCAGGCCGGTCCAGACGGTCAGACCGATCAGGCCAGTCAGGGCGGTCAAACAGATCAGGCCAGCCAGGACGGTCAGACCGGCCAGGCCAGCCAGGACGGTCAGACCGGCCAGGCCGGTCCTGACGGTCAGTACGACCGCGGCATCCCGAGTTCGTGCTCGCCGATGTAGTTCAGCACCATCTCGTTCGAGACGGGGGCCGTCTGGGTGAGCCGGAGGTTCTGCCAGATGCTGAACACCTCGTACTCGGGGGTGAAGCCGTTGCCGCCGTGGGTCTGGATCGCCCGGTCGGCCGCCTCGGTGCCGAACCGGGAGGTGAGGAGCTTGGCGGCGTTGGCCTCCATCCCGCAGTCCTCCCCGGCGTCCCACTTCTTGGCGGCCTTGTAGGTCACCTCGCGGGCGGCCGTGAGCTTCGCGTACGAGTCGGCGATGGGGTGCTGGATGGCCTGGTGGGAGCCGATGGGCGCGCCGAACACTTCCCGGTCGCCGGCGTACTCGACGGCGAGGTCGACGGCGCGGAGGCCGCCGCCGAGCGCCGACGCGGCGCCGCCGATCCGCTCGGTGTTCAGGGTGTCCCACAGGAGGTACAGGCCGCCGTCCACGGCACCGAGGACGTCCGATTCGGATACCTCGAGGTCGTCGAACCGGACCGCGTACTGCGTCTCGAACCACGGGACGGTCGTCTCCACCGTCGAGAGCGAGATGCCGGCGCGCTCGGTCGGCTCGTCGACCACGAAGAGCGTCACCCCCTGGGTCGGGTTCGATGGGTCGAACTCGCTGGTGCGGGCGACGAGCAGCATCGCGTCGGCGTTCTCGACGCCCGAGATGAACGTCTTCTCGCCGTTGACGCGCCAGCCGTCGTCCGTCGCCTCGGCCGTCGTCTCGTCCTTCTGGGCCTCGCTGCCGTGCCGCTCGATGCCGATCCCGCCGAAGACTGGCGTGAGCACGAACACGATGCCGCCCTGGCCGCCGCCGCGGGACAGCTCCTCGATGATGATCGTCATCTCGACCATTCCGAGTCCCTCGCCGCCGTACTCCTCGGGGATAGCGACGCCGAGCCAGCCGTCCTCGGCGAGCGTCGCCCAGTACTCGGCGGGGAACCGCTTCTCCTCGATGTGCTCGCGCCAATACCCGTGGTCGAAGTCCGCCGCGATGTCCCGGACCGACTCCCGGATCATGTCGTGCATCTCCGTCTCGCCTGCGACCATGCTACCGTGTTACGGACCACCGCATTTAGACCCTCCCTACGTGTCGGGAGGTTGGTTATCCCTCTCACCGAGAAGATTCCGTCGAACCCTTCAATGCCTGGTGGAATCTGCGTGCTGAATACGAGGATACATCAGACGTTCAACGTTATTTGAGCTGGTCACTCGAACCCCCATCGTGGTGCAAGCAAGCTTCGGGTTCACTGGCGCCCTCTTTTCGATTACGTCTCGTCGGAGAAGTAGGGTGCCGGGTGAACCGTAGCCCCGAGTTCGGTCTGGACGTGTTCCTCCGCCTGTGGCTGAGTGGCACCTCCGTCGCCCAGCCCCCACAACAGGCTGACTTCCGTCCCGGGTTCCGCATACTCCGGGTCAATGACGGCGAGGGACGCGACGCTCCGGATGTTCTGCGAATAGGTACAATACTTCGACACCCCGATCGGGTCACCATCCCCGAGTACCTGGTCATACTGGAAGGAGAAGTACCAGATATTCGGGTAGTCCATGTCTTTCGCGGGAACCTCGTCGGTGACGGTCGAACCGAGGACGTCAGCGACGTCCTCGTCGTTCCACACCAGCGACACCTTCGTCCGCTGGCCGTCCGGATCCATTTCCTCGAGAGCGTCACGGCCGACGAACTCGTGATCGAAATCGGCCAACCGGCCGTAGTCGAGTTCGTAGGGGGTCATGTAGTAGTCCGTGACGTCGTCGGACTCGAAGCTACCACCCAGGGAAGCGATCGTTTCGATGTGTTCGGTGGTCAACCACTCCCGAAATCCGGCCAGTTCTTCGTGGTCGTAGATTGCCGGGAGCGGGAACGGCAACCATCCCTTGTCGAATGCGGAGGTCGGGTACGCCCGAGAGCCGACCAGATGCAGGTCGTGGACCTCACCGGCAGCCACGATGGCCCCTTTTACGTCCTCCTTGTGTTCCCACGGGCCGAATAGCTCGAATCCCGGCTGGCCGGTCATCCCGTGGCGGAGTCCCCGGACGGTGTGGCCTGCGATAGTGAACTCGCCGATACGGAAGAAGGGGACATCGGGTAGTTCGTCATCGGTGGCGTCTTCCATCAGCGGGAGGGCCTTCGGGCCCTGTATCTGGTAGCGGAAGACCGATGGAGGGCCTTCCCTGAAGTGCGAGGGTGGCTCCATCTCGACCGAGACGTCGTAATCGCCCGTCACCGCATTGTACTGAACCCAGTCGGGCGCTATCGGGGCGCCGACGAGGTTCAACCGGTCCTCGTCGAGGAAAAAGAGGATGGCGTCGCCGATGACGTAGCCGTCGGGATTGCACGCGACGAACTGCCTGGCGTCGTAGACGTCGAAGTCCGAGAAGTCGTTGATACCGAGGTCGGCGACCAGGTCGACCGCGTCAGGCCCCTCGATGTACAGGTCAAACATGTGGTGGGACTGGTTCAGCAACGCGGACGCCTCCCGCCAGGCGAGTTGCTCGTCGCGCCAGTTCGAGTATTCCGGTTCGACGACCGGGAAGACGTACGGCCCGATCCGGTTGCTCCGAAGGTGGTCGACGGACGATGGTGCGGTTTCTAAGGCCTCTGCAAGAGTTCCTCCCTCTTCCGTATTGCTCGACATAGGAAACCAGATTAGTAATTGTTAACAAGTATCAAAAGGGTTGTGGAATGTTCACCAATTCAAACACATGGAACCATACCACCGGTCGGTTCGCCGCACGGCGACAGGGTCGGCCCTGACGATGAAAGGTATTCAGCTGGCGAAACGGAGCACTCTCGTTCCGGTTTACTTTCTTGTTTATAGATAAATACTGAGACACGATTAGCTTAGCAACTCTATCTTCAACTGGTGGTACGACCAGCGCGTTATGTGGCCACGGTGCTATATCCTAGTCAGCGATGACCGAGTCCGTGAGACCAACTCATCGAACGACCGAGAAGTAACGATCCCCATGTCGTTCAGTTTTGACCAGTCCCAGACACCTTCACAGGGTTTCAACTCAGGATCGACTCCCCGGACCTATCGCCACCTAATATCGCCGGGGCCAGTAGGCCCACCAGCAGTCGCAGCCGACGCACAACCTATAAGTCGGTCCGTACCACCATGTCCCCCATGCGATCCCGCACACCCCCCGGTCGTGCCCCGACGCTGACCGGCGGGTGTGCGGTTCCGCCTGCCTTCTCGAAAGCCAAACGGCCGTAGCAGTCCGGCCCCCGGCGGGCGTGGCGCCCCCGTTGGCGGTCGATTCCGGCCCGCCGCCCGGAGCGTCGATAACGACCGAGCGATACGGTCACCACACCCACAGACCGACCACAGCTACCGACCCCGCACCCATTCCACCACGACCCATGAGCCACGACACGTTCACCGGCGTCTTCCCCGCGATGACGACGCCGTTCCACGACGACGAGCGCATCGACCACGACACGCTCCGCGCCCACGCCCGGCGGCTCGAGGCGGCCGGCGTCGACGGCCTCGTGCCCGTCGGCACGACCGGCGAGTCCGCGACGATGACCCACGACGAGCACGTCGCGGTCGTCGAGACGGTCGTCGACGCCGTCGACGACGTCCCCGTGATCGCCGGCAGCGGCTCGAACAACACCTGGGAGGCCCTCGAACTCGCCGAGCGGGCGGCCGCGGCCGGGGCCGACGGCCTGCTGCTCATCTCGCCGTACTACAACACGCCGGAACCGGACGGCATGGAGGCCCACTACCGCACCGTCGCCGACGCCGTCGATCTCCCGCAGATCATCTACAACGTCCCGAGCCGCACCGGCCGCACCATCGCCGTCGAGACGGCGACGTCGCTCGCCGAACACGAGAACGTCGTCGGCTACAAGGCCGCAAGCGGCGACCTCAACCGGACCAACGAGGTCGTCGAGCGCACTCGCGCGGAGAACTTCGCGGTGCTGTCCGGCGACGACGCGCTGACGCTGCCGATCGTCGCGCAGGGCGGCAGCGGCTGTATCTCCGTCGCCGCGAACGTCGAACCCCAACGGACGGTCGCGCTGGTCGGGGCGGCACTGGCCGGCGACTTCGACCGCGCCCGCGAACTCCAGTACGAACTCGGCGACCTGTTCCGCGTGCTGTTCGCCGAGACCAACCCCATCCCGGTCAAGGAGGCGATGGCGATCCGCGGCGTGCACGCGGCGACGATGCGGTCGCCGCTGTGTCCGCTCCAGCCCGAGACCCGCGAGCGTCTCCGGCGGGTCCTCGAGGAACTCGAATGAACCTCGTCGTCGCGGGAGCCACCGGCCGGACCGGCAGCGAGGTCGTCGCCGAGGCGAGCCGTCGCGGGCACGACGTCTCCGGCGTCGCGCGCTCGGCCGACGACGTCGGGGACGTCCGGGTCTCCCCCGCCAGCGAACTCCCCGACCTCCTCGAGGACGCCGACGCACTGGTCGACTTCACCGTCCCCGAGGCCAGCCGCGAGCACGCCGCCCGCGCCGCCGACGCCGGCGTCCCGTACGTCGTCGGGACGACCGGGTTCGACGACGAGGGGATCGCCGACCTCCGGGAGGCCGGCGAGGCGACGCCGGTGCTGAAGGCCGCGAACTTCGCCCGCGGCGTCCGGGCGCTGCTCGAGGTCGTCCAGGCCGGCGTCGCGGCGCTGCCGGACTACGACGTCGAACTCACCGAGACCCACCACAGCGGCAAACGCGACGCCCCGAGCGGGACCGCGACCGCCGTCCTCGACGCCGTCGACGACGCGCGCGACGCGACGCTGGACCGAACCCACGGCCGCGAGGGCGAGCACGAACGCGGTGACGCCGAGGTGGGCGTCCACGTCAGGCGCGCCGGTAACGTCCGCGGCGAACACGAGGTGCTGCTCGCGGGCAACGACGAGGTGCTGTCGCTGTCCCACCGCGCCGAGTCCCGGCGCGTGTTCGCCGCGGGGGCCGTCGACGCCGCCGAGTGGCTCGCCGGCCGGGAGCCGGGCTGGTACGATTTCGGGGACGTGCCGTGATTGGCTGTCGACGCCCGCTGGGACGGCAGAACCCGGCGGCTTCGACAGACCCAAGGCTCCCGTTTCCGTGCCCCCGACGATGAGCACGCTCCAAGACGACATCCGTGACCTGCAGGCGCGATACGACGACGGGTTGACCGCCGAGGCGGCCGGCAGCGAGGCGTACGCGGTGCTGAAGGAGTTCCTGGACGCCCTCGAATCGGGCGAAGTCCGGGCCGCCGAGAAGCGCGGCGGGGAATGGGAGGCAAACGAGTGGGTCAAGCAGGGCATCCTCCTGAACTTCGGACTGCGGTCCATCCAGGCCCACCACCACGGTGGCGTCGACTACCACGACGTCCTCCCGCTCCGCGACACCGCCGACCTCGCCGAGCGCGGCACCCGGAACACCCCGGACGGGACCGTCGTCCGGCGGGGCGCCCACGTCGGCGGCGATGCCATCCTGATGAGTCCCTCCTTCGTCAACGTCGGCGCCCACGTGGGCGACGGGACCTTGGTGGACTCATGTGACACCGTCGGGTCGGCCGCCCAGATCGGTGACGACGTCAAGCTCGGTGCCAACACCCTCGTCGGTGGCGTGCTCGAACCCGTCGAGGCCGCGCCGGTCGTCATCGAGGACGGCGTCTCGCTCGGCGCCGGCTGCCGCGTCACCAGTGGCTTCGTCGTCGGGGCTGACAGCGTCGTCGGGGAGAACACCCTCCTCACCCCCCGAATCCCGGTGTACGACCTCGTCGAGGAGGCAGTCGTCTACGGCGAATTGCCCCCGGAGCGCCGCGCGTTCACCCGGTTCGTCGAGTCCGGCGTCGGCGACCACGACCTCTTCGACGGCGGCGCATTCAAGCCCGCCGTGGTCGCCACCGACGTCGCCGAAGAGACGCTCGAAGCCACCCGGCGCGAGGACGCACTCCGGGACGACTGAACCGATTTCGCGGGAGCCAGGTTCCCGACCCGTCTCTTGCCACCGGTTAGGCCCCGAGTTTAACCGGCCGACGCTCCCAGCGATGGTATGGCCACCCAGTCCGCCAGTTCGCTGGAATCGCAGTTCGACGACATCGATGAGATACCCGACTCCGTCGACGAGGCGGCGGTCCGCCGCATGCGCTTCGTCGCGAACCTGCTGGACGACAGCATCCGCGTACCGGGCACGGACTTCCGTATCGGTATCGACCCGATTCTCGGCATCCTGCCGGGCGCCGGTGACGCGATGGCGGCGGCGATGTCGGTGTATATCGTCCTCGAGTCGGCGCGACTCGGCGTCCCGTTCCTGACCCTGCTCCAAATGATGGCCAACGTCACACTCGACTTCGCTATCGGGTCGGTGCCGGTCATCGGGCCCCTGTTCGACGCCGCTTGGAAGGCAAACCAGAAGAACGTGGAACTGGCCGTCGAACACCTCGGCGGCGAGTCCCCCGAGTTCGTCGTCGAGTAGCGGCGACCTCGCCCGCCACGCCGTCTCGCAGTCACGCCGCGTCGGCGTTACCCCCATCCCGTCGTCCCGGGTCTCGAATTCCACCGGGACTGTCTCACCGCTGTCGTCCCCCGGATGACTTATGCCGACTGCTCGTCGAGTCAAGAGCATGCGCCGCCGTGCCCTCCTCGCGGCCGCCGCCCCGCTTTTCGCCGGCTGTGGCGCCGACCGATCCCCCTCCCCGTCGGCCACCCGCCCCGACACCCCCACGCCCAGCGACCACCCGACCGCGACCGCACCCGAAGAGCCACCCCACTACGAGCCGACCGGCCGGCGATACGTGACGCTCCAGGGGAGCCCGTTCGAACGCATCGGGGTCGACACCCTACCCGACCCGGTCCCGTTCGCCGGGGACGTCACGCTGCTCGCCCAGCCGGCCGGCGGCGACGCCGGCAGCCTTCGAATAGGCCTCGCCCACGGGGGCGACCGGCCCCTGCAGGTGCGCGTGAACCATCAACGCTTGCCGTTCGTCCCGACCGCCGCCGACGGCGGGACCCTCGCGGTGTCCCACATCGACACGTGGGAGACCGACGACGATTGCCCGCGGGGCGACATCGGCGTCCTGCCAGCCACGTCCAAGTGGGTGGCCGAGCCGGGTGAGACGATCGAGGGCGACCGGGAGGTGTTCGCAGTCCACGGTCGGGACGTCTGCTTCCCGTCCGGCAGCTATCGGTTCACGAACGGATACGCCGTCGAGCGGCCCAGGGAGGGGGACGCGGAACTGGCGTCGTTCACCTGGGGCTTCACGCTCGAGGTGGGATCGCCCGAGTAACCCCGCGAGTCCGATAACGGTCGCCGAACGCCCAGCCCCGGCGGGCAGCCCGGCTTACCGGTCGGGGCCAGGCCCCTCAGCGGCCCCGGACGGCTCGCCAGCCCGCTCGTCGGTCGCACCGTCGCTGCTCCTCGCCGTTCCATCGCCCTCGGTCCGGACCCCGCTCGATTCTGCGGCGTCCTCGATATCGATGGTGGTACCCTCGGCCCCGTCGGAAGACCCGCCACCGAATCCGGTCCCGCCGACCGACAGCTTCAGCGCGAACCGGGTGTCATCGACGACAGTGCCGACCGCGGCCCCGAACCGGCCGAGCCTCGCCCCGACGACGGCCCCGAACCGGCCGAGCCTCGCCCCGACGACGGTCCCGATCGGGCCCCGGCCTCGAGCTTCATCGCCGTCGGTCACCGCCGACTGCGTGTGCTCGGTCATACCCGTCGCTGTGCGCCGGAGCGGCCCAAGCGTTTCGGTCCGGAGCCGACAGCCTTGTTATCGGCGCCGCCGTCGTCCCGGCAATGAGCGCCGGCTCGCCCGCCGTCAAGCGGCTGGCCGACTGGGACGGCGACCGGCTGGAGCGGCTGGCCGACGAGTACGGGACGCCGTTATACGTGATGGACCACGATCGCGTCCGGGCGAACTACGAGCGGTTCACGGCGGCCTTCGACTTCGCCCACGTCATGTACGCGGCCAAGGCCAACGCCGGTCGGGCAGTGCTCCGGACTGTGTACGACGCCGGCGCCGACGTCGAGTGTGCCGCCGCCGGCGAACTCCACCGCGCGCTCGCCGCCGGGGTGGCCGCCGGGGGCCTCCAGTACACCGCCGTCAACCCGCCGGACGCCGACCTCGAGTACGCCGTCGACCTCTGGCGGGACGCGCCCGAGTTGACGGTCACGGCAGGCGCCGAGACGACGCTCGACCGCCTGGCCGACCGCGGCTTCGACGGCCGCCTCGCGCTACGGGTCAATCCCGGCATCGGGACCGGCCACCACGAGAAGGTCGCCACCGGGAACGACGCGAAGTTCGGGCTCCCGTACGGCGACGTCGAGCGGGTCGCGAGCGAGGCCCGCGACCGGTTCGACCTCGTCGGCCTCCACGCTCACGTCGGCAGCGGCGTCCTCGCCGACGACCTCGAGGACCACCGCCGCGCGCTCGCGAGGGTCGCCGACCTCGCCGCCCGCGTCGGCGACCTCGAGTTCCTCGACCTCGGCGGCGGCTTCGGCGTCCCGTACCGACCCGACGAGCCGCCGCTGGACCTCGAGGCGGCCGCGCGGATGATCCGGGAGGTGACCGCCGACGTCGACGCCACCGTCGCGTTGGAACCCGGGCGGTACATCGTCGCCGACGCCGGCGCCCTCCTTGCCCGGGTCAACACCGTCAAGGAGACGCCAGAGACCCGCGTCGTCGGCGTCGACGCCGGCCTGACCGACCTGGTGCGACCGGCGATGTTCGACGCCTATCACCACGTCCGGAACGTCACCGGCGGCGACCGCGACCCCGTCGCCTGCAGCGTCGGCGGGCCGCTCTGTACCAGCGCGGACGTGTTCTGCACCGATCGGCCGGTCCCGCGGCCCGCGGTCGGCGACCTGCTCGCGGTCGGCACCGTCGGCGCCTACGGCATCGACCTGGCGAGCCAGTTCCACTCCCAACCCCGGCCCGCCGAGGTCGCCATCGAGGGCGACGACGAGCGGGTCACTCGGCGCCGGGAGACCTTCGAGGACCTGACGCGGCTGGAGGACGAGGCGCCCGGCGTCGAGTGAGGCGCCATCAGGCGCCGACTGAGCCGCCACCCAGCGACGACTGAGCTGCCATCAGGCGCCTTCCGCGCTGCACGCCGAGGCTTTTGGCGCGGCCGGACGTCGAGTCGCAGTGTATGACCGCGGACAGCGAACCCACCGTGAAAGTGCCCCGGCCACGGGGTCCGTCCCCGTCCCGGAGCCGACCGACAGGTAACCCAGGGGGCCGGCCGTGAGACAGCTCCACGTCCGGGTCCCGGCGGCCGAGCGATCGAGCGTCGAGGCGGTGCTCGAGGACCTCGAGGTCGACTACGTCGCACCGACAGACGACGACGGCGTCAACTTCTTCGCTCCCGTCCCGACGGCGGCCGTCTCGGAGGTCCTCGACGGGCTGGACGACGCAGACGTCGATTCCGACACCTACACCGTCGTCACGAAGGGCGAGTTCGCCCACACGGGCCGGTTCTCCGACCTCCAGGAGGAGTACGGCGACGACACCCCGACCATCTCGCGGCCCGAACTCGGCGCGACGATACGGGAGCTGCGGTGGCCGCGCCGACTGTACTACGCCGGGACGGTCCTCAGCGTGCTCGCCGCGACGTGCGGGCTCCTCCTCGACCAGCCCGCACTCGTCGTCGGGGCGATGGTCATCGCCCCCCAGGTCAGTGCCGCGCTCGCGGCCCCGGCGGCGGCCGTGGACGGCGACTGGGACGTCTTCACGGGCAGCGTCAAACAGCAGGTGCTGGGCCTCGGCCTCGCGATCCTCGTCGCGGCCCCCTTCGCGCTACTGCTCCGCCGAACCGGGGTCGTCCCGCCGGCGGTCGAGGTGACGAGCATCGAACTCGTCGGCGTCAGACTGGCCCCGTCGCTTCTGAGCACGATCGGCGCCACCATCGCGGGCGTCGTCGGCGCCTACGGGTACTCCACCGAGCAGTCGGTCTCGCTCATCGGCGTGATGATCGCGGCGGCAATCGTGCCCGCGGCCGGCGGCGTCGGCCTCGGCCTCGCGTGGGGCCAACAGACGTACGCCGTCGGGTCGTTGCTGCTGCTCGCGGTGAACGTCCTCGCGCTCAACCTCGGGGCGTTCGTGACGTTCGTCCTCCTGGGCTACCGCCCCCCGTGGCTGTTCGACGAGTGGTCGCTCGGAGAGTCCGTCCCCGACGCGGACCGACGGCGCGTTTACGCCACGATCCTCCTGCTGCTCGGGGCGACCGTCGTGACCGGCGCCCTGACCGTCTCGCAGCTCAGCTTCGACCACCGGACGAACCAGGTCGTCCAGGAGACTATGTCGGCGCCGCCCTACGCCGACCTCGAGACGACCGGCGTGTCCGCGGGGTACGGCGGGCTGGCCGCGCCCGCCGAGCCGACACTGGTGACCGTCACCGCGAGTGGGTCCCCCGCGACACCGCCGGACGGCCTCGCCGCGGACCTCGAACGCGAGATCCAGCGCCGGACGGACCGAGACGTCACGGTCGAGGTCGCCTACCGGTCCTCCCAGACGGTGGACGCCTCAGGGCAGGACGGTACGGCGCGATAGCTTTACTCGTCCAGTTCGTCGACGAGGTCGCTCCCGAGCCCGGTGTAACCCGCCGGCGTCAGGGCGTGCAGTTCGTCGCGGACCGACTCCTCGACGTCGAGGTCGTCGAACAGCGCCCGGAACTCCTCGAGGGTAACCCGCTCGCCGCGGGTGAGGTCCTTGACGCGCTCGTAGGCCCCGGTGTCGCCCTCCCGGCGGAGGATGGTCTGGACGGCTTCGCCGACGATGGCGGGGTTGGCCTCGAGGTCCTCCCGCATGGCGGCCTCGTCGGGGGCGACCGTCTCGAGGCCGGCCGCCGTCCGCCGGTAGCCGACGAGACAGTGGGCGAGCGCAGCGCCGACGTTGCGCTTGACGGTGGAGTCCGAGAGGTCCCGCTGGAGCCGGGAGGTGGTGACGTGGTCGGCGAGAAAGGCGAGGTCGGCGTTGGCCTTCGAGAGGTTGCCCTCGCTGTTCTCGAAGTCGATGGGGTTGACCTTGTGCGGCATCGTCGAGGAGCCGGCCTCCCCGGCGACGGTCGCCTGACCGAGGTAGCGGTCCGAGACGTACAGCCACATGTCGACGTCGAGGTCCAGGAGGACGTTGTTGACGCCCCGGAGGGCGTCGAAGACGGCCGCCAGGTCGTCGCAGGGGTTGACCTGGGTCGCGAGCGGGGCGTGCCGGAGGCCGAGCGACTCGACGAACGAGCCGGCGAACGCGCGCCAGTCGACGTCCGGGTAGGCCGCGTGGTGGGCGGCGTAGGTGCCGGAGGCGCCGGCGAGTTTCCCGGCGAGGTCGTCGGTGGCCGCCTCGAGGCGCCCGAGCGCCCGGCCGAGGCGGGCGGCGTAGACGGCCAGTTCCTTGCCGTAGGTGGTCGGCGTCGCCGGCTGGCCGTGGGTGTGGGCGAGCATCGGGAGGTCGCGGTGGGCCTGGGCCTCCTCGGCGAGGGCGTCCCGGATCTCGCGGGCGGCGGGGACGAGGACGGCCCTGACGGCCGGCTGCAGGAGGAGGCGGTGGGCGAGGTTGTTGACGTCCTCGCTGGTGAGCGCGAAGTGGACCCACGGCGCCTGGGCCTCGGCGTCCGGGAGGTGCATCCGGACGAAGTACTCGACCGCCTTGACGTCGTGGTTGGTGGCGGGGTAGTCGTCGTAGCCGTCGGTCTCGAGTCGCTTGACGACCGCGGCGTCGTCGGCGTCGAACTCCTCGTACAGCGCCCGGAGGTCCTCGCGGTCGGCCGTCGAGAGCGAAAGCGGCGTGGCCTCGAGATCCGAAAGCGCCAGAAGGTACTCGACCTCGACGCGGACTCGGGCGGCCGAAAGCGCCGCCTCGCTGCCGTACTCCGTGAGCGGTTCCGTGTCGCCGGCGTACCGGCCGTCGAGCGGCGAGACGGCCTCGAGGGAGCCCCGGTCGGTCATACCCGGTGGTCGACGGCAGCCCCGAAAAAGTGTGGCGCTTGGCGTGGCGATTTGGCCCCCTTGCTAGCCCGGCAACGCGCAACCTCTCGACTCGGTTTGGACGTTCGTGGATACTAAATACGTTTATCCCTATTAAACACCCTTATTTATTCACGTTCGTGGGTACACCGTCGGCAGTAACCACAACGCCTTTGCCCGCTGCGGAGCCCCCCACGGACATGCACATCGCCGGGATGGCCTCGAACCGCGGCCGGAACCTGCTCCACGTCGCCGACCAGGAGCCGGGGGGTGCCGTCCTCGACGTCGTCCTGACGAACGAGGCGGACGCCCCCGTGCTCGAGGGCGCCGCCGAGCGCGGCATCGCCACGGAGGTCGTCGAGCGGGACGCCGACGAGCCGCGCGAGCGACACGAGCGCCGCATCCTCCAGCGACTGTCGGGCTACGACGTCGACCTGGTCTGTCTGGACGGCTACATGCGCATCCTCACCGAGACGTTCCTCGAGGCGGCGCCGACCACGCTGAACGTCCACCCGTCGCTGTTGCCGTCGTTCCCCGGCATGGACGCCCACGAGCAGGTCATCGCGGCCGGCGTGGCCGTCACCGGGTGTACCGTCCACGTGGTCGACGAAACCGTCGACGGCGGCCCCATCGTCACCCAGGAACCGGTCCCGGTGTACGACGGCGATGACGTCGACGACCTGAAACAGCGGGTCCTCGACGAGGCGGAGTTCACGGCCTATCCGCGCGCCGTGAAGTGGTTCGCCGAGGGCCGGGTCGAGGTCGACCGCGAGGCCGGCGAGGTGTCGGTCGCGGGCGACGACGGCGGACGGTTCCCGTCGCGCCGCGTCGCGAGCGCCGACCGCGACCGGACGCTCCGGTACGGCGAGAACCCCCACCAGGCGGCCGCCGTCTACGCCGACGGGACCGACGGCGGCAGCGTGGTCGCCGCCGAGCAGTTGAACGAGGGCGCGAAGGCGCTGTCGTACAACAACTACAACGATGCCGACGGGGCGGTGACCCTCGTCAGGGAGTTCGACGAGCCCGCCGCCGCGGTCATCAAGCACACGAACCCTGCCGGCTGTGCCACCGCCGCGGACATCGCGACGGCCTACGCGGACGCCCTGGCGACGGACCCGATGAGCGCCTTCGGCGGCATCGTCGCGCTGAACCGCGAGTGCGACGCCGCGACGGCGTCGGCGATTACGGAGTCGTTCAAGGAGGTCGTGGTCGCGCCCGGTTACGCCGACGCCGCGCTCGACGTGCTCCGCGAGACCGAGGACCTCCGGGTGCTCGACGTCGGCGACGTCGACGGCCCCGCCGGGTCGCTCGTCGAGTCGGACCTCGTCGGCGGCCGCCTCGTCCAGGAGCGGGATCGCCAGTCGCCGACCGTTGATGACCTCGATGTCGTCACCGAGCGCGAACCGACCGACGAGCAGCTGGAGACGATACTGTTCGCCTGGCGGACGATCAAGCACGTCAAATCGAACGCCATCGTGTTCGCCGACGGCACGGAGACGGTTGGCGTCGGCATGGGTCAGGTCTCCCGAGTCGACGCCGTCCGCCTGGCGGCGATGAAGGCCGACGAACACGCCGAGGGGAGAGACGCCGAGGGCGCCGTGATGGCCTCGGACGCCTTCTTCCCGTTCCCGGACGGCGTCGAGGCAGCGGCCGAGGCCGGCATCGAGGCCGTCGTCCAGCCGGGCGGTTCCGTCAACGACGAGGACGTCATCGAGGCCGCGAACGACCACGGCATGGCGATGGCGTTCACCGGGCAGCGGGCGTTCAAGCACTAGGACACCCACTTTTTACTCCCTCGGGTTCCGCGCCGGTGGCGCGGAACCGCTCAGTCGCAAAAACTTTTGGGGAAAAACCTGCAGCCGGCCGCTCACTCCGTTCGCGGCCGGTGAACCGCTCGGTCGCTCCCCTCCCTCGCGGATGCTCGACCGACCGGTGCAGTGCTTCTCTCAGGCGAGCGTCGGCAGCGTCGTCGCGATCACGACGAACGTCAGGAAGAGGAGACTCGTCATGACGCCCGCCAGCGCGATCTTGGCTCTGATCTGGTGCATACTCGTCCCTACGCGAATGTCCTATAAACGCGTTCGCCGAACTGGCTCCATACTGGTTCCCAATTTCGGCCATGAACCCCGTGAACCGGTCGCGAGTGGTCGAGACCCGGCCCGTTTTCCAGGTGGCGGTCGAACCGCCAGGCATGACCGAGACGGACGAGGCTGTCGAGCGGTTCCTCCGGAAGGCCGACGCCGCCTACGAGGAGTACGAACAGGGGTACGCCGATGCCGACGCGACGCTCCGCCGGCTCGAGCGGCACCTCGATGACCTGCGGGAGGCGGCGGCGTGAGCTTCCAGCAGAGTTAACCCCGTTGCCCGCCGGGTATCGTGCATGTCCGACTTCTCCGCCCGCGTCGAGGCGGTCTCCATCAGCGGCATCCGCGAGGTGTTCGAGGCCGCCGGCGCCGACGCCATCAACCTCGGGCTCGGCCAGCCGGACTTCCCCGCGCCCGCCCACGCCCGGCAGGCGGCCGTCGACGCCATCGAGGCCGGCGAGACGGACGCCTACACCTCGAACAAGGGCATCCGGGAACTCCGGGAGGCCATCGCCGAAAAGCACGACCGCGACAACGGCCTCGCCGTCGACCCCGGGGACGTCATCGCGACCGCCGGCGGCAGCGAGGCGCTCCACCTCGTCATCGAGGCCCACGTGGCCGTCGGGGAGGAAGTCCTCATCCCGGACCCCGGCTTCGTCTCCTACGAGGCGCTGACCCGCGTCGCCGGCGGGGAGCCGACGCCCGTCCCGCTCCGGGAGGACCTCACGCTATCGCCGGCGGCCGTGGAGGAGGCCATCACCGACGACACCGCCGCCTTCGTCGTCAACAGCCCCGCAAACCCCACCGGCGCGGTCCAGAGCGAAGCCGACATGCGGGCCTTTGCCCGGATCGCCGACGACCACGACGTGCTCTGTGTCTCCGACGAGGTCTACGAGCCGTTCGTCTTCGACGGCGAGCACCACTCGCCGATGACCTACGCCGACTCGGACAACGTGGTCGTCGTGAACGCCGCCTCGAAGGCCTACTCGATGACCGGCTGGCGGCTCGGCTGGGTCACCGCCTCGACCAGACGAATCGAGCGGATGCTCCGCGTCCACCAGTACGCCCAGGCGTGTGCCTCCGCGCCGTCCCAGTACGCCGCCGAGGCGGCGCTGGAGGGACCGCAGGACCACACCGTCAAGATGCGCGAGGCCTTCGAGGAGCGCCGGGACGTCCTCCTGGACGCCCTGGAGGACATGGGCCTCGAGGTCCCGACGCCCCGGGGCGCGTTCTACGCGATGCCGCGGGTGCCCGACGGCTGGGTCGAAGCGGTCATCGACCGCGGCGTCATCCTCGTGCCGGGGGCCGCCTTCGGTGAGCACGGAGCCGGGCACGCGCGGATCTCCTACGCCGCCGGCGTCGAGACGCTGAAGGAGGCCCTCGAGATCATGCGTCAGGTGACGAACGACCTGCAGTAAGGCGGTACGCACCTCGAACCCCTCGAAGGCCTTCGGCAGGTTGCCTTCGTCACTCACCCTGACTACCCAGCCAGCGATCGCCGCCGACACCGCGCCACGATCGCACACGTCCGACGCGGGCCGCACACCCGACTCAGTCCCGGCGGAACTGGGCGACGGCGGCCGCGGCTAACCCCGCGAGCGCGAACGACACGCCGATGGATATCGGCGCGAAGACGAAGGTGAGCCCGAGGTCGAGGACCGACGCTCGGGCGATAGTGTCGGCGAGCCCGAACGTCAGGGCGGCCCCGCCGACCAACGAGGCCGCGCCGCCGACGCCGGCGAAGATGGCGACGATGCGACCGTACGCCTCGCCGACGTCGACGCGGCTGCCGGCCCCGTAGCCCACGACCGCGACGGCGACCGGCGACAGGAGGAAGGCGAGCCCATCAACGACGGCGACCGCGACGGCGATTTGGCCCTCCTGGAGCCGGTCGAGGACGAACGGCAGGAACCGGCCGAGCGCCGCGAGGCCGCCGGCGAAGAGGCCGAGGACCGCGACGGCGACGGTGACGGGGCGGAGGTCACTCATGGGGACGTGAGTCCGGCGGCGCGGCGGCCTGCGGTGTCAGTCGACGGCACGGCCTCAGACCGCCAGGTCGCCGGCCGCTTTCACGACGTCGACGGACTCGGCGTCGACGTCGTCGACCTCGAGGTGCATCGGGATGAAGTTCCGGCGTTCGAAGTCCTCCCGTTCCTCGGCGGTGCCGATTGTGCACCACAGCTGTGGCCGGTCGGGGCCGTGCCACTCCCCCTGTCGGGAGACCCCGAAGCAGACGTGCTCCTCGCCGTCGTACTCGATGACGGCCTCCTTGCGGATGCCGGGGTCCCCGTGGATGATGAGCCGTTTCACGAACGGGCGTTCGCCTGATGCCGGGTTAAGCGCTTCGGACCCGTGGCGTTTCCGGCGGCGTAAACCGATGTCGCCGCCCTGCACGTCGGAAGCCCGATACGCCACGCCGGTGCCGACGGGATGGGGAAGGCGAACCCGGTCCCGGCGGGCCGTTCGCCGCATCGTGTTAGTCCTCCCCGGTGGCACCGACCCCGGCGCCAACCAGTACGCCCGGCAGCGCGACGAAGACGGCCGTCACCGTCTCGACGGCGTGGCCCAGCACGGCGGCGCTCCCGAGCGGGACGCCGAACGGGAGGCCGGCCGCGAACGTCCCAGCGTACACAGTGGTCCAGGCGGCCGTCGCCACCGGCGTGCCGGCGCGGTTCGTCCCGACCGCCGCGCCGACGGGCGGGCCGGCCGCGATGACGAGCCAGAAGGGCGGTACGAAGTACCGCCCGATGCGACCGTCGAGCCAGAGGAGTGCCACCACGACGAGCCAGACCGCCCCGGTGACGAGCAGGATGGGCGGCCCCCATCGGAGCCGACTGCTCCGGCGGGCCGCCGCGACGACGACGCCCGCGACGCCGGCGAATGTGAGGGTGGCCCCGACGAGGATCACGGCGGGCGCGACCATGCCCCGAACCGAGGGCGGCGGTTGGCAAAGGCCCTGCGACCAGCGAGAGCCCGGGAACGGCCGGCTCGTGCGGCCCCGAAACCAAACCCGTTTTAACCGGGGCTCCGTTATCGAAGGGTACTATGGAGATGCCACGCCGGTTCAACTCGTACTGTCCACACTGCGACGGCCACCACGAGATAGAGGTGGAGAAGGTCCGCTCGGGCCAGTCGTCGGGGACCAAGTGGGACGCCCGCCGGACCCGACGGGGGAAGGCGGTCATCGGCAACGCCGGGCGGTTCTCGAAGGTGCCGGGCGGCGACAAGCCGACCAAGAAGACGGACCTCAAGTACCGTTGCAGCGAGTGCGGCAAGGCCCACCTCCGGGAGGGCTGGCGCGCCGGCCGGCTCACGTTCCAGGAGTGACGATGGCCGGGAACTTCGTACGGGTCCGGTGTACGGACTGCGAGAACGAGCAGGTCGTCTTCGGCACGGCCGCGACCGTCGTCGACTGCGCCGTCTGCGGGTCGACGCTCACGACGCCGACGGGCGGCGAAGCAACGGTCGAGGCCGAGGTCGTCGAGACCGTCGACGCCAGATAACCCGGCCGACCGAATCGGCGAGCGGAACGACGCCTTTATTCTCGTCACACGGGAAGCTGTTCGCATGCAATACAGCGGCTGGCCATCGTCGGGCGAGTTCGTCGTCGGCCGGGTCGACGAGATCGAGGACTTCGGGGTGTTCGTCGACCTCGAGGAGTACGAGGACACGCGGGGGCTGGTCCACGTCAGCGAGGTCGCCGCCGGCTGGATCAAGAACGTCCGCGACCACGCCAACGTCGACCAGATGGTGGTCTGCAAGGTGCTGGAGGTCGACGAGGACGCCCAGCAGGTCGACCTCTCGATCAAGGACGTCAACGACCACCAGCACTCCGAGAAGATCCAGGAGTGGAAGAACGAACAGCAGGCCGACAAGTGGATGGAGATCGCGTTCGGCGAGGACGTCGACGACGAGACGTTCCGCCGCGTCGCCAACGAACTCCTCGAGGGCCACGGCAGCCTCTACGACGGCTTCGAGGCGGCCGCCATCCACGGCCCGGAGGCGCTTGCGGACACCGACCTCGATGACGACGACGTCGAGGCGATCGTGGAGACGGCACGCGAGAACGTCTCGGTGCCGTACGTGACGGTGACGGGCTACGTGGACCTCGAGGCACCCGGCGCCGACGGCGTCGAGGACGTCCGCGAGGCGCTGGAGGCGGCCGAGGGCAACGGGGAGGTCCCCGAGGAGGCCGACCTGACGGTCACCTACGTCGGCGCGCCGGAGTACCGCATCCGCGTGCAGGCTCCGAACTACAAGACCGCCGAGACCCAACTCGAGGAGAGCGCCGACCGGGCGAGCGAGGCCATCGAGGCCGTCGGCGGCACCGCCGAGTTCCACCGCGAGCGCCGTACCGACGAGGAGTAGATGAAGGCCGACATCCGCGTCTGCTCGGTGTGGGAGCGTACCCACGAGTCGCCGGTGTACACCCTCGGGGAGACGTGCCCGGCGTGTGGCGCCGACGCCGAGAACAGCGCGCCGGCGCCGTACAACCCTGAGGACCCCTACGGTGAGTACCGGCGGAGGGCCCGCGGCCGACCGGCGGGAGCCGCGACCGCAGGGAGCGGCTCCGAATGCGTGAACGGTGAGCGAAGCGAGCCGTGAACGAGGGAGGCCGCGGACTGAGCGAGCGGAAGGAGTGACCATCGGGAACGACGACACGCGAGCCGGGCGACCCGACCGGAGGGAGGGTCGCCGGACGGGCGAGCGGCGAAGCCGCGAGCCGCGCGGGCGACCCGCGTGGACGACAGGCACGGACTCACCGCCGCCGCCGCTGCCGACGGCACCGTATATGAACATCGCCGTGTTCTTATGCGGTCCGGGCCCGAGTGCTCCGCATGGACGCAGTCGAGATCGAGTCGCTGGCCGACCCCGACCTCGCGGAGCCGGTGCTCGTGGAGGGGCTCCCGGGCGTCGGCCACGTGGGGAAGCTGGCCGCCGAGCACCTCCTGGAGGAGTTCGAGACCGAGGTCGTCCGGCGGGTGTACTCGGAGCACTTCCCGCCGCAGGTGACCGTCGAGGACGGCCGGACCACCCTCGCGTCGGCGGCGGTCCACGCCGTGCGGGACGCCGAGCGCGACCTGCTCGTCCTGACCGGCGACCACCAGGCCGCCGACGGGCCCGGCCACTACCGGCTCACCGAGGCCTTCCTCGACGTCGCCGACGCGTTCGACGTCGACCGCGTCGTCGCGATGGGCGGCGTCCCAACGGGCGAACTCGTCGATGAGCCGGACGTAGTCGGCGCCGCGACCGCCGACGCATTCGTCGAGGAGCTGGAGGGCGTGGGCGTCCAGTTCCGTGAGGACGAGCCGGCCGGCGGCATCGTCGGCATCTCCGGGCTGCTGCTCGGCCTCGGCGAGCGCCGCGGCTTTGAGGCGGCCTGTCTGATGGGCGAGACGAGCGGCTACCTCGTGGACCCCCAGAGCGCCCGCGTGGTGCTCGAGGCCCTCCAGGAGGCCCTCGGGTTCGAGGTCGGCTACGACGCCCTGGCGGACCGCGCCGAGGAGATGCAGGAGGTCGTCGAGCGCATCCAGCAGATGGAGCAGGGCGCCCAGCCACCGAGCGACGAGGACCTGCGGTACATCGGCTGAGGCCCGTCGGCCAACACCGGGGCCGGGGCCGACGACGCAGGCCGGGTGGCCGGCGCCGTCACGCTCATAACCGATTCGGACCTAGACGGGCGTGTGGCAGTCGACGCGCTGCTGTCGCTCCCGCAGTGGGTGTACCTCGGCGTCGCCGCCGGCGCCCTCTTGAGCCTCGGCGTCGCGGTGACCTTCCTCGTCGGCGCCCGCCGGTTCCCCGACGGCGACGCCGGCCCCGAGGGTCGGTCGACGGAGACGATCCGTCGCGGCGAGATCCGTCGGTACCTCGAGTCCATCGGCGAGCGGTTCACCGAGGACGCCGAGGTCGCCGGCAACCGCGTCGCCTTCTTCCTCCCCCAGCGGGACGTCGCCGTGACGTTCGACGCGGGAACGTACCTCTCGCTGGAGGGCACGCCGACCCGCGTCGTGCTCGCCGAACACGAGCTGCCGGGCGTCGCGCTCGGTCCCCGGCTCCCGTTCGAGACGCCGGAGCGCTCGGTCGGCGCGGGCGCCGGCCGGGACCGCCGCGGGGGCACTCCCGAGGCCGCCTACGAGGTCCTCGGGCTCCCCCGCGGGGCGGAGGAGGCCGCCGTCCGGCGGGCCTACCGCCGGCGCGTCAAGGCGGTCCACCCGGACCACGGCGGCGACGAGCGCGAGTTCCGGCGGCTCCAGGCGGCCTACGACGCGGCCAGGAGGGACGCCTCGTGACGCGCGTCGAGGTCACCGACGAGGTGGTCCGCCAGCTGCGGGAGGTCCTCGACGCCGACCTCCTCGACGACGAGTACAACTACATGGGCGCCCGGTTCGCCGCCATGGACCTGGGTCACGACGAACTCGCGGAGTTCGTCCGGGAGGCCGACGCCGCGACGTACTACGAGGCGCTCCAGCGCTCGAAGCGGCTGGAGTCCACGGAGTGAGCGGCCGTCGGCGGGGCGCCGTTCGACCAGTTCGATGGGAACACCTAACACGACCTGTGCCCTGTGTCCGAGCGGTGCGCCCGACTCCGAGCGGCAGGGCGCCGAACGGAGACCCATCCATGTCAGCAACCGAACACTCGAACGTCGACGTGGTGCGGGACTACCTGTCGGCGTTCAACGACCGGGACCGCGACCGGATGACCGAACTCCTGGCGGACGACGTCGTCGAACACGGCGTCCACGAGGAACTACACGGCCACGAGGAGATCCTCGAGTTCCTCGACGCCCACTTCGAGACGTTCCCCGACTACGCGGGGGAGACCGAGGAGATGGTCGCCGACGGCGACACCGTCGTCGTCCGGTACTCGGTCAGCGGGACCCACACCGGCGAGTACCGCGACGTCGAGCCGACGGGCCACCGGGCCGACTGGACGGGGATCGGGATGTACCGGGTCGCCGAGGGCAGGATCGCGGAGATCTGGCTGGAGGAGAACCGGCTGAGCCTGCTGGAGCAACTCGAGGTCGTCGACCCGCCCGCCCACCTGCGGGTGTAGCCGCGCCGGGCGTCAATCGTTCTGCTTGCGTTCCTGTGTCGGGTGGTCGCTAACGTACACTTTCGTGTTCGCCGGGACGTCCTCTGTCACCCAGGAGTTCGCGCCGATGCTGACGTGGTCGCCGACGGTGACCGCGCCGAGCACCTTCGTCCCGGCGCCGATGACCACGTGGCTCCCGACGTCGGGGTGCCGCTCGTAGCCCTTCGCCAGGGCGTGTTCCGCCCCCTCCTCCTCCTCGAAGTGGAGCGCCCCGAGGGTGACGTCCTGGTAGATGCGGACCCGGTCGCCGACCGTCGCCGTCTCGCCGACGACGACGCCGGTGCCGTGGTCGACGAAGAAGTACTCGCCGACCTCCGCGCCCGGGTGGACGTCGATACCGGTCCGGGTCTTTGCGTACTCGGTGAGTTCCCGTGCGTACTCCGGTTCGCCCGCCTCGTAGAGTTCGTGGGCCACCCGCTGGATCATTATCGCGAACAAGCCGGGGTACGACCGGATCACCTCGAGGTGGGACTTGGCCGCCGGATCGCCCTTGTAGGCGGCCACGACATCCTTCTTGAGGAGCGACCGGATGGCGGGGAGGCGGTCGACGACGGTCGTGACCGTAGAGTCCGGTTCCGCCGTCCCGTACGGTCGGATGCCCGCACACAGCAGTGCGCCGAGGTCGTCCAGCCGTTCGGCGACCGTGCGCTCGTCGCGGACGAGCGGCGTCGCGTTCCAGCACCGCGGGAAGAACAGCTCCCGGAGGAGGGCCGCGACCTCGCGGTCCTGGTCCGACCCGGGGAAGTCCATCGCATCGCTCGTGGGGAAGGGCTCGGCGTCCGCCCGGTAGGCCGCGGCGAGCCGCGCCGCCGCGTCGCCGGTGTAGGTGTAGGCCATACGGGGTCTTCCGTACGGACGGTATTAGAACACTCGCAGCCCTGGGCTGGGCGCAGTCGTCGCCCGGGAGAGTAGACGTATGCAAGACCCCACCGATCCCGTGTCGCCATCCGCAGCGGTAGAGCGCCCGGATTGCGGCTTACTGTGTTCACCGCTCACCGTTCCGAGGCCTCCCTCCGGTCGGCCTCGCGGCTCGCGCCGCCCGGCTCGCGGCTTCGCCGCTCGCTCCGTTCCGAGGCCTCCCTCCGGTCGGCCTCGCGGCTCGCGGTTCGCTCCGCTCACCGCTCGCTCGTCCGGCGACCCTCCCTCCGGTCGGGTCGCCCGGCTCGCGTGTCGTCGGTCGCTCCGCTCACAGCTCGCGGCTCGTTCCACTCACCGCTCGCTCCATCCGAGGCGCTCCCGGTGGTCGCGCCTCGCGCCTCCCGCTCGCCCATCCGGCGGCGCTCCCTACCGGTCGCGCCGCCCGGCTCGCGGTTCGCTCCGCTCGCCGCTCGCTCGTCCGCCGACCCTCCCTCCGGTCGGGTCGCCCGGCCCACCAAACGTATTTGTCCCGGCATCCGAAACTCGGCACAGGACCGGGACTGCAGGGACTCCATGACCGAGCCGACGACCGTGACGCGGAAGGAATCGTTCGTCGAGACGGCAGCCGCGACGCCGGCCGGCGCCCGCGTCCCGGTCGAGGTGTCCGTCACCGTCCCGGACCCCTTCGAAGCGTACCGCCGCGCCCGGACCGCCGACCGCGACGGCGTGTTCCTCGAGACGACGGGCGGCCAGTCCGGCTGGGGGTACTTCGCGGTCGATCCCGTCGAGCGGGTCGAGGTGACAGCCGGCGGAGAGGGTTCCGACGACGACAGTCCCAGTATCGAGGCCATCGACGCGCTGCTCGAACGGGAACAGCTCGTCCGTGGCGACTGCGACGTTCCGTATCCATGTGGCGCGTTCGGCTGGCTCTCCTACGACGTCGCCCGTGAGCTCGAGGACATCCCGGATACGACGACGCCCGACGGGCTCCCGCGGCTCCAGCTGGGAGTGTTCGACCGGGTCGCCGCCTGGGAGGAACCACGGAACGACGGTCCGGTCCGGCTACGGGTGACTGCCTGCCCCGTCGTCGAGGGGTCGCCGGCCGCGGCCTACGAGCAGGGCCGGGGGCGCGCGCTCGCGCTGGCCGGCGCGGCGCTGCACGGCGACCCGCAGGCCCCCTCGCCGCCGACGGCCGACCGCCGGGCGTCCTTCGAGAGCGAGTGCGGGCAGGCGGCGTTCGCCGACCGCGTCCGCGAGGTCAAGCAGTACGTCCGCGACGGGGACACCTTCCAGGCCAACGTCTCCCACCGGCTCGTCGCGCCGGCGACGGTCCACCCAATCGACGCGTACGACGCGCTCCGTCGGGTGAATCCGGCCCCCTATTCGGCACTCGTGGAGTTCCCGGGCGTGGATCTGGTCAGCGCGAGCCCGGAGCTGCTGCTCGACATCGAGGGCGACCGCGTGCTGACCGAGCCCATCGCCGGGACGCGGCCACGCGGCGAGACGCCCGAGGCGGACGCCGACCTCGAGGCCGACCTCCTGACCGACGAGAAGGAGCGGGCCGAACACGCGATGCTCGTCGACCTCGAGCGCAACGACCTCGGGAAGGTCAGCGAGTACGGCTCGGTGGACGTGACGGAGTACCGCCGGGTCGACCGCTACTCGGAGGTCATGCACCTCGTCAGCCTGGTCGAGGGCCGGCGCCGCACCGAGTGCTCGATCGCCGACGCCGTCGCCGCCGTCTTCCCCGGCGGCACGATCACCGGGGCGCCGAAGCCCCGGACGATGGCGATCATCGACGAGGTCGAATCGTCGCGGCGGGGCCCCTACACCGGCTCGATCGGCGTCTTCGGCTTCGACGACCGCGCGACGCTGAACATCGTCATCCGGACGCTGGTCCGCCACGAGGGCGAGTATCGCCTCCGGGTCGGCGCCGGCGTCGTCCACGACTCGGTCCCGGACCTGGAGTACCAGGAGACCCTCGACAAGGCCCGCGCGCTGGTGACGGCCGTCGACGAGGCGCTGGGGGAGCAGGGCACGCTGGCCGTCGACGCCGCCTCCGACCCGATGGGCGGGCGCTGATGATCCTCATCGTCGACAACTACGACTCCTTCGCCTACAACCTCGTCCAGTACGTCGGCGAGTTCGACGACGTCGAGGTGCGGCGCAACGACGCCATCGACGTCGCCGGCATCCGCGAGCTGGACCCGGACGGCATCGTGGTCTCGCCGGGGCCCGGCACGCCCGCCGACGCCGGGGTCTCCGTCGACGTGTTCGCCGAGACGGAGTACCCGACGCTGGGGGTCTGTCTCGGCCACCAGGCGCTCTGTGCCGCCAACGGTGCGACGGTCGGCCACGCTCCGGAGGTGGTCCACGGGAAACCGTCGTCGGTCACCCACGACGGGAAGGGGCTCTACGACGGCGTCGCCGACCCCTTCGAGGTCGGCCGGTACCACTCGCTGTCCGTCGAACGCGACGAGTTGCCGGCCGAACTCGAGGAGACGGCCTACACGACCGGCGACGCGTCCGGCGGCCGCGCGGACGGCGGCCACGGCATCGTGATGGGCGTCCGGCACGTCGACCGCCCGCACGTCGGGATGCAGTTCCATCCGGAGAGCATCCTCACGAGCGAGGGCATGCGGATCGTCGAGAACTTCTGTACTGCCCTCGTCACCGCCTGACCGGACCGCACGTCCGGGTCGCCGGGCGGATCAACGGCGACGGCGCGTCAGTGAGGCTCAGTCCTCCTCCGGCGGGTCGAGGTCGTGGTGGGTCCAGATATCGGGGAGCCGCGCCCGGATCACGTCGAACAGCGACCGGTGGCCCTTCTCGTCGCGGTAGAAGGTCACCGTCAGCCCGACCAGCGCCACTAGCGACAGCACGGCGAAGGGACCGCCGGTTAGGACCGCCATCGCCTCCAACGTCCCCGCGCCACCGAGGAGCAACACCGCGATGGCGACGGCGCCCTGGACGACGCCCCAGAAGACGATGGTCGCACTCGAGGGCGCCAGGCCGCGTTCGGCCGCCAGCGTCGAGACGACGAGCGTCGAGGTGTCCGCGGAGGTCGCCATGAACGTGATGATGAGCGCGAGGAAGAGGAACATGAAGAGTTGGCCCAGCGGCAGCGCCTCGAACAGCGGGAACCCGGCGACGGCCTCGGCGCTGTCGGCCGCCGCCATGGCCCCGAGAATGTCCGCCTGACCCGTGTGCTGGACCCACAGCGAGGTCCCGCCGAGCACCAGGAACCAGACCATCGTCGCGGCGGAGGTCGCGACCACGCCCGTGAACACGACGGTCCGGATCCGGCGGCCACGCGAGAGCGCGGCGATGAACAGGCCGGCGAACGGCGCCCACGAGAACCACCACGACCAGTTCCAGATGGTCCACTCGGCGACCCAGTCGCCGCCGAGGTGGAAGCTCATCGGGACGAAGTGCAGGGTGTAGCTGCCGAGCGCCCGGGTCCCGCGCTCCACGATGAAGCCGCGGGGGCCGGTGGCGAAAAGCAGGGCCGCGACCAGGCCGAACAGGACGACTGTCAACCCCGCGATCCGTCGGATCCCGCGGTGGACCCCGGTGACGGCCGAGAGCGTGAAAATGACGGTGAGGCCGCCGACGAACAGCACCGGCCCGAGCGTGCCGGCCGTGACGCCCCACTGGAACGCCGTGCCGGCGAGGAACTGCCGGCCCACCAGCGCGACTGACGTCGCGATGCCGCCGATGACGGCGAACACCGCCAGCGTGTCGATGAGTCTGCTCCACGGCGAGTCGAGGCCGTCGACGCCGAGCCAGGGCGCCAGGATGGTCGAGACCCGCAGCGGTGCCCCGCGGTTGAACACGAAGTAGGCGATGGGCACGCCGATGACGGCGTAGGCGCTCCAGGCGGACAGGCCCCAGTGGAACAGCGCGTAGGTCATGGCGCCGCCGATGGCGGCGTTCGACTCGGGCGCGGCGGTGTCGGCGAAGTAGGTCGGCGGGGTCCGGTAGTGGAACAGCGCCTCGGCGGGTCCCCAGAACACCACGCCCGCGGCGATGCCGGCGGTGAAGACGAGCGCGAAGTACGTCGGGAAGGTGTAGGCGGGTTCGGCGTCCGGGCCGCCGAGCCTGATCGCGCCCCACGGGCCGATCAGCAGATACAGACAGTACACGACCGACAGGAAGACGGCGCCGAGGAACACCGGGCCGCCGACCTGCAAGATCGTCTCGGTGACGGCGGTGACGACCGCCGCCGTTCGGTCGGGGGCGGCTGCCTGCACCGCGAAGAAGCACGCGAAGACGGCGACCGGCGCCGCGAGCGTGACGGCCTCCTGCCGGTCGATGAACCCGGCGAGCATCTCGCGGATGCCGCGGCGGCGGACGCGCAGGAGGTATGCGTCAGCCAGGCGCCGCCGGAGATGGTCTCGCCGATGCTCGACGGGAAGAAGAAGCCGGCGATGACCACCGCACCGGTGACGGCACAGATCGGGACGAGGACGCCGGTCCCGACGCCGCCTTCCCCGGTCGCGGTACTCATACGGCGCTGCTAGGGAATCGCGCCCGTATAGCTCTACCGTCGGCCGCCGGTTCCCAGGTTCCGGATGGGGGTCGCGGGGGTGTGGGGAGGCGTGGACCACGCCAGACGGCGGTAGCCCGATTACGTCTCGGGGTCGGCGTCGGCCGGGTCGGGCATCTCGACCGCCTCGTCGTGCAATACCGACCGACCCAGGAGTCGCCCGCCGATCGCGAGGGGATCGACGACCTCGTCGGCGCCGACCGACTCGAGTTTCTCGACGTGCGTGCCGTCGTTGGCGGCCGCGACCACGCGGACGTCCGGGGCGACGTTCCGGGTCGCCAGCACCGCGAGGACGTCCCTGGCGTCGTCGTCGCTGCCGACGACGACCCCGCTGGCGGCCGGGACGCGGGCGTCCCGGAGCACCGACTCGTCGGTCGGGTCGCCCGTCAGCACGTTCACCCCCTCCGTGTTGAGGCTGGAGACCGTCTCCTGGTCGGGCGTGACGACCACGAGGTCGGTCTCCGCGTCGAGTTCTTCGAGCAGCGATGCCGTGACGTCGCCGTACCCCAGGACCACCACGTGGTCCTCGAGGAGCGTGAGGTCAGAGGCTGTCATGTTTCCGAAGGCGGCCGCCATCCGGGACTCGATGGCCGGGCCGACGAGCGCCCCGACCGCGACGGTGAACGCGCCGATGCCGAAGACCATGATGGTCAACGAGAACCACTTGGCGACCGCCGAGGCCGGGGCCGGCGTGATGTCGCCGTAGCCGACGGTCGTGATCGTGACGACGACGTAGTAGAACGCATCGCCCCACGTGTCGATGGCGGTGAACTGCGATCTGAGTCTGTAGGCGCCGACGGTGCCGTAGAGCAGCACGGCCACGATGGCCACCAGGGCGGCGAGTTGCAGCGGCGAGAGGTCGACGCTGCGTGCGAACTGGTTGCGGTTCCGGAGGTGGAGGGGGTAAGTGACGACGACGGCGAGAAACAGCGGGACGTCCGTCGGCTGCAGCGTCAAAAGCGGCAGGACGGCGAGGGCGGGCAACAGCCCCGCGCCGATCTGCCAGGCGACCCGCTTCCGTCGCTGGAGCCCGACGGTGACGAGGCCGAGGACGAACGCGAACAGGACCCCGCCGAACTGGACGAGGACGCTCCCGGCCGCGTCCGGCACGACGCCGGCCAGCGGGCCCGCGAGCGCCCCCGTCTCCCGGCTCAGGTTCGAGAGGCCGGTGACGAACGAAAGCAGCGTGAGGACGCCGGTGAGGACGACCGTCGCCCGGGCGCCGGAGAAGGCCTGCCACTCGACGAACGGCACGCTGTCGGCGGGGTAGAATATCTCCTCGATCGCCCGTTCGACCGGGCCGCCGGTGGAGTCCGACACCGCGTTCGCATTCTCCGACGCCGCACTAAAAACGCTCGGCGGCGTCGGCCGCCCGGAGCCGGGGCTTCAGGGGGCCGCTGGCCCCGTTCCAAGGGGGGAACCTCGACCTGTTTCTCGGTCGATACCTCGTGGTCGCGGTGCTGGCGGGCCGGGAGGACCCGACGACTGACACCGGACTCCATCGATGCGGCAGAACCAGGTGCCAGCCACGGAAGGGTGAGAGCCCCGGCGGAATCGGGCCGGCCGTCGCGGCGACGCCACGGCCCTGCGTGTGCAGACGTCGGCGGGCGCCTCATCGGCCCGAGTATCAGTCGTCGGCAGGCGCCTCGTCGGCCGGGGCGTCAGTCGTCGGCGGGCGCCTCGTCGGCCGGTTCGACGTCGACCTCGATCTCGGCGGCGGCGGCCTTGTACTCGGGGATCTTCGCGCGTTCGTCGAGGACGTCGTTCGTGAGGCGGTTGGCGGAGGCGGCCGCGAAGTGCGGCGTCGTCCAGATGGAGCCCTCTTTGATTGCCTCAGTGACCTGGGCCTTCACCGTGATCTCGCCGCGGCGGGAGGAGATCGTCACGTAGTCGCCGTCCTCGATGCCGTAGCGCTCGGCGTCGTCCGGGTGGACGTCGACGAAGTTCTCGGGGTGCTGGCGCTTCAGCGTCGGCGACCGGCGGCTCATCGTGCCCGTGTTGTAATGTTCCTCCAGCCGGCCGGTCGTGAGGATCAGCGGGTACTCGTCGTCGGGGACCTCCTTCGGCGGCTGGTGGCGGACGCCCTCGATCCGGCCGAGGCCGCTGTCCGTCGTGAACCCCTCTTCGTAGAGGAACGAGTCGCCCTCGTCGCCCGGTTCCTTGCACGGCCAGTGGATGCCCTCCTCGCCGAGGGCGTCGTACGTGATGCCGTGGTAGTCCGGACAGACTTCCCGGAGCTCCTCGAAGATCTCCTCGGGCTCGGTGAAGTCGAACTCGTCGTCGAACAGCCGGCTCCCGACCTCACAGAGGATCTCGTAGTCGTGCTTCGTCGACTCGTGGACCTTGTGGACCGGCCGCATCCGCTGGACGCGGCGGTCGGTGTTCGTGACCGTCCCGCCGCGCTCGGCCCACGTCGTCGCCGGGAGGATGACGTCGGCGTACTTCGCGGTCTCGGTCATGAAGATGTCCTGCACGCAGAGGAACTCCAGTTCCTGGATGCGCTCCTCGACGCGGTTGCCGTCGGGCTCGCTCATCACGGGGTTTTCGCCCATGATGTAGAGGCCGTGGACGGTGTCGCCGGCGGCGTGGGAGATCTCGACGTTCGTCAGCCCGGGCTCGTCCGGGACCTCGAAGCCCCAGACGTCCTCGACGCTCCGGCGCGCCTCGTCGTCGTCGACCAGCTGGTAGCCCGGCAACACGTTCGGCATCGCGCCGACGTCGCAAGCGCCCTGAACGTTGTTCTGGCCGCGAAGCGGGTTGACGCCGGTCCCGGGCCGGCCCAGGTTCCCCGTGACGAGTGCGAGGTTGATCTCGTTTTGGACGTTGTCGACGCCGCAGGTGTGCTGGGACATCCCCATCCCGGTGAAGATCGCCGCGTTCCCCGCTTCGGCGTACGTCCGGGCCGCGGCCTCGATGTCCTCCAGCGGCACGCCGCAGGTCTCGGCCGCCTCCTGCTTGTCGAAGTCCGCCAGCGTCTCTTTCAGGTGCTCGAAGCCCTCGGTCCGTTCGGCGATGAACGCCTCGTCGATCCAGCCGTCCTCCGGGTGCTCCTCGTGGTGCTCGAGGATCGTCGAAAGCACCACGTTGAGCAGCGGGATGTCCGTCCCGGGCTCGTTCTGGAGGTGCATGTGCCGGTCCGTCTCGGAGATCTGGAACGACTTCGTCGTCTTGTTGGCGTGGGGGTCGACCTGGATGACCGTCGCGCCGTCCAGCACCGCCTGGCGGAAGTACTGGCTGTTGGCGATGGGGTGTTGCTCGCCCGGATTCGCGCCCTGGATCCAGAAGACGTCGGCCGCCTCCATCAGGTCCTGCATGCTGTTGGTCATGGCGCCGGCGCCGAGGCTCGTCCGGAGCGCCCACACCGTCGAGGCGTGACACATCCGCGTGCAGTTGTCGACCTGGTTGGTGCCGTACCGCCGGGCGAGCTTCTGGATGAGGTAGTTCTCCTCGTTCATCGTCTTCGAGGAGCCGAAAAAGCCCATCCCGTCGGGGCCGTGGGTCTCCCGGATGCGCTCCATCTCGGAGACGATGTAGTCGTACGCCTCCTCCCAGCCGGCCTCGCGGAACTCGCCGTCCTCTCTCACGAGCGGCGTCGTCAGGCGGTCCTCGTGGTCGACGACCTCCGTCGCGGCCCCGCCCTTGATGCAGATGCTGCCCTCGTTGACCGGCGCGTCGCCCCACGGCATGAACTGCATGTCGCCCGGCTCCTCGCCCTCCCGGACCTTGATCCCGCAGCCGACGCCGCAGTACGGACAGATGGTCTTGACCGGCTCCTCGCCGTCACTCGACATGGGGGTCTGCCTCCCGTTCGTGAATCATCGTCTAGACCGGTCGGTGTCGACGGGCATGAAACTTGTTCCCGGGCCGGCGTCGGGAGCGGCGCGGCCGCGAAACCAGACCGGTCAGCCGTCGAACAGGCCGCGGTCGACCGTCGGCCATTTCACCGGCGCCGCCCGGAGCCAATGTATGGGGCTTGAGACTGCCAAGGTCGAGGCGGCGGTCGAGGCGTATCCCGACCGGCAACCGATGGCCGCCGTCGAGCGGGAACACCTCGAGCTACTGCCGAAAGCGTTCGCCGAGGGCGACTTCGGCTGGCGGGACGCCGAGTGGGTCGTCCAGTGGTACTACCGGCGGTTCCTCGGGGCGTTCCCGGACGACAGGCGACGCGCGAGGGAGGGCGCCTACGGCGAGAACGACTACGAGGCGGTCCAGATGGCCATCGCCGGCGCCGTCGACGCCGACGGCGCGGCGGCGAAATTCGAGCACCTGACGGCGCTGTCGGGCGTCGGCGTCGAGGTGGGGTCGGCGTTCCTCCAGTTCATCCAGCCCGAGGCGTACCTCGTCGTGAGCCACCGGGAGTGGGGCGTGCTTCATGCCGCAGATGAACTCGAGGCTGCCTACCCCGACCCGCCGTCCGCGGCGGACTACGAGCGGTACCTGGCGACCTGCGAGACACTCCTCGACCGGTGTGACTGCGGCCTGGTCGGCATCTACCGGGGGCTGTGGGTGCTCGGGGCCGAACGCGACACGGACTGAACGCTCCGTCGACCGCAAACCGGACGGATAGCTCGGCGGACCGTGCGGTGGACGGCTTCGCGTCCATACAGCGCAGTGAAAGACGGCAGCCCCGACGTAGGGCGTCTCAGGGCTCGACGGGAGCGGGGCCGCCGAAGACGCCGGCCGGGTCCCAGGTCCGTTTGACCTCGAGGAGGCGCTCGTAGTTGTCGCCGTAGGCCGCCCTGCGGCGTTCCGGCGGCTCGTCTTCGGCGAGGAAGTTCAGCGCCACGTCGCCGGTAGCGTACGGCTGCAGTGCCTACTGGAGCGACCGGACCCACGCGTCGTGGGCGGCGTCGCGCTGGGGGGTCGTCCCACCGGGCCTCGACGAGGCAGTGGTGGGCGTCCGAGCGGTGCGGGTACGCTGTCGCGTCCGTCGTCGGGTCGGTCTCCGCGCCGCCGCGCGGCGAGACGAACACCGTCGCGCCGTCCGAGGGGGCGTCCTCGACGCCCGCGACGATCGTCCCGATCGCGTCCTCGCCCAGCCGCTCCATGTACTGGCTCCGCAGGGCGGTCCGGCGGGCGCCCTCGCTGTCGCCGGCCCGCTGGAACTCGACGTAAGGCCGCGGCCGGAGGCTGTCCATCACCGGGTCGCCCCGCTCGCGAAGCGGTTCGAGGGCGCGGCGGCCCGCCGCCGGCGGGCCGGCGTAGCAGACGATGATGATGGCGACGCGCTCGCCCCGGACCGACTCGGGGTACGCCGACGCGACCGGCAGGATCATGCTGCCGAACAGCGGCCGGGCGGCCCGTGGCGCCTCGGCCACGAACTCGCGGTAGTACCGGGCGACGGCGGCCGTCCGGTCGGCCGGGTAGACGAGCGACCCGGCGGGGAACGTCGGGCCGACCTCGTGCAGCCGGAACGTGAACTCGGTGACGACCCCGAACTGGCCGCCGCCCCCGCGGAGCGCCCAGAACAGGTCCGGGAGCTCGGTTTCGGTGGCACGGCGCAGGTCGCCGTCAGCCGTCACCACGTCCGCTGCGAGAAGGTTGTCGCAGGTCAGGCCATGTTGCCGGCTCAGCCACCCGACGCCGCCGCCGAGCGTCAGGCCGCCGACGCCGATGTTCGGGTCCTGGCCGCCCGGGACGGCCAGCCCGTGGGCCTGGGTCTCGGGGTCGACGTCGCCCCCCGGGCCGACGCGGGCGACCCGCTCGGCCGGGTCGACGCGGACCCGGTCCATCGGCGAGAGGTCCACGAGCAGGCCGCCGTCGGGGACGGCCGCCCCCGAGACGTGGTGGCCGCCGCCCTTGACGCCGAGGGCGAGCCCGCGGTCGCGGGCGAACGACACCCCGGCGGCGACGTCCGCGGCGCCGCGGCATCTGAGGACGGCGTCCGGACGGCGGTCGACGCGCGCGTTCCACACCGACCGCGCGGCGTCGTACCCCGGGTCCCCGGGGACGAGGACGGTCCCGCGGCTCTCCGCGGCGAGCGCCTCCCGGGACGCCGGGTCGACGGGAGACACCTCCGGTTCGGCCCTCAGAACAGCCCAGTGATGTTGCCGTCCTCGTCGATGTCCATGTCGGCGGCCGCGGGATCGGCGGGCAGGCCGGGCATGGTGAGCGCATCGGCGGTTAGCGCGACCAGGAAGCCGGCGCCCGCGGAGGGGTAGACCTCGCTGATCTCGAGTTCCCAGCCCGTCGGCGCCCCCTTCCTGGCGGCGTCGTCGCTGAGCGAGTGGAACGTCTTGGACATACAGACCGGGACGTCGTCGAAGCCGAGTTCCTGCATGCGGTCGATGTCGTCCAGCGCATCGCCGGTGAACTTGACGCCGTCGGCGCCGTAGATATCGGTCGCGACCGTCTCGATCTTCGCCCGGATCGAGTCGATCTCGTCGTAGAGGTACTCGAAGGCCGCCTCGTCGCTCTCCGCGACGGCCTCGATCACGTGTTCGCCGAGGTCGACGCCGCCCTCGCTACCCTTCTCGAAGACCTCCGACTCCGCGACCCGGACGCCGAGGTCCTCGCGGCAGTGCTCGATGACGGCCCGGATCTCTGCGTCGGTGTCGTCGGGGAAGCGGTTCACGGCGACGACGACCGGGACGCCGAACTGCTGGAGGTTCGCGACGTGCGCGTCGAGGTTCTCGAAGCCGCGCTCGACGGCGTCGACGCCGGCCTCGTCGATGGCGTCGAAGTCGGCGGGCCACATGTCCTCGCCGTGGTACTTCAGCGCCCGGACGGACGCGACCAGGACGACGGCGTTCGGCGTCATGTCCCCGAGCCGGCAGACGATGTTCATGAACTTCTCGGCGCCCAGGTCCGACCCGAACCCGGCCTCGGTCACGAGGTAGTCGCCCATGCCGAAGGCGGCCTTGTCGGCGATCAGCGAGTTGGTGCCGTGGGCGATGTTCGCGAAGGGGCCGCCGTGGACGAACGCCGGGGTCCCCTCGATGGTCTGGACGACGTTCGGCTTGATGGCGTCACGGAGCAACATTGTGGCGGGCCCGGTCGCGTCGATGTCCTCGACGGTGATGGGGTCGCCGTCGCCGTCGTAGGCAACGATGATGCGGGCGATCCGTCCCTTGAGGTCGCCGAGGCCGTCGGCCATACAGAGCGCGGCCATCAGTTCGGAGGCGGCGGTCAACAGAAAGCTGTCCTCGCGGGGCGTGCCGCCGAACGTCCCGCCCAGCCCGACCACCATCTGGCGGAGCGCCCGGTCGTTCATGTCGATGGCGCGGGGCCACCGGACGTCGGTGACTTCGACGGCGAGGTCCTCGTCCTTGGTGATCTTGGCGTCGAGCATCGCCGAGATGAGGTTGTGCGCCGAGGTCAGGGCGTGGAGGTCGCCCGTGAAGTGGAGGTTGATGTCCTCCATCGGCAGCACCTGCGAGCGGCCGCCACCGGCGGCGCCGCCCTTCACGCCGAACACCGGGCCGAGCGACGGCTCCCGGATGGCGATCATCGCCTCCTGGCCGAGGTGGTTGAGCGTCTGACCGAGGCCGACGGTCGTGACCGTCTTTCCCTCGCCCTTCGGCGTGGGGGTCATCCCGGTGACCAGGACGAGGTTGCCCTCGCGGTCGGCGGCCTGCTCGCGGAGCCGCTCGATGGCGTGGTGTTTCACCTTCGCGGTGTACTCGCCGAAGTACTGGAGGTCCTCGAGGCCGAGCCCCCACGGCTCGACCAACTCCCAGATCGGCTCCATCTCGGTCGACTGTGCGATGTCGTAGTCGGTCGGGATCGGCTCGTCAGGAGAGGACATCTTGTCAGAGTGTATCCGACAGCGAGGCATTGAAGGTTAGCATACCTGATAGGCCACGGAGAGGACGTGTTTCTGGCCGGTGGGAGTGCCGGACCGATAGGCTAATTGATAGGTCGAGGTTCGAGCAGAGGGTCGCGTCCGACGGGTCAGTCGATGGTGAACTCCATCCCGGAAACGACGCCCGGTTCCTGGACCAGCTTCAGGGTATTAACCCTTTCCCGGGGCGTCGATGAACCTGTCGTGTGGGCATCCGTCTCGACGTCACCACACGCCAGCGCCGTCCCGTATCGCGTCCCGTGCCCGGCGGGCACAGTCACGCTTGCCCCGGCCGAAGTGGAGGGTGTTTTCGTCGACGGGCGTCGACAGCAGGCTTCCCTCGGCCGCCTCGACGCCGTCCTGTTCGATCTGGAGGTAGCTGATGACGAGTCGCCGCTCGTAGGTGACGTCCCGGACCCCCGCGAAGTCGATATATTTGTCGTCAAACCGGGACCGACCGGCGCGATCGATGTAGAGTGCCGACTCGCCGACGTACAGGGACCCGTCCTGGAAGGCACAGGTTACGGCGACGTCGCCGTCGATGGGGACCTCGTCGTCTGACGGCTCGGTCCGGCCCGGGAGGTCGACCATCGTGGAAGCACGGACGGCCAGCCTGTCGAAAAGGTTACCGGGGAGTCCGCCCCCCGGACTATCATCATGTACCCCGGGACCGTGAGGATGTCCCACAATGCCAAATTATACTATCGCTTTCTGAAAGGATAGTTTCGAAATCCCTAAATCACCCGGGGGCGTTTGTTCGTGTATGACGGAGCGTAGTCCGGATCGCACGGAGGACGAATCGCAGGCCGAACTCGTGAACTACCTGCCCGGCATGCCGTCGTTGTCTCGCGAGCCCGGCCGCTTCGAGCGCGCGCTCGCGGCGCTCTTCCGGCGCCGCGGGCCGCTTCGCGCGGTCGTCCGGCGGCGCCAGGACGACGCGTGAGCCGCTAGTTAGCGACCAGCGCCGTCGCCGTGGATCTCTTCGCGCCGGCCCGTCCCGAGCCGATGGTTCGGGCCGGGGTTCGAACGCCATATAGTCGCTGGCCCGGAACGATACTATGCGGGGCAAGAGCTTTACATGGACCTCCGAACCTTTGGCCATCCCGAGTCCGGGCGAGCATGATACCGACCATCGGCGGGACACCCCGCTGCAAACGGTGTGGAACCGATGTCGACCGCGGGCGAGTCAGCTGTCCGGCGTGTAACTACAACCCGAAGTCGAAGGGGCTCCGGGTGGCGCTAAGTCTGCTCCTCGCCGTCGTCGTCCTGATGACAGGCGTCATGCTCAGTCCCGTCTACCGGCTCCTGCTGATCCGGCTGGCCGCCCTCGCTTTCCTCTGTTCGCTCCTCGCCATCCTCCTTTCGTTCCTCGCGACCCCCCATCGGCTGGGCAGGCTGTTTCTCTGGCCCTGAGAGCGTGCCGTTCTCCTGCGGCGGTCGGAAGACTGGTCGCCGGTCGGGGTCGATCGGAACAGCCCGGGACTCGATTCGGACCGGACGGGCCGCCGCGGGTGCGGAACTCGTCGAGACCGGACCAGCGGTGCATTTCCGGAGACAGCGGGATCATTCAGCCGGATTATTTGCGAAACAACAGTTATTGGATATCCAATGGGTGGCGAAGCACTGAAGTTGCCCTGTTTTATGGTATCGGTAGGCATACTGAAGTGGCAATAGCGCGGTATGGTCGATGGAATCGTGTCCCGTCCCCGGGGCTCAACCAAACGGACACCTCAGAAACCATGACCGGAAGATTGCGACTCGTTACGGGAACGGAGGGAGCACCGAATGAGTGACAGCGGCGACGACCCCGATGGCCTCGGGGGTGAGGGCCTCCAGGTCGAACTCTTCCACGCCGAGACCGACCGCGAACCCGGTGATACGAACAAGCAGTTCAGTATCGGCAGCACGCGTGTTCTGGACGTGCATCCGCAAGTATTTTCGATATCCGCGGTCGTTATACTCGCGTTCATCGCGTTGTCCCTGGCGTTCCCGGACCAGGCCACCGAGCTATACAGCAACGTCCGTAAGGGTATTTCGAACGTGTTCGGCTGGTTCTTCATCCTCGTGGTGAACGTCTTCATCATCTTCATGATCTATCTCGCGTTGAGCAAGTACGGCAATATCAGGCTCGGCGGTGTCGACGCCGACAAGGAGTTCAGCGACATCTCGTGGGTCGCGATGCTGTTCAGCGCCGGCATGGGGATCGGCCTCATGTTCTTCGGCGTCGCCGAACCGGTCTGGCACTTCTTCGACCCGCACCTGGGTGCCGAAAGCGCGACCCCGGAGGCCGCCCAGGTGGCGATGGCCGTCTCCCTGTACCACTGGGGATTCCATCCCTGGGCAATATACGCGCTCGTTGGATTGTCGTTGGCGTTCTTCTCATTCAATCGCGGCCTGCCGCTCACCTTCCGTTCGATCTTCTGGCCGGTCTTGGGCGAACGCATTTACGGGTGGCCCGGCCACATCATCGACATTCTGACGGTGTTCGCGACCCTGTTCGGCTTGACTACCTCGCTCGGACTTGGAGCTCTCCAGATAAACGCCGGACTCAACTTCATCGGCAATAACGTCGGGGCGTTCCCTGCGATACCGAATGGGACACTCGTACAGGTCGGCATCATCGCCGGCGTGACCGCTGTCGCGGTGGTTTCAGTCGCGGCAGGACTCGACGGTGGTGTCCGGCGGCTCAGCAACCTGAACCTGCTGTTGATGTTCACGCTTCTCGGGACGGTCATCGTGCTCGGTCCGACGCTCTTCGTCTTCGGAATGATCCCACAAGGGTTGGGCCAGTACTTCTCGAATTTCTTCGACCTGGCCTTTTTCTCCGGGGCAGTCTACGACCCCTACTTCGCCGGGTCGCCGTACTACGGGCCCGGAGGCGACGGTGAAGGTGCTTTCCTCGTCGACTGGACGGTGTTCTACTGGGCCTGGTGGATCGCTTGGTCGCCGTTCGTCGGAATGTTCATCGCCCGGATTTCGAAGGGCCGAACCGTCCGGGAGTTCATCAGTGGCGTGCTCATCCTGCCAGTGCTGTTCTCCGTCCTGTGGTTCGCTGCACTCGGTGGGAGCGCCCTCAGTATCGAATTGGGCAGCGGCGCTGTGAGCGCCGCGATGTTCGCCGAGGGCGTCGATGTGCCGAGGGCTGTCGCGCTCTTCGCGATGCTCGACACGCTACCCGGGACGATAATCCTGTCGTTGCTGTCGGTACTGCTCGTCTCTACGTTCTTCATCACGTCGTCCGACTCGGGGTCGCTCGTCATCGACCACCTGACGTCCGGCGGCAAGCACGACGCCCCGGTCGCGATGCGCGTCTTCTGGGCGATCACCGAGGGCATCGTGGCCGCGACGCTGCTCGTCGCCGGCGCAACGCCGGAGAACCCTCAGGCCGGCCTCGAAGCACTCCAGGCCGCAGCGATATCGACCGGCCTCCCGTTCGCGTTCATCCTCGTATTCATGATGTACGCCATCTGGAAGGGCTTAGGGACGGAGTACGAGGTGCTGGAATCCCAGGCGTTCCAGGACCGTGTCGAGGAGATGGCCGAGGAGGGCGAGATCGTCATCGACCGCACCGGTGGGGAGGTGGTCACTGACATCACCGCCGGGGAGGAGGAACCCGGCGACTAGCGGTCCAACTCGCGGTTCGTCGCCGTCACTTTTTCGTTATCCTCGACCGTAAACCGGCCGCGGGCCGTTCGTCCGGGCCGGTCAGCCGGAGCCCTCCGACTCGCCGTCGACCTCCCGGGTCACGCGGTGCAGGTCGCTCCCGTCGGTGGCGAAACCCAGCCAGACGCCGAGCGCCGTCGCCGCGAAGATGAGATACACCGGGAAGAGCAAGACCGTGAGCGTCGTGTGGAGACCGTTGGCCGTAGAGAGCACATCGATCCAGTACAGGGTTCCGATGCCGACGAGACCGCCGATTATCGCCGCTTTGAACCCGCTCTCGAAGGCCCGTTCAGCGATCGGGCCGGGCGAACGGCTGGTGTCGGCCATCGACTATACTCGGGGTCGAACGGAGAAAAGCAGTCCGCCCCGGACCCGGGCACGTCACGAGCGAGTGGCCGACTCGTAGTCGTGCTGGTACTCCCAGTGGTACTGGCACTCCGTACAGGAGGCGTACTCGGGGACGTCCATCATTCCCGGATGCCGGATGCCGTGGTCGAGTTTCCGCGTGCAGTGGGGACAGACCAGACTCACGAGGTCCAGATCCGCGAACTTGTCAGGGGCGTACTCGCGGTGACAGTCGGGGCAGTCGATGAAGTCGTTCGCGAACTCGTGGGTAAAGGAGCTGGAACAGCCGGGACAGCGCACCACCGCCGGCGGCCGCTGCGGCCAGCCGACGCCCCCTCGCTTGAACGTCGTGTGGGCCTCCGGGACGGCCATGGTGAACGTCTCCGGGCCATCCTTCGTCCAGGGCGGGTCCAAGACGAACATGGCGCACTTCTTCAACGTATCAAGCACTACGGCACGCTATTGGCTCGAATACGATAAACAGCGCGGACGGCGCACCGCCGCCTCGGGTACGCCACGACCGGGTGGTCCGGGCGTCTTGGCGTGGCGGCCCCGGGTCGGTGGCTGCCGGCCGGTATCCGTGCCGGCGGTGCCGTCCAACCGGTCAGCCGGCGCATACTGCCGGACGCCCCTCGGTGAACATCTGAATCGGTATCGCTCCACGAAGCCGGGCTACCGTGATGTGAGACGGCACTGCGATTCACGGCGTTAGCTCCGGCAGTATCAGTAGTAATCCCACTCGTCGTCGGCATCGCCCTTCGAGACCCCCTCCTCGGTCTCCGGGACGACCTCCTGTGGGTCCCGCATGCCGTCGCCCTTGACGGAGCGGTAGGCGAATACCGCAAAGGAGACCAGCGCCCCGATGAGAAGCAGCCCGCCCGTCACCAGGGCGAGCGCTAACGCGGCGCCGAAGATATCCCCGGAGAACTGCGCCGCCATCGGGTTCATACATGCGATAAGGCGTCCAGACTGAAAAACCGTTGTTCGACCGACGAATAGGGGGTCCTGCCCGGCGGCGGGTCGGCCGCCGGCGTCGGCCTCACTTGCTGCCCCGACCGACGATCGTCACCGGGGTGTCGGCCATGCGGGCGACCTTCTCCGCGGTACTCCCGAGGTACTTCTCTATGGCACCCCGCCCTTGCCTGCCCATCACGATGAGGTCGATGTCGTTCCCCTCGGCGTGCTCGACGATCTCCTCAGCGATGGCACCCGTACTGACCACCCCGGTGGCGTCGAGTCCCCGAGCGGCGGCCCGGTCCGCGACGGCCGACACCGTCTCCTCCCCGTACTCCCTGTACTCCGCCAGCTGGTCGTCCCCCAGGCCCACACTGAGGATGTACGTCGCCTCCGTCTCGACCACGTACAGGGCGTGGATGTGGGAGTCGAACGCCTCCCCCACCTCGAGTCCGTGGTCGACGCTGGGATCCGACTTGTCGCTGCCGTCGGTGGCGATGAGAACGTTATCGTACATCAGTTCGGACACCCATTCATCCTTATAAATGAAAAGATTTCGGATGTCGCTGCTGGCCAACAGGTTGTGGAATCCCGCCGTGGATTGCCGAGTCAACTCCCGTTCCGCCGCGTTACTGGCACCGTCGACGACATTATTCCTAGCGGCACACCCCCCGTTGCACGGCCGGTCAATTTTTCGTCTCCCTGACATATATCGCGAACGCGGTGAGGACGAACAGCGTCCCGGCGACGATCGGTCGCTGCATGAACAGTGTCACGAAGGCGCCCGTCGCCAGGACCGCCGCCAGGACGGTCGCGGCCGTCGGAATCGGGTCGGCCATCGGTCCGAGTTCGACGGCCGGCCGGGATATAGGTTCCCCGGCGGGACGGGTCGGTCAGCCCCCGTCGGCCGACGACTCCCGCCACTCCCACCAGAGGCCGAACCCACCGAGGAGGGCGGCACCCAGCCCGAAGCCGACCCGGACCGTCGATCCCCCGGTGGCGGCGAACACGAGACCGCCGACGAGCAGGAACACGCGGACCAGCGTCCGGAACCCGATGTCCATCGAAGGTGGGCCTCCGTCGGTCCACCGCAGCGAGACCCACTAAACGCTTCGCCCGACCCGGCCGCCCGTCAGGCGGCCGGGCCGAGGTTCCCCATCGTCTCCTCGAAGGCGTCCCGGGCGGCGTCCTCGATAGTCGTCGCCCGTTCCCGGGTCTCCGCGACGAACGCCCCGTCGTCGACATCGTCCAGGTTGGACCGGACGGTGAAGATGGCAGCCGCGAGCGCGCCACGAGCCAGGTACGCCGCCGTGCCGGCATCGGCGACGACGCGCCGGTCGGACACACCGGTCACCGTCGCCGCCTCCTCCAGCGTGCGGAGACACGCCTCGGCGATCGAAAGCGGCACCCCGACGGACCGTTTCACCGTTTCGGGATCGGCACCGTCCGTCGGCGTGGCGAAGCGTTCCTCGACGACCTCGGCGTCCGCCGCCGCGAGGGCCAGAAGCTCCGTCCGCTGGGTCTCGAGGGTCCGGCGAATCTCCGCGAGACTGCCGTTCGTGCCCACGCCGGCCGCCTCGAGGTGGCGACAGACCATCTCACAACAGGCGGTTCCGATGGCGCCGACGACGGCACCGGCCGTCCCGCCCGCGGGCGTCACCGCGGCCGAAGCGACGTCGGCGAGAAACTCCCCCAGCGGTCGGCTTGCGTGGTCCATGGCGGAGGTACAGGCCGGAACGATGATCAGTCCTGCGTGCGGCGGGTGCGCTATTCGTCGCTGCGGGCGTTGACGACCTCGACCTCGTAGTCGTGGGCGGCGATGTCGTCGACGATGCCGGCGGCGTGCTCGGCGCCGGCCGTCTCGACCTGGAACACCAGGTACGCCTCGCCGACGTCGAGGTCCTCGACCGAGCGGTCGTGCCGGACGTCGCGGATGTTGGCGCCCCGGTCGGCGATGGTGCCCGAGACCTCCGCGAGGACGCCCGGCCGGTCGTCGATCCGGACCCGCAGCCGCAGGAGCTGCCGTCGGGCGGTCAGCGCGTGGACCACCACCGTCTGCAGCTGTGTCATGTCGAGGTTGCCGCCGCACAGAAGCGGCATCACCGTCTCGCCTTCGACGTCGATGTCCCCACCCAGGAGAGCGGCGACGGCGGCCGCTCCGGAGCCCTCGACGACCTGTTTGGCCCGCTCCATCAACAGCAAGATCGCGCGGGCGATCTCCGTGTCCGTGACCGTGACCACGTCGTCGACGTGCCGCTTGATGATCCCGAGAGTGGTCTCGCTGACGCCGCCGGTCGCGATGCCGTCGGCGATCGTGTCCACGTCCTCGAGCGTCACCGGGAACCCCTTGTCGAGGCTCTGGTGGACGGTCTCGGCGCCGGTCGCCTGGACGCCGACGACCCGCGTCTCCGGCGAGAGGTGCTTGATCGCCGTGGAGACGCCGCTTATGAGCCCGCCGCCGCCGATCGGCACCACCACCGTATCGACGTCCGGGCGGTCGTGGTACATCTCCGTGCCGAGCGTCCCCTGGCCGGCGATGATATCCAAGTCGTCGTAGGCGTGGACGAACTCGGCGCTGGAGTCTTCGACCGCCCGTTCGGCGTGGGTCATCGTCTCCTGGAAGTCCCGCCCGGCGAGTTCGACGGTCGCGCCGTAGCCCCGCGTCGCCTCGATCTTCGCCTGCGGGGCGTTGTCCGGCATGTAGATGGTCGCCTCGGCGCCGCACCGCGTCGCCGCCAGGGCGACGCCCTGTGCGTGGTTGCCGGCGCTGGCGGCGACGAAGCTGTCGACGCCGTCGGCGACGGCCTGGCTGATCTTGTTGTACGCGCCCCGGGTCTTGAACGAGCCCGTCCACTGGAGGTGCTCCATCTTGAGGTAGACCTCGCCGCCGACGAGCGCTTCGAGGGAGGTGCTCCGCTCGACGGGCGTCTGCTTTACGACGGTGTCGTCGTCGAGGCGTTCGCGGGCCCGTTCGATGTCGGCGTACTCCAGCGGGAGCGATCCGTGAGCGGTCATGGCTGCGTGTCGGCGGCCGGACCGTGCCCCGGCGCGTGCGGGTCGGTATCACGCCGCGTGTACCCATAGCCCCTTCGGCTGGGCCGCCGACCCACCGGCGGCCGGGTCGGCGACGTGGCCCGCATCCGGCGAGACGTGCTTGCGGTGTCCGTGGGTTCGTCGCGGCGTTGGCGGACCGAGTAGCGAGTCAGCCGGCGGGCTAGACACGACCTGGCGGGGCAAACACGACCTACCGGATTCCGAACGGGATGGGTGGGCCCCAAGCCGGGCATCTGCCCCGGCGGAGAGGACACCGGGGACGTTTGCCGGCACCGGGGCGGTGGCGTAGCTCGACAGGTAACGGATCTGTCAGCTAAGGCGCCTTTTAATACCGAGCAACGGGTGGACAACGCACGAGATGATTCACCCACAGGACGCGCCGACGGCCGACAGTCCCCGACCGAAACGCGGTGGCGCCCGATGAGCAGCCGCGAGTTCCCGGACAGCGCCGGGACGGTCATCATCGGCGCCGGCATCGTGGGCAACAGCCTGGCGTACCACCTCGCGAGGCAGGGCGTCGAGGACCTCCTGATGATCGACAAGGGCCCGCTCCCCGACCCCGGCGGGTCGACGGGTCACGCCTCGAACTTCCTGATGCCCGTCGAGCACTCCAAGGAGATGACCCACCTGACGCGACGGAGCATCGAGCAGTACGACGAGATGGGGACCTTCGCCAACAGCGGCGGCATCGAGGTGGCCCGGACCGACGAGCGCGTCGAGGAACTCAAGCGCCGGATGCAGTCGGCGAAGGCGTGGGGCGAACCCGCCGAGTTGCTCACGCCGGCGGAGGTCGAGGAACTGGTCCCCTACATCGAGACGGACCTCATCGAGGCCGGCTTCTACAGCACCGGTGCCGGGACGTGTGACCCGCTGCGGGCCGGCGAGATCATGCGGGCCCGCGCCGACGCCATCGCCACCGGCGCCGTCACGCCCGAGGAGATCGACGCCGGCGACGTGGGCCCGGACGACCTCGAGGGCGTCGGCGACGGTCCGGGCGGCCTCTCGCTCGCACCGAACACCGAGGTCCAGGACCTCCACGTCGACGAGGGCGAGATCCGCGCCGTCGAGACCGACCGCGGGACCGTCACCGCCGACCGGGTCGTGATCGCGGCCGGGCTCTGGAGCCCGGAGATCGCGAAGATGGCCGGGGTCGAGATCCCGCTCACGCCGGCGGTCCACCAGATGATAAGCGTCGGCCCGATCCCCTTCTTCGAGCAGTTCGAGGGGGAGATCAACCACCCGGTCGTCCGCGACATGGACACCCAGATGTACGAGCGGCCGAGCGGCAACGACATGGAGGTCGGCTCCTACCAGCACCGGCCGATCCTGTGGGACGTCGAGGACGTGCCCTCGATCGAGGAGGCGCCGCTGTCGCCGACACAGCCGCCGCTTACCGACGACGCCTTCGAGCAGTCCATGATGGACGCCCTCGAGCTGATGCCCGAGGTGCTCGACGACCCCGAGGCCGGCATCCGGCACGAGATCGACGGGTTGCTGTCCGAAGCGCCGGACGGCGCCCCGCTTTTGGGCCCCCTCCAGGACGTCGACGGCCTGTGGTCGTGTGCGGCGGTCTGGATCAAGGAGGGCCCGGCCATCGGCGAGATGGTCGCCCAGTGGATGACGCGGGGCTACCCGGACGTCGACCTGAGCGAGGCCAACGTGAACCGGTTCTACGAGTACGGCACCTCCCGGGAGTGGGTGAAAGCGCGGGCCCACGAGCTCTACCAGGAGATCTACGGCATCGTCCACCCGTCCGAGCAGTGGCAGTCCGGCCGCCCGATCCGGACCAGCGCGTTCTACGACCAGCAGGACGACCACGACGCCCGCTGGTTCGAGGCCGCCGGCTGGGAGCGCCCGCAGTGGTTCGAGTCCAACGAGGACCTCCTGGACGTCTACGCGGACGAACTGGAGGGCCTCCACCGGCCGAACGAGTGGGACTCGCGGTGGTGGTCGCCGATCATCCTGGCCGAACACCTCCACATGCGCGACCACGTCGCGATGATCGGCGATATGGGCTTCGGCATCTTCGACTTCGTCGGCAGCGACGTCGTCGACTACGTGGAACGGATGGCCGTCGGCCGGTGCGACGTCGACGTCGGCAAGACGGTGTACACGCCGATCCTCGCGGAGAACGGCGGCTTCGTCTCCGACCTCACCATCGCGCGGCTCGGGCCGGAGCACTACCGGGTCGTCACCGGCGGCGCCGCCGCCGGCTCCGACCGGGCGTGGTTCACGAGCCACATAGGCGACGACGAACACGTCACCCTGCTCGACCGCTCGGACTCGCTGTGCACCCTCGGCGTCTGGGGACCGGACGCCCGGGAGGTCGTCCAGTCGGTCACCGAGGAGGACATGTCCCACGAGGCGTTCGCCCCCTACACCGCCCAAGAGATCACCGTCGGCGAGACCGACGCGTGGGCGATGCGGCTGTCGTACGTCGGCGAACTCGGCTGGGAGATCTACGCCCCGATGAGCAAGGGTCACCGGCTGTGGGAGACCATCGCCGACGCCGGCGATGCCCACGACATCCGGCCCGTCGGGATGGGCGTCTACGGCACCACCGGCCGGATGGAGAAGGGCTACCGGCTGTTCGGCCACGAACTCGAGATCGAGTACACCCCGGCCGAGGCCGGCCTGACGTTCCACGGCCTGAAGGAAGCCGACTTCAACGGGAAGGAAGCGTACGCCGAGGCCATCGAGGCGGACAACGCCGCGACGCTCTGTACGCTGTCGGTCGCCGACCACGCGCCGGACGGCGGCCAGGCCCGGTTCATGCTCGGGAACGAACCCGTGATGGACCAGGACGGACAGGTCCTCGTCGACGAGGAGGGCCGCCGCTCCTACGTGACGAGCGCCGGCACCGGCCCGTCGGTCGGCAAGCACCTCCTCATGGCGTACCTGCCACCGGCCCACGCCGAGGAGGGCACCCGGCTCCAGGTCGAGTACATGGGCGACCGGTACCCGGTGGACGTCGAGGTCGTCGGGAGCCGGCCGCTGTTCGACCCGGAGAACGACCGGATCCGGAGCTAACGCTCCCGGGGCCGCCGGCCCCGACACCCCCGGCGAATCCACGACACCACACGACCACCCACCATGGACGTCCTCACCTGCATCAAGCGCGTGCCTGACACCGGCTCCAAGATCGTCCTGACCGAGGACCGGCAGTCGATCGACGCGAGCAACCTCGGGTTCACGATGAGTCCCCACGAGGAGTGTGCCATCGAGGCGGCCGTCCAGCTGGTCGAGGCCCACGGCGGCACGGCGCGGGTGCTGACCCTCGGACCGCCGGCGGCCGACGAACAGCTCCGGACCGGGCTCGCGATGACCGCGGACGAGGCGACGCTTTTGGAGACCGACGGCGCCGAGTGGGGCCCGCGAGCCACCGCGAACGCGATCGCCGACGCCGTCCGCGCGGCCGAGGAGGAGTTCGACCTCCTGCTTTTCGGGAACGAGTCCGCCGACGCCGCCAACTATCAGGTCGGGATCCGGGTCGCCGAACGGCTCGGCCTCCCGGTCGTCGCCGGCATCAAGTCCCTCGAGGTCGAGGACGGGACGGCGATCGCGGGCCGGGAGGTCTCCGGCGGCGAGGAGATCTACGAGGTCGACCTCCCGGCCGTGGTCACCGTCAAGGAGGGGATCAACGAGCCGCGGTACGCCTCGATGCGGGCGAAGATGTCCGCCCGCCGCCAGGAGGTCGACCGACGCGAGCCGGACGCCGAGTCCGGCCCGGGCACGTTCGAGAAGCTCCGCCTGGAGGCGCCGAGCGACGAGGACTCGGCGGCTGAGGTGCTCGGGGAAGGTCCCGAGGCCGTCCCGCGGATCATCGAGGTGCTGGAGGAGGAGGTCGAGGTCGTATGATCCTCGGGTTCGTCGAGTGGGAGGCCGGGGAACCGCTGGAGACATCCCTCCAGATGCTGACGCTGGCCCGCGACGTCGCCGACCAGACCGGGACGAGCCTGGCCGCCGTCGCGTTCGGCGAGGAGGGAGCCGCGGTCGCCGACCACCTCGGCGAGTACGGCGTGGAGAGAGTCCACCACGTCGCCGACGACCGGCTGACCCCGTACGCCCCGGCGGCGTGGGGGCAGGCCCTCGCGGACCTCCTCGAGGACCACCGGCCCGAGGCCGTCCTCGCGCCCGGCACCGACCGGTGCCAGGAGGTGCTGGCCCACGTCGGCGCGACGTGTGACCTCCCGATGGCGGCGGACTGTACCGCCGTCGAGGCGGGTGACGCCTACGAGGTGACCCGCCACCGCTGGGGCGGGAGCCTGGTCGAGCACGCCCGCCTCGAGGCGTCGACGAAGCTGCTGTCGACGGCGGTCCACGAGGTCCCGATAGAGCCTGCCGACGTGCCGACCGACCCGACCGTCCACACCGTCGAGCCGACGGTCGACGCCGAGGACCTCCGCGTGCAGGTCGACCGCCGCGAGGAGTCCGACGTCGAGGGCGTCCCGCTCGGCGAGGCCCGCGTCGTCGTCGGCGGCGGCCGCGGCGTCGGGGGGCCGGAGGACTTCGACCAGCTCGAGGAGCTGGCCGACCTGCTCGACGGCGCCCTCGGCTCCTCGCGGGCCGCCGTCAACGAGGGATGGCGGCCCCACGACGACCAGATCGGGCTCACCGGGACGAAGATCACGCCGGACATCTACATCGCCTGCGGCATAAGCGGCGCCGTCCAACACTGGGTCGGCTGCAAGGGCGCCGACACCGTCCTCGCCATCAACACCGACCCTGAGGCCGCGATCATGCAGAAGGGCGAATACGCCGTCGTCGGCGACCTCCACGAGATCGTCCCGGAACTGAACGAGGCGCTCCGGGAGCGAGAGGGCTAAGCGGTAGTGCTATCTTTCGACCTTTTTCATTTCAACCGCGCGTGTGGTATAAATCAGTCTCCAGCATAGCCATCCACCGAGACTGATTGCAATCAGCCCGAGGACGGATACTCCAACTGCACCCCACTGCGTCTTGTCGATAGCACACGCAATCGTTTCGCTCGCACAAGCCCCAAACAGTTCTTGTGCGAACGCGCCTACGTATACCAGCCCGACTCCAACGACGACTGAACCGATTCCAGCCAGGGTTTTCCGCAGGACTTCCGATTCAGTAGGTGGATCCGTAGTTATCGCCTCCACATGTTCCGTACGTGGCCCAGCTAACTGTGAGAATAGGGCAGACCCGAGCAGGAAGAATGCAGCAGGTGCGATGAAGCGTCCGATTGACAAGAGTCCCATAATCGTAAGTCCGATTAACGAGATCGCCGCCACCCAAACGAGGGGTGAACGGTTTGTCCACGCGCCAATCCCACCGACGATGGAGAGGATTACGCCGAGTAAAACCCATCCGGCAAAGAATACATCACCAACCGGATTGGGGAGCAGGAGATATGCTCCCGCCACGCTGGCGGACAAGATAGCGAGTCCGCTAAGTAGGCGACTGAACTTTCCAAAAGAAGACGATCGATGCGCTGAAACCATAGTTTATATTTGGAATTCTTATACTAATACATTCGGGTCAATGGGTGCTTTACCCTTGATGATCCATCGAGGAGACGTCTCGCCGTACTACGTGGCTTGCGGAGCCAGCCAACAGCCGCCGAACGGAATCAGTCCCGACCGGGATCCGGGGGGCCGAGGTGGAACCCGCATGGATCGGTCCGACGTGTCGTTGTCACGGTCCGACCGTCGAGAAGCGGCGTCACGGTTCCGTCGTCGAGAATGGATACATCAGCGCGGTCCGCTCGACCACGGTCGCCAGCCGGAGGAGGTACGAGGTCAACAGCGCGAAGGGGGCGAACCCGGCGGTCACCACGGCCGGG
>PXRI01000038.1 GCA_003021005.1 Halobacteriales archaeon QS_1_69_70 | reverse complement strand
CCGCCGACGCCGACGCCGGACAGCGCCGCGCTCCCGACGACGCCCTTGACGAACCGCCGCCGCCCCGAGTCGCTCGGATACTTGTCGCTCATCGGTTACTTCCTGTAGTACGGGTACACCGCTCGCTTGAACCGCTCGATCGCGCCGTCCGTGATCTCCTCGCCGTACATGTCCTCCCGCTCGACGTAGAGGTCCTCCCACTTCCGCCGGCGCTTCTTGACGACCATCACGTCCGGGAGGAACTCCTTGCGGTACAGAAGCAGGATGAACGCGAGGTTGACGAACACGCCCGCGAGCAACAGGCCGAGCAGCACGTTGCCCGCCTCCGACCCCGTCGAGGCACCGACGGCCCATCCGGCCGTCAGCCCGTAGGTGAACAGGCCGACGAGGACGATCTGCATGATCGACAGGACCACGATGGTGATCGCGGCGACCGTGCTCTCGCGGGCCGGCTCGTACCGGTGGATCGCGCCGTAGCTGTCCTCGGGCACGGTCAGGTCCCCCCGCTGGCGTGCGGCGACTCGCCGTACTTGAGCGTGAAGAACGTGAACACCAACGACACCGACATCGTGAGCACCACCGTCACGCCGACCCAGTGCTCGTGGATGTCGACGCCGAACTCGATCGGTTCCTTGAGGTCCGCGCCGGCGAGCGTCGTGGTCTCGACGTCGTCGCCGACGGCGACGCCGCCCTTCATACCTAGATCTTCGTGCGGCGAACAGAAGTAGGTGGTGATGCCGGCGTCCTCCTCGGTGAACTCGTACTCGTAGGTCCCCGACCCCTGGGGGCTCCCGCTGTCGAGTCCGGCCGGGCCGTCGTTGGCGATGACGTTGTGTTCGCCGCCCTCGCCGGTCCACTCCCAGGTGACCGTCATCCCGGGCGTGATCCAGACCGCCGGCGGGTCGAACGCGTAGCCGTCGCCCCCGGCCCCGACGTCGACGGTCACCGAGTCCTGGTCGCGGGCGTCGACGATGCCGTCCTCGCTGTAGAGGTTCGCGTCGTCGAGGTAGGAGCCGAACACCGGGACGGTCTTGCCGCCCTCGCCGCCACCCTCGCCTTCGGCCTCGGCGCCCGCGGCTGCCCCAGCCGTGCCCGCGGTCGCACCTGCGGCCGTGGCGCCGCCGGCAGCCCGCACGAACTCCCGCCGTTTCATACGTCGACCAGTCGGGCCCGTCGCCACTTGAACCCACCGGATGCGGCGCAGGCGACGCCGCGGCGGCGCCCGACGGCACCACTCCAGCCGGGCCGACCGCCACCGGTCAGCGAGCGGTATCGCCGCCGACCTCGCCGGCCGCCTCCTTACCCGCCGCAGCCTCCGTCCTCGCCGCCTGGTGGACCTGCGCCATCGCCTCCTCCAGGCGCCGGCCACCGGCCTCGAAGGCCTCCTCCGGGAGGAACGCGGGCCGCTCGTCGCTGCCGGCCCGGACCGCCCGGAGGCGCTCGCGGTACTGCTCGGCGCGCATCCGGTCGGACAGCCGGGCGTTCGCCACCGTCATGAAGAGTAACGCCCCGACGCCGACGAACAGGAGCCCGAGCGTGAGCACGATGGCGCCGGCGAACCCGACGTCGACCGCGCCGACGACGCTCCCGAGCCACACCGCCACGAACGCGGCACCGGCGAGGGCCGTCGCGCCCGCCACGACCTGCAGCATCCGGTTGCCGAAGTCGCCGCTCCCGGCCCTGACCGCGTCCGGGTGCGGGAGCCCGGCGTCGTCGGCCACGTCGGGGACCTCGTAGGCCTCCATCGAGCACAGCGCGACCATCGGCTCGACGTCCCGCAGCACCGTGCCGGTGCCCTGGACGGTGCCGTCCGGCCGGACGACGACGTACCCCTCGTCGGAGTACGCGACCACCCGGTCGGCCTCGTCATCGCCGACGCGTTCGACGACCGCGAACACCTCCCGGTCCCGGACGCTCGCCCGGAGTTCCCGCTCGACGCGGTCGAGCAGTGCCGCGCCGGTGAGCCAGCTCTCGGGGTCGAACACCGCCTCCCACTCCTCGACCGACATCTCGGCCATCGCCTCGGCTTCGAAGTCCTCGAAGTCGTACCGCGCCTCGACCTCGGCTCGGAGCTCGTCGGTCGATTGCCGCTTGGTGTCTCCGTCGTCGCTCCGCTTCCGAGACTCGGTCCCTGGCCCATCCGCATCCGCACCGGACGTCTTGGGCACGTCCTCGGTCGGTGGGTCGCCGGCCATCTTGAGGAGTTCGTACGTCTATCATTTACGCATTCCGAACGCCGGGCACGGCGAGTCCCCTTGTGCGACTGGACTGTTCCTCGGTGTTTATTCCGGCAGAAATGGAGAGATTATACGGGCTCCCATCGTTCAACCACGCTAGGTGGAGAATGGCTGGACAGACTGAAGTGAAGGCCCTGCCGGGGATACTCGCTTTCGATGCGTTGGTGGTCCTCGAGGGGGATCGCCGAGGAGCGAGTGTCCAGTTGAGCGATAGATACTTCTCGGCACAAGAGGCGGCGCTACAGGCGGTCGACGAGTCGGAATTCGTCCAGTATCGGCTCCGAATCGTCCGCAAATCCCGCGAGGTTTGGGACGAGATCCAGATCGACTTTCCCAAGCTCACGACGGAGAACCTCCGGACTGCGTCGAATCGATTTCGAAACGTCCCCGAACGATTGCCGGAGGTCCAGTATCTGCAACGGAGCTATCCTGAGGTGTGTTTCGTGGTTCCAGAGTGGATGCGGATCGACGGTAAAGTGAAATATGGCGCACGTGTCTACTTCTTTCGAGAGCACCCGCCGGACAGCGTAGACCTGGTCGATCGAAATATCGAAGCGACGGTCCAAAACGACCGAGAAGCCTTCGGGAGCTACCAAGGTCGGCTCCACGGGTATCCCGACTGCTGTATCGGGTACTTCCGCGAGGGGGACCGATTCGACGGTGAAGGGTCCCTCGAGGTTCATTCGATCAATGCGCTCAACGACGTCGTCGACGAGCGGCGGGTACGAGAGGGGCCAATTGCCGACACGCCCATAGGTAAACTCCTCCCTGGATTCTTCGAATCGCCTCAAAGTTACGCGTTCTTCGCCCATGGTTTTATCCGGAGCCAGGTTGTGAGACAGCACGGAAGAAAGGGGTACGGATATACGAGACGCTGATGGATCAATTCGCCGAATCGCTCGTCCGGGATTATTTCCGAGTCAACTTCGGCTGGTCGTTTCTCAAGGCGGGTTCACCGCCGGACGTGACCACGTTCGGTCGAGCCAATCGACTCTCGTTCCTGCCATTGAAGGTGTTACGATCATTACCACGTTACGAATAGGTAGTCCGTAACAGGGCCTCACTAAACCTGTCGAACCTAACCAAACATACCTCACTCAACCTTGAACGTCTATAAAACAGATCATGGAATTCGGCCATGATCTGATCGATGGCCAGCTCATGTTGTTCCCAGAACCAGGTAACGAGGTTGTAGATCGCTTCCTTGAGCGATTGCTTCCATTCGGACCGTAACGAGGTCGCTCTCTGGCGAATCGTTCCCGAGGCGAACGTCGCAGAGCCGAGTCTGAGCAGACTTTGGGCGAGCATGACCAGCTGCCAGTGACGGCGGGCCCTTGGTCGAGCGCTGCACTTCGCAGTCCGCAAAGCCGAGGTCCTACTTTGAGTCCTCGAAGAACGTTTCGATCCGCCACCGATAGCCGTAGGATCGAATATTATGGGCGTCGATCCTGTTCGTCACCAGGTACTTGACCGGGTTGTCGCCATCCTCCACTTTCTCGGCGATAATGACCTTCTTCCTGCCTAACTGTGAGACGGCAAGTTTCTTGGTCCAGATCTTGTACAGCTCGTCATCGATTTCCCGTTCGACCAGATCTACCATCTCGTGGATTTCGTCGGTCCGTCGTTGCTCGCAGGCGTATTCCACGGGCCGGTCGCTCTTCAGCGCCGAAATCCAGTCCTTGTCGTATAATTCGATCGACTCAATGGGTTCCCGAGCGCAGTACCAAGAGTCGAACAAGTAGGTCTCAGACGGGGCCTTAGCAGCGTCTTCGGCCTCCTCGATGAGCTGTTTTGCGAGGTCGATTTTGGTTTCGGCGTCCTTCTCGTAGAGTCTAATGCCGACCGGATAGCCGGTCTTATCATCGGTACAGAAGCTGTAGGCGACGTTCTGGCCCCAGATGAATTCACCCTCGGTATGGTCGTAGAACCTGCCAACTTTCGGGATCTCTTCGCCCGTTTTCTCGGTGAATGAGGCATCGATCCCGATGAAGCCGTCTTTCGACCAGCTCGTTTCGTTGTATTGTTGGAGTTCATCCCATCGGTCAAGGTTGATTTCGAGATCGTCCCAATCGTTTTCGCCAAGAAACTCATTCAGCGCTCGTTCACTCTCCGAGGACATTACGTGCCGAGCGAGACCGTCGATCGTCTTGTTGTGGCGGCGATCAGCACAGTGACATACGTCTCTGCGTGACGTTTCTGGTGATGCGAGAGGCTGTCGAAGTCGTCGATCGGGTCGGTGCAGGACAGAAATCGCGTGAGCGGTTGTATGAGCCACGGGTGACGCTTGTCCAACGCGGCAACCCAAGTCTCAGTCAGACGGCCGTGTGACTCCATATGCCTACTTAAACGTGCGAAGTTGAGTTATTAAGATATACGTTCAGTCACGCCGATTACGAGCGGCTGAAAATTGGCTGCGAGCGATCGCCTAGGCATGGAATCAGCTATCTAGACAATGCCGTATTGCTCAGGAGTAACTAATCAATTCAAAATTTTTAATAATTTCAATCGGGTAGTGTCAGTGGGATTCAAAAATCTTTTTATGTCCCCCTACACATTAATGTATTCATGTCGGTTAAGCGCCGCAAGGTACTGAAATCACTCGGTGCAGTGACTTCAGGCATCGCTGCAAGTACGGTGGCATTGAGTGGAACTGCCGAGGCATGGACACAAATTCACGTTGAAAACGAATGCAGTGCGGCCTACGTACTCACCGACGGTAATCCAGAGGGCACTCTAAACATTTACCCGGATATGGATAGTTGTGATGATCATAAAATTGACCTCGTTGCATCGGCAGATGTCGTGGAAGATCACGCATGTGCTGAAGGGGAACGGATTACTGCAGAAGCTTATCAGAAAAGAGAAAATTGTAATGATGGATCGACATACTTTGAAAAAATCGCTTCTGCGACGGCAGAATGTAAAGATTACAATGATGGGTGTAGTGATAATGATGCAGCATATAAATGTGTGTCCACAAAGGGGGACGGTTGGGCTGCGACTGGCACCTACAAATTGACAGTAATTCCATGCTTCTATTGGGAAGGGGGCCCGTATGAACCCACATGCCACACTTGGGCAGATGGGGAATGGCATTGTACGGAGAACGAAGAATGTGGAAAGGAGTCAAGCTTTGGAACGGAATCACAGGATACGGGTAGCTGCTGTTAGTGGCTGAGATGGGCAAGAACGGAAAAAATCGATCGGGAAAAACACACATACATGGTCTCGCGATAGCTTTCATAATTTGGTTTATCATCACAAGAGTGATGGCTTATTCCTTAGCACCGCATCAACTCCAATATTTACACAAAATTGATTTCATTCCTGCCTATACGTATTATCCTATTTCTAATAACCTGAGTTTATTCATGCAAATGATTGCGTTTTTAGGTCTAATAATCACCATTCATTTTCTGTTTAACCAGGTCCCTGATGGTGTTATTGAATGGGCCTTGACATTTCTTGTTCTCCTTCAAGGCATTCTTGTTGTAATCATTAACATACTTGGAGAAGCCGGAGTGGATTTTATAAGTAGTATGAGGTTATTCAGCCTTGTAGGGGTAGATATCCTTTGGATAATAACAATCCTAATCGTAACGTTTCTACTTGGCACAGCAACCTCATTAGTATTAGCTAAAATCGGAAGTTATTATGGCCAATTAATTAATTTTAGCCCATTAACTATAAGTTTATTCATTTTTGGTTTAATCGTGGGTGTTATACTTGTAGGAGGGATGCACGTAGTTTCCCCACCCCATTATCACGGAACAATGATCATTGAAGTAGATGGAGAAAATACCGACTTAAGTAGTGACCAATATCAAATGAGAAGCGGTTTTTTCCACTTCGAAGCGGGTCAAGGTGAGATCTGGCACGTACACTCAAAAGGAATCACAGTACAGTATGCATTGGAAAGCCTAGGATTTGAAATTACTAATGAAAAAATCTCCATTCCCAGTCACCCAACAGATTGTGAACTTAGTTCTGTTAGTAAATCTGGACGAGAAATAGATTTGGGTTATGTTTTCCGTCAAGCCGATAGTATACAAATAACTATTGTGTGTAACAGACCCCAAACGGCGGTGTCCTGTTCAAATTGCTTTAATGAATTTTCAGAAGGTGCACAAATCACTCCTTAGTTGCTTGTTCTAGATTTTTGGCAGCAGAAACAGGCTCAACTGCGCCTCTACCTCGGCCCTGAGATGCTCGGTGGAGCGCTCCCGGACGGCCTCGCTGGTCGTCGTGGCCGTCGCGTCGGCAGGCTCTCACCCGCCTCGACGCCCGACCCGCCGGCGCCCGTCCCCTCGCCGTCGCCGTCGGTCGCCGCCGTGGCGTCGGCCGTCTCGTTTGACGACTCCGGGTGCTCGCCCATCGTCGGCGATAGCGGCGTCGATGCCTTACCGTTTCCGACCGCGGGCGACTCGGCACACTCAAGCGGCGGCCGGCCCTATCCCCGGGGGATGGTCTCCGAAGCCCTGGTCGCGACCGCGGTGCTCGTCGCCGTCGCGGCCAGTTTCCCCTGCTTTCTCTACGGGGCCTGGATCATGCTCGACCACGAGCGGATCACCTGGAACGTCCTCGTCTCCCACCTCACCTTCATCCTGGCGGGGTTGACGCTCACGACCGTCCCGCTCGTGGCGTGGATGGCGCCCCGCCTGCTCGACCAGCTCGGCGGCTTCGCCGCCGTCCACGCGTTCTTCGGCCTCCAGGCGTACGCCTTCCTCGCGTTCGGCTTCACCGGCATCGTCCGCATCTTCCGGGCGAAGTACCGCCACGACCTCTACTCCGACTACGACGAGGGAGTCCTCCTCAAAGAGATCGGCGACGAGAACATGCGGTTCTGGCGCCGGAGATTGCGTATCGGGGTGTTCGGCTACGTCGCCTGCTGGGTCGTGGCGTTCCTGACCGGCGTCTTCCGGTACGTCCTCCGGTACGTCGTGTAGACGGTGTGATCGGCCGGTCGGTCACCCACCGGTGGCAGGCCCGGTACCCGGCCCGGGGACCTCCCCGGAGGATCGCGGCGCGTGACACGCTCGTCCCGCTCCAGTTTCGGAAGTCGCGCGCTCCGCTGGCCTCTCTAGCTCTCGTTGCCGAGGTCGGCGTACCTGTGGGTCGCCGGGACTGCCGTCGTTCCGTGCACGACGATCGACCCGGTGACGACGAGACTGGTCGCGGTCCAGACCAGCTCCGTCCCCGTCCGCTCGACGGCGAGGATGGCGTAGAAGACGGCCGCGATGCCGATCGGCCCGAACCAGCCGACGAACAGCGACGCCGCGGGACGGTCCAGCGGGGGGACGAAATGCCGGACGGCGACGACCATCGGGAGCCGGCGCAACAGGAGGACGCCGACGACGAGCGCCGGTCCCCGCCAGCCGAGGGCCGTCCAGCCCGCCCTCGGGATGGCCATCCCGAACACGACGAACGCCGGGATCGTGAACAGCCGGTCGAAGACCTCCTGGACGCGCTGTTCTCGCTCCTCTGCCTGCGGATCGGCCAGCCAGTTGTAGACGACGGCCGCGACGAACACCGCGAGGACGTCGTCGGTCCCGGCGAGGGCCGCCAGCCCGAGGACGAAGAAGGTGAGCGCGACGGTGAGCGTGAACACCGACGTCTCATCGAGGGTCTCCCTGTCGCTCTCCAGTCGCTCCAGCCGTCCCGCGACGGTTCCGACGACGGCCCCGAGCGCGACCGCGCCGAGGACCTCCCACAGCACAGTCCTCGTGAGCCAGTCGGCAAGTGCCGTCTCGACGGGGTGGGCCAGAAGCAGGAGGGGGAGGAACACGAAGAGGTACGCGACGCCGTCGTTGATCCCGGCCTCGGCGGAGAGGAGATGCCGGAGCCGTTCCGGGATGTTCTCCGTCGCCGTCTCGCCGACGACGATCGAGTTCGCGAGCACGGGGTCGGTGGGCGTGAGGACCGCCCCGACCAGCAGTGCGACGACCAGACCGACCGGAAGGGCCAGGGCGGCGACGAGGCTACTGACGAGCCACATCGCCACCATCCCCGCACCGACCAGGACCGCGAGCGACCGCGCGCGGTCGCGGAGGTACCGGGGGTCGAGCCGGAGGGCGATGCTCGTGACCGCAAAGGCCACGGTGAAGCGAGCGAGCACCTCGAGCAACGGGAGCGGTTCGCTCAGTGGTGAAACCCGCAGGACGTCGACTCCGTATGGACCGAGGAGGACACCGGCGGCGGCCGCTGTCATCGGAGCGGAGGGCAGATAGCCCCGACTCCTGATGAATCCCATCGTGAGGCCCAACAGGAGCGTCAGTCCCCCGATTGCGGTGATCCAGAGGTTCAGTTGACTCATCGGTTCGGGCGAGATCCGCGGGCGTCGACCGCTGTGCTACCCCCGGCAGGCCGGCACCCACCGGCGCGGGGTCGTCGGTCGGGCGCCGATCGCACCGTCCGTCGACCGCACTATCGACCTCGACGGGGACCGCGCCCTCGTCGACCATCGCCTCGTGCTCGCCGGTTACGATACCGCAGTGGGCGAGACGGGGCTGTTCGTGGTCCGGGTCCACGGGCGGCTCGATTCGGCCCGAGCCCGTCCGTGCGACCCACTCGAGGGTCCATGCCACCACCGTCACGGCGACCGACGCCCGGGAGTGCTGCCTGCGCGACCTGGCTGCCGGCTGGGTCGCGGAGAGCGAGTCACGACGGCTCGTTGCTCGACACGTCTGTCGGTTCAGCGACGATGCCGTCAAGCGTACGGGTACGCGCCCGCCGATGGTGATCGCCGCTCTGCCGGAGCGAACCGGGCGACCCCCTGCAGGCGCTACGGCATCGCGGATCCGGAGGGTGCAGACGACAACGAGAGACGGGGACGTCCGTCCGTGGACGGTCTCACCACTCAGTCCCGTCTGCGAGGTCCACGTCACTGTCCAGCTTCGATGAGGGACAGATATCCTCGAGCACGCACTCCCCACAGTCGGGGTTCCGCGCCGTACACGTCTCGCGGCCGTGCGCGATGAGGAGGTGGGTGAACTCAGTCCACTCGCTTCGGGGGACGACGTCCACCAGGTCGGCCTCGATGGCATCGGGGCGCTCCGCCTCGGTCAGCCCCAGCCGCCGCGAGATGCGCTGGACGTGGGTGTCGACGACGATGCCCTCCCGGATCTCGTGGCCGTGCTGGAGGATCACGTTCGCCGTCTTGCGGCCGACGCCGGCCAGGTCGGTCAGCTCGGCCATGGTGTCCGGCACCTCCCCGTCGTGGGCCTCGACGATGTCGCGGCAGGCCGATCGGATGTAGCCGGCCTTCTGGTTGAAGTAGGTGATCGAGCCGATGTCCTCGGCGAGGTCATCGACGTCGGCCGCGGCGTACTCGCCGGCCCCGTCGTACGTCTCGAATAGCTCCGCGGTCACCCGGTTGACGCGCTCGTCGGTGCACTGTGCCGACAGGATGACGGCGATCACGAGTTCGAGGCGGTTCGAAAAGTCCAGGGAGATGTCGGGCTCCGGATACTCGTCGTAGAGGCGCTCTACGACCTCGGCGACCTGTGCCTCGCGCGACGACAGCGGCGTGCCCATACCGGGTCCGGGGCGGGAGGGGTCTTCGGGTTGTCGGGTTCCGAACGCATCGGCCTCCACCTCGGTACCGGTTCGCACACCCCCGGAACGTTCAATGTCGCCCGCGTCCCGAGGTGTATCTAATGCCGGGCCCGGTGTTCCTCCGCGGCGACCGCGTCGACCTCCACGTCATCGAGGAGGCGGACCTCCCCTTCCTCCAGCGGCTCATCAACGACCCTCGCGTCTGGCGGTCGCTGTTCCAGGTGACGCCCAAGCGGATGGCCGACGAGGAGGAGTTCCTCGAGGCGACGAGAGAGGACAGCGAGGCGCACTTCCTCGTCTGTGTCGACGGCGACCCCGTCGGGACCGTGGGGCTCACCGGCATCACGCCCCACTGGGGCACCGGCGATCTGGGGTTCTACGTCGACCCGGACGCCCAGGGCCAGGGGTACGCGACGGCGGGCGTCGACCTCCTCGTGGACTACGCGTTCGACCAGCGGCGCCTCGAGAAGCTGTCGGCGGACGCGCTCGCGACCAACCCGGCCAGCCAGCGCGTCCTCGAGAAGAACGGCTTCGTCGAGGAGGGCCGGTTCCGGGACCACGCCTTCGTCGACGGCGAGCGGGTCGATGTCGTCCGGTACGGACTCCTGGCCGACGAGCGCTGACGCCGCGCCTGGAGTGGGGAGTCCCGCGGCGACCGTGCCGGCCCCCGACGAGCGGCGTCGACGGCGCGGGCGCGCTGGCCCACGGCCGAGGGGTCACCCGAGCACGCCGGTGACGGTGGCGGCCTCGCGGGCGGCCGAGGCCTCGATGCCGTCGCCGAGTACGGTGTAGCGGTCCCGGATCTCGTGGGCCGACGTCGTCGCCTCGAGGAACTGCTCGTCGTCGATCCCGAGGCCGGCGGCGGTCGTCGGGGCGCCGATGTCGGACAGCGCCTCGCGGACGCGGTGCCAGTCGCCGTCCTCGCCGGTGTGGAGGTACTCGGTGACGATGGCCGCGACGCCGACCTGGTGGCCGTGCAGCGCCGCGTCGGGCGCGATCCGGTCGAGCTGGTGGGAGATGAGGTGCTCGGCACCGGAGGCCGGCCGGGAGGAGCCCGCGATCGACATCGCGACGCCCGAGGAGACGAGCGCCTTCGCGACGACCCAGGCGGACTCCTCGAGCCCGCGCTTTATGGCGTCGGCGCGCTCGACGAGCAGTTCGGCGGTCATCCGCGAGAGCGCGCCGGCGTACTCGCTGTACTCGACGTTCTTCAGCCGGTGGGCCAGTCGCCAGTCCTTGACGGCGGTGTAGTTCGAGACGATGTCGGCACAGCCGGCGGTCGTGAGCCGCCAGGGGGCCTCGGCGATGAGTTCGGTGTCGGCGACGACCGCAAGCGGCGGGTCGGCGGCGACGGAGTGCCGCGTGTCGCCGTCGGGGACGGACCCGCGGCCGGAGACGATGCCGTCGTGGCTGGCCGCGGTCGGGACGGAGACGAAGCCACAGCCGCGGTGGTCGGCGGCCATCTTCGCGATGTCGACGGGCTTGCCGCCGCCGAGCCCGATCAGGAAGCCGGCCTCGACCGAGGCGGCGGTCTCGATGACGGCCTCGACCGTGTCGAACGTCGCGTCCTCGACGGTGGTGACGGCGGGCTCGATCCCGGCCCCCTCGAAGGCGGCCACGAGCCGGTCGCCGGCCAGCGCCTTCGGGGTGGGGCTGGTGACGACGAGCGGCCGGCCGTCGAGGTACAGCTCCTCGACGGCCTCGACCGTCCGGTCGAGGACGCCGTGGCCCAGGAGGATGCTCCTGGGCAGCCGGATCCACTTCGACTTGCCGAACATGGCGGGCGTGGGAGAGGATACGGTAAAACCCCTTGGATGGACCCGGTCGGCGTGTCACGCCGGTCGGCTGCCCGCAGGTTCGCCTTTCCGTGGATTTAGGCGGGAAGGGTCCTCTCGATGGGACAGGGCCCGGGGCGACCGACGGGCGGGCCACGCTCCGTGAACCACCAGGTCGTGATTACCATGGACGACGCGAACTCACGGGACGGATCGGGTGGCGGTCCCCCACCGACGGCGCCCACCCTCGCGGAGCGCTACGCCGTGCTCACCGACCGGTTCGTCCACGGCGTCGAACTGGCCGCCGCGACCGTCTTCGCCGTGCTGTTCGCCATCGGCGTCATCGACCTCTCGCTGGGGATCCTCGCGGCCGTCCGGAGCGGGGCGATCACCGACCCGAACGTCGTCATCGGGTTCATCGACACCGGTCTGCTGTTGCTCATCGTCGTCGAGGTGTACCAGACCGTCCTCGCGTACGTGCAGGAGGGTGAGACCCGGCGGATCGTCCGGCTCATCATCTACACGGGCGTCATCGCGATGGTGCGGAAGGCGATCATCTTCCGGACCTCGGAGTACGCGACGGAACTGGATGCCTTGTACGCAGCTGTCGCCTACGCGGTCATCATCTTCGGGCTGGTCGCGCTGCTTTTCGCCGAGCGGGCCCACAGCGGCACCCTCCCGACGGTCGAGAACTGACCGGGCCGACGGACGGACGGCTACTCGACGGTCCCGAGTACCTCGATGAGCTGTGCCGTCGTGTCGCGGTCCGGCCCGCTCTCCCGGCCGGTGCGGTCGGAGTCGCGGTGGTCGGCGACCGTCGCTGCGAGCGCTGCATCGTGGCCCGTGGGCCGCCAGCCGAGGGCCCGCAGCTTCGCCGTCTCCAGCAGGTGCGGCGGATCGCGGTAGATCGGGAAGTCCTCGGGCGACAGTCCCACCGTGCCGAGTTCGCGCTCGCTCGCGTACACCGGCTCGACGCGGGTGTCGCAGGCGTCGGCGATGCGCTCGACCCACTCGCCGAGCGTCGGGACGTGGCCGTCGCCGACGTTGTACGCCTCGCCCGGCTGCCCGTCCTCGGCGACCGTGAGGAGCGCGCTTGCGACGTCCGCGACGTAGACGAGGTGCCAGAGGTTCGTGCCGTCGCCGGGGACGACCACGCGGTCGTCGCCGTCGACGCGGTCGATCCAGTAGTCGAACCGCTCGGTGTAGTCGTGGGGGCCGTACACCACCGGCGGTCGGACGGCCATCGCGTCCACGCCGCGGTCGGCCGCAGCGAACACCGCCCGGTCGCACTCCGCCTTCCGCGGCCCGTAGCTCTCCATCGACTCGTCGACCGCCTGCTCGGCCGAGCACTCGGAAAGCGGCGTGTCGTCCTCCCGCTTCGGCACGTGCTCGGCCCCGTAGGCTGCCCCGGAGGAGACGGAGACGTAGGCGTCGACGTCGGCGAAGACGTCGGTCGCGACGTGGACGTCGCGGGGATGGTACGCCACGCAGTCGACCACCACGTCGGGATCGACGGCCATTCCGGCCCGCCGGACGTCGGCCTCTTCGGTCCGGTCGCCCTCCACGTGGTCGACGGCGTCGTCGGCCGCGAAGGGGTTGTCGTGATTGCCGCGGTTGAAGACCGTCACGTCGTAGCCGGCCTCGAGGAACGCCTCGACGGTGTGGCGGCCGATGAACCGCGTCCCGCCGACGACGAGGGCGTGGTCGGACATGCCGTCGGCTCGGGGCGGTGCGGCGAAAAAGGTGTGGACGCCGGACGGCGGGTTATACTGTCGGACGTCCGGTTCTGAACATCTGAATCGATACCGGTTCAATCATCCGGCGAACGGCAGGAGACTGGACTGCGATTTATACAGTGACGTCCGGCAGTATTACACGTTCGTCGAGGCGCCGACGACGGTGTCGGTGTCGGTGCCGGCGACCTCGTCGGTCACGGTCTCGCCGTCGATGGTGACCGTGGCCTCTGCGGGGCCGAACGTGTAACGGCCGGACTCCTCGATGCCCTCGGGGGCGTTCGCGAAGTAACGGCGCGTGACGGTCGCCTCACCCGAGACGTCCGCGGGCGTGACGGTCCCGAGGTCGACGACGCCGTCCTGGACGGACCGGACGTCGCCGTACGCCTCGTCGACGGTCCAGCCGTCCGCCAGCTCGTCGGTGACCGTAACCTGCGTCCCGTCGGTGACGTCGCCGTCGATGGAGTCGACCGTTATTTCGACGGTGTTGGTCTGGCCGCCGGTGAAGACGCTGCCGTCGTCGTCGCGGGAGCCGTCCGCCGAGAAGTCGGGCGCCGGCGGGTCGACCGGATCGACGCCGGAGAGGTCCCACTCGTCGCCGCGGGCGAACGTCCGCACCTCGTCGCCGGTGTCCCGGACCTGCTGGAAGCCCAGCGCCGACGTCAGGATGAGGTTGCCGAAGAACGTCACCGTGTAGTCCTGCAGGCCGAAGGCGTGGACGTTGCTCTGGGTGGGCCGCGGCAGCAGCGAGCCGATCAGGTGGACGCCCCGCCCGGAGTCGTCGCTTCCGGTGACGGAGGCGGCGACGACCCCCTCGCGGTTGGAGCCGGCGACCGTGGCGACGCTGTCGCCGGCCGCCTCGGCCAGGCTCTCCTCGTCGACCGAGAACATCGGCGCCTGGCCGGCGGCCCCGTTGAACGCCTGGTAGCCCAAAGGCGCCGTCTTCCACAGCTGGTTCTGGATGGGCCGGCCGTCCGTCAGGAGCGGGTGGTCAAGGTTCTTCGACGTGAACCGGGGGACCTCGTAGCTGGAGGTGGAGCTGACGGCGCTTTCGTCGATCGTCGACCCGTCGACGAGGTCGTTCTCCAGCTTCGGCACCAGGTTCAGGCCGGCGTCGGTCAGCACGAGGTTGCCGCCCGAATCGACGAACTCGTCGAGGGCGTCGGTGTAGCCTGCGGTCGTGAACCCGTCGACGGGGTGGTCCTCGCCGCGGTAGCCGTACTCGCCGTTGCCCGGCTGGCTGTCGCCGTTGGCGCCGTAGTCGTGGATGACGACGGCGTGGTCGTACCCCGACAGCGCGCCGCCGGCGACCTCGTCGACGGTGACCGGCTCGACGCTGCCGCCGTCTTCGATGAACGACTCGTAGTCCCCGAAGAACTGGAACGGCGTCGCCTCGTAGTCGCGCTGCTCGTAGCCGAACACGTCGACCGGGTCGGGGTTCGGCGAGGCCGCCGCCAGCGTCCAGAAGGTGATCTGTCCCCGCTTGACCTGCTGGACCCGGCCGTCGAGCCGGAAGGTCCAGGTCCCCGCCTGGGGTTCGGAGACGGTGAAGGGCGGGACGCCGCCCTCTTTGTCGCCGAGACGGTCCCGCTCGGCGTCGACGCCGTCGTAGGCGGCGACCACCTCGCCGTCGGGGTTCACCAGTTCGGCGTCGGCCGCCAGGCTGTCTATCTGCACGTCGACGCCCATGCTGTGGAGGCCCTCCTCGACCTCGAAGGTCGTCTCGGCGGCCCCGGCGACGGTGACCTCCTCGGTCGTCCGCGACAGCTCAGTCGTGACCTCGCCGTCTTCGGATTCGCCGTCGCTCACCTGCCGGACCTCCTGGGACTGGACGCTCACGTCGATCTCGTAGGCGGCCGCCGCGTTCGCGTACGTCTCGATGACGACGGTGTACTCGGCGTCCGGTTCCGCTGGCGCCTGGACGGACTCGCCGCCGCCGATGGGGTTGAAGTTCTTCGACTCGGCGATCCGGGTGCCCTCGGAGTCCTCCAGGTACAGTTCGTTGTCCTGGGTGCTGTCCGCGTTCCAGGTGGCGGTCGCCTCGATGCGGTCGGCTTCGGCGGCCGTGGTGAACGAGTGGGACTCCCGGGTTCGGGTCGCCGGCGTGCCGGGACCGAGGACGCCGGTGTAACTCTCGGACTGGACCTCCTCGTAAACGATCTCGACGTCGAACACGAGGTCGTCGCTGGAGACCCGGAGGGCGTCCTCCCCGGAGCGGACCTCGCCGGTCGTGACGTAGGCGACCGACTCCCCGCCGGTCTCCGTGCGGGTCGAGAAGTTCTCCTCGGTGGTCGGGGTGTCGGAGTTGTTGACCGC
>PXRI01000037.1 GCA_003021005.1 Halobacteriales archaeon QS_1_69_70 | reverse complement strand
GGCGCCCCCGCGATGTCGCGGTCGGCCGTCTCCTCGATGACGGCCTCGAGGTCCTTGTCGCCGCGGCCCGACACGTTCACCACGACGGTGTCGGGCAACACGACGTCGTCGGCGTCCCGGGCCCCACCGAGGGTCGCCGCAACGTCGTCGGGCCCGGCGACAGCCTCGAGGAACCCGAACGCGTGGGCGGTCTCCAGTGCGGGGATGATGCCCTCGACCCGCGAGAGCCGGGGGAACGCCGACAGCGCGGCATCGTCGTCGACCGTCGCCGGCGTCACGCGACCGTTCTCGACCAGGTGGGCCAGTTCCGGGCCGACCCCGGCGTAATCGAGGCCGGCGGAGACGCTGTGGGACTCCATGATCTGGCCGTGGCTGTCATGCAGGAGCAACGTGTGTGCCCCATGGAGGACGCCCGCCTCGCCGGTCGACAGCGACGCCGAGTGCGGTGCCACGCCTTCCTCCTCGTCGACTTCGAGCGACGACCCGCCGGCTTCGACGGCGTACAGCTCGACCCCCTCGTCGTCCCGGAACGGCGCGAACGCGCCCATCGTGTTCGAGCCGCCGCCGGCGCAGGCGACGACGGCGCCCGGGCGGTCGTCGAACGCCTCGCGTGACTGCCGGCGGGTCTCCTCCCCGATGACCGACTGGAAGTCTCTGACCATCGCGGGGAACGGCGCAGGCCCGACGACCGAGCCGATGACGTAGTGGGTGGTCTCGACCGTGGTCGCCCAGTCCCGCATCGTCTCGCTTATCGCCTCTTTGAGCGTCCCGCGGCCTACGTCGACGGGGGTGACCTCGGCGCCGTCGAGCCGCATCCGGAAGACGTTGGGGCGCTGGCGGTTGATGTCCCGTCGGCCCATGTAGATCTCGCAGGGCACGTCGAGGTGGGCGGCGGCCATCGCCGTGGCGGTGCCGTGCTGGCCGGCGCCGGTCTCGGCGATGACGCGCTCTTTGCCCATGTACTTCGCGAGCAGCACCTGGCCGAGGGCGTTGTTTAGCTTGTGGGCGCCGCCGTGCAGCAGGTCCTCGCGCTTGAGGTAGACCTCCCGGTCGTAGCGGGCCGACAGCTGGTCGGCCCGCTGCAGCGGCGTCGGGCGGCCCCCGAACTCGGCGAGCCGCCGCCGGAACTCGTCCATGAACCCCTCCTCGTTGCCGAGGACGTACCGCTCGTAGGCGTCGGTGAGTTCCTCGATGGCCGGCATCAGCGCCTCGGGCACGTACTGGCCGCCGTAGTCGCCGAAGGTGATGTCAGTCGACATCGGTGAGTCGCTCCGTGGTCGCCCGGACCGGGCCGTCCATGATGGCCGAGCCGACGAGCAGGCCGTCGGCGCCGGCCCGGCGCATCCGGGCGACGGTCTCTCGCGACGTTATGCCGCTTTCCGCAATCAGGGTGACGTTTGCCGCCGTGGCTGCCGGGACCGCATCGACGACGCGCTCGAACGTCGCCAGGTCGACCTCGAGTTCGGCCAGGTCCCGGTTGTTCACGCCGACAATGTCCGCCCCGGCGGAGAGGGCCGCCTCGAGTTCCGCCGGGGTGTGGGTCTCGACGAGCACCTGGAACCCGCGGTCGCGGGCCGCCGCCAGGAGGCCGGGGAGGTCCTCGACGAACCGCGCGATGAGCAGCACGACGTCGGCCTCGACGGCGTCGAGGTGGCCCTCCCGGAGGACGAAGTCCTTCCGGAGGACGGGGACGTCGACGGCCGCCCGGATCCGCCGGAGGGTCTCCAGGGAGCCGCCGAAATAGTTGGGTTCGGTCAGCACCGATAGCGCCGCCGCGCCGCCGTCGACCATCGCCCGCGCCACGTGGACCGGTTCGTCGTCGCACGTGCGCTCGGTGGTGGGACTCGTCGGTTTGACCTCCGCGATGACCGGCGCGCGGCCGTCTGCCTCGGCCGCCGCCAGCGCGGCCGGGAGCGACCGCGGCTCGACCGACACCCGCTGGTCGGGCGTTGGCCGGTCCCGGGCGGCCTGGAGGATGGCGGTGACCGCAGGCGCGCACTCCCCGCTGGTGTTCATTACTGTACACTAACGAACGGTTCTGGTCATAAGGGTTGCGTCTCGGCGGCGTACCGTTCCACTGGGAGCCCGCCCCGGGCGCGCCGTCGCCGGCACGAGCGGCGACCCTCCGCGGTGCGAATCGACGCGCGAATCGACGCGTGAAACGACCGGAAGACCCGTTGTCCCTCCCCCGGTATGGGCGACCATGAACGGCGGAACGCCGACCATCCCGGACCCGGAGACGGTCAGCAGGACCCACGGGGACGTGATGGGCCTGTACGACTCCGTCGCCGGCGTGCCGACCTTCGTGCTGGCGGACCTGTCCGCCGAGGACCGCTGGGTCTCGGTGCCGACCGGGGCCGCGGTCTCGCTCGACGACTGGCGGTAGGCGGGGTCAGAGTCGCGCGGTCAACGCCCGGACGTCCCCGACGGACTCGAGGGTCTCGATGGCGTCGTCCAGCCTCGCGACCCGGCGAGAGCCGATGACGTCGGTGTTCCGGATTCCCGGGCGTCGGTGGCCCGCCGGCGTGCTGGGCTCCGACCCGGACACGGAGCGGGCCATAAAGGCCCGGTGTGTGCCCCCGATAGAGCGGGGGCCGCGGCGGCAACGATGCCCTCGTCGGCCTCGGCCGCCGACACCGCCGAGGAGACCGACCCGACCACGCGGGCGACCTACCGGGCCGTCTTGGACGCCGTGGTCCCGGCGACGCCCGAGCTGGCCGACGACCTCGGCCCCGAGCACGAGCCCGGCGGCCTCGACATCGGCATGGCGGAGTACCTCCTCGCGGTCACGAACTCCATCTTCTCAATGTACGACGCCCCACGGTTCGTCGTCGAGGCGACCGTCCACCAGGAGGTCGACGTCGCCGGGAAGGCCGAGGTGAAGGTCCACCAGGAGGTCGCCACCGAGCAGGACCCCGAGTTCAACGCCCGCCTTGCGGAGACCGTGGCGAAGATCTGTGACGCCGCGGCCGCCGAACTGCTGGCCCGCGGCGACAACGAGGACCAGCCCGATCCGACCCGTTTCGACGCCGGCGGCACGTTCGCGTCGCTGTCGCGGCCGGACCGTCTCCGGGCGCTGTCGCTGCTCGACGACCGCGAGGTCGAGACCACACGGCTGCCGGGCGGCGCCAGGGAGTCGACCGCTGCCCTGGTCCCCCAGCTGCTCGTCGCGTTCACCGAGGGCATCTACTACAGCGAGTGGGAGGGCTACGACGACATCCGACAGCCACCCAGCGAGCGAGAGTTCGGAGCGACCGTCGACGGCGAGCGCCTCCAGAGCTGGCGGCAGACCGACTTCCCCGGCATCATCGCCGGCTCGAACTCCTTCCGCGGCTACTGGGGGACCCCCGACGCCAGCCTGGGCGAGGGACGGATCTGGAAGGCCTTCGCCGGCGACGGCGACGGCGCCCCGCCCCGCATCTACTACGACCAGGGCGAGTTCACCGACAACGACTACGACACCGGCGGCTACGAGGAGCCGTTCGACACCAGCGGCGACCCGCCGGAAGACGGCGGGCCCGTGTCCGGCGAGGCCGGGGTGAAACGGCCCGAGGACGCCGTCGAGGACGCCCGGGAGGGCGTCGACGATGACCTGCTGGACCGTGCCAGGACGGACCTCCTCGGCCAGGAGGTACAGCGTTGAGCCACGTCGACCACGACGTCGTCATCGTCGGCGCCGGCGGCGACGGCCCGGTCGCCGCCTGGCGGCTCGGCCACCTCGGCCTCGACGTCCTCCTGTTGGAGGCCGGCCCGTTCTACGGCAACGAAAAGTGGGAGAAGCCGACCGAGGAGCCCGGCGCCGAGACCTCCAGCGACCCGGCGGACCTCTCCGGGGCGCTGCTCGACGAGCAGTTCACCACGCGGGAGCTGGAGATGATCTTCAAGCTCATCTTCGGACCCGCCGACCACGAGCGTGGCTTCTGGCTCCGGAAGTTCCCCCAGTCCGGCATCACCATCCAGGCCGCCGGCGTCGGCGGGACGACGCTCATCTACACCGGGAACCACCCGCGGGCGTACCCCGCCGCCATCGACGAACAGCCCCACTGGCCCGACACGTTCAGCTACGAGGACCTCCTCCCGTATTACCGCCGGATGGAGGACCTCCTGGACGTCCAGCCGGCGCCGGTCACCGCCAAGGAGGAGCTGTTCTTCCAGGGCGCGGAGGCCCAGGGGTACGACCTCATCGACGACAAGAACGTCACGGACGTCGGCTACCGGCCACAACCGAACGCCATCCGTGGCCCCGACGAGAAGCTCCGCGTCGAGCGCCGCGGCGACGGGCAGCTCGCCGAGACCTACGATGGGAACTACCGGCACCCGTCGGACCCCGACGCCGTCGACCCCGTCGAGGGCCACACCCTCGCCACGACGGAGATCACCGGGAACCCGCACCCGCTCGGCGCGCCCTACGAGGAGAAGGCAAAGCGCACCTCGGCCATCGGCGTCGTCCCGAAGGCAATGGAGACGGGCAACGTCACCATCCGGCCGAACGCCTTCGTCACGGACGTCCTCGTCGACCGGTCGCTCGGCGGTAACCCGGAGGCCACCGGCGTCGAGTATCGCGACACCTGGTCCGGCGACAAGGAGTCGGTGTCGGCCGAGGCCGTCGTTCTTGCGGCCGGTACCATCGAGACCCCGCGGCTGTGGCTGAACTCGGGACTCCCGCGGAACGACTGGGTCGGGAAGGGCATGACCATCCACTTCGGCGACAACGTGATGGGCTTCTGGGAGGAGGACGTCCTCGAGGAGCGGGTCGGGAAGCCGACCGCCGACCCCCAGGAGGGCCAGACCATCGCCGCGCGGTTCGACTACCCCGGCGTCGGAATGTTGCAGACGACGGGCTCGTACGCCGGCGTCGCGGCGCTGCTCGGGTTCGGCGCCTCCGCCTCCGGCTTCACGTTCACGAACGACCCAACGGAGGCACCGTGGGACACCATCGGCCGGCTCGCCGGCCCGAAGCTCAAGCGGTTCCTCTCGCGGTACCGGGAGGCGCTGCCGGTCCTGGTCGTGACCGACGACCGGCCCCACGAGCGCAACGGCGTCAGCGTCGCGCCCGGCATCGAGGACGAGCACGGCCCGATCCCGCAGGTCAACTACGTCCCCAGCACGGGCGACATCCAGCGGCGCGACGAACTCGCCGAGACCGCCACCGAGATCCTCAAGGACGCTGGCGCCGACCACGTCCACCGGTCGGACTCGCCGGCGACCGCGATCCACATCCACTCGACGATGGCGATGGGCAAGGTCGTCGATACGGCGTGTGAGGCCTACGACGTCGACCGGCTGTTCGTCGCCGACCACTCGGCGCTCGCCAACGGCGTCGGCGGGCCCAACCCCACCAACACCGGCCAGTCGCTCGCGCTACGGACCGCCGAACGCATCGCCGACCGGTACTTCGACTGTCTGTCGGACCCGATCGGCAGTTCGTAGCGGGAGTACACAGATCAGGTTGCGGGTATCACCGGGTAAACACGTCGAAAGCCCTCGCGGCGCTCGGGGCGCCGCGACCCGCGCTGCGCTCCTCGGGCCGTCGGCCCTGTGGTGCTTGCGGGGTCGGGGCACCGCCGAGCGCCGCTCGCCCTTTCAGTCCGCCAGGGTGCCGGCTGGTCCACCGGCTGTCCCTGGTGGAGTGAAAGGGCAAGCGGCACGAGGGCTTTCGACGTACCGACTCCCATTGTTGACCATTCGCGTGTACACTGGCGTTCATAGCGGCCTCAACGTTCAAGCCCGTCCCGCGTGCAATGCCAGCATGGACACCGAGGCGGACGCCGGCATCTACGCCCGCGAGTCGGCCACGCTGGACCGGTACGTCCAGGTCGGCGTCGCGACCGCATCGACGCCTCCCTCGAGGGCGAACGCGAGGACTTCGCCGACGTCGACGTCGCGATGACGATGCCGACCGACCGGCGCGACGTCCTCCAGGCCGTCCGTGACGTTCCCTATGGCGCTCAGCTCTCGGTCGCGGAACTCGCCGGGATGACGCCCGGGCTGGACGGGGACGCCGACGGGGACCGACAGCTCGTCAGGACGGCGCTGGCGGAAAACCCCGCCCCGCTCGTCATCCCAGACCACCGGGTCCGGGACGGGCCCAGCGCCGCGCCGCCGGCGGTCGAGCAGCGGCTGCGGTCGGTGGAGGGGCTCTAATCCCGGCCTCCGTATCAGGGCTCGAAATCCACGACAGCGTCGTCGCCGACGGCGCCGAGCTACGGCGCAAACCGTACGGAGTATCCACGCGGACCCGCCCGACGCCCGGGGCCGTGGACGCTCCCCCGCCTGCTGGACCGACGAGCGGCAGCGATCCGCCCGGCCATTGTATTCCGGCACACAAAACGGGGGACATTGCTTTATGTATCGCCGGTGTAGCGTGTCCCATGGCACGGAAGGACGCGGGCGGGGCCCACCACGACCTCCCCGGGGTCCACGGGGACGTGGCCGGTCCCGCGGCGGCGCCCCGGGACGTCGACGACATCACCATCCTGTTCGTCGACGACGAGCGACAGCTTCTGTCCGTTCTGGCCTCGAACCTCGAGGAGGACATCGACGACCTCGAGATCGTGACGGCGAGCAACGCCACGGAGGCGCTGGACCGCCTCGAGAAGCTCGAGATCGACTGCATCGTGAGCGACTTCAAGATGCCCGGCACCGACGGACTCTCCCTCCTGGAGCGGAGCCGCGAGGTCGAGCCGAACATCCCCTTCATCCTCTTCACGTCGAAGGGATCGGAGGACATCGCGAGCCGGGCGATAAACGCCGACGTCACGGACTACCTCCAGAAGGACCTCGGCGGCGAGTCGCTCACCCTGTTGTCGAACCGGATCACGAACGCGGTCGCCGAGCGCCGCGCACGCGAGGCCGTCGAGGACACGCTCACCCACCTCCAGACGATCCACGAGCGCATCTCGGATGCCTACATCGGACTCGACGACGAGTTCACCATCACGTACCTCGACGCGGACGCCGCCACCCTCCTGCAGGACGACCGCGAACGGCTCGTCGGCGAGCGGCTCTGGGACGTCCTCCCGGATGCCGTCGACTCCCCGCTGCAGACCGAGTTCCAGCGCGCCCTCGAGTCGGGCGAGAGCGTCGAAATGCAGAGCCACTACGAGCCGTTCGACACCTGGTTCGACGTCCGTGCGTTCCCCGCCGACGACGGACTCTCGGTGTACTTCCGCGACATCACGGAGCGCAAGGATCGGGAAGCGAAGCTCCAGGAGGTCGCCGACGGCCTCGCGGAGATCGGTGACCACACCGAGAGGCTGTGCGAGGCGGCCGAAGCACTCGCGGACGCCGCCGGCGAGGAGGACACGGAGGCCGAACTCGCCGCCGGGCTCCGGAAGCTCGTCGGCGGGATCGACTCGCTGGAGTCGATCGCCGACCCCGACCGGAGCGACGCCTGACCCGGTCGGGTCGCCGGTACGTGACGCCGCCGTCCGTCACCCGAACGGTCGCCAGCCGAGGCCCTCCCCGACGACGAATTCGACCGTGTTGACGACGTAGTGGGCGAGTACGACGACGAGCAGGCTGCCGGTCAGGACGAACGCGACCGCCAGTGCCAGCCCCAGGAGGCCGGTGACGACGACGCCGGGGCCGCCCTGGGCGCCGTGGCCGGCGGCGAAGGCGACCGACGAGAGGACCGCGAGCAGCCACGGCGAGAGCCCGAACCCCGCGGCGAACCCGCCGATCAGCGCCGCACGGAACAGGAGCTCCTCGAAGCCGGCCACGAGCGGGAGGACGACCGAGAGCAGGACGAGCCAGCCCCGCCGGGTCTCGGGGGCGAGCAGTTCGCGGAGGTCGCGGCTCGGGTCGGTCTCGAACGCGTCGGCGAGCCCGGCGGCGACCGCGTTCGCAAGCGCGATGGCCACGCCCAGCCCGATGCCCACCGCGACCCCCGGCAGCCCGGTGCTGATCGGGTCGGCCGAGACGCCCAATGCCGACCACGGGACGCCGGTCAGGAGGACGCCGGCGACAAGCAGTCCGGCCAAAAGCGCCTGGGAGACGGCGACGTTCGCGAACAGTTCCGGTGGCGACCGCAGCCGACCGTCCTCGCCCTCGACTGTCGACGCCGTGGGCGAGGGCTCCTCGCCCGGCCGGACGTCGGTTTCGACCGTATCGAGCTGCACATCCCCATCCTTTGACCCGGGCGACCGCTCGCCCCCACCCGCCGCAGTGACCATCGCCTGCGAGCCGCGGGCCACTATCAGCAACAGCGACAGGACGGCGAGGGTGACGCCGGCGAAGGCGGCCCACCGGGTCACCGCGGCCTACTGTGGCGACGGGCTGCCGGTGCCGCCGACCTCGCGCTGCTCTAAGGCGGAGCCGGTGATGTTCTTCAGCCGGTCGATCAGCGAGTCCTTCTCGGGCTCGCCGGCCAGCGCCACGTCGAGCACCTCGGAGATGTGGGCGACCGGGACGATGTCGATCTGCTCTTCGTACTCCTCTTCGATCATCACGTCCTGCTCGTTGGCCTTCGGGATGATGACCGTATCGAGGCCGGCCTTGGCGGCCGCCTCGATCTTGTGGGTGACGCCGCCGACCGGGAGCACGTCGCCGCGGACCGACAGCGAGCCGGTCATCGCGAGGTCCTGCCGGACGGGGACGCCCTCCAGCGCCGAGATGACGGCGGCCGCGACCGTGATCGAGGCGGAGTCGCCGTCGACGCCGCCCTCGCCGACCTGGACGAACTGGATGTGGACGTCCTTCTCGGAGATGTCCTCGTCGGAGAACTTCTTGATGATCGCCGAGACGTTCTGGACGGCCTCCTTGGCCATGTCCTGGAGCTGGCCCGTGGCGATGACGTCGCCGGGGCCCTGGCTCGGCGCCACCTCCGCCATCACTGGGAGGACGATGCCGGAGTCCTCGCCCATGACGGCGAGGCCGTTGACGCGACCGACGACGTCGCCCTCGTTGACCGTCAGCTCGTAGTCCTTCCGGCGCTCGATGTAGTCGTCGGCGAGCTGTTGTTCGATGGAGCGCGAGCGGGCCTTCGCCTGCAGGACGTCCTCGCGGGTGGTGTGGTCGCGGTCCTCGGCGCGGGCGATGTCGCCCGCGACCCGGATGAGGCCGCCGAGGTCGCGGAACTTCAGCGAGAGGTGCTGCTTCCGGCCGGAGCGCCGCTGGGCCTCGAGGATGAGTTCCTCGATCGCCTCGGCGGTAAAGGGCGGCAGCCGGCCATCGTTGGCGACCTCCTGGGCGACGAAGCGGGCGTACTTCCGCCGCATCTCCGGGGAGTCCTCGATGGTGTCGTCCATGTACACCTCGTAGCCGTACCCCTTGATGCGGGACCGCAGCGCCGGGTGCATGTTCTCCATCGCGTCGAGGTTCCCGGCCGCGACCATGACGAAGTCCGTCGGCACCGGCTCGGTCTGGACCATCGCGCCCGAGGAGCGCTCGCTCTGGCCGGTGATCGCGAACTCGCCCTCCTGGATCGCCGTCATCAGCTTCTGCTGGCTGCGGATGTCCAGGGTGTTCATCTCGTCGATGAACAGCACGCCCTTGTTCGACTTGTGGATCGCGCCGGCCTCCACGCGGTCGTGGCTTGGCGTCTCCATCCCGCCGGACTGGAAGGGGTCGTGCCGGACGTCGCCGAGCAATGCGCCGGCGTGGGCGCCGGTGGCGTCCTCGAACGGGGCGACCTGCTGGTCGGCGTGGTTAACGAGCAGGTTCGGCACCATCGCGTCGCCGTTCCGGCTCATGTACCGGAACGCGAGGTAGATGACGCCGGCGGCGATGAGCCCGAGCAGGAGCCGCTGGACGATGAGGATCGCGTAGCCGAACACGACGAGGATGATGATCCACATCAGGAATGACTTCATCTGGTTGCGCTTCCGGGCCTCCTCCTTGTGGGCGTCGACGATCTGTTCGCCCTTGCCCGCCGGCACGGTCCGGACCTTCGGCTCGTTGCCGTCGTCCGGGTTGTGGTACACGAGGACGTCCTGGAGTTCCTCCTTGGGGAGCAGCTGGCTCATCGCCTTCGCCAGCATCGACTTGCCAGTCCCCGGGGAGCCGATCATCATCACGTGGCGGCGCTGCTTGGCCGCCTTCAGCACGATGTCGCGGGCGTGGTCCTGCCCGATGACCTGGTCGACGAGGCGGTCGGGGACCTTGATCTCCTCGCTGGACTCGGCCTGGAGCCCGCCGAGCAGGTCGTCCTCGCTGTCCTCGTCGATCTCGACCTCGGCGTCGACGTGGACCTCGCTGCCGAGGTCCGAGCCGTCGAGCAACTCCTCGTCCTCCTCGAGCTGCTCGCTCGACTTCCCGGACGCGCCCGGGGCCTCCGGGGGGCGCCGCTCGCCCGCCTCCTCCTCGTCGGGGTCGGGCCGCGGCGCCGCCGGATCGTCGCGACGCCCGTCGGCGTCGCCGTCTGGATCCTGTTCGTTGCTCATGGAACAGTGCCTATTGTCGGTATCCACGGTGTGTCGATTGATATACTTTCTCCCAAGGTCGGCCGCATGCCCGAAAGAACCGCCGGACAGCGCCGGGGTCGGCGGCGCGGCGGAGACCGGGACCGCTGGCCGCTGGCCCACGGTCGACCGGGACCGCTGGCCGCTGGCCTACGGTCGACTCGTCGGGTTTATACGACCTGGTCACCACCGGCCGGCTATGATCCGCGGCTTCTACATCGGCCGCTTCCAGCCGTACCACGAGGGCCACGACGCGATGGTCGAGCGGATCAGCGCGGAGGTCGACGAACTCGTCGTTGGCATCGGCAGCGCCGACCAGTCCCACACCCTCCGCAACCCCTTCACCGCCGGCGAGCGCATCATGATGATCACGAAGGCACTCGTCGAGCTCGACCTCGTGACCTACGCCGTCCCGATCGAGGACCTCAACCGGAACTCCGTGTGGGTAGGCCACGTCCAGTCGATGAGCCCGCGGTTCGACGTCGCCTTTTCCAACAACCCGCTTGTCGTCCGGCTATTCCGCGAGGCCGGCATCGAGGTCCGGCAGTCCCCGATGTACCAGCGCGAGGCCTTCGAGGGGACCGAGGTCCGCGAGCGGATGGCGGCCGACGGCGACTGGGAGGCGCTCGTGCCGGCAGCCGTCGTCGAGGTGGTCGAGGAGATAGACGGCGTCGACCGCCTCCGACAGATCAGCGAGTCGGACTCGAACGGCGACCCACCCACCGGCGGGGCCGCGAACGGCGACCCCACCGCGGACTGATGATCACGCTCTCCTCCGACTTCGGTACCCCTTACCCCGCCGCGATGAAGGGCGTCATCCTCTCGCGGTCTGAGGCCCGCCTCGTCGATGTCGGCCACGACCTCCCCCGGCAGGACGTCCGGTCGGCGGCCTTCTGGCTCCGCGAGGTGCTCCCGGAGTTCCCGCCGGCCGTCCACCTCGTCGTGGTCGACCCCGGCGTCGGCACCGACCGGGCCGCACTGGTCGTCCGCGCCGGCGACCACGCGCTGGTCGGGCCCGACAACGGCGTGCTCTTCCCGCCGGCCCGCGCGCTGGCCGGCGACGACCGGGACGTCGAGGCCTACGAACTCGCCGTCGAGGATCCCCGGAGTTCGACGTTCCACGGCCGCGACGTCTTCGCACCCGGGGCGGCCGCGGTCCACGAGGCCGGCATCGACGGGCTCGCCGACCTCCCGGGCATCTCGCCGGCCGACGACCTTGTCGAGTTCACGTTCCCGACGCCGGACCGTCGCGAGGGCGGCGCCACCGGGGTGGTCCTCGTCGTCGACGAGTTCGGCAACGCCGTAACGAACGTTCCCGGCGACGTGCTGGCGGGACGGGAGACGGTCGGGATGAACGGAGAGTCCGTCCCGGTCGTCCCGTCGTACGCCCACGTCGAGCCCGGGACCCGGGTCGCGACCGTCGGCAGCCACGGGAACGTCGAACTCGCCGTCAACCAGGGCCGTGGCGACGAGGCGTTCGACGTCGAGGTCGGCAGCCGTGTCCACCTGGAGTGGGGTGAGCGCCGCTAGGAAGACGGGGTGGGTAGTGAGAACAGTGGCTGGAGGTCCGTCGGCCAGGCTATCCCAGTTCGTGGAGACTCCGACCAATCCACGGAGTCGTGCTGAATGCGGAGTCTGGACATAGCATCACGTCAGAGAATCTCGTCGATCCAATCACACCACCGCCGGAACTCATCAGCCCCACACTGCTCGGCGATGTTACGGAGCGTGTCGCCACTGATTTCCTGGCCCATCGGGATAGTTACGTTACGGACGTCGCCCGTCTCCGGATGGATGTACCGTAGTTTGAGGTGACTGCCAGATCGATCGACTGGCTGATATCCCATTTGCGTGAGCGCGGCTACGAGTTCCCGTGAGGAGTACGGGGCAGGCACAGTTACTGAGACGCAGAAAACCACGGGGCATCAGGTTCCTGCGGTTCGTCCGGGATCGTGTCAGGGTCGATCCCGAGTTCGCGCAGATCGGCTTCCGTTATCGGATCCCCGATTTCTCCCGTATGTAGTGCGACAGCTTCATCTACTGCGGCAAGTGCTTCGGAACGAGTTTCGCCCTGACTTGCCACACCCACTACCTCATCGATCGCTGACCACCGACCATCGTTATCCTTGACGAGGCGGATCTCTCGCCGGGGTGAATCCTGATCGCCGGCGTCAGCCCGCGCCATACGTGTCGTAACCCGCCGAACCCTCAAAACGCTTCGGGAGGCCGCTGGATGTGTGAATGGTGCCCCCGCGAGCGAGGGCTCGGCACAGCGAAGCTCTGCCGGCGAGCGGGCGGCCGATCGGAGGGAGGCCGCCGGATGAGCGAGTGGGAGGCGCGAGGCGCGACCGAAGGGAGCGCCTCGGAATGGGCGAGCGGTGAGTGGAACGAGCCGCGAGCATTGACTAGCGGGAGGGACGACACGCGAGTCGGGCGGCACGACCCGGGCGGCCGACCGGAGGGAGGCCTCGGAGTGAGCGAGCGGTGAACCCGCCACGCGGTGCCCACAGCGCGTCGAAGGCGCCCGAGGAGACCCGAGCGATCAAAAACTGGGGGGTCGGTCGACGGCGAGCATCCGCGCGAGCGAAGCGAGCGCGGTTCACCGGCCGCGACCGCAGGGAGCGGCCGGAGCGGTAGTTTTTCCCCAAGTTTTTGCGAGTCGAGCGGGACCGAAGGTCCCGCTGACCATGCGAACGGCGACTTCGTCGCCGTGAGCAGAGAGCGGCTCCCCGCAGCGAGCGAAGCGAGCGAGGAAGCCCGAGCGAGTAAAAAGTGGGTGTTACTGCGCGCTAATCACGTCGTCGATGCGGGCGATCATCGTCGCCGCCTCGGTGGCGGACTCGACGGCCTCGCGCTTGACGGCTGCGGGGTCGAGGACGGCCTCCTCGACGGGGTCGCCGACCTCGCCGGTCTGGCCCTCGCTGATGAGGCCGGCCCGGCCCGCCGACTCGTGGGTGGAGCGGAGTTCGACCAGGGCGTCGATCGGGTCCATACCGGTGTTCTCCGCGAGGGTGCGGGCGAGGACGTCGACGGCGTCGGCGAACGCGTCGATGGCGAGCTGGCGGCGGCCCTCGACGCTGGCGGAGCTGGCCCGGATGTGGTCGGCGATGGCGATCTCGGTCGCGCCGGCGCCGGGGACGACGCCGCCGGCGTCGAGCGCGGCCGTGGTGACGTCCAGGGCGTCGGTGACGGCGCGTTCGAGCTCGTCGGTGACGTGCTCGGTGCCGCCGCGGGCGAAGACGGTGACGGTCTCGGCGGCCGCGCCGCCCTCGACGAAGGCGAGTTCGTCCTCGCCGAACCGCTCGACGTCGACCCGCTCGGCCTCGCCGAGGTCCTCGTCGGAGAGGTCGTTCAGGGTGCCGACCGTGCGGGCACCGCTCGCGCGGGCGATGGAGCGGGCCTCGTCGTCGTCGACGGAGTCGAACGCGAGGACGCCTTCCTGGGCGAGGTAGGAGGCGACGAGGTCCTCGACGTCGCCGGTGACGAACGCGACGTCGACGCCGGCGTCGGCGACGGTGTCGGCGTACCCGCGGAGCTCGGACTCCTCGGCCTCGATGGCGGCGTCGAGCTGGTCGACGTTGGAGATGTCGTACTCGGCGTCGATCTCCGCCTCGCGGACCTCGAGGTCCACGTCCAGGACGGCGATGTCGGCGTCGGACAGGTCGCGGGGCATGTCCTCGTCGAGAGGTTCCTCCTCGCTGATGACGCCCTGGACCAGCTCGGTCGCGGAGGCGCCGGGACCGGTCCGGGCGCGGATGGCGATCGCGTCGCGGTCGACGCCGCCGTCGCCCTCGACCTGGCGGACCGCCTCGACGACGGTCTCGGCCAGCGCGCCCGCGTCGATGTCGCCGGTGCCCTTCCCGGTCATCGATGACTCGGCGACGGCGACGAGATCGTCGTCGTCGACCTCGTCCGTCAGGGCCTGCTCCGCGATGGCCTCCAGCGCGAAGTCGGCGGCCCGCCGGTAGCCCTCGACGATCGTCGTCGGGTGGACGTCGTCGTCGAGCAGGTCCTCGGCCTGGGCGAGCAGCTGGCCGGCCAGCACCGCGGCGGTCGTCGTCCCGTCGCCGACTTCCTCCTCCTGTGTCTCGGCGACCTCGACGATCATCTGGGCCGCCGGGTGCTCGATGTCCATCTCCTGGAGGATGGTGGCGCCGTCGTTGGTGATGACGACGTCGCCGCTGTCGGAGACGAGCATCTTGTCCATCCCGCGGGGGCCGAGCGTCGTCCGGACGGACTCGCTTACGGCCTTCCCGGCCGTGATGTTGGACGACTGGGCGTCCTTCCCGCGCGTTCGCTCCGTGTCCTCGTCGAGGATGAAAAGCGGCTGACCGCGCCGCTGACGCATCTGCTGTGACATGGTCGTTCGATATGTCGAAAGCGGTTCTATATAAGCGTAACGCTACCGTCCCGTCGAGGATCGGGATTTCGTCGGGCGTGTACGGGGTGGTTTATCACACCCCGCGAGGCCGACCGGAGGGAGGCCTCGGTATGAGCGAGCGGGAGGACCGACCGGAGGGAGGGACGACACGCGAGCCGCGAGGCCGAACGAAGTGAGGCCTCGGTATGAGCGAGCGGGAGGACCGACCGGAGGGAGGGCTCGGAATGAGCGAGCGGGGAGCGAAGCGACCCATGAGCAGCAAGACCTCCATTGGCGAGCCGCGACTGCGAGGCGCGACCGTCGGGAGCGCCTCGGACCCGCGAACGGCGACCAGCGGGAGCCGTGAGCCGCCGGGAGCCGCGAGCGAAGCGAACCGTGAACGAGGGAGGCCTTGGACTGGGCGAGCGGGAGGTGCGAGGCGCGAGCGGAGCGAGCGCCTCGGAGTCGCGAGCGGTGTCCTCGCGAGCGAAGCGAGCGAGGGCTCGGCAGAGCGATAGCTCTGCCGGCGATTGGAAGGAGCCGCGAGCCTGGAGCAAATGCGACCGGCGAGCCTCAGCAAACGGCGGGCCTCCGAGCGCCGCCCCGGCGGTACTCAGCGTTCGTCGTAGACGGTGACCGCCCGGTCGGCCCGGGCGCTCCACCCGTTCGGGTTCCGGCGCGGCGACCGGTCGGCGTACCGGGCGCGCATGCCGTCGGCGTAGCCCGTCGTGCTGCCGAGTACCACGTCACGGCCGGTCCCGAACCACCTCGTCGGTCGGGCCTCCCCTCGCGCGACGTCGCGGAGCGTGGCGGCGGCGTCGGTGACCGCGTGCCGGCCGGTCCGCCACGGGACGGTCGGATGGAGCCCGTAGTTCTTCGCCAGCCGGTAGGAAAGCGAGTGGTACCGCTGTCGCCAGATCCGTTCGGCGGTCCCGCCGTCGGTCGCGGTCTCTCGGGAGACGCACATGTCGGGGGCCCACGCGACCCCGTAGCCGAGGCCGGCGACCCGGTGGGCGGCGTCCCTGGCGCCGCCGGTCGAGAGCGCCTCGTCGAAGCCGTCGAGGGCCTCGAGCACCTCGCGGGCGAGCGCCGCGTTTCCGCCGTTGAAGTACGTCACGGACCGCCCCCGGATCGCCCGGGTCTCGACCTCGTCGGCGGCGACGCCGGCCCGGAGTTCCTCGTGGGCGGGACCGGTGACGACGCCGGCGCCCGGTAGCGCCGCCCGGACCGCGTCGGTCCACCCGGCCTCGACGTGGACGGTCGGCGACAGGAAGGCGATCGCCTCGCCCCGCGAGCGGTCCAGGCCGGCGTTCCGGGCGGTGTTGACGTTGCGGTCGTCGATCTCGACGAGCACGTCGACGTCGGTCCGGTCCCGGACCATCCCGCTGGTTCCGTCGGTGGATGGCCCGTTGACCACGAGGACCTCCTCGGGCGCCTCCGCCGCCAGGGCGTCGAGACAGCCCTCGAGCCGGTCGCGCTCGTTGAGCGTCGGGACGACCACCGAGACGTCCATACCCCCGGTTGGGCGTTGCAGTATTAAAAGCTCCGCGGCACGCGGTCGCCGGCCTGGACCCGGGCGTCCCAGTAGGACACCGACGCGAGCCACCGGCCGATCGGCGACCGACCGACCGCGCGGTCGAGCGTCCGGACCGGCGAGGCGACCCACGCGGGCACCTGGCGGTAGAAGCCGTAGGGGACGGCGAAGTCGTGGCTGGCCGTAGCGGTCTCGAGGCCGGCGTCCAGGATCACCTCCCGGACCTCGCGTTCCGAGTAGAGCCGCGAGCCCATCGGCAGCGCCCAGTTGTAGATCGAGCGCGTCGAGTACCGGTTGAACGTGTCGAAGAACACCTGCTCGGAGGACACCCGGCGGAGTTCCGCCATGAACCTCGTCGGGTCCGGGGCGAGGTGGAAAAACCGCATGGCGAGGACGGCCTCGAAGTGCTCGTCCGGGAACGGGAGGCGGCCGGCGTCGGCCTGCACGAAGTCGATGGCGTCGGCCACGCCCGTCGCCCGGGCCTTCGTCCGGCCCTGTTCGAGCATGGCCTCCGAGACGTCGACGCCGACGACGTTCGCGCCGCGCTCGGCGAGCATCGTGGTGAACCGGCCGGTGCCGCAGGCGACCTCCAGGATCCGTCTGCCCTCGATTGGTGACAGCGCGTCGACGACGGCCCGCTTCTCCCGCCGGTCGATGAACCGACCGCCTCGGGAGAAGCGCTTGTCGTCGTAGGCTTCCGCGACGTCGTGCTCCCGGTACCAGTCCCGTCCTTTCACCGTGGCCACACCGACCCGCCGGTGGCATAAAAGGATGCTGGATGCGTCGGAACCGCCGGACGGAGCGGCCTCAGCCGCCGCCCGTGAGCACGCGGTCGGGCCGGATCTCGACGATCACCCGCGGGCCGGTTTCCTCGCCGTGGTTGGGGTACTCCTCGACCCCCATGTACCGTGTCGCCAGCGCGTCGATGTGGTCGACGGCGCCCTCCTCGGTGACCGAGGTCACCTCCCCGAGCACCGATACGAACCGGTAGGGGTCCTCAGGGTCGCACATGCTCACCCCGACGGCCGGATTCCGCCGGACGTTGCGCTCCTTCCGGCGGCCGCGGGCAGTGTTGACGAGCAGTCGGTCCGTGCCGGCGTCGTAGTCGATCCAGACGGGCGTCGGGTGGGGCGTCCCGTCGGGCGTGACCGTCGAGAGGTGCGCGAACGTCCGCTTGTCGAAGAGGTCGTGGTATGGCTCCGGTATCGACGCCATGCCCGCCTTCGGTCCGCCAGGTACTACGTCGTTGCGGACCAGGAGACCGAACCGTGACGGCCCCAGACGCTGGTCCGCCATCGGTCCGCCAGGTACTACGTCGTTGTGGCCGCCCCACCGTACCACGTCGTGACGGCCGGGCGGGGGAGAGCGCGCGAGCGAAACCCCGGTCTCTCTCCACGGAATCGCGGCGGCAGACGGCGACCGCCGAGCCGAGCCCAACGAATCCCACTCGACCGACAACCCCTCCAGGAATTGAGAAGAATTGCCGCGATCGATCGTTCGCCCATCAAACGTCCAGGAAGCGTGGGTTAGCCGGCCCATTTCCGACCGAACGTGCCGATCCGGCGTCGTATAAGTCAATGGAGTATAAGGAACCATTATACACACTTATGTGTAGGTATTCTTTTGTCACACTTGTAGCGAAGGTTTACCACCGGGTTCCACAGAGGCCGTGTATGAGCACGACCACAGAAGACGCGTCACACCCAGCCGATTCTCCATTGGCGGACCCCGAGTTCCGGGACCGCCTCCGCGAACTGCCCCCGAGTGCGAAACTCGTCGCGAAGGTCCTCGAGGGAACCTCGCCGCAGTCACAGGGCCAGCTCGCCGACGAGTCGCTGTTGCCCGACCGGACCGTCCGGTACGCGCTGAACCGCCTCGAGGAGGAAGAACTCGTCGACTCCCGGTACTCCTTCCACGACGCGCGCAAACAGGTGTACTTCCTCGTCAACTGACACCCCCGACCTTTTACCACGGCCGCTCGCCGCGGGCGAGCAGCCGCCAAAAACGTCGATCAAAAATAGCGACTCGCTCCAGCTGCTCGCTCTTTCCGCGGCCTCCCTCGGGTCGGCCGCACGGCTCGCGGCTCGCTCCGCTCACCGCTCGCACATCCGGCGGCGCTCCCGCTGGTCGCGCCGCCCGGCTCGCGTTAGTCGCTCGCCGCTACCGCTCGGGCGGCGAAGCCGCCCTGGCGGGTGCAGACGGTGCCCGGATCTCTGGCCACTTTCCTTGGACAACGCCGCCACCACTTAAGCCATCGCCACCCGTCCCGCCGGTATGCGCATAGAGCGGATTCCCGTGGAGGCCCCGACCCGCGGCCCGACCGGGGATACCGCCTGCTACGTCGTCGGCGAAACCGGGGGCCTGCTGGTGGACCCGGCGGCACACGATGCACGGATCGATGGCGCACTCGATAGGGTGGATCACGTCGCCGTCACCCACCACCATCCGGACCACGTCGGCGCCGTCGCCGACGTCGCCGAAGCCGCCGACGCCGCGGTCTGGTGCCGCCGCGGCCGGGCGGACGCCTTCGCCGCGGCGACCGGCGTCGACCCGGAGCGGACCTTCGTCGAGGGCACGGAGATCCCGACCGGCGAGGGGGCCGTCGTCGTGCGGGACACCCCGGGGCACGCACCCGAGCACGTCGCCTTCGAGACCCCCGACGCGCTGGTGGCAGGTGACCTCGCCGTCGCGGAGGGCAGCGTCGTCGTCGGGTGGCCCGAGGGCGACATGCGCGCCTACCTCGCCTCGCTCCGCCGCGTCCGCGGCCGGGCGCCGGACCGCCTCCTCCCCGGCCACGGGCCCATCATCGACGACCCGCCGGCGACCTGCGAGCGCTTAATCCGCCACCGCCTCGACCGCGAGGCCCGGGTCCGTGACGCCGTCCGGGACGGCGCCCGGGACGTCGAGGGCATCGTCGAAGCCGCCTACGAGAAGGACCTCACCGGCGTCCAGGACCTGGCGGCCGCCACGGTCCGCGCCCACCTCGAGAAACTCGCCGTCGAGGGCCGCGTCCGCTGGGACGGCGACCGCGCCGTCCCCGCCTGACGGGAGTGTGCGCCACATCCCCGCGCGGTCGAACCCACGGGCATGAGCCTCGAGGCCGAACTCCAGCAGGCCCGCGAGCTACCGGTGGCCGGGTTGGCCGACGGCGCGTCGTCCACGACTCGGAGGGCAGGATGGGACCGGACGGTAGGCCGCTCGACGGTCGATAGCGCGCCCGATCGCCAGTCGGTAGGTTCTATACGGGCCCCTCGCAAGGTGGACCTGAACTCTATGGAGATCTCCGATAAACTCCTGTGTCTGTTCAGCAGCCGGATCGAGGAGTCGGGTGACCGCTACGTCGTCGAGGTCCCGCGCCGCGAAGTCGAGACCGGTTCACTCGACGCCGGCGACACGTACCGCGTCGCGTTGGTCGCCGGCGACACCGACGGCGGTGGCTCGACGTCCGATGCCGAGCCGAACGACCAACCGCAACCCCCCGTCGAGACCGGGGAGATCCGCTACGTCGAGATCGAGGACCTCGGCAAGCAGGGCGACGGCATCGCACGGGTCGAGCGCGGCTACGTCATCATCGTACCGGGTGGGGAGGTCGACGAGCGGGTCAAGGTCGAGGTCTCCGAGGTGAAGTCCAACTTCGCGGTCGGCGAGATCATCGAATAGAACCTTTTTGCACGCTCGCAAGCGCCAGTGGCGCTCGCTCGCGCGTTGCGGCTCTGCCGCAACGGCATGCGGCGGCGGCCGCAGGCCGCCGCCCGCGGCAAAAAATAGTACCGCCCTCCTCCAGTCGCGAGCCCTCGCTTCACTCGGGCTCGCGGTAGTCGTCGGGCGCTACCGCGCTCGGCCTTCGGCCTCGCGCGGCGAACCGCTCGCTCACTCCGTTCGCTCGCGGATGCTCCGTACGGGTTACTGCCGCTCCAGGCTCCGTTTCGTCCACGTACCAGTCGACCACCTGCTTCGAGTTGATTATCCGTCGAGTAGAACCGAAACCGCACGAAAGCGCGGTATTGACCGACCGTACCAAACCGCCTTTGGTCCAGTACTCCCACCAGGGACCCATGAACGCGACCGCAGCCGCACCGGCCACCGACCTCACCGACAAGCAGCGACGCATCCTGGCGTACCTCCGCGATGAGGCCCGGATGAGGACCTACTTCAAGTCCCGGCTCATCGGCGAGGACCTCGGCCTGTCCGCCAAGGAGGTCGGCAGCAACATGACCGCCATCCGCGAGTGCGACCTCGCGGTCGACGTCGAGAAGTGGGGCTACTCCTCGGGCACCACCTGGAAGGTCACGGTCTGACGGCGGTCGGGCCGCCGTCCACCAGGGCAGGTCGGGTATTGTGTCGAGGCGCCGTTAGCCGGCCTGTTCTGCCGGGGAGACGGTACGGTCACTTACTCGATCAACCGGGTCAGGGGTCGTAGCTGACCAGACCGTCGGCCTCCGCGGCGACCGCCACCGCCTCGGCCCCGAAGGAGTCGGCGTACCGGACCACGAGGGTCAGAAGCGTCTCCGGCCGCTCGACGACGTAGCCGTCCGTCCGCGAGAGGAGCCCGGCGGCGTCGAGTTCGGCGGCGTACTTCGAGACGGTCGACCGGGAGACGTCGGCGGCCGCGGCGAGGTCGCTGCCGGTAGCCGTCGGGTCACGGAGCAGCGCGATGAGCATCCGGCGTGGGGTCTCCCGGCGGAGGTACCCCAAGGCGCGCTGTTCGAACGCCGAGAAGCGGCCCGCCGGGAAGTACCGCTTGTAGTCGCCGTCCTTCCGGTGGGTAAGGACCTCCTCGGCCGACAGCCGGCGGAGGTGGTGTTGGGTCTCGCCCGTGCCGAGCTGGAGGTCGTCCCTGATCTTCGAGAAGTGGGCGCCGGGCGTCGACGCCAGGTAGCCGACGATGGCGCCGCGGACGTCGCTCGTCGCCTCGGCCGCCGGGAGTCCGACTAGCGGCGTCGCTGCGCCCACCGCCGCGAACCGGCGGAGCGTGGCCCGCTTGCTCTCGTCGACGCCCTCCCCGGTCATCACGCGCCGTTGGCAACTCCGGGGTATAACCCCTTCGGCACGGAGGCCCGGTGGCTTTTAGTTCCCCGCTCCGCCCTCGCCCTCGTCCTCCTCGTCCGGGGTGGTGCTGCCCGTGCCGACCTCGTCGCCCGCCGTGGTCGTGCTCCCGGTCCCGACGTCGGGGCCGGCATCGGAGATCTCCTCGTCCATCTCGGCGATGACCTCGTCCGGGTCCTTGATGTCCGCCGGGTCGGCGCCCTCCTTTATCGCCTGGGCCTCCTGTTCCATCTGCTCTACGTCCATCTCGGTCTCCTCCTCGATCTGGCCGAGGATCTCCTCGATGTCGTCCAGCCCCAGCATCTCGCGGGTCTCCGCGTCGAATTCGAGGCTCTCCAGGAGGTCGCCGTCCGTCGCGACGTCGCTGCCGGTGAGGTGTCTGCCGTACCGGCTGAGCAGCGACGTCAGCTCCTGGGGGAGCACGAACGTCGTCGACTCGCCCTGTCCGATCTCCTCTAAGGTCTCCATCCCGCGCTCGATGACGGCCCGCTCGCCCATCGATTCGGCGGACTTCGCACGGAGCACCGTCGAGATCGCGTCGCCCTGCGCCTCGAGGATCTGGCTCTGCTTTTCCCCCTGGGCGCGGATGATGTTGGACTGCTTGTCGCCCTCGGCGGTCTCGATGGCGCTGCGGCGCTCGCCCTGCGCCTCGAGGATCATCGCCCGGCGCTTCCGCTCGGCGGAGGTCTGCTGTTCCATCGCCTGCTGGACGTCCTGGGAGGGGTTGACCTCCCGGACCTCGACGCTTTCGACCCGGATGCCCCACTCGTCGGTCGGCTCGTCCAGCTCCCGCCGGATGTGGGCGTTGATCTCCTGGCGCTTGTTCAGCGTGTCGTCCAGCTCCATGTCGCCGAGCACGGCCCGCAGCGTCGTCTGGGCGAGGTTGGAGACGGCGCGCTTGTAGTCTTCGACCTCGAGGAACGCCTTCCGGGCGTCCATCACCTTGATGTAGACGACGGCGTCGGCGGTGACCGGCGAGTTGTCCCGGGTGATGGCCTCCTGGCGCGGGACGTCCAGGGTCTGGGTCCGCATGTCGAAGGTGTACGTCCGGGCGACGAACGGCGGGATGAAGTTGATCCCCGGCTCGAGCAGCCGCCGGTATTCGCCGAACACCGTCAGCGCCCGCTTCTCGTAGGCGTTGACGATCTCGACGGCCTGGTAGACGGCGACCGCGGCGATGACCAATAGCAGTAGCGCGACGATCGGCAGGATGATCCCACCCAGCTGGAGGGGCGTGAACATACCACGCCTTGGGCCGAACCGGGCATAAGCGTTGGCACGCCCGGGGGCCGGGGGACGGCAATCGAGCGTGGGCCGATCAGCCCCATGGAGTGGAAACAGGACCGGTGCCGCCCGCTCGCGGAGCGACTCAGGCCGGTTCGCCGTCGCTCTCGGTCTCGGCCTCCTCCCGCCCGCGGTCGGCGGCCAGCTCGCGGTCGATGTCGTCGTCGAACACCGACGTCGACTCGACAGTGACGACGTTCCCCCCGCCGGGGTCCAGCACCATCACCCGCTCGCCCTCGGGGATCTCGCCGTCGAACGCCCGCGCCCGGTAGTAGGGGTTGAACCCGCCGTCGTCCAGTTTGACCTCGCCGCCCCGCTCGGTGACCCGCTCGGTGACCCGACCGGTCTGGCCGCGGAGCGACGCCGAGTCGGAGGTCCGGCCCGAGCCGGCCCCGCCGTAGAACTCGAACTGCCGGTAGCCGTACAGCGCCCCGCCGCCGGCGGCGATGACGATCCCCGCCATGACGAGTGTGAGGAGGGCCGCGGGGAGCAGCGGGCCGAGGAGGATCCCGACCAGGCCCGCCGCGAACAGCGCGATCCCGATGACGATGAAGTGGGCCCCGGGGGCGAACGCCTCCAGGACCATCAGGGCCGCGCCGAGGAGCACGAGCAGGAGCGGGACGGACTGCCCGTAGATCTCCGGTCCGGCCTGGACCACGACGTCGAACATGCCCGGGTGTACGGGCCGGTCCCCGTTAACCGTTCCCCCGGATCGGGCGGCACTGTTCAGATAAGGGAAGGTGGCCGGCACAACCGACCTCGGGCGGGAATTCCGAAGGGGCCGACCGCTCGCCGGTATAGGCGACGCAAGCCGCGAGGGACCGACGGTCCCTCGGCCCGCTCGCGCGGCAGCGCCGCGCGAGGACACCGCAGCGGAGCGAGGAGCGCAGCGAGCGTACACCGGCGAGCGGGAGGGGGCTTCGGTGGACGAACCAGATAACCCGGAGTATTAACTGAACACTGCCGATCGGGCGCGTCAGCCCACGACGAGCCGGGAGAGGACGAACAGCGCGAACGCGACGCCGAGAAGCACGAACAGCGTCCCCTCGAGGGTCGGGTCGCCGGGCTCGATCCGATCGGAGTCCGAGCCAGCCTGCCCGTCGTCGGCCTCCTCCGCGGGCCCTTCGACTGACGCCGACGCCGACGGCTGGGCGGCCTGCTCCTCGTCGTCGCCGTCGAACGCCGACAGCGGGAACCGCCACTCCGACTCGGCGGGCCCCTCGCCGGCGTCCTGGTCGGCCATGCAGGCGATAGGCCGCGGGCGCGCAAAGGCGTGTCGGGTCCGAGTGCCGCTGGACGACACCCGATTCGGTCCGGGGCGCCGGACGCCGCCGGGGTCCGGCCGTCACTGGACCGTCGTGCCCGGCTCGGCCTCGCCGAGGGTCGTCAGGAGGTCGGCCTGCTCGCCGGCCGCGAGCAACATCCCGTCGGACTCGACGCCGAACAGTTCGGTCCGCTCTAGGTTCGCGACGACGACGATCCGGGTGCCGGGCAGCGACTCGAGGTCGTGGAGCTGCCTGATGCCGGCCACGATCTGGCGGGTCTCGACGCCGAGGTCGACCTCCAGCCGGACGAGGTCGTCGGCGCCCTCGATCGGGTCGGCCGATAGCACCTCCGCGACGCGGAGGTCCAGGTCGGTGAACTCCTCGAACGGGACGCGGTCGTTGGCGATGGGGTCGACGTCCATGGTGTCGGCGTCGGCCGCGTCGGCGTCGTCAGTTTCGGTTTCGGTCCGGTCGGCGTCGGCGCCGGCATCGGCGGCCGTGTCGGCGGAGTCGGCATCGTCAGTTTCGGTGTCGGCCCGGTCGGCGGCGGCGTCGTCGGCCGCGTCGTCCGCGGCGGCCTCGATGCGGGCCTCGAGCTGGGCGTCGAGCCGCTCGACGGTCCCGTCGTCGAGCTGGTCGAACAGCTCGCCGGGTTCGTCGAACGCGTCGGGTGGGGCAGCCAGGGCGTCCTCGAGCCGGGTGTCGTGGACGCTCCCGGGCTCGCCGAGCTGATTCCAGAGCGTCTCGGCCTTCCCCGGCAGGACGGGCTCCATGAGGACCGCAAGCGCCTTCGACAGCTGCACACAGTCGCGGATGACCTGAGTGGCCGCCTCGGGATCGTCGTCCGTCAGCTTCCACGGCTCGTGCCGCTGGATGTACTCGTTGCCGAACCGCGCCAGCTCCAGGGGGACCTGCCCGAGCCCGCGGACGCGGTAGTCGTTGATCGCCGCGTGGAACGCCTCGATGGCGGCCTCGATCTCCTCGCGGACCTCCTCGCTGACCTCGGCGTCCGGCGTGCCGTCGTAGTTCCGCTCGGCGAACAGTAGCGACCGGTAGCAGAAGTTCCCGAGCGTGCCGACGAGTTCGTTGTTGACGCGCTCCTGGAGGCCGTCCCACGAGAAGTCCACGTCGGCGACGAACTCGCTACCGGTGACGATGTGGTACCGGTAGAGGTCGGGGTGCAGTCCCGACTCGACGTAGTCGTCGGCCCAGACGGCGCGGTTCCGCGACGTCGAGAACGCCTCGCCGTCGAGGTTGACGAACCCGCAGGCCATCACCGCCCGCGGCTCGTTGTAGTCCGCGCCGCGGAGCATCGCGGGCCAGAAGACGGTGTGGTGCTGGATGATGTCGTGGCCGATGACGTGGATGATCTCGCCGCCGTCGGCACGGTTCTTCCAGACGGCCTCCCAGTCGTACTCGTCGGCGCCGACGCGCTCGGAGTATTGCTTCGTCGAGGCGACGTACTCGATGGGCGCGTCGACCCAGACGTACAGCACCAGGTCCGTCTCGGTGCTGTCGCCGGCCTCCGGGGCGTCGCTTGCGTCCCCGGCCGCGTCCCCTGGGTAGTCGATGCCCCAGTCCATGTCGCGGGTGATACAGAGGTCCTGGAGCTCGCCCTCGATCCACTCCCGCGGCTGGTTCTGCGCGTTGGCGGTGCCCTCCAGCCGGTCGAGAAAGCCCTGGAGGTACGCCTGGAAGTCCGACAGCCGGAGGAACTTGTGCGGCCGCGTCCGGTACTCGGCCGGGTTGCCGGTGATCGTCGAGACCGGCGCCTCGATCTCGCCGGGCTCGAGGTGCCGCTGGCAGCCCTCGTCGCACTCGTCGCCGCGGGCGTCCTCGCCGCAGTACGGGCAGGTGCCCTCGACGAACCGGTCCGGGAGCGGCTGGTCGGCCGCGGCGTCCCAGGCGACCCTGATCTCCTTCTCGAGGACGTGGCCGCCGTCGATCCACGACCGGACGAACTCGCGGGTGAGTTCGGTGTTCGTCCCGTCGTGGGTGTGGCCGTAGTTGTCGAACTCGACGTTGAACTGCGGGAACGTCTCCCGGATCCGCTCGTGGTGCTCCAGGGCGAAGGACTCGGGGTCGACGCCTTCCTCGGCGGCGTTGACGGCGATGGGCGTGCCGTGCATGTCCGAGCCGCAGACGAACGCGACGTCCTGGCCGACGCGCGCGAGGGCCCGCGAGAGCGCGTCGCCGCTGACGTAGGTCCGGAGGTGGCCGACGTGGAGGTCGCCGTTGGCGTACGGCAACCCGCAGGTGACCACCGCCGGCTCGTCGGTGGGGAACTCCTCGTGCATGCTATCACTGGCTCCGTCGAGGGGCAAAACCCCGGTGGTTTCGACGTGGCATCGGTCGGTGGTTCGGGTGTGGTCGGTCCGGGATGGGGGTGGACGCGTACGGAAAATCGCGGTTTCGACGCCCGGTGGCGGCGATGTGCTCGACCGGCCGGGCGCTCCACGCGCGGCTCAGGGCGGCACGCGCATACCGGGAGAACAAGGCGCGTGGACCATCTGTCCGCAGTTCGACCGTGCGACCAAAAAGCCTTACTCCCCCTCGAGCCGGGGCGATGCCGGCGTCGCCGGGCCGGCAGTAGTCGCAGAAAATTTCGTGAGTAAACGGCGATCGGATTCGACAAAGTCGAACGGGGAGACAACTCGGCAATGGAGGGCCTATACAAATCGACGACGATCGCCGGGTGACGGAAAATGGCGCGGGAAAACGGTTAAGTAAATGGCTGTAGAAACAGTTGTTATGGGATACGAGAAGTTCGAGGAGGCCGGGAGCGAGCGCGGACGGCCGCCGGCCACCGATCCGATGGTCTCGCTCCGGAAGTCCGGCAGTATAGGGATAAACCGGCCAGCGCTGGAGACGTACTTCGAGGACGACGAGGGCGCCATCATGTACTACGACGGCGACGACGAACAGGTCGGCATCGAGCCGGTCGCCGACAACGAGGCCGACGACGCCGCCTACTCGGTGACCAAGACCGGCTCCGGCGGCACCATCGTGCCGAAGGCGTTCTTGGAGGAGTACGACCTCGTGCCGACGGTCACCACCCAGTTCGAGCCCGAACACGACGAGGATAACGGGCTGGTCACGGTCGACCTGGACGACCCCATCGGCACCCACGGCAGCCCCTACGAGGAAGACGAGAGCTGAGCCGGGCGGCCGACCGACGGGAGGCCGCCGAACGAGCGAGCGGGAGGCGCGAGGCGCGACCGAAGGGAGCGCCTCGGACTGGTGAGCGGCGAGTGAAACGAGCCGCGAGCAGTGACCAGCGGGAGCGACGACACGCGAGCCGGGCGGCCGACCGACGGGAGGCCGCCGAACGAGCG
>PXRI01000036.1:28295-113021 GCA_003021005.1 Halobacteriales archaeon QS_1_69_70 | reverse complement strand
CTGAGGCGGGTGATTTCGGTCATTGGACACTCGAGATCACCGCCTCATTTTCCTAGTATCTTACCTTTCTAGTTACTGAACCTTATCTGAACAGTGCCGTATCCGGAAGATGCTGATCCCGTCACGCGTTGTGCGTGTCGTCGTCCATTTAGGCTCACCGGTCGTGGCATCGAGGCTTCTGAGCGTTTCCGTCCGAGAATCGACCTATAACTCGACCCTACACGTGGCAGTAAACGCTGCTTACGGTTCGTATTCGAGCGCAACGACACGACCGTCCCCGTAGCGAACGAGAACCTCCATCCGACTGTCGTCGTCGATATCAGCAGGTGTCGCGAACGTCCAGATCGGGACTGAACGCTCGTACCTGGCTAATTCAGCGCCCGATGCAGCGTGGAGTACGACGACACTTCCTGTCTCGGTGACGGCGATTACCTCGGATTGCCCATCCCCGGTTACGTCACCGAGCACAGGGGGTGGTACGATCGTGTCGTCACTACTCGAGATCGACGTAGACCACTCCGTTGCCCCGGTTTCGGCGTTGAGCGTGAGGATTTCACCACCGAACCGACCGACGTACAGTTCCGCGGTGCCGTTGCGATCGGCGTCCGCAACCGTGTGGACACGCCCGTTCGAAAGCGACCGGGTCCACTCTTCGGCGCCCGAGGCACCATCGTACGCCCGGATAGCCGATGTTCCGGCGGTGAACACTTCGAGCGCAGCGTCGTCGTCAACCGGTGCTGTAGCGACGTACCTGGCCGAGTCGTTCCGGAGCCACTCGACTTCTCCATCCGGGGATAGCAGGACCGGACCGTTGCTACTGCCGACAAGTACCTCGGATCGGCTGTCTCCATCGATGTCGTCGACGACGGGAGCGTCCCATACGGCCACCCGGTTCCAACCAATCGTATTCAACCCGAACCGCCACGCGATGGACCCGTTCCCCCGTGTAACAACAATTGCTCCCCTGATGTCGCTCGTAACCACGTGGGGTCCGCCAGTGGACGTGATGGTCGCGACCGTCGGTCGCCCGTAGCCAAAGGTCTCCAGTGGGGTTCGCCACTCCTCGGATGCGGTCCGAGCGTCGTAGGCGACGAGTGCGTTCTCCGTCGACGAGACGAGTACTTCCGCCGTTCCGTCACCGTCGACATCCTCGACCGCCGGCTGGGTGAGTGCGTGCGTGAAACAGTCCTCTGCTGGCACTCCTGTCCGCCACAGCGTAGAACCGCTTTCAGGAGCAAGGCGTACCAACGCACACGACGTGTTCGTGATCGGAGCGTCACTGTTCGGAACTTCAGCAACCGGCGCGACGATCACGTCCCCGTCTGGACCGACGCCGACGGCGTGATGATTGAGTTGGTTATCGCGTGGGGTGTCACTTATCCACACTTCATCGAGCGTCCCCCCGGCGGACGAGATACTCAGTCCGAGGACGATGAGGCCCCCGAGGACCACCAGGAGCCCGCCGAGCACTGCCACGGTACGGGGACGCATATACGGGATGTTTTTTGGAGGGTTCGGAAAAGACTGCCCGTCACGGACGGGAATTCGAGAGGTGAACCATAGTGGCTTTTCCACGGCCATTTTTTATATCCGGTCGATGGCGTACGTCGGTGGGTCTCCTGTAGTGTTCGGGGCGGTGTCGCGGGACTCGTCCTCGCTCTGGGACCAGGGGTCGTCAGTGCCCATGACGTTTCCGGCTCCCGGTTCACTGCCCCGATTCCGCTATCGGTTCTGTACTGGGGTGCTGGAGTGACCGTTGCGCTGACTGCGCTCTGGCTGGCCGTCACGGACCACGCCGACGCACCGACCGACCGTCGCTGGCAGCTCCTGAGAGTGCCAGCGAGGGTTGGGCGCGTAATCCGGTACGGGGTACAGAGCATCTTTTTTGCCGGCGTCGTGGCGGCACTCGCCGTCGGCTTCCTCGGCCGTCAGGTCGCGGCCGAAAACTTCGTGACGCTCTTCACGTGGCCCGTGTGGTTCCGGGGCGTCGCCCTGCTCGCAATCCTCCTCGGCAACCCCTGGCGGACACTCTCTCCGTGGCGGGCTATCCACCGCGTGCTCGTCCGGCTCGAAGGTCAAACGGTCGCTGTCCTCGGCGCCTACCCGTCGGTTCTCGGAGCGTGGCCCGCTGTCGCCGGGTTCGTCGTGCTGATCGGCGTGATCGAAAACCTGACCGTGATTCCCCGGTCACCACGGCTGACGACCGTAACCCTCGCGGTGTATGCGCTCGCGATGATCGGTGGGGCCACACTGTACGGACCAGCGTGGCTCCGTCGCGCCGATCCACTCGGTGTCTTCTACCGGTTGTTCGGCCGCGTCGCTGCCATCGACATCTCCAACACTCCCGACGGAGCGTATCGAGTCTCGCTCCGACCACCGTGGTATGGCTGTCTCCGGCCAGTCGGCAGCGTTCCGCTCGTCGTCTTCATCATCACGACAGTCTACACGGTGAGCTTCGACGGCTTCACCGACACGCGACCCTTCCAGCGGATCCTGTTCGGCGTGCGTGACACGCTCGGAACAGGAGCAGGCACGAGCGTTCTTCTGTACGTGGTCGGTCTCGTCGGCTTCGTCTGTACCTTCGCGCTGGGAAGCTGGGCCGTCGAACGACTCGGTGCGGGTCCCGGTCACGACTGGTTGGAGGCCGCACGATGGTTTGCTCCGACAGTCCTACCGATCGCCGCTGCATACGAGCTTGCTCACAACTACCCGTACGTCGTTCGCAACCTCGGACGGGTGCTCGAGGTTTCGATCGGATGGCTCCGACCACAGATCGGCCCGTTCAGTCCGCTCGAATGGTTGTCGCTCCCGCTGTTCTGGGGCTCGCAAGTCGTTCTCATCGTCCTCGGCCACGTCGTCGCCGTGGTCGCTGCCCACTACGTCGCCGTCGACCGGTACGATGCCCCGAGTGCCGCCCGACGCGGCCATCTGCCACTGGTCGGTCTGATGGTCGGATACACCGTCCTCTCGCTGTGGATCATTTCCCGGCCGGTGGTGGCCGGCTGAGCGCGCTACTCAGGGGTGACAGCGCCCTCCATCGGGGTTGCCGTACCGACGCGTTCAGGTAGCTCTGGCGCTAACGTCAGTGCAATGGTGGGACTCCTACCGATACACAGCGGGTTCGTCGAGTCCCAATCCCTCCCACTGGTTGCCCTCATCGCTGTCGCGGCGACCGGGACAGCAGTCTTGCTCGGGCTCGCGTTTGGGGGCTTCGTCCGTCGGCAGTCAGGTCCGTATCTGTTGATCGTCGCCGCGTTGATCGCACTGTTCGCCCGATCCGCTGTCGCCGGTTTCACCGTCACCGGATTCGTCTCGATGACGGAACATCACGTCCTCGAACACGGACTCGATGTGGCCCTCGTGGCACTCGTCATCGCCGCTGTCTATCACGCTCGAATGGTGTCCCCGGAGGCTGATTTCGACCCGTGACTCACCAACGCGACCGAATCTACGAGTACATCGCCACCCACCCGGGCGAGCACTTCAATGCACTCACGCGGGGCCTCGACCTCGCGCCCGGCCACGTACAGTACCACCTCAAGAAACTCCGGCGACAGGATCGGATCGTCGAAGAACACCTCTACGGCCGGACGCACTATTACACACCCGCCTACGACACGTGGGAACGCGGGGCGATCGCCGTTCTCCGTCGCGAAACAGCTCGTGATATACTGTTCTACCTGCTCGAACACGGGGGCTCGAAACCGGCCGCCGTGGCGGATAGCCTCGATATCGCGCGGAGCACCCTCGAATGGCACCTCGATCACCTGGTCGAACAGGATCTCGTCGAGAAACAGCGGGACGCGAACAACCACGTGACGTTGATCGCGTCCGAGCCGACGGAGACGGTTCGTCTCCTCGAGGACGTCACCCCCTCGCTCTCCGACCTGATGCTCGACCGGTTCACGCGTCTCGTCGATAATCTGATCTCGGAGTGACGGCGGGCCTCTGCGGGAGTCTGAGAGTCGACGCAGCACGGCTCAGGCATCGGTCTCGGTGTTCCGGTATGCGAGTGTGGGCTTACGGCTGCCACGCCGCCAGTTCGGGATTCCGGGACAGTAATCCGGAGTGGATGTCGGCGGGGACTGTCCATCGCTCCGTGAGGCGTCGCCCAGCTGCCACGATACTTGAGACTCCGGTGGAACCCGTCTCCTGCAAGCGGCCCTGAACGACCGAGTCACACCCAGGTACCGGGCACGAAGAGTGTTGATCCATCCAGGTCGTCACTCAGGGTGTCGATACGCCGGACCGGCCATCGAGATCATCCGGGCCACGAACGACGCGGAGCCCGTCGGGAATCGTCCTCCGCTGGGATTCGACTGTCCGCATCTCGTCAGGATGGTCGTAGTAGTAGGCGAGCGCCCGGTGGATGTCGGCGATATCGAGGTCGTAGTCGGCAGCAACCTGTTCCGGCGGCTCGCCCGCATCGATCACCTGTTTGGCGATGTGATGCACGCCGATTCGTCTCCCGTCGATCCGTGGCGCCCCACCGAGGACATCATCGGTCGCGACGATCTCACTCATCACCCGTCGGTACACGGTAGCAAGTGATAAGGGTGGTCGTTGTTCCGGGGGTCACCCCTTCCCAGGAGGGTTCACGTTACCGTCCGAGTGGGGACGTCCAGAATCGCGCAGCCGTCACTGGGACTTCATCTGCTCGAACTGTTCAAGGAGCGCCTCCGTCGAGTCGCCGGACTCGTACTCCAGGTCGCCCTCGTAGTCGGTCCGCTCGTCGTCGAAGGACGCGTCGACGCTGGAGGTCTTCTGCTCGCGGCGTTCGTGTTCGTCCTCGTCATAGGCACCCATTGACATGGTAACCACACACTCACTACCGCGTTGTCCACTATCAATGTGTCGGGCTTGATGCCCGGGGGTTTAAGTGCTGGCGGTGGTCGAACGGAACCGGTAAACGCCGCGACCGCCTACCGGGACCGTGGCAGGGCCCCTCCGATTCCGCCGGTCGAACGAGACCTGGAGCCGCGACCGGGTCCGGTCGCAGCTGTTCGCCCCGCTGGAATCCTCGTTCGGCGCCCACCTGGAGGCTCCCTGGTTTCCGGTCGCCGACGACCGCTACGACGCCTGCCGGATCGAGATGGACAACGGCGACGTCGCGCTGTTCTGTGCCCGCCCCGGCCGCGCCTACTGGCTCGGCAACACCGAGACGCCCGAACCGCTGTGGCGGACCGACAAGGAGACCTTCGACGAGGCGCCCTACGCCGTCTCGCGGTGGGCCCAGCGCGAACTCCTCGCCCGCGTCGAACTCACCGACCCCTGGCTCGCGGCCGCCGAGTACCTCGCCTGGTTCTTCCTCCCCGTGTTCTGCTCGAAGGACGGCCGCCACACCACGCGACGGTTCTTCGACGAGGACGCCGCGGGGTTCCCCGACGCCACCAGGGAGGAGGGCCTCGCCTTCTACGAGTCGCTCCTGTCGACGGGCGCGCTGGACGCCCACCGCTACACCATGGCCTCGAAGCTCGGGACCTCCCCGGGTTACGACGTCGGCCGGATGCGCGCGACGATGGCGGAGTTCACCGCCGCAAAGCTGCTTGTCGACGCCGGCCTCGAGTTCGTCCCGGAGGTCGAGCAGGACAGCGGCCACGCGCTGGACTTCGCCGTCGAGGACCACCTGGTGGAGGTGACCCGACCGGCGCCGCCGGCCCGCCGCTCGAACGCCGACCACCCGGTCGCGGCCGTCCGGGAGACCGGCGGCGCAAAACGGACCGAGCAGCTCGCGACCCACCCCGAGGCGGCGCTGTTCATCGACTGCACCTCGTTCCGCGACGACGAGTGGGCCGCCGTCCGCGGCGAAACGCCCGGGGTTGGCCACGAGCCCACCCTCGTGTTCCGCGCCCGGCCGTCGGGCACCGTAGAGGGCTACCTCCACGGCCGGCTCCCCTTCGACCTCGGACCGGCCGTCGAGTGGGTCTGACTCCGGCCGATCGGGGCCAGGACCCGGTCCCGAAGGGGGTTCCGGCCAGGACCCGGTCCGGAAACGGGTTCCTGCCAGGACACGGCCCCGGAGGCGTCTTCCGGAGCGTCGCCGGCCACCGACCGACAGTATAAGGGGCCGCTGTGTGAATCTCGCCGCATGGAGACGCTGTTGCTCGACCGGGGTGACGTCGCCGAGAACGCCCGGATGCCGGCCGTCATCGACGCCGTCGAGGAAGCGTTCGCCGCCTACCAGCACGGCGCCGTCCAGATGCCCGCGAAGTCCTACATCGACCTGCCCGCCTACGACGGCGACTTCCGGTCGATGCCGGCCTACATGGCGGCCGACGGCTGGGACGCCGCCGGCATCAAGTGGGTGAACGTCCACACCGACAACCCCGACGACCACGACCTCCCGACCGTGATCGGCACGATGGTCTACTCGGACCCCGAGACCGCCTTCCCGCTGGCCATCATGGACGGGACGACGCTCACCCGCCAGCGGACGGGCGCCGCGGCCGCCGTCGCGACCGACCACCTCGCCGTCGCGGACGCGACCTCGCTCGGCATCGTCGGCGCCGGCGTCCAGTCGTACACCCAGCTGGAGGCCATCGCCGAGGTCCGCTCCATCGAGGAGGTCCATATCGCCGACAGGAACGAGGCGGCGATCCGGGCGTTCGTCGACCGCTTCGAGGACGGCTTCGACGTCCGCGGCGGCACAACTGCCGAGGCGGCGTCCTGCGACGTGCTCTCGACGGTCACGCCCGTCGAGTCGCCGGTCGTCGACGCGACCGACGTCGACGACCACACCCACGTCAACGCGATGGGGGCCGACGCCGCCGGCAAGCAGGAACTCGACCCGGAGATCCTGCTCGACGGGACGGTGGTCATCGACGACTACGAGCAGTGCACCCACTCCGGGGAGATCAACGTCCCCTGGGACGCCGGCACCCTCGGCGACGACGACCTCTACGGGGAACTCGGCGAGATCGTGACCGGCGACCGCCCGGGCCGGACCGACGACGACGGCGTCACCGTCTTCGACTCCACCGGGCTGGCCATCCAGGACGTCGCCGCGGCCCACGTCGTCTACGAGCACGCCAACGAGGACGACGAGGGCACGCCGTACGCCTTGGTGGACACCGAGGTGCGGTAGACCGCCGGATGGAAAGCTTAAGGGCCGAACCGCCACTCACCTCCGACAACTGACCCCTCCATGCACGACGACGGCTACGACCACACCGCGGTCGAACGGCGGTGGCAGGCGGCGTGGGACGACGCCGACGCCTACCGGACGCCGGACGACGTCGCCGACCCGACCTACGTCCTCGGCATGTACCCATACCCGTCCGGCGAACTGCACATGGGTCACGTCCGGAACTACACCATCACCGACGCCTACGCCCGGTTCCGCCGCATGCAGGGCGACGACGTGCTGCACCCGATGGGGTGGGACGCCTTCGGCCTGCCAGCGGAGAACGCCGCCAAGGAGCGGGACACCAACCCCCGCGACTGGACGTTCGATTGCATCGACCGGATGAAGGACCAGATGGCGGCGATGGGGTTCGGCTACGACTGGGACCGGGAAGTCACGACGTGCCGGCCCCGCTACTACCGGTGGAACCAGTGGCTGTTCCGACGGTTCGTGGAGGAGGGACTGGCCGAGCGGCGCGACGCGGAGGTGAACTGGTGTCCCTCGTGTGAGACGGTGCTGGCGGACGAACAGGTCGAAGAAGACGAGGAGCTATGCTGGCGCTGCGGCACCCCGGTCGAGGAACGGGAGCTCGAGCAGTGGTTCCTGGAGATCACCGAGTACGCCGACGAACTGAGGGAGGCCATCGACGAGCTAGAGGGGTGGCCCGACTCCGTCCGGCAGATGCAGCGGAACTGGATCGGCCGCCAGGAGGGCAGCCGCGTGCCATTCACACTCGAGGGTCACGGTGAGATCGACGCCTTCACCACCCGGCTCGACACCATCCACGGCGCGACGTTCTTCGCGCTGGCGCCGGACCACCCGGTCAGCGAACGGCTCGCCGAGGAGGACGACGCCGTCCACGAGTTCCTCCACCAGGAGGCCGACCCGGAGGGCGACGAGCCGAACGGCATCGAGACAGACCTCACCGCCACCAACCCGGTCACCGGCGAAGAGTTGCCCGTCTTCGTGGCCGACTTCGTGCTGTCGGAGGTCGGCACCGGCGCGCTGTACGGCGTCCCCGCCCACGACGACCGCGACCACGCCTTCGCCGAGAAGATGGATCTGCCCATCAGGCCGGTCGTCGCGCCGGACGCCGACGCCGACGTGCCGGACGTCGAGCGGGAGGCCTACACCGAAGACGGCGTGCTGGTCAACAGCGGCGAGTACTCCGGGCTCACCAGCGAGGCGGCCCGAACGCAGTTGACCGAGGACGTCGACGGCGCCGCCTTCGAGACCGTCTACCGGCTGCGGGACTGGGGCATCTCCCGGCAGCGGTACTGGGGCACGCCCATCCCGGTCGTCCACTGCGACGACTGCGGCCCCGTGCTCGTGCCCGAAGCGGACCTCCCTGTCGAGCTACCGGAGTTCATCAACGTCACCGGCAACCCCCTGGACGAGGTCGACGAGTGGAAGGCGACGACCTGCCCGGACTGCGGCGCCGACGCGGAGCGGGAGACGGACACGATGGACACCTTCGTCGACTCCTCGTGGTACTTCCTGCGCTACGTCTCGCCGGACATCGACGATGCCCCCTTCGACATCGACCGCGCCAACGACTGGATGCCCGTCGACCAGTACGTCGGCGGCATCGAACACGCCGTGATGCACCTGCTGTACGCGCGGTTCTTCCAGAAGGTGCTGGCCGACCACGAGGGCCTCGCCCACCGCGAGCCCTTCGAGAACCTGCTGGCCCAGGGGATGGTCCAGCTGGAGGGCGAGAAGATGTCCAAATCGAGGGGCAACGTCGTCTCGCCGCAGGCCATCGTCTCCGAGTACGGCGCCGACACCGCGCGGCTGTTCATGATGCAGGCCGCCCAGCCGGAGCGGGACTTCGACTGGTCGGAGGAGGGCGTCCGGTCGGCCCACGCCTTCCTGACGCGGCTGAAGACGACCGTCGAGGACTACGGGGCCGGCGAGATCCCGCGGGCGGACGACCCCGGTACCGTCGCCGACTACGTCGAAAACGAGACCGACGCCGCGGTCGCCGTCGCCACACCGGAGTACGACGATCTGACGTTCAACACCGCGCTGCGGGAGGTCCAGGACCTCGTCGGGACGGTCCGGCAGTACCGCGAGCACACCGCCGTCGACCCCGAGGTCTTCGAGCGCGGGCTGTCGGTCGCCCTGCGACTGCTCGCGCCCGTCACCCCCCACATCGCCGAGGAGTTGTGGGACGAACTGGGCCGGGAGGGGTTCGTCGTCGACGCCGCCTGGCCAGCCGCCGACGCCGACCGCGCGACGACCCGGAAGCGCCGCCGCCTCGTCGAGAACACCCGCGAGGACGTCCGCGAGATCAGCGACGTCGCCGGCATCCCGGAGCCCGAGCGCATCGACATCGTCGTCACACCCGCCTGGAAGCACGAGGCCCTCCGGATCGCCCTGGAGAGCGCCGCCGACAACCTTGTCGGCGAACTGATGCAGCACGATGACATCAAACGGCACGGCGAGACCGCCGCCGACTACGGCAAAGACCTCCAGGCCGAGCGGGAGGCGCTCACGGAGCCGCTCGACCCCGAGACGGAGCACGCGGCGCTGCGGGCGGCCGCGTGGCTCCTCGAACGCGAGTTCGACGCCGAGGTTCGGGTACTGCGGGCCGCGGACGCGCCCGAGGACGTCGCCTCGCGGGCCGAACCCGGGCGGCCGGCCATCGACATAGCGGAGTAGGGCTGACGGCCGGGCCGCCCGGCGGCGAAACGGGTAATTAGACACCAAATTACTTCCGCGTCGGCCGCCTAAGCCGAACCATGTCGGAGCGAGCTGAAGACGAGACAACCGTGAACGAGAGTTACTCGGTCACCGTGCCGGCGGCCGTCCGGCGGGCTGTCGGCATCGACGCCGGTGACACCCTTCGCTGGAGCGTGGAGGTGGACGGGTCCCTCTCCGTCGAGGTGGTCGAGCAGCGGTACGGCGCGTTCGCCGACCTCGAGCCGGTCGACATCGGCGAGGAAACCGACGCGGCGACGGACCACGACCTGGTCCGCGGGGACTCAGGATGAGTCGTCCGGTGGTCGATGCGAACGTCATTATCGCCGCACGGCTCTCGAAAGACCAGAACCACGAGCGAGCCCGTGCGATCACTACGGCGTTCGACCAGGGACGATTCCCGACTGGCGCCGTCTTCGATACCGTCCTCGAGGAGATACTCAACTATCTCCAAGCGCGGAGTACCCACGACGTCGCCGTCGAGACCCTCGATGCGATGATAGAGAGCAACGGTTTCGAGATCGTCCGGACGGAGCCGAGAGATTTCGACGCCGGGCGCTCCATCTTCCGACGGCAGCAGGGCCTCTCTTTGACCGACGGCATCATCGCCGGTGCGATGGCTCATCGGAACCTCGAATACCTCTACTCGTTCGACGGTGGGTTCGACGCCGTCGAGGACGTCGTTCGACTAAATTCGGACGCGGAGCCCCGCGGTTGAAGCGGGCTCAGTTCAGCCAGGGGTGCTCGACCGGCTCGAACCGGTGCCCGCAGGCCGGACACTCGACGCGGCGCGGGGCGCCGTCGTCTCCGACCCGCGCGAACCCGCGGCGCAGCCCCAGGTGGCCGCAGGCCGGACACCGGCGTCCGAAGGGCGGGATCACGTGTCTCATCGTACGCAGTCCGCCGTGCATGTACCTGCCGGTGAGGCCCCATTGCCGTCCGTCAGCCCCCGGGATGGCTCCCGACCCGCCTATTCGGCGACGGCCTCCACCGCGTCGAGCACGTCGGCGGCGTGGCCCTCGGGGTTCATCGTGTCCGCGTCGACGACGTCGTGGACCTCGCCGTCGGCCAGCACGAACGTGATGCGGTCGACGAAATCGCCCTGCACCTCGACGTCGAAGGCGTCAGCGACGGTGCCGTCGGGGTCGGCCAGGAGGTCGAACGAGAGGTCCTCCTCGTCGGCGAACGCGCGGTGGGAGTCGACGTCGTCCGTCGAGACGCCGTATACGGCCGCGCCGGTCCGGAGGAACGACTCGATGTCGGCCTCGAACTCGCGGGCCTCGAGCGTACAGCCGGGCGTTGCGTCCCGCGGGTAGAAGTACACGACCGTCGGCTCGGCGAACGCCGGCGAGACCGTCTCGCCGGCCTGGTTTCTGGCCGTCACGTCCGGCGCGGGGTTGCCCGGTTGGAGTGCCACGGGGCGTTCTGCGGCCACCGACCACATGAATCCGTGGGTCCGGGACATGGCGGGCGTCGCGTAGCTGCCGGCGGTGGGTGGGTGGCCGCTCACAGTGACACCAGGCCGTCGTCCAGGATGTCCGCGAGTACATCCCGGGCGTGGCCGTCGGGCGACACGCCGGTGTAGACCCGGTGGACCGCGCCGTCGGCCAGCACGAACGTCGTGCGGCGGGCACGGCCGTCCGGACCGCGCTCGACGCCGAACGCGTCGAGTATGTCGCCATTTGGGTCCGCAAGCAAGTCGAACGTCACGCCGTGCTCGGCCGCGAAGCCGCGGTGGGCGTCGACGTCGTCCGTCGAGACGCCGTACACGGTGACGCCGGCGTCGGCGTAGGCGTCGGCCTCGCGGGCGAACTGGTCGGCCTCCGTCGCACATCCGGGCGTGCCGTCCTCCGGGTAGAAGTACACGACCGTCGGGTCGGCGACGTCCGGACTGACGCGGTCGCCGTGCTGGTTCGGTGCGGCGACGTCCGGTGCCGGGTCGCCGGGGTCGAGCGGTGCCATGGTCGGCCGTCCGGGGCGGCGGGGCATAAATGCCGGTCGCTTCGACGCTACCGATACCCGCCCCGTCTGCGCTGAACCGTCAGTCCCGGCGGATCAACCGCTCCTTTGCCCGGCGGGACAGCGCCTTGACCTCGTGTTCCCGCCGCATGGCAGCCGCCCGCGAGTCGAAACCCTCGGTGAGGACCACCTCGACCGGCGTGCGGCCACGGGTGTACTTCGCGCCGTCGCCGGCGTCGTGTTCGGCGACGCGTCGCTCGACGTCGGTGGTGTAGCCGGTGTACAGCGTGCCGTCGGCGCACTCCAGCACGTAGACGTAGTGGTCCCTATCGGTCATGTGGTGTCGAAGTGAGGGGCACCCTGTGATCGAGACACAGTTCCACGGCCGCACGGCCGTTACTCGTGTGCGCGCGTTCTCGAGACCTCGGCGATGCCGGCGTTCGCGGAGCAGTTCGGGCACGCGTGGACGTGACCGCCCTTGTCGGCGAACACCCGGGCAAACCGGTCCGAGACGTGCGCGTCACAGTGGTCACACCTGGGCATTCTGGCCGCCGACGTGCAGTCGGCGTCCCCAGAGAGGGCCCGGACGCACAAATACCCCTCGGCCGCTCGTCAGGATTCCCGCACAGCCGCGACGGTGCGGGCGACGATGCCGGCTTGCGCCCCGGCGACGAAGCCTGCGTCGATGTTCACCACGGTGAGCACCGTACACGACTGCAGCATGCCGTCGAGCGCGGCACGGCCGTCGCCGCCGCGGCCGTACCCTGTCGAGACCGGGAGGCCGATCACGGGGATGTCGACGAGACCGGCGACGACCGTCGGGAGCGCGCCCTCCCGGCCCGCGGCCACGACGAGGGCGTCGGCGTCCCGGAGCGTGTCCAGTCGGTCCAACACGCGGGCGATGCCGGCGACGCCGACGTCGTCGACGACATCGACGGTCGCGCCCATCTCCTCGGCGACGACGGCGGCCTCCCCGGCCGCTTCGGCGTCCGACGTCCCGGCCGTGACCACCGTCACCGCCGCGTCGAGGTCCGGCGGCTCGTAGGCGGGGCCGTGGACGACGAGCGTCCGCCCGCGGTCGTTCCTGGTCACCGCGGCGTCGGGGTGGTCGTCGGCCAGCCGCGCGCGGCAGGCGGAGACCGCGTCGTCGTCGACGCGGGTGAGGAGGGCGTGGCCGGTGGTCTCGACGGCGACGGCGGCCATCGACGCCACCTCCTCGCTTTCCTTCCCGTCGGCGAGGACGGCCTCGGGCACGCCGGTCCGGGCCTCGCGGGCGGCGTCGAACCGCCCGGCCCCCGCCCGAGCGTAGCCGCGGAGCTCCGCCTCGGCCTCGGCCGGCGATAGCTCCCCGTCCGCGACCGCCTCGAGTATCTCGCGCATGTGACCGACTTCGGGCGGGCGACAACGAATCTGTCGGGTCCGGGCCGTGCGGTCGCCACCGGAACGGTATCACGGGGTCCGTCGCTCCGAACGGGTCCACCGGGCCAAATACGTGTAAGTTTCCGAATCGGATTTCGACGGATACAACCGGGACGACAGTCGGGCGGCGAGGGCTAAACGGCCGGTAGAAGCGGCGTCGTCCGGTTCAAACGGGAAACTATATATAGGACCCGGGGTAACCGGCGACCGTATGGCAGACCTGATCGTCAAAGCCGCGGTGAAGGAATCGCTCGATGACATGAACGTCGCCTCCGACTTCTACGACGCCCTCGACGACGAGGCCGACCAGCTCCTCGAGGACGCCGCACGGCGTGCCGAGGCGAACGACCGCAAGACCGTCCAGCCACGCGACCTGTAGGGCCGCCGGTCCCATCCTTCGAACGCCGGGCGGCAAGCGACGGCGCCGGCGGTACCTGGGCCGGTTACCGGTCGGGTCAGGCGACCTGGGGCGGTCGCTGTCAGTCGCCGCCGCTCCGGCCGACGCCAGGGAGCAGCCTAGCCGGCTTCAGGACCCACCCGAGCCGGAACAGCCCGAGCTGAGAGAGGATGCCGAGCCCGAACAGGCCGGCGAACAGCGGGACCGCGACGCCGCCGACGGCGGTCGTCGCGAGCGGGTCGAAAAGCAGCGGCTCGAGCGTCGTCCCGTCGCGGGCCGCGCGGAACGCCGCGGCGGAAAGCGACCCGGAGGCCAGTGCGGCGCCGATGAACGACGTGACGACCATCAGCGCGAACTTCGTCAGCGTGAAGCCGAGCGCGGCACCGGCGATGCCGCAGAGTATCGCGACGAGGTACTTGAGGAGGCCACCGTCGGTGAACAGCGGCGTGACGACGTACAGCCCGAGGTAGGCACCGACGACGAACGACGGGACGGCCGTCGCCACCGAGAGGGCGACGTACGCCAGGGCCGCGCCGAGCAGGCCGCCGACCACGATAGCGACGGCGAGGCCGACGAGGCCGCCGGAGCCGACGGCACCGAGGACGGAGGGGGCGACGACGTAGGCGCCGCCGGCACCCAGGAGGAAGCCGACCAGCGCCACCGCGTAGATGGAGAGTGCGGCGCCGAGGAACACCAGGACGAGTCCGGCCGTGACCAGGGCGAGGTCTGCCAGGACCATGTGGTGCCGTCGTCGACGGCCGGCATAAAGCCGCTGGCGGGGGACCGCCGGCCGAGCGACCGCCGCCGCGTCTCGCTGGCGGCTGATCGGGGACGCCGCTCGCGGGTCTCTGGGTCGGTCGTGGAAGTTTCGCCTCGCTCGCGCGTGCGGACGGCGACACCGACCGACCATTCAGTCGGCGATTATACTCGGCACCCTGATTCACCTTTCAGTGTAGTTTCGTCGTTCATTCTGTCGCTGCTGGCTCCGAGTCGTCCAGATAGGTGATCGTGGCCGCCGTGACATGCTCAGTGAATTCGTGGGTGACTGAACCTTGCCGGCCGACGACGTGGAGGTCGTCTTTCAGGGTGGCGACCGTCCAGGGCAAGACGAAACTTTGCTGGCCCGGCTCTCCGCGAATCCACGCTTCGCTCGGCACGGCAAAGCTGCCGGCGTGGTGGGACTGTGTCGTGAATGCGACGGCAATCGACTCCTTGTCAGGATACGGCATCCGTTCGCCGGAGACGACCAACCATGGACGGGGGTTCCCGCCGTCCGTCTTGAACGGATCGGGCGCCCAGACGACAGTTCCGCGGTCAGCCATCCGGGATCAGGACTCCTCGTCGCGCTCGGTCGCTGGATCGATGGGGTCGACGGCGGTCTCAATCCAGGCCTCGACATCGTCGTCGGAGAACCCATCGTCACGTTCGTCGGCCGTGGCAGCGCCGTGGATCCCCGCAGACGCGACCGCATGCTCGGCGTCGGCAATCGTCCAGAAACGGTCGCGGTGGTCGACGAGACCGTGTTCTTCGAGACGTTTCAGCGTGGGGCCGACGCTGCCATCGGGAACATCGACGGCGTCGACGATCTCCCGCTGGCGAAACGCCTGGTGGGCGTGCTCGAGGAGGAAGCGATACACCGCACCCTGGGTGGTGTCCGGCGCGAGGTCAGGAACCGACGGTCCATCCTCGTCGATAGATCGAAACTCGTCTTTCGAGATCGGCATCATGAGTACTGGTTCGTATTAGAAGCTATTAGGTCGTATCGACAGGGCTCTGGACACGATGAGGTGTTCGCGGGTCACTCCCGCTGGTCGTTCCTCCCGCTCGCCCATCCGGCGACCCTCCCTCCGGTCGGGTCGCCCGCCGCTAATCGTCCCCGGCGGCAGCCCGCCCGCTCCGCCCGCGCGGCCCCTCGAGGTCGACGGCCGGCAGGAGGTCCCGGAGGTACCGGCCGGTGTGGGAGGCGTCGACCTGGGCGAGGGCCTCCGGCGTGTCGGCCGCGACCAGCTCGCCGCCGGCCTCGCCGCCCTCGGGGCCGAGGTCGACGATGTGGTCGGCGTTCTTCACGAGGTCGAGTTCGTGTTCGACGATGACGACGGTGTTGCCGTCGTCGACCAGCCGGTGGAGCACGTCGATGAGCTTCCGCTCGTCCTCGCTGTGCAGGCCCGTGGTCGGCTCGTCGAGCAGGTACAGCGCGTCCCCGGAGTCACGCTTGCCGAGTTCCTCGGCGAGCTTGACCCGCTGGGCCTCCCCGCCGGACAGCGTCGTGGACGGCTGGCCGAGCCGCATGTAGCCCAGTCCGACGTCCGACAGGAGCTTCAACCGCCGGCGGATGCCGGTATGGCCCTCGAAGAACTCGTGGGCCTCCTCGACCTCCATGTCGAGGACGTCGGCGATGGTCGCGTCCTTGTAGGTTACCTCCAGGGTCTCGTCGTTGTACCGCAACCCGTCGCACTCCTCGCAGGGCACGTGGACGTCGCTGAGGAAGTTCATGTCGATCTTGACGGTGCCCTGGCCGCCGCAGGACTCACACCGGCCGCCCTTGACGTTGAACGAAAACCGGCCCTTGTCGTAGCCGCGGCGCTTTGCGAGTTTCGTCTCGGCGAACAGCTCCCGGACGTGGTCGAACACGCCGGTGTAGGTGGCGGGGTTCGACCGGGGCGTCCGGCCGATCGGCGACTGGTCGATGAGCCGGACGGTCTCGATCTCGTCGACGCCGTCGATGGCGTCGTGTTCGCCCGGGTAGACGTCGGTGTCGTTCATCCGGCGGACCAGCCCCTTGTACAGCACCTCGTGCAGCAGCGTGGACTTCCCGGAGCCCGAGACGCCGGTGATGGCGGTGAAGCAGCCGAGCGGGAACTCGACGTCGAGGTCCTTCAGGTTGTGCTGGCGGGCGCCCCGCACGGTCAGATACCCGTCGGCGTCGCGGCGGCCGTCCGGCACCGGGATCGCCCGCCGCCCGGCGAGGTAGTCGCCGGTGATCGACTCGTCGGCGGCCATCACCGCCTCGACGTCGCCGTCGACGACGACCTCGCCGCCGCGCTTGCCCGGCCCCGGCCCCAGGTCGATGACGTTGTCGGCCCGCCACATCGTCTCCTCGTCGTGCTCGACGACCACGAGCGTGTTCCCGAGGTCCCGGAGCCCCTCGAGGGTGTCCAACAGTTTGTCGTTGTCCCGCTGGTGGAGGCCGATGGAGGGCTCGTCGAGCACGTAGAGGACGCCGACGAGGCCGCTGCCGACCTGGGTCGCAAGCCGGATGCGCTGGCTCTCGCCGCCCGACAGCGTCGAGGCCTCCCGGTCCAGCGTCAGGTACTCCAGGCCGACCTCCTCCATGAAGCCGAGGCGGGCGCGGATCTCCTTCAGGATCTCCTCGGCGATGGTGCGCTGGCGGTCCTCGAGGTCGGTCTCCAAGCCCTCGAAATGCGACAGCGCCTCCCCGATGGACATCCGGTTGACCGCGGTGATGGCGGTGTCGGCGACCAGCACCGCGCGGGACTCCGGCTTCAGCCGCGTCCCCTCGCAGGCCGGACACGTCGTCGTCGCCATGTACTCGGCGATGTGGTCTCTGGTGCCCTCGGAGTCGGTCTCGACGTACCGGCGCTCGAGGTTCGGGATGACGCCCTCGAACCGCTTTTCCTTCCGCCGGGTGCCGTTCTTCGTCCGGCGCTCGAAGACGACCTGGTCGTCGGTGCCGTAGAGGAAGGCGTCCTGTACGTCGTCGTCGAGGTCTTCGAACGGCGTCCGGACGCCGACGCCGAAGTGCTCGGCGACGGCGTCGAGTCGCGTGCGGTAGTACGACCGGCTGTAGCTCCAGGCCTCGAAGACGTCCTTCAGCGGCTTCGACGGGTCCCGGACGACGCGGTCCTCGTCGACCTCCTTCGTCTCGCCGATGCCCTCACACTCCGGGCAGGCGCCGTGCGGCGAGTTGAAGGAAAAGGAGCGGGTCTCGATCTCCGGGAGGTCGATGCCGCAGTGGGTACACGCCAGGTCCTCGGAGAACTCGACGACTGCGCGGTCGTCACCGGTGCCTGCCAGGTCCCCTGTCGAGCGGGACCGCGCCCCGACCTCGACGTCCGCCGGCGGGTCCGGCAGGATCACCTTCAGGACGCCGTCGGCCTCCTCGAGGGCGGTCTCGACGGAGTCGGTGATCCGGGAGCGGTCCTCCTCGCGGAGCTTCACGCGGTCGACGACGACGTCGACGGTGTGGTCGTAGTTCTCGTCCAACTCGGGCGTCTCCCGGGCGAGGTCGAACTCCTCGCCGTCGACCTCGACCCGGGTGTACCCCTCGCCGACGAGCGCGTCGAAGCGCTCGGCGAAGGCGCCCTTCTGGTCGCGGACGACCGGCGCGCACAGCTTCGCGCGGGTGCCCTCGGGCAGCTCGAGGAGCCGGCGGACCATCTGCTGGGCGGTCTGCTCGCCGACCTCGCGGCCGCACTCGGGACAGTGCGGCGTGCCGACGCGGGCGTACAAAAGCCGGAGGTAGTCGTGCAGCTCCGTGACGGTCCCCACGGTGGAGCGCGGGTTGTTGGCGGCGTTCTTCTGGTCGATGCTGATCGCCGGCGACAGGCCCTCCACGTTCTCCACTTGGGGCTTGTCCATCTGCCCGAGGAAGTTCCGTGCGTAGGCCGACAGCGACTCGATGTAGCGGCGCTGGCCCTCCGCGTAGACGGTCTCGAAGGCCAGCGAGGACTTCCCCGACCCCGATAGGCCCGTGACGACGGTGAACGCGTCGCGGGGGATCGACACGTCGACGTCCTCCAGGTTGTGTTCGGCGGCCCCCCGGACGACGATGTCGTCGGTCATTGGAGAGTGCCACGGACGCGCGGAGTGAAACCCTGTCGGTTGCGGCCGGTCAGTACAGCTCGGCCCGGGGCGCGTACCGGCCGTCGCGGTGGTGCTCGACGTCCGCCCGCTCGTAGGTGGTAGTGTAGTTCACGGCGTAGACGACGGCGGCCGCCGTCGGCGGCGCTTCGCCGGAGCGGTTGAACTTGGTCGGTTCGCCGTCGGCGTACGGGGCGACGACGCCGGTGCCGTTCACGACGATGGTGTAGGTGCCTTTGACCTGCTCGTCGCCGCTGACGTTCACGTTCTCGTATCTGATGGTGACCGGCCCGGAGAGGTCGTCCTCGAAGGCGAGGGCGGGGCACTCTTGGGCGTTCACCATCATCGTCAAGAAGTCGATGACGGCGCGGTCGGCGAAGTCGGTGCAGCTGTCCTCGACGAGATCGCTGTAGGAACTCTTGTCGGTCGGATCTCCCTGGAAGACCACAATCCGGTCGTCGTCGCTGTGATTGAGGACGAACAGCTCCCAGTCGGTGGAGCCGTCGGAGACGTTGAGGCGGAAGGCCTCGGTCTCGATGTCGCCGAGGTTGCTCCCGTTGTAGAGATGCTCGCGTGTGATGTCGAACCGGAGCGTCGAGACGTTCCTGGTGTCCTCGACGACCGTCCAATCGGTCGCGGAACGGGTGTCGGCCGGGGCGAACGAGTCGTCGGAGGACTGGTTGAGCCGCCAGCCGACGTGGGTGGTCCAGTTCGCGCCGTAGTATCCGCCCTCCGTCGCGGAGACGTTCGATCGCTGGTCGGTCCAGGCCCGGAAGGTGTCGTTGAACGTCGCGCGGGCGGCCGAGGCCGTGTGGGAGCCGTTGCTGTTGGTCCGGTTGTAGCGCACCTCGATGGCCCGCTCGACGTCGCCGGTGAACGCGGCGGTGCGCTCGGAGTCGACCGTCTCACGCGTCGCGAGGTTCTCCGTGAAGATGGCGGCGTTGACGACGATGGCAAGGGCCACGAACACCATGCCCAACACCAGGGCGATGATGACGAGCAGTTGCCCGCGGTCGCAGCCGTCCTCCGGTCGGAGCATTCGAGTGTAGGAGTATCGACGGCCACACACATGAAACTACCCGAAGGCTCGGCCGTCGAACCGACGGTACCGTGGGGTGTGAGTTCAGGGGCCCGACGGTCCCGTGTGAGCGTCGGGTCGGCGGCCCGACGCGGTCCCCAACTGGTCCCCACCCGGGGCCGGGATGGCGGGTGTGGCCGCCGCCGTGGACGGTGGGCCGACCGCCAGCTGTGGCGGGTCTTCACCCGGGGTCGGCCGCCGTCTACCGGGGGCCCTCACCCGGTGGGCCGGGACCGGGCCAGTCAGACGTCCTCCGGTAGCCAGCCGCCGTCGACCTCGACGTTCTCGCCGCTCACGTACCCCGAGTCCTCGTCGACGAAGAACAGCATCGCCCGCACGACGTCTGCTTCGCGCGCCCAGCGGCCGCGCGGCGCCTCCTCGGGGAAGGTGTCGCTCGTCTCGACGACGTACGGCGAGACGGCGTTGACCGTGATGCCGTCGTCCTGGGTGTCGGCGGCCAGCATCCGGGTGAACATGACGACGCCGGTCTTGGCGACGAGGTACGGGAAGTTCTCCGGGGCGACGGCGGCGCGCTCCGCGGCGGCGTAGCCGACGTTGACGATGCGACCCCACTCGACCTCGCGCATCGGTCCGAGCGCCCGCTTCGAGCAGAGCATCGTCCCCGTGAGGTTCGCATCCAGGACGCGGTGCCAGGTGTCGAGGTCGATGTCGGCCCAGTGGTCGGGCGCGAACGGCCCGACGTTGTTGACGAGGACGTCGACGGTCCCGACGTCGGCCTCCACCGCCTCGAAACACCGATCGACCTCGTCGGGGTCGGTGACGTCCCCGCCGACGGTGACCGCGTCGACGCCGCGTTCGCGGGCCGCCTCGGCCGTCTCCCCGGCGGCCCCCTCGCTTTCGTTGTAGTGGACCGCAACGTCCGCGCCGGCATCGGCCAACGCGAGGAGGAACGCCCGCCCGATGCCGCTGCTGCTGCCGGTCACCAGGGCGACGCGTCCCGACAGGTCGGGCTCGACCAAAGGCCGGCCTCGGACCGGCCGGACCTTACCTCTACGGGTCGGTCCGGCGCGGTGGAGCCACTCCAGGCCGAAGTCGACCCGTCAGTTCGGTATCGATCGGCTCGCCGCCATCCATGTGCAACGGTACAATGTGACGTCACTGAGCCCCTTGGGAGGCGAAACCGATAGGCCAGCCCCCGCCCTACGGCGTCCGATGCGACGACGGGCCGTCCTGCGCACGGGTGCCGCGGCGCTAACATCGGTCGCCGCCGGGCGGGTTGCCGGCCGGTCGCCCGCCAGATCGCCGACGGGTCCGGCCGAGCCGGCGTTCGACTACCGCGGCCGGCTCCCGGTGGCCGGCGCGAAGGAACTCGTCGTCGACGACGGCGTCGCCTACGTCGCCGTCTCCGACGGGTTCGCGACGGTCGACGTCGCCGACCCGGCCGACCCGACGCTGCTCGCCGAACGCCGCGACCTGCTCGCCGACCACCCCGACGGCCCGCTGTCCGTCGTCCACGACGGCAAGGTCGGCGGCGACCGCTACGCCGTCGCCGGTCCGGCCGAACCGCGAGGTGGCGTCCCGAACGCGGCGCTCGTCTTCGACGTCAGCGACCCCGCCGACCCCCAGCGGGTGCTCGCCCACGAGACGGACTTCCCCCACCACAACCTCGCCACCGACGGCGACACGCTGTACCTCTGTGGCAACGACGGCGACCGGAACCCGCTGGTCTGTGTCGACGTCGCGACCGGCGCGGAACGCGGCCGCTGGTCCGTCCTCGACGCCGACGACCGCTGGGCCGACGTCCACCCCGCACTCCGACAGCTCCACGACGTCTCCGTGACCGACGACGTCGCGTACTGCTCCTACTGGGAGGCCGGCACGTGGCTCGTCGACGTCTCCGACCCGACGACCCCGGAACCGATCACCGTGCTCCGCGGCCGTGACCCGGCGGCGCTGGCCGAACTCGAGACCGAATCCGCGATCCGGGAGGCGCGGTTCACGCTGCCCGGGAACGACCACTACGCCATCCCACGTGGTGGCGCCGCCGGCCCGCTCGTGGCGCTCAACGAGGAGGCCTGGGCGGCCGAGGCCGACGCGACGGCGGCCGCCCAGGGCGGCGTGGAGCTGTGGGACCGGCGTGCCGGCGAGCGCCGCGCACGCATCGAGGCCCCGCCGACGGCAGACCCCACTCACGGCGGCACCTGGACCACCGCGCACAACTTCGACTACGTCGGCGACCGGCTCTACACTGCCTGGTACCGCGGCGGCGTGTCGGTCCACGACGTCGCCGACCCCGCGGCCCCCGTCGAGGTGACCCACTGGCGCGACGAGGCGACGACGGACTTCTGGACCGCCCAGGCCGCCGGCGACCACGTCGTCGCGAGTAGCTGGCGGGACGTCTCCGCCGACCGGCCCGAGGAGGCCGCGGCCGTCTACACGTTCCGGGCGAACGGCGGCGCGACCACGACGCCGTCGGCGACGCAGCGTCCCGACGGCGGCCCGGGCAGCGGCACGACCACCGGCGACGGGACGGGGCTCGGACCGCTCGCCGGGGCCGGGGCGGTCGGGCTGGCGGCGTGGGCCCGTCGTCGGTGGCACGATTAGATGGCGTGCTCGATTGAGGCGGCGACCTCGCGCGCGCGGTCGGCGAGGGGCTCCGGGACCTCGCCGGCATCGACGGCGGCGTCGAGTTCGTCGTCGTCCACGCGGCGGACCTCGCCGTCCGGGCGCTTGACCACGTCGACGTGGAGGTCGACGTAGCGCGCCCGGTCCGGGAACACCTCCACGGGCGTACAGACGTTCACGTAGGTTCCGCGGCGCGTGCCGTCCTCGCCGACGTACACCGTCGCGTACCACCACCGGCCCTCGACGAAGGTGGTCCGGGCGACGTCGCCCGCGCGGCGCTCGACGCCGAGGGCGTCGTACGTGCCGCCGGGGGACATCGCTCGCTCGACGGTGACGGCGCCGTCGTCGGTCACCTCGGTGACCTCGCCGCGGCCGATGACGATGGTCCGGCCGCTCGGCTTCCCGTGGGCGATGGCGAGGTCCTCGCCCTCGCGGGGGCCGAAGCAGTCCGCGACCGCCTCGAACGGGAACGAATCCGCCGCCCAGTCGCCCGCCCCAGGCGGGTCGTCCTCGCCGGACGCGTCCCCGTCGCCGTCGGTCGTCGCCTCGCTCGGTGGACACACGGCCTCCACGAAATCCACTGCAGTACTCGCCGACCCGGTGCCGGCCTTGATACGGTGGTGGCCGGCCACCGTCTCCGTGACGCGGGCCCGGACCTCGTCCAGCGCGCTCCGTGACTCCCCACCGAACCAGACCCACGCCCCGGCCTGCGGCATCACGATCCGACCGGGGCTGTCGCCGTCGGCGTCGGCGACCGCCGCCATCAGCGTCTCGGCCCGGTCGCCGGCGCGCTCCAGGGCGGCCGCCAACGCCTCGAGGTCGGCGTCCTCGGCCGCCGGGCGCCACCGTGGCGTCCAGCCCTCCGGCGGCTCGACCGGGAGCAGTTCCGCCAGCCGCGCCGTCTCGTCGGTCGCCGGCGCCGAGCCGCGGCGGAGTTCGACGAGGCCGCCCGGCATCCGCAGGTCGGTCGCCATCGACGGCCGGGCGTCGCCCCAGGGCGGCGCCGGCCCGGCGACCTGGAGCCGGTAGCTGTCGCCCTCGTCGACGTAATCCTCGACCCGGTCGTACGGCAGAAAGCCCTCGACGTCACGGCCGTCGGCGCTCCCGAGGTCGACGATGGCGCCCGGGCCGAGGGGTTCGGTGACCTCGCCCCGGAACACGGCGCCCCGCGGCGCCGGGTTCGGCCAGGCGAGGGCGTCCCTGCCGACGGCCCGGAGCCGCTCGCGAACGGCCTCCACCGCCTGGGGCTCGCCGGCGACCCCGACGCCCTGCCGGTCGTCGGTCGTCTCCACGCTCGCGTCGGCGACGTCGACCCGGAACTCGCGGTCGAACCGCTCGCGGATGGCGGACGAGGCCTGGACGACGTCGTGGTCGCCGGCCAGAAGCTCGGTGAGCGCCGTCGCGTAGATGCCGCGGACCCTGACGGTCATCGTCCGCGCCCCCGGCCGTCCATCGACGGCCGACCGGCCGTCCGGTTATCGGCCATCCGTGCCCGTCCCGATGTCGCCCTGGCCGGGCCCGGTGCCCCCCTGGCCCTGGAACGTTCCGTACCCGCAGCCATCGCGCGCGCCCGCGGATATTGCCGGTACATACCCGTCGCTGGGAGCCGCGGGACCGAAAGCGTCCCGACTCGGGGCGGTGACTGCCCGGGGTGCAGGACGGTCGGCCGCACGCCCCGGACGCCGAACGGCACCCGGACGCCCGGCGCGTTCGTGCCCCCCGATCGTCGCCGGCCCCGCGGCGGACGGACCTGCCCACGGTCTCCCGTCGCCAGCCAGGCACCGCCGGCGCCCCCGGCTCGTGTCACAACAGTTAGGCCACTGCCGTCACACAGGGCCCGGTATGGAAGACCCGGTCGAGGCCCGCGCCGACGAGTCCGAGGACCTCTACGACGTCGCCTCCTGGGAGCCACGGACCGCGCTCGACAACGTCGCCGTCGGCATGTACCGCGGCGGCGTGCGCATCGCTCGCTGGACGCTCTACATCCTCGGAGTGGTCATCTCCGGACTCATCGTGGTCGTTACCTACGGGGCCGTCATCGTCGACAACCCGATCATCCTCGGGCTGGTCCTCCTCTCGGTGTTGCCCGCCGGCCTGCTCGCGCTGTACGTCTACGTGACGGACGTGACCACGCGGGAACCGGCGACGCTCATCGCCGCGACGTTCATCCTCGCCATCCTGTTCGCCGGCTTCGCGGCCGTCGTCAACTCCAGGCTCAGCGCCCTCCAGGGGGCCACCATCGTCGGGCTCGTGCTGTACTTCTACCTGATCGTCGCCCCCGGTGAGGAGATCGTCAAGCTGCTTGCCGTCCGGCTGTACGCCTTCCGTGACGACCGGTTCGACTCCGTCGTCGACGGCGCGGTCTACGGCGCCGTCGCCGGCCTCGGCTTTGCGACCATCGAGAACCTCATCTACATCGCCAGGGACCTACAGAGCAGTAGCGCGGTCCTGACGACGCTGGCCGTCGCCGCCACGGCGCAGGTCACCGATGCCGCCGAGGCGGGCGGCCAGATCACTGCCTTCCGCAGTCTCGCCGGGCCGGGCCACGTCATCTACTCGGCGTTCGCCGGCTACTACCTCGGGCTCGCGAAGTTCAACCGCGAGGACGCCGTCCCCATCATCCTGAAGGGCCTCATCATCGCGGCATTCATCCACGCCACCTACAACCTCCTCGTCGGCATCGTGCCGGAGCTCGTGAGCACCATCGTCCCCGGCGTCCCCGAACTGGTGCTATTCTTCGGGTTCGTCCTCGTCTACATCGGACTGTTCTTCTACATCCTCTACCGGAAGCTCGAGCGGTACCGCCGGCACTACCACGCGGTCCACGAGGACGTCGAGGACCCCGGGGAGCTGGAGCCCGAAATGACGGAGTTCGACGCCGACCCGGAGTAACCGGTCGGCTGCGTCGGGGCGGTCGACGCCGACCCGGCCGACTACCGGTAGCCCTCGAGGAGGGACTCGACGTACTTCGCGACCACGTCCACCTCGAGGTGTACCGGGTCCCCAACCACCTTCCCGGACAGCGTCGTCAGCTCGTATGTCGCCGGAATGACCGCCACCTCGACGGACGCCCCGTCGACGTCGGCGGCCGTGAGCGAGATGCCGTCCACCGCGATGGAGCCCTTCTCGACCACGTACGGGGCGAGTTCCGGTGGCAGCGAGAACCCGAACCGCCAGTCGCCGTCGGACTCGCTGCGCTCGCCCGACGAGGCCCCACTCACTCCGTTCGCTGGACCCCCGCCGACCTGCTCGATCGCCGTCACCTCGCCGACGCCGTCGACGTGGCCCTGGACGACGTGGCCGTCGAACCGGCCGTCCGAGGGCAGCGCCCGCTCTAAATTGAGGCGGTCGCCGACCGCGACGCGGTCGAGGTACGTCCGCTCGAGGGTCTCCTCCGAGCAGAACAGCTCGAAGGTCTCGGCGTCCGACGTCACGTTCTCGACCGTGAGACAGGCGCCGCTCACCGCGACACTCTGGCCTGGCTCCAGCGCGTCGCAGAACGACGCCGAGACCCGCAGCCGGCGGCCCTCCGGACCGTCCTCGACGGCGGTGACCGCGCCGGTCTCCTCGACGATGCCGGTGAACACATCCGCGCTACGGTCGGAGCCGTGGAAAGGGTTGTCGTACGAAGGAGCGTCGCAGCAATGGTCGCTCTCGCTCGTGGCTGTCCCGAGGCAATAGCCTCAGAGAACTGCGATGACCGGCGATCCTCCGACCACTCTCCGCCACTCGGGCCGGCCTCAACCGAGTGAGTCGCGGAACTAACGGTCTTCCGCGTAGCGATGGACGGTCAACAGTGACGCCGAGAGTACCAGTAAAAGTGCGAACGGCACGATCAAGAGCCCGATCGTCATCGCCCCGAGTATCGAGACCTCGATCGCCGGAACCGCGAGGACCCACAGCACACCGACTCGCTCCTTCCAGACTGCGACACCTATGATTACCGCAACGAACAGGACCGCAACCGACCAGAAGAACAAGTCCGGGGCGACGCCGCTACTCCGCCCGAGGAGGTAATCGATCCCCATAACGGCGTCGCTACTCGTCCGCCCGGCGTCGTCTACCGACCTGACGCTGACGACGGGGACCAGGAGAAGGGTTCCTGCCGTGAGTACACCGAGCCCCGAGGCGAAAACCCGAGACCTCTACCGAGACGGTGGGAGACGTGGTCACCTACGTGACTGGCGTTCATCAGTATCTCCTGTCGCTCGTACTCGTATTCAATGTGGGGTATCGAAGTCAGCACTGTTCAAACGAATCGTCCGGATCGGCTCCACATTGGTTTTGCAATCGATCGAGACCCGGGACACGAGCGGCCGGGGAGCGGCGAGTTTTTGCGTCCCCGGACCCCACGGCCCGCCAATGAACCTCCTCGACACGCTCGCGCTGTTCGGCGCGGCGGCGCTGGCGGCGCCGATCGGACTGCTCGGCGTGGAGTTCCTCGTCGGCGGCCGGACGCTCGTCGGCGTCGGCTTCCTCGCCGTCGCCGCCGCGCTGGTGGTCGGCATCATCTACCGGCCGGACCCGGTCGACGTCGTCGGCGGCCGCGCGCTCGGCTGGCTGCAGGGCGGGGCGGGCGACGACGGGGACCCGGAGGGCGAGTGACCGGTGGCGCCCGGCCTCGTCCGGTCGGTCCAGCTTGTCGGCACGCTCGTCGTCGCGATCCCCGTCGCCCTCCTCGGCGTCCTCACCGCCCTGGAGGGCCGCTACGCGACGGGGGCCTTGTCCTCGCGATGGCCGTCGGCCTGGTCGCCGTCAGCGAGTACGTCTACACGCGGCTGACGGACCGGACGGTGGGTCGGCTCGGGCGACTGCGGGACGTCCGGTGACGGCCGGCCGCCGGCACGCACCCCGATACGGCTGCCGGAGTGGGCCCCACGCGGGTTCAGTCGGCGGTCAGCTCCTCGCCGGCCTGGCGGGCGCGCTCGAGCACCTGCTCCAGTGAGTCGTCGACCGGCCGGTTGTGTAACAGGACGTCGACCGGCAGCGTCGGCGCGCCGCCGACGAGGTTCTCGAGCAGCACCAGCCGCTCGCGGGCCCGGGACATCCCGACGTAGAACACGCGGCGCTCGTTGTCGGTCAGCGTCGGCACGGGGTCGGAGTGCTTGGTGAACTCGGTGACGCCCTCGACCGCCTCCGGGTCGTCGACGGAGGCGGCCATCTGCTCGACGACCTTCTCGGTGAGGTCCGTCGCGACGAAGACGTGGTCGGCCTCCCGGCCCTTCGCGGAGTGGATGGTGCCCAGCCGGAGCCGCGTGGGGTCGACGTCGCGGTAGTCGCCGGCGAAGTACGCCTCGACCGAGCGCTCCTGGAAGTTCGACACCTTCGTGAGCATGTCGGCCGCCGACGCCGTATCCGGGGCGAACGGCGCGTGGTCGTCGACGAAGTCGGCCGGCAGCTCCATCTCCGTGAGGTCCTCGGTGTCGGCCGCCTCCTTGCGCTCGTCGAGCGCGTCGTAGTAGTCGTCGCGCTCGCCGGTGCCGAAGGCGCTGTCGGCGAGCATCTCGCCGAGCCGCTGGGCCTGGAGGCCGTCGATGGGGTCGCCGGCGTCGACCGCCTCGACGGCGTCGGCGTAGCCCCGGAGCCGGTCGGTCCACATCCGCTGGTCGGTCAGCGACGTGAAGGGGATGCCCTCGTCGATGAACTCGTCCATGAACTGGAACATCTGGTAGCGGGCGCGGAACAGACACATCACGGTGCCGTCGTCGTCCTCCTCGACGGTGCCGCGGACGTTCCGGACCAGGTCCAGCATCGATGGGTTCCGGACGGCCTCGACCGAGCCGCCCTGTTTGCGGGGCTTTAGGTCCTTCGGCTGGCGCTTGTCGATGTGGTCGATCTGGGTGTTGACGACGTTGAGGATCCGGGAGGGGAGCCGGTAGGAGTTCGGCAGCACCACGTCGTCGTCGACGGCCTCGTCGAGCAGCATGTTCGGGTCCGCGCCCTGCCAGGCGTAGACGACCTGGTCGTCGTCGCCGGCGATCAGCACCCGGTCGACGTGGGGTTTCCACTCGTCGTAGACCGCGTACTGCAGCGTCGTGATGTCCTGGAACTCGTCGATGACGAGGTGGTCGACGGTCGGGACCAGAGAGCGCTGCTCGACCCGCTCGAGCATGTCGGCGAACCCGATGACGCCGTGTTCGCCCTTGTAGGCGCGCCAGGCCCGGATGGCCTCCGGGATGTCGACGCGGTCGTCCGAGGAGGGCCACGTCGGCGTGTACTTGTTGCCGGTCTGGGCCGCGTCGTCGACGTCGGGCGGCAGCCGGACCTCGTCGTCGTCCCACTTGAACGGGACGTCGTACCAGTCCGCGACGTCGCGCTCGGTCCGCTGGAGCCACTGGGAGGTCGCGATGATCTTGTTCCCGAGCGTGGTCGAGCGGGCCGACCGGCGCCTGGCCGACTTGTACTCGTCCTCGAACTCGAGGCCGTACTCCTCGCAGAACGCCTCCTTGTCGTCCTCGCCGACCACGTCGCCACGCGAGAGGTTCAGCAGTTCGTAGGCCTTCGCGTGCATCGTACAGACGTTCCCGCGGAGGGACTTCGGGCTCCGGTCCAGCCGGTCGGCCAGCCGTTCTCTGACCTCGGTCGCGGCGGCCCGGGTGTAGGAGACCACGAGGACGTCCCGGACGTCGACGCCAGCCTCGAGCATCTCGTCGACCCGGTCGAGGAGCGCGGTCGTCTTCCCGCTCCCCGGGCCGCCGAACAGTCGCGTCACGTGGGTGGACTCGGCCATTACCCTCCAAACGCCGTCCACCCGTAAAAAACGACTGCATGCCGGCGAGCGTCAGACACGGACCGTACAGAGCGAATATCCCACCGAGAAGCCTCTCGTCACGAGGCGGTTCCTTCGGTTTGAGCGGCCGCGACGCGACGACGAGGGCGGCCGGTCAGGTCGGCTGCCACCCACAGACCGTACAGACCGAGGCGTCGAGCCCGTGGAGCCCGCCGCAGTCCGGGCACCGTTTCTTGTTGTGGTCGCGCTCCCAGGCGGGCGAGTCGCTGTCCTGGACGTCGAGGTACTCCTCGAGGACGTCGTCGTCTGCGGTCGCCATGCATGGCAAGCAATGACACGACACGACATAAATCTGTGGCCCACCGCATGTTTCACTCCAATCTCACTGCCTTCGTCTCGGTGATATTCCCCCGAAGGGGCCCCCTTGGGAAGAGGGAGTCGTATGATCCGGTCAAATCATCGCGTCCACGGTCAGGAATAGGTGGTATATATAAATATGAAAGCAAATAATAAAAATAACCCTAAAAGTATCGTCCCGATCCCCTGGCGTTTGTAGGCTTTCTCTCCATCTTCGGTTAAATGGTCCCCGCCCCCACCGGTTGGAAAATTATACACTTTAAACATTTTCTGTGGGTACACGATGTATAACAAGCCGATGGCGACGAAGCACAATACTAGCAGTACGACGGCCATGAGTCCGGCTGATACCATATTAGTACTCCCGTAACCTCCGATGCGTCACTATAGAGTTTCGGAATCGCTTACTCTTCCCGATTCTACACGAACATATGGGACGGAGGACTGAAAAGCTCGTGCTCGCAAGCTCCCCCTGGCGCTGCCCGGTAGCAGTTCAGATTACGAGCGACGGTCCACGAGCGTTCCGACGAGGGCCGAGGTGAATCGAGTGGTCACGCCGAGACTGGGGTTCACCCACTCGGGAGACCCTGCTAACAACCCGGAATCCTTACGGGCTGAATAACTCTGAGAGAACAGTTTCCTGATTGGATCGTGGAACCCCGAATGAATTCCTAATAATACGACGAAGTATCGACCATTAGCATAAACTGCCCGGTATGACTCGCAGAAGACTTTTAGAGCCTGTCTTGGAGTACCATACCATGCAGCGTAGACAGTTTCTTTCGGGCGTACTGGCAGGGACCGGACTCGCGGGAATCGGGAGCGCTTCCGCGGGGACTGCCGAACCATTGTCCGCTCACGGGGACAGCGTCTCCGAGATCGAGATCCTGACGGACGAGTACAACGTCAGTCACGTCTACGCGGACGATCTCTACTCGCTGGGCTTCGGCAACGGCTACGTCCAGACCAGGGACCGACTCTTCCTGATGGACGTCCTGCGACACGTCAGTCTCGGTGACAGCGCCTCCGTGTTCGGCCCCGGGTCTCTCGCCTCGGACTATCAGGTGAAACGGAACCTCTACAGCGAGGAACAGATCGAGGAGCAGTTCGAGAACGCGTCCCCGTTCGTGCGGAAGCTCATCAGGGGGTTCGCCGACGGCGTGAACCGAAAGATGACGGAGATGGCGGCGAACGGGAACCTCCCCGCCGAGTTCGGGGTGCTGGGACACCCACCGGAGCCCTGGGAGCCCGAGCACTCCGTGGCGATCACGAACTGGTACCTCGGGCTGTTCGGGGTCTGGGGCGGTGCCGAACTCCGGAACGCACGGACGCTCTCGCGGCTGATTGACGTGTTCGACTCGGAGACGGAGGCGTACGAAACGTACGAGGACCTGAACTGGCTGGAACTCCCCGACGAGCACTACACCTCGATCCCCGATGACGAGAAGACTGTCGACTACGGCCACGACGTCCCTGCGTACGAGGATGTCCCCGACCGACAGCTGGAGCTGGCCCGGGCCGCACCGGGGGCGGAACCCTGGGGGATCGACGAGAGCGTGACGATCCCCGACGACGTCACCATGGGCCTACGCAACTCGCAGGGGGTCGTCGAGGGGTTCAAGTGGGGGAGCAACGCATTGGTTGTCGGCGGCGAGCTGACTGAGACCGGGCGTCCGATGCTCGGGGGCGGCCCGCAGGCGGGGATGTTGAAACCGGCGTTGATCCACGAAGTCGGCCTCCACGGCGCCGGGTTCGACGTCACGGGGATCAGTCGGATCGGTGTGCCCACCCCGTCCGTCGGTCGCACGCCCAACTTCGCCTGGACGACCACGAGCGGGTTCGCCGACCAGGTCGACACCATCGCGGTCGAGCTGCACCCGGACGACAGACACCGGTACCGGTGGAACGACGAGTGGCACGAGATGGAGACGCGGACCGTCACCCACGTCGCCTCGCCGGTTCCACCGGCGCTCGGCGGTGACGCCGAGGCGAAGGTCGTCGAACAGGAGGTCGCCCGGATCAAGGAAAACGGCGACGAGCTGCCCGTGATCGCCTGGAACGAGGCGGAGAACGTCGCCTGGGCCCAGCGGGTCACCTCCCGGTTCCAGGAGCTGGAAGCCGCGTTCATGTGGGCGAAGGTCGGCCAGCAGGACACGTTCGAGGAGTTCAAAGAGCAGATCTCGGAGTTCCCGTTCACGTTCAACTACAACTTCGCCGGCAGGGAGAACATCGCGATGATCCACGCTGGTAAGGCGCCAGTTCGCAAGGAGGGGTTCGACCACCGGCTCCCGATCCCCGGTGACGACCAGGAGTGGCTGGGAATGCGGGTCGGTACTGGGCTCGGTGCCCACGTGTCGAACCCGGATCAGGGGTATCTCGTCAACTGGAACAACGCCCCGATCGATGGGTGGCGGGTGAGCGATACCGAACAGCGGTGGGGGCCGATCCACCGCGTCGACGTCCTCGACGAAGTCGTCCGGGAACAGCTCGACGTTCCCGGGAACGCTCCTCCGACGGCGGCGAAGAACCGGCTCTCGCTCGACGACATCCACGAGATCATCGCGAAGGCATCGAGCCGCGACGCGGTCGCACGGGGGACGGCGCCGGCGATGATCGAGGCGGCCCGACGGAGCGGTGATCCCCAGCTCCGGGCGATGGGGGAGGAACTCGAGGCCTGGGCCAGGTCCCGGTACGCGTGGCAGGACGACAACGACGACGATATCTACGACCACGCGGGACACGCGATCTGGGACGAGACGAGACGGGAGCTCCAGTCTCTGGTGTTCCAGGACGAACTTGGCGACCTCGTACCGACGCTCCAGTTCGAGCCCTCCCCGGGCGGCCACGCTGCAGACCACGGCTCGACGACGACGGAGGGGACGCTCGTCGACGCCCTCGAGGGCCGGACGAACCACGACTGGTTCGACGACGTCACGAGGGTCGAACGAACCTCCAAAGAGGAGGTCCTGGAAACCTCCCTCAGACGGGCCGCCGAGACGCTCTCGGAGCAGTTCGGCACGGACGACCCGAGCCTCTGGTACACCGAGGAACACACCACCGTGTTCACACCCATCGGCGTCCAGTCGGCCGACGAGATCGACATGATCAACCGCGCGAGCTACAACCAGGTGATCGCCTTCGGGGAGGGGCTCTCGGGCTCGTTCTCCGTGCTCCCGCCCGGGAACTCGGGACACATGTCCACCGAGGAGTTCGCGCGGGCCCAGGCCGGCGGCGGCGAACCCGACCGCCTCACCGACCAGCTGGCGGACTACGTCCGACACGATCCCAAACCCCACCCGGTCACCCGCGAGCAGGTCGAGGCGGTGACCACGCGGCAGGAGACGCTGTTCGTCTCGTCGCTACCAGCCGACCGCAGGTAAGGACGGGGCCGGCGGTCCGACCCCAGATGCTACCCGCCCACGCACCGCGGTTCCCCCCGAACGCATCGGGATCGGCCAAACGATAAAATAAATTTCAACGATGGGGGCAATATCCAGTAAACTTTACTAACAACCCTGAAGTATTCGAAACGTTTAACATACCGCGTATGGTAACCGGTTGCATGCCAGATGAGGGCACGAACTCGTGGCTTACGCCGGATCGTCGCCGATTCCTCGCCGGGCTGGGTGCAGGGGTCGGCACGGGTCTCGCGGGCTGTACAGGGGGCGACGGGACGTCGACGGAGGACCCTGGAAGCACGGACGGCGGCGGCGGGAACGCCGACCGGCCGACGAGCGTTTCGGTGGGGATCGCGAACGGCGGCTGGGACCTCATCCCCGGTCTGGACACCGACTTCGACTCCAACAAGGTCTACACGCTCATCTACGACAACGTCGTAAATCTGGACCCGGACGGTGCAGTCGTTCCGGAACTCGCGACTGACTGGGAGCAGGAGAGCGAAACCCAGTTCGTGTTCACCCTGGAGGAGGGGGTCACGTTCCACAACGGGAGCGAGTTCACCGCGGCGGACGTCAAGTACACCTACGAGTGGTTCGGCAACAACGAGAATCCCCGGAAGAACTACGTAGAGCCGGTCGAGGACGTGGTCGTCGAGGACGACTACACCGTGCGATTCGACCTGTCCGACCCGTACGGGCCGTTCCTGTACAAGGTCCACGCCGTCATGTGGCCGCTCTCCGAGGAGGCGCTGGACGAACACGGGGAGGACTACAACCAGAATCCGGTCGGGACCGGCCCCTACGAACTCACCTCCTGGGACTCCGGGAACAAGGCCGTCCTCGAGAAGTACGACGACTACTGGAAGGACGATCTGCCGCAGATCGACGAGATCGAGTTCAGGATTCTCCCCGAGGACTCCACCAAGGTTACGCAACTCGAGACGGGGAGCGTCGACCTGGTCGATCGGATCCTGCCCAACCAGACCCAGCGCATCGAGAACGCCGAGAACGTCGACCTGCTGACGAAGCCGGGCGTGAGCGTCGGCCGGGTCGACTTCAATACTGACGTCGAACCGCTTTCGGACCGGCGGGTCCGGCGGGCGCTCGCCTGGGCCACTGACAAACAGCAGATCGTCGACGTCGTCCTGACCGGGTTCGCCGAGCCCGCCACGTCGGTCGTCCCGAACTCGTCGCCCGCGTACAACGACGACGTCTCCGATTTCGACCATCCGAACGGCGACCCCGACCGGGCGACGGAACTCCTCTCGGAGGCCGGGTACGAGGACCTCTCGCTGGAGTTCCTCGTCCCGACCCGCGACCGCCACGAGAACCAGGCGAGCCTGCTTCAGAGCATGTTCGGCGAGGTCGGCGTGGACGTGACGATCCGGACGATGGAGGGCAACGCCTTCTTCTCGACGGAGACCGATGGCGACTACGAGGTCGCGATCTCGAACTTCACCTGGTTCGGCGATCCGGACACGCTTTTGTACCTGTTCCACGCGGACGGCCTCAACCTGTGGAATATCGACAACCAGGAGCTCAACGACCTCCTCGACGAACAGCGGCGGACCGTCGACCGCGACGAGCGCGGGGCACTGATGGACGAGATCCAGACGATCATCTACGAGGAGGCGTACTCCATCTTCACGTACTACCCCCAGCGGATCCAGGGCCTCAACACCCGGATCCAGGGGTTCGAACAGTACCCGAACGGCTCGTTCCGCTCGCTCGACGGAGCTCGAGTCTCCGAGTAGCCAGGCATGCACCCGGGGTCCCCGGCGATCCAGCGGAAGCTACTAGTCGTCTCGGTGTCGATACCACGTGACACCGACGACTCATCGCTATGAAACGTGGCTTCCTGCGGTACGTGACGATACGCATCCTGCAGACGATCCCCGTCCTCGTCGGCATCTCGATGGTGGTGTTCGTGATCATCCACTTCGCCCCCGGCGACCCGGTCGTCAACCGGCTGGGGATCCAGGCCACCGAGGAGAACATCCAGGAGCTCAGGCGAGCGTACGGACTCGACCAGCCGCTGTATATCCAGTACCTCGAGTGGCTGAGTGGCATCCTCCGGGGCGACTTCGGCCGCTCTTTGACCCAGGGAGGACGGCCGGTCGCGGATCTCATCCGGAGCCGGCTCCCCGCCACGCTCTTTCTCGCCGTCTCGTCGCTTTTCGTCTCGGTCGTGATCGCCCTACCGGCCGGCGTGCTATCGGCGGTGAAAAAGAACACACTGACGGATTACGGGGTCTCGGTGGGTGCGCTGTCGGGCGTCTCGATCCCGAACTTCTGGCTGGGGCTCATCCTGATCCTCCTGTTGGCCAGAATCCTGGGGGTCCTCCCGGCCGGGAACTACGTCTCCCCGGCAGAACGGCCGATCGCGGCGCTCGAACACGTCGTTCTCCCGGCGATAACGGTCGGGACCGCCTACGCGGCGCTGTTGACCAGGCAGACGCGCTCGGCCGTGCTCGACAACCTCGACACGGACAACGTCAGGATGGCGAAGTCGAAGGGGCTCGCTCCGCGCCGGATCCTCACCCACCACGTCCTGAAGCAGTCGTTACTCCCGGTGATCACCGTCGCCGGCCTCCAGTTCGGCTACATGCTCTCGGCGACCGTGGTGGTTGAACAGGTGTTCGCGTGGCCCGGCCTGGGGCGCCTCATCTGGCTGGCGGTCCGCCAGCAGGACTACCCGACCGTCCAGGGGACCGTGCTGGTGATCGCCTTCATCTTCGTGATGGTGAATCTCGCCGTCGACCTGGCGTACTCCTACCTCGATCCCCGGGTGAGCGCGGCATGACGACACGGTCCAGGGACCGCTGGCGGCGGACGTGGCGGGAGTTCCGGTCGCGGTCGCTCGCGGTCGCCGGGCTCGTCATCGTCGTCACGGTGATCGTCGTGGGGGCGTTCGCGACGATCGACTCCTACCTCTTCGACGCCGAACTCATCACTACGCTCTACTACGACCCGAACAACCCGCAGTTCGTCCCGCTCCAGGAGCCCAGCGTCGATCACCCGTTCGGGACCGACTCGCTCGGCAGGGACGTGCTGGCGCGGACGATCTACGGCGCGAAGATCTCGATCCAGGTCGGGGTGACGGCGGTGACGATCGCCGCGACGATCGGCTCCATCATGGGCATCCTCGCCGGCTACGCCGGGGGGTACGTGGAGATGGCCATTATGCGGTTCGTCGACGTCATGCTCGGGTTCCCGGCGCTGGTGCTCGCGATCGGCGTCGTCGCGGTGCTCGGCTTCAGCCTCCAGAACGTCATTATCGCCCTCGGGTTCGTGTACGTCCCGCAGTTCGCCAGGATCGGTCGGAGTACGGCCATCTCCGTGGCCGAGGAGGAGTACATCGACGCCGCGCGGGCGATGGGCTACTCGGACACCCACATCGTGTTCCGCGAGGTGCTCCCGAACAGCATCTCGCCGCTCCTCGTCCAGGCCTCGCTGCTCATGGCCTTTGCGATCATCGCCGAGGCCTCCCTCTCCTTTCTCGGCCTCGGCGCACGGCCACCGACGGCGACCTGGGGACAGATGGTGGCGTCGGGGAGCGACTACCTCGAACAGGCGCCCTGGCTCTCCATCGTCCCGGGGCTCGCGATCTTCCTCACGGTCCTGGGGTTCAACCTGGTCGGCGACGGGCTCCGCGACGCGCTGGACCCCCGCGAGAGCAGCGAACGGAGGTTCTGAGATGGCAGCACGCGACCCGGTGCTCCGGGTCGAGGATCTGACGACGGAGTTCATGACCGACGCGGGCCCGATCACTGCCGTGCAGGACGTCTCGTTCGACCTCTACCAGGGGGAACGGCTGGGGATCGTCGGCGAGAGCGGCTCCGGCAAGAGCGTGACGGCCCTGTCGATAATGGGGTTACTCGAGCGCAACGGCCGGATCGACCGGGGATCGATCCGACTCAACGGCCGGGAGCTCACGGCCGTCTCCACCGATGAACTGAACGACATACGGGGCGAGGAGATCGCGATGATCCTCCAGGATCCGATGACCGCGCTGACGCCGACGCTGTCGGCGGGAACGCAGATCGTGGAGACGGTGCTGGAGCACGACGACGTGTCCCGCACGGCAGCACGCGACCGGGCGATGGAGCTGCTCGAACAGGTGCGGATTCCCAACCCCGAGACGGTAATGGACAGCTACCCGAACGAGCTGTCCGGGGGGCAGCGACAACGCGTCCTCATCGCGATCGCCATCTCGTGCTCGCCGGACGTGCTCATCGCCGACGAGCCGACCACGGCGCTGGACGTGACGATCCAGGCCCAGATTCTCGACCTGCTACACGAACTCGTCGAGGACCGCGATATGGCGCTGATCCACATCACGCACGACCTGGGCGTGGTCTCCGAGATGACGGACCGGGTCGCGGTGATGTACGCGAGTCGGTTCGTCGAGATCGGGCCGACCCGCGAGCTGTTCGTCCAGCCGCGCCATCCCTACACGGCCGGCCTCCTCCGCGCGACGCCCCGCAAGACCGACACGGAGCCGGAGCTGCTGTCCGGCACCGTTCCCGACCCAAAGAACCGGCCGACCGGCTGTAACTACGCCGCCCGGTGTCCCCACGCGACCGAGGCCTGCCGCGAGGACGACCCCCCGCTCGTCGCCGCCGAGGACGGCCGCCCGGTGGCGTGCGTCCGGACGGACGAACTCGGCTACTTGCCTGCGGCCCCGACTGCGGACCCCACCGAGACGGCGACGGAGCGGGCAGGGAGCGGGGGGGACCCGCTGCTCGAGGCCATCGGCCTCAGGAAGGAGTTCACGGCGGCGGAGTCGATCCTGGACCGCGTCCTGCCCGGGGGCGACCCGCCGATCAAGGCGGTGGACGGGGTCGACGTCAGCCTGGGCGCCGAGGAGACCGTCGGCCTGGTCGGCGAATCGGGCTCCGGGAAGACGACACTCGGCAGGCTCCTGATCTCGCTCACGGACCGGACCGCGGGCGATATCGTGTTCGACGGCGAGCCGCTCGACTCGCTTTCGAGCGACGAACTCCGCAGTCGGGTCCAGTTCGTGTTTCAGGACCCCAACTCCTCGCTGAATCCACGGCAGACGATCCGCGATATCCTCGGGCACGCGGTCCGCCACCACGGGACCCACGACGGCGACGTCGACGCGACGGTGCGGTCACTGCTCGAGGAGGTCGGCCTCGAACCGAACCTCGTCGACAGCTACCCGTTCGAGCTCTCCGGCGGCCAGCGGCAGCGGATCGGCATCGCCCGCGCGCTGTCCGTCGATCCCGACGTCCTGATCGCGGACGAACCGACCAGCGCGCTCGACGTGAGCGTGCAGGGCCAGATCCTCGCGCTCCTCGAGCGGATCAAACGGGAGCGCACCCTCGCGATGCTGTTCGTCAGCCACGATCTCTCCGTCATCAGGCACATCTCCGACCGGATCGCCGTCATGTACCTCGGGGAGATCGTCGAAACCGGGCGGACCGAACGGGTCTTCCGGGAGCCGAAGCACCCCTACACGGAGGCATTGTTGAGCGCCATCCCGCGCATCGACCCACGGAAGACCGCGGATCGGATCATCCTCGACGGCGAGGTACCCGACCCGGGACGGCCGCCGACCGGCTGCAACTTCGTCACGCGGTGCCCCCACGCGATGTCCGAGTGCGGCGAGCGCGACCCCGCACTGGTCGCGGTCGAGGGCGCCGAGGACGGACAGCGGCGGTCGGCGTGCTTCCTCCACCACGACACGGAGAAACCCGCCTCCCGGGAGTGACGCGCCAGGGACGGCCCGGGGCGACCCGGGCGGGCATCGAGGGACGTGGACGCGATCAGCCCTCTCGGTCGGTGACCAGCGACCCGTCGTGGGCCTTCCGGGCGACACCGACGGTCAGCGCGTGGTAGGCGTCACCGAGGTCGACGGTGACGGCCACGTCGTCGAACCCACCCAGGACGACCAGATCCGAGACGAGGTCGGCGAGTGCGTGCGTCGCGGCCTCCTCGTCGGTCGGGCTGAGGTACGGCGTCGTCGCGCCGGCGATCCGTTCGAGGAGCGCCGGATCGGTGTCGCCACCGCGGTCGATCTCCGCGGTAACCGTCGCGTCCCCGAAGGTCGCCTCGACCCGCACGCCCGCTCCGTAGTCCCGTGGCTCCAGTCGGATCCGACCCCCGTTCGTGGCGCAACGAACGGGGTCGGTGACGGTCGTCCGGGTGGTCGGTCCCTCCTCCAGGACCGCAGCGTCTCCAAGCGCCTCCAGCAGGGCGGGGTTCGGGAGACCGTCGGGATGCCCGACGACCGCCGACGGGCCGAGGTCCGTGCTGTAGCAGAACCGGTGTTCCGGACGGGCGAACTCCCACTCGGTCGAACTGCCAGTCACCGCGGCGGCAGTGACGCCGTGGAGGCCGAGCGGGCCGAGCACGTGTTCCACGACGAACGCCCGTCGACCCCCGGCTGCGAGGTCGACGCGGATGTCCGCCTTGCAGACGGAAGCGAGTCCGGCGGGGATGCCGTTGATCGTGATGCCGGGCGAATCGGTCGGCTCGACGCGGACCTCGGAGCCCTCGACGGGCGACGCGAGCGTCCTCACGGCGCCACCTCGGTCGCCCGGATGGATTCGACGAGCAGGTCGACACACCGGGCGTACGCCTCGGGTCCGAACGACTGGTCGCCGGGGGCGCCCGTCCCGAGTGCCATCTTCTCGGGGCCCGGAATCCGAGAGAACACGGTGGGTTCGGGGACCCACTCGTAACACGCGTCCCCCAGGACCGTCCGGTGGGCCGTCTCCACGGCGTCACGCAGTCCGGGCGAGGGGTCGGCACGCTCGACGCCCACGAGTGGCTCGTAGGTGACCGCCGAGACGCCGTCGACCGCCCCGAACCGGGTTCGGACGGCCCCCGGCCGGGTCGCGGGCGTGGTGACCACGTCGAACGTCACCGTGACCATCTTCCCCTCCACGTCGACGGTCGACAGCGAGTAGGTCGTAAGCCCCGTGGTGAACACCCCCCGCCGGTCGTCCTCGACGGGATATGCGGGGTGACGCGGCCGGGCCGCGTCGAGTAGCCCGGAGAGGAGCCGATCGATCCCGGCGTCCGGACGGTCGGGATCGGCGGGTGCCCGGATCGTCACCCGCCCGGTCCCACAGTGGACCGTCGAGACGTCCCCCGACAGCGGCGCCAGCACGAACCACGGACCGGACGCAACGAGCGAGGGGTCCGGATACTGCAGGGCGGCATCGGTTCGTTCGACGGCCTGGACCGCGGCAGCCAGCCGCCCCACGGTGCCGGCGCCGGCGCCGGCGTACCCGTCGTCCGACAACTCGACGGCGCCTGGATCGAACCCGTCGTCCGCGACGACGACATTGCAGGCCGGTCGGGCGTCGGTGCCATCCATCCCCGCCGCCCTGTCGAGGACGTCCGGGACGGCGTCGAGCTCCGGGCCCGTATTCATCCGGCCGCCTCCATGAGATCCATCGTCGCCGCTGCCATGACCTTCGCGGCCGTCGTGATCTCGTCGATCAGAACGTACTCGTCGGCGACGTGGGCCTGCTCTAAGCGCCCCGGTCCGTAGACGATGCACTCCTCGACGCCCGCGTCGTTGACGACGAACCGCTGATCGTCGGAGCCCGGCGAGACCACGAACGACGGGTCGGGATGGAACGTCCCGATGTTCTCGGCATATACCTGCGAGACCGTGCAGTCCTCGGGGACGCTGGCGGGCTCGGCGTACATGATCTCGTCGTAGTCGAACCGGCGGCCGGTCGCCTCCTCCGCGGCCGCGATCATCGAGTCGACCTCTCCGCGGACGTCCTCGACGCTCTCCCCGGGGACCAGCACGCGGTAGAAGCTAGCCTCACACCGGTCCGGGACCACGTTCTCCGAGTAGCCCGCGTCGATCATCGTCGTCGAGATGTCCGCCCGGCGGGACTCGTCGGGGGTGACGGGGAGGTCGGTCCGCCGCCGGTGGAGCCGCTCCTCGTACTCGTCCACGCGGGACAGGAACTCGGACATCGCCATCACCGCGTTCCGTCCGTCGTGGGCCATGGAGCCGTGGGCCTTCTCGCCGTGTGCCGTCACGGTGAATTTGAGGACGCCGCGGTGGCCCAGACACACCCGGTCGGAGCCGAAGCACTCGGTGTAGACGCAGTAGTCCGTGTTCTCCTGGGTGATGTGGCCCTCGTCGACGAGATGACCCAGTCCGGTGAACCCGCCGGTCTCCTCGTCGACGGTCATGCTCTGGGTGATCGACCCGGTGATCGACACCCCGGCGGCCTCCATCGCCTCCACGGCGAACAGGCTCGCGGCGATCCCGGACTTCATGTCGCTCGCGCCGCGGCCGTAGATCCGGCCGTTTTCGACGACGGGGTCGTACGGCTCGTAGCTCCAGTCCTCGCCGGCGGGCACGACGTCGAAGTGGCCGGTGAACTGCACGTGCGGTCCGCCGCCGTCACCAGACTTCCTGGCCAGGACGTTGACGCGGTCGTGAGCCGTCCGGTCCGGATAGTGCTCGCCGACGACCTCGTCGGGCACCTCGATCAGATCGACCTGATACCCCCGGTCGGTCAGCGCGTCCGCCAGAAACGTTGCCCCCTCGCGGTAGTTCCGCCCGGGCGGGTTCTCGGTCTCGATACCGAGAAACTCGCGCATGAACTCGACGATCTCCGCCTCCCGGTCGTCGACCGCCCGGTAGAGCGCCGTCTTCTCGACCATCTCAGATATCCCTGCCCCCGTCGACCTCCAGCGCGGTCCCGGTGATCATGCTCGCCTCGTCGCTCGCGAGGAACGCGGCGGCGTGTGCGACGTCGGTCGCCTCGGCCAGCCGGCCCAGGGGGATCGTGTCGCGCATCGATTCGACGCTGAGGTCGCCGGCCGCGAACTCGGGCAACATGTCGGTGTCGGTGGCGACCGGACAGACGGCGTTGACCCTGATTTCGTCCTCGGCGAGTTCGTGGGCCAGCTGCTTCGTCAGCGTGATCATTCCCCCTTTGGCGGCACAGTACGCCGAGAGCCCGGTTCGCGGTCGGATCCCGGCCGTCGATGCCGTGTTGAGGATCACCCCACCGCCGCCCAACCGCATCTCCGGCACGGCGTACTTCGCGCCCAGGAACGCGCTCTTGAGGTTCACCGCCTGGATCCGGTCCCAGGTCGCCTCCGTGACGTCCTCGACGGGGGTCGACTCCTGGGGGATCCCCGCGTTGTTGTGCAGCACGTCGATCCCGCCGAACGCCGAGGCCGTCCGGTCGACGAACGCCTCGACGTCGGCGGCTTCGGAGCTGTCGGCCGTGACCGCGATCGCCGACCCTCCATCCTCCCCGATGAGGGAGACGGTCTCCTCGGCCGCCTCGCCGTCGATATCGATCACGGCTACGTCGGCGCCCCGTTCGGCGAACAACCGGGCGGTCGCCCGTCCCATCCCGGACCCGGCGCCGGTGATGGCAGCAGTCTTGGTACCGATGGACATAGGACGTCGTCTCACCTGACCGCCATCAAAGTATCGCACGGAGTCAAACGGTGCATCGCCTGTTTGCCAAATCATTGCCACTATACCGGGTTTCGATGATCAATTTTCAGTCTAGTAACCGTGCTGCAGAGGGCGCGCAGCGTTCGGTCGGCGGGCGGGGGCCTCAGGCCCCCGGGAGGTCTCCTCCCCCGTCCTCCGAGAGGTTCACGGCCACGTTCTTCGTCTGCAGGTACGAATCGAGCGCTTCGAGCCCTTTCTCCCGGCCGATCCCGCTCTGCTTGTATCCCCCGAACGGGGTCTGGTTCGTATCACCGAACCACTTGTTCACGTACACGGTCCCCGCCTCGAGCTCCCGGGCCAGGCGGTGGGCCCGGGTGACGTCGCTCGTGAACGCGCCCGCGACGAGCCCGTAGTCGGTGTCGTTGGCGACCCGCACCGCTTCCCGCGTGTCCGCGAACCGCGACACCGTCAGCACGGGTCCGAAGATCTCCTCGCGGGCGATCCGGTGCTCCGGGTCGACGTCGGTGAAGACGGTCGGTTCGAAGAAGTACCCCGGCCGGTCGATCGGGCTGCCACCCGTCGCGACCGTCGCACCCTCCTCGCGCCCGAGTTCCACGTACCGGCGGACCGTCTCGAACTGCGCTTCGGAGACGAGCGGCCCCATGTCCAGGTCCTCGTGCCCGGGGCCGATCTCGTAGGCCGCCGCCCGGCGGACGATCCGCTCGACGAGGTCGTCGTGGACCGACTCGTGGACGAGGACCCGATCGGCGGCCGAACAGACCTGCCCGGCGTTCGTGAAGATCGCCAGGCTGATCCAGTCGGCCGCCTCGTCGATGTCCGCGTCGGGGTAGACGATCGCGGGGTTCTTCCCGCCGAGCTCGAGCGTCACCGGGGTCACGTGCTCGGCCGCCCGTCTCATGATGGCCCGGCCGGTCGCCACGCTACCGGTGAACGTGATCGTATCGACGTGGGGATGGCCGGTCAGCGCCGCGCCCGCGGGCTCTCCGAAGCCGGGGACGACGTTGACCACGCCGTCGGGGACGCCGGCTTCGGCGCAGAGTTCCGCGAGCCGTAGGGACGACAGCGGGGTCTGTTCGGCCGGCTTTACCACGACCGAGTTCCCGGCGACCAGTGCCGGGGCGACCCCCCGGGCGAACAGGTTCCCCGGGAAGTTCCACGGGATGATCTGGGCGCTCACGCCGTAGGGCTCCCGCACGGTGTAATCGATCTGCTCGGGGCCCACCGGCACGCTTTTCCCCTCGAGTTTGTCGGCGGCGCCGGCGTAATACTCGAAGTACCGGGCTGCGCTCGTCATGTCACTGTGAGCCTGCGCGAGCGGTTTCCCCTGATCGCGGCTCTCGATCTCCGCCAGTTCGTCGACGTGTGCCCGGATCGTCTGCCCGATCCGGTGGACGATCCGCCCGCGCTCGTCCGGCGCCAGATCGCGCCATTCGGGGAACGCCGATCGCGCGGCGGAAACTGCCCTGTCCACGTCCGCCTCCCCGGCTGCCGCCACCGGCGTGATCGGCTCGGTGGTCGCAGGATCGACGGTCGTTAACTGCGAACCGCCGGTGGCCGGCACCCACTCGCCCTCCAGGAAGAGGCCGGTTTGGGGATCCAGTTCGTCCACGCTCATACGACGATCGTGTCCCGGCGGAGCGATAGTTCTTGGGGGATTTCTCGAACGACGGAATTGATTCGAAAATAGTTATTCAGCTTCGTTTCTCGCAGTTAGGAATACGGATATGTCCGATTCAGTCGGAATATTTTCAACCATTGGATGCCGGCCTGACCTGCCCACCGACTGGTGGACGACCGGGTCCGCCAGTCCGGGGCCGGTCAGCCGTCCGCACCGTCGAGAATGTTCATCTGCATGGGTTCCGAGATGTTCTCTAGGATACCGCCTCCCGTCTGTATCTCCCGCATCACGAACCGCGAGGACGTCTCGTTGATCCCGTCGATAGAGACGATCGTGTTGATCAGGTCGTTCATCTGCTCGCGGTTCTGGGTCCGGGAGATGACGACGAAGTCGACGTCACCCATCGTGTAGTAGACCTGCTGGACGCCGGGGACCTCGGTGATCTCGTCGCCGATCTCCGTGGCGTAATCGGGTTCGTGGGTCACGCTGACCTCGGTGATCAAAAGCATGTTGAACCCGAAGGCGAGCGGGTCGAGATCCGCGGATACCTGCTGGATCACGTCCTCGTCGCGGTGTTTCTGGAGGCGGTAGTGAACGGCCGATTTCGACAGCCCCAGTTCCTCCGAGAGCTTCTCCAGGTTCACGTCGTTGTTCCGCTCGATGTACGAGAGCAGTTCGACGTCCACCTCGTCCAGGTCCGCCCGGTTCCCGGTGGATTCGCTCATACGGGACGTAGTTCGGAAACTGTCAAGAAATTACCGGCGATCGGAAAAACCAGTACGAATTCGCTCCGTCTCGCGCACCCAATTTAGGGAATGTTTAACGATCGGAGTCAGTCCACCATCGCACGGTCGGCGACCGTCAGCGCGTCGTCGACGTGCGAGACCGCCTCGTCCACCTCGTCACGGGTGATCGACAGCGGTGGAGCGACGATCAGCGTGTTGATCATGGTGGCGAGGTAGGTGCCGTTGGCCGCAGCACGGTCGCCGACCTCGTCGACGACAGTTGACCCCTTCGACAGCTTGTCCTCCCGGTGGCCGAACGGCACTCGTTTTTCGCTGGACTTCGTCAGTTCGATGCCCCGGAACAGGCCGACCCCCCGCACGTCCCCGACGCTCGGGTGGGCGTTCGCGAGTTCGTCGAGCCGGTCGCCGAGGTACGCTCCGACCCGTCCGGCGTGGTCGATGAGCCCCTCCTCGCGGTAGGTCCTGATCGCCGCTACACCTGCACGACAGGCGACGGGGTGGCCCGAGTAGGTGTGGCCGTGACAGAACATGTTCTCCTCGAAGTGGGCGGCGATCTCCCCGGTCACCGTCGTCGCGCCCAGGGGGGCGTACGCACCCGTCAAGCCTTTCGCCGTGGTCATGATATCCGGGGTGACGTCGAACACGTCGCAGCCGAACCACTCGCCGGTCCGGCCGAACCCGCTCATTACCTCGTCACAGATGAAAAGCGCCCCGTGAGCGTGGGCGATCTCCCGCAACCGGGGGAGGTACTCGTCCGGCGGCACGAGGATGCCGTTCGACCCGACGATCGGTTCGACGAGGACCGCCGCGACCGTGTCGCCCTCGAGCGTGAGCATTTCGTCGATGTACGACAGACTCTCCATCGGCTCCAGCGTCGAGCCGTACGCGTACGGATCCGGGGCCTTGATCGCCCCGGGGATCGCGGGTTCCGCCGCGAGCCGCCGAGGATCACCGGTCACGCTGATCGACCCGTAGGTCGCGCCGTGGTAGGAGCGGTACCGCGAGAGGATCTTCTCCTTGCCGGTGTACGACCGGGCGATCTTGATCGCGGCCTCGACGGCCTCCGTTCCGCTCGTCGAGAAGAACGTCTTCGTGAGTTCACCCGGCGTCACGTCAGCGAGGAGTTCGCCGAGTCGGGCCCGGGCCTCGGTGGTGAATCCGGGGGCGACGTACGCGGCCTCACGGGCCTGGTCGGCCATTGCCTCCGCGACCCGCCTGGCCGAGTGCCCGAGGTTCGAACACATGAGCTGGCCCGAGAAGTCCAGATACTCCTCGCCGTCCGCGGCGGTGAACCGCACCCCGCCGGCCTCTACGATCTCCTTCGGACTGACTTCGCTCTGATACGCCCACGTCCCGAACACGTGCGCCCGGTCCAGGCGTTCGGTTTCGTTCAGCTGGTCGTCAGCCATGTGGTACCGCTTGACTCCCTCACTGATTAATCTTTACTCAACATCCCATATAGCAACACAGCATCCAAATGCAGTTCGATTTGGACGATTTTGTACTACGCATCCTAACTCAGCTTGAACGCTGATCAAGTCCATCGAATAGTTTATGACGAGGCGTGCGGTGGAGTAGCATATGACGTCATCGGAGCAGCCCGAGGCGCTTCCGGAGGGGGCACTGGGAAACTACGTCGACGGGGAGTGGCACACACCGCGCGGAGCGGACGGCAGAACCGTCCGCAACCCGGCGAACGGGGCCGAACTCGCGTCCCTTCCGTACGCGAGTCAGTCGGATGTCGATGCCGCGGTGACGGCGGCGAATGCCGCCTTCGAGGAGTGGCGAGGGTACGCAGTCGAGGAGCGGATCCAGCCGTTGTTCCGGCTGAAATCGCTCCTCGAGGAGCAGCAAGCGGAACTCGCGGAACTGCTCGTCAGGGATATGGGCAAGACCCGGGAGGAGGCCGTGGGTGAACTCCGTCGTGGCATCCAGAACGTGGAGGTCGCCTGCGGCATCCCGAGTCTCATGCAGGCCGGAATGGTCGAAAAGGCCGCACCGGGGATCGACGAGACGGCGATCAGGCAGCCGCTGGGCACCGTCGCCGCGATCACCCCGTTCAACTTCCCCGGGATGATTCCGCTCTGGTTCCTCCCGTACGCGGTCGCCACCGGCAACGCGTTCATACTCAAGCCGAGTGAACAGGATCCGCTCGTCCCCCAGCGGCTGTTCGAACTGGTTGACGAGGCCGGGTTCCCGGACGGCGTCGTCCAGCTGGTGAACGGGGGCCCCGACACGGTGAACGCGCTTCTCGACCACCCGGGCGTCGAGGGTATCTCCTTCGTCGGGAGCAGTCCGGTCGCACGGGACGTGTACGAGACGGCGGCAGCCGCCGGGAAGCGGGTCCAGGCCCAGGGCGGGGCGAAAAACCACGTCGTCGTGGCGGATAGCGCCGACCTCGACCACGCCGCGGAGCAGACGGTTTCCTCGGCCTGCGCCTGTGCCGGCGAGCGATGTCTGGCGAACGATATCGCGCTGGTCCACGAGGACGTCTATGAGGAGTTCGTCGACCGTGTTCTGGACGTCGCCGACGACCAGGTCGTGGGGAACGGTCTCCACGAACCCACCGACATCGGCGCCCTGATCTCCCCGGAGCACGAACAGCGGGTCCGCAACTATATCCAGTCCGGTATCGAGGAGGGCGCGACGCTGCTCCGGGACGGCCGCGACCCGACGCCGGACGGCGACGGGAATTTCCTCGGGCCGACGGTGCTCGGAGACGTGACGGCAGACATGGTCGTCGCCCGGGAGGAACTGTTCGGTCCGGTGCTGGGTCTCGCGGCGGTCCCGTCACTCGAGGCGGCCATCGGCCGGGTGAACGAGAGCGAGTTCGCGAACGCCGCGAGCCTGTTCACGAAGCGCGGGGCGGACGCTCGCCGGTTCCGAGCCGAGGCGGCCCCCGGAAACCTGGGTGTGAACGTGGGTACGGTCGCCCCGATGCCCTTTTTCCACTTCGGCGGGAACAAAGACTCCTTCTTCGGCGACCTCCACGCCCAGGGGGAGGATGCCGTCCAGTTCTACACCGACAAGACGATCTACGTCGAACGGTGGCCCGACGCGACCGACTGAACGACGGATCGCCGCTCAGCTACCTGCCGTCCGGACGCGGAGTCCGAGATATGATGGAGTGGTGTTGCTCCACGGTCGCGGGACCAACGAGCGGGACCTGCTGCCGATCGGAGCCCGGCTGCCCGACGACCTCGACGTGCTGGCCGTCCGCGCGCCCGAGTCGATGGATAAGCCGGACAGCTACACGTGGTACGATTGGACCTCTCCGAGGGCCTCCACGACAGCCAGCCCGACCCCGACGGGTTCCGGCGGAGCCTCGACCGCCTCTCCGCGTTCGTCGACGGCACCGTCGACGCCTACGACCCCGACGCCGACCGCGTCGACACACGCTGGGCCAGGGCCCGTCGGCGAACCTGCACGCTGAAGTGTCGGCGTCGGGAACCCGACGGTGATGAGCGGCCTCGAGACCGACGCTGACGCGACCGACAAAGCCAGCGCCGACGGGGCGACGGACGCCGCCCCGGCCGCCCGAGACGACGCAGCCGAAGACCGGCAGTACACGTTCGACGACGTCAGCGTCGTGATGGCCACCTACAACGAGGAAGCGGCGGTCGCGAGGGTCCTGTCGGACGTCGAGGCGGTGACTGGCGGCCGCGCGGAGGCCGTCTGCGTCGACGGCTCCACCGACCGCACGCCCGAGATCGCCGAACGGCACGGCGCCTGCGTCCTCCGGCAGGAGCCGCGGGGCTACGGCGTCGCTGTCGAGGCCGCGCTGGCGGCCGCCAGCCGCGACGTGATCGTCACCACGGACTGCGACGACACCTACCCAATGGCGGCGCTGCCTGAGTTCCTCGAAGTCATCAACGACGGCGCCGACGTCGTCAGCGGCGACCGACTCTCCACCGGCGCCGACGCGATGCCCGCGTTCAACCGGCTCGGCAACCGGGCCTTCGCGGCGCTCGCGAGCGGGCTGCTCGGCGAGCGCGTCCACGATACCACCACCGGCATGCGCGCCTACCGCCGGGCGGTCGTCGAGGACATCGAGTGGACCGAGAACACCGGGCTGTCCGCCGAACTCCTGATGCGGCCGCTGGCCCGCGGCTACGACGTCCGCGAACGGCCCATCCGGTACGGCGAGCGCGCCGGCGAGACGACACTCGACCCGCTCTCCGGCGGCGCCGCCATCGCGAAATCCATCCTGCGGGTGGGCATCGAGGAGCGGCTCTGACCGGCCCGGGTCCGGTGGTCAACCGTTCGGGAGGAGTGGGCCCACCGGAGGCAGGGTCCTGCCCGCTGTACTACCATGGTCGCTGATTTCCTGCAGAAATCTCACAGAAGAAGTCAATTTCTCCCCCAAACAGACCAGGATCATAGGGTTCGCTTTCACTCGGGAGAATTACGAAAAACTATTTAGTGGTGAGCGTCTATTTCGAGATGAAACGGAGCCCCACAGGGGCCCCGTTTTGTCCCATTCATCCCTCCATCATATCGTCCATCAGCTCATCGCTATCCATAATACGGATGTCCTTAGTCGGATTTAATCGCTTCAAATGACGGCAAGTTTCAGGGATAGTATCGTTTGTGTGGACGATTACATCCCCTGATTTGACTATTGAAGGAAGACGGTGAGCTTGCAGATTTACTACTGATCCGGCATGCTCTTGCGCCCACTTTCTAGCGAATGCATGGAAATCGGTATGAGGGAGAACGGCCTGTTGAGACTCAGTAAACATATCGTCATAAATGAACAATACAGGGTGTGGGAAGTGAAGTTCACCTTGAATTGAATACGGAAATCTCGGGACAATATGATCCTCATATTCCGGGGTCACGGATTCTGCAGCTACATAACAGTCGTCAGTGGAAAACTCAATTAGGAGGCCCGCAGCATGGTCCTCTAATTCGTCGAATGGGGTATTACGAGGGAGAGTTCTCGCGAGATGATTAGCAATGAGGTCGGCAGTTGAGAGTGACGGATACGTGTTATCACCATGAGGGACTAACTTCACATCAAACGTATTCCCTACGTACTTCCATGCTTTCGTGATTTTCCCTTGGACGTTGTCTACCCACGCCTCTTGGGGGATATTTCCATAGGATTGATGCTCCTGATGATAACGCCAGAGGGTTACTATTGGGTAGTATTGCTGTAGATAGTCACGTGCAAAATTCATGCCACTAAGCGGACCACTGAATGGGAGTTCAATCTCCTGATCATACCAACCGATAGTAGCATGAATGCGCCGGATGGCAGGATTGCTGACGAGTCCTCTTACTAAGTCCTCGGTCCCTTCTCGAATATCATATGCGGGCATTCCGTTGAGAACATCACTTGATTTGAGTATATTATGACCGAGTTCAATATCATATAGGTCGCAAAACTCGCCGACCTTATCAAAGTAGTACTCGTCGAAATCTGATCCGTTGGACACTTCGACCGCTACACCAATAAGGAATGATCTGTTACCCTGTTCCGCTCGTGACGCGTCCACTGATACGAATTCCACCATTTTTGCTACCTCCGCTATCACCACACGCCGCACGCCTGACCACGAGTAAGTACGGTACCCGTACCTCCGTACTCATCAGATCATCGTTCTCCCTAATAAATAACTTTTCTTTCCCACGTTGAACATTAACAAGCAGAGAGTGATTTCTGATAGAACAGGCGACCTACCCATTTGCGTCGATTAGTTCCCAAAGAAAGGTCGAATCCCGTGTACAGATTCTAACTTTCGGGACTCTTGCGGGTCCTGCCGGGGACACCGATCAGCCCCTGCCCCGGCGCGTGGCCGTGCCGTTCGACGCCCGCACCGACACGTCGACCGAGACGCCATCGTCGGTCGTCCCGGGGACGTAGGCCGCCTCGCCGCCGCAGCGGGCGGGAACCATACAGACCTCCGTGTACGGCGTCAGCGCCCGCACACCCCCGGCCTCCCGTCGGACCGGGACGTCGACCCGGTAGCTGAAGGCGTCCGTCCCTGTCGTGCTCACGTAGACGACGAGACGGACGGTCTCCCGCTCCCCGACGGGCACGGGCGCCGCGTCGCCGACCCGGTCGACCGGTCCCCGAAGGCCGACCCGGTCGCCTTCGACCACGAGCGAGAGATCCACCGTGTCGGGGGTGCCGGCCGCCGCGTAGAGTGCGCTGCCCTCGTCGGTCGACAGCCTGACGGACACCGACCGCGCCTCGGCCGGCACCCCGAGGGTCGTCTCGACGGTGACGCGGTCGCCGGAGACGTGGCGGATGCGACGGAGGCGTGGCTCGACGGTCTCGCCCGCCGTCGGGGCCCACGCGCCCCGGTAGGCGTACCGGTACAGCGTCCGGTCGGGGAAGGCATCGACGACGGCGAACTGGTTCTCGCGCAGGGCGTACACCACCTCGCCCGCGTAGTCCGGGTCGTTCCGGAGGGCCTGGAACGGGTGGTTGAGCCAGGGGCCGTACGGCGTCGGGAGGAAGACGAGGGCGTCGTCGAACGAACGCTTCTCGACCGGCTCGTAGGCCTGCTCGTAGGCGGCCGTCGTCTCGGCGTTCCGCTGGAGTGGCTCCGCGAGCGCCGCCGTCGCCGGCACGGCGACCACGGCCGTGCCCGCGACGGCGATGGCGGCGAGGACCGCCGCGGCCTGTCGGTCCGTCGACGTGCGGCCACGGACGACCGCCGTCGCGAGGTCGCCGGCGAGGACGACGGCGTACGCCGCCAGGGCCGCGGTCGGGACGAGCAGGTCGTAGTGGTAGTACGGGCCGAGCGCGGCGAGGAGGCCGTCCCCGGGCGCCGTCGGGTCGCCCAGCACGTTGAGGTTCCCCCAGAAGTAGACGTTGCCGAGGGTGACGGACGCGCCGAGGCCGACGAGCACGATGCGGCGGCTGTCGACCCGCCCGCCGGTCAGGGCCCGCCGGCCGAGCGCGCCCAGCCCGACGGCGGCCAGCAGGCTCCCGACGAGTCCGCCGGCGACCCAGTCGGTGAAGAAGGCCGAAAGCACCCGGGCGTTCGCCGCGACCGCGACCGACGGGGTGTACTCGACCGCGTGGCCGAGTAGCGCCCGGCGGCCGAACCCGATGCCGTCCCGCGGCGCGAACGCCTGGTAGGGGAAGGTGAGCGGGTCGCCGGTGAGGGCGGCGTTGTAGCCGAGCGCGACGGCGACCCCGGCGAGGCCGACGGCGGCGGTGACGAGGCTCCGGGCGAGGGCGGGCCGGTCGAGCCGCCCGGCGACGGTCGGTCGGTCCTCGCGCGGGCGGCCGATCCGCCAGGCGGCCTGGAGGACGAACGGGGCGGCGAACAGCGTCGCCGTGTACGGCCGGGCGAACCAGGCGACGCCGATGGCGGCGCCGGAAAGCGCCGCCCACCGGCGGCTCCCCGTCCGGTCGCCGCGGAGGTACGCGGCGGCGAAGAGCAGTTCGAACGCGGCGGTGACGGCGTATGGGAGGAACACGCCGGACTGGACGACGAAAAGCGGGGAGGCGAGCACGAGCGCCGCGGCGACGGCGCCGACTCGGGCGTCGAACGCCTCGCGGACGGTCAGGTGCGTGAGGCCGACCACCGCAGCGGCGACGACGACGAGCGACAGCCAGGGGGCGCCCAGGGCCGCGCCGGCCGCGAACACTGCAGCGGGGACCGGCGCGTACTTCGGGTAGAGGGCGCCGTCGGGCGCCCGGACGAAGAACCACGGGCGGAACGACTCCGGGACCGGCGGGCGGACGACGAGCTGCCCGTCGAGCAGCATCGCGGCCTGCTGGAGGTAGACGGCCTCGTCGTGGTTCGGCGACCGGTACGGGAACAGCTGCGTGGCGACGCCGGCGGCGAGGAGCCCGCCGCCGACGGCCAGGAGGACGGCCGCGGCGTCCGCCCGCGTGAGCCGGGCGCGGAGGCCGGCGGTCGCCGCGCGGACGCGGGCGGTGACCCCCGGCCCGTCGGCCGGGCGGTCAGCCATCCGTCCCCTCCGCCCACAACAGGACCACCATCGAGAGGCCCGAGACGGCCACGAGGACGAGCGCCGGCAGGGCGGCCCGGCCGTAGTAGCCGGTCTCCTGGACGCGCCAGATGTAGGTGACGAGCGTCGTAAAGCCCGTCGGGTGGAGGATGAGCGTCGCCGGCAGTTCCTTCATCGTCGTCAGGAAGACGAGCATCGCGCCCGCGAGTACGCCGGGCGCGATGAGCGGGAGCGTGACGCGGCGGAAGGCGCCGCCCGGGCCCTCCCCGAGGACGCGGGCGGCGCCAACGAGGTCGGCGTCGACGCCGAGCACCGACGAGCGGGTCGTGCCGACCGCCTGCGGCAGGAACCGGACGACGTAGGCGAACACCAGCAGGGGCAGGGTCCGGTACAGGCCCGGGGCGTACCGGGTGCCGAAGAAGACCAGCGCGAGCCCGAGCACGATGCCGGGCATCGCGTAGCCGACGTACGTCGAGCGCTCGGCCAGCCCGGCGACGGTCGAGTCCGACCGCCCGGCGTAGTAGGCGACCGGGAGCGCCACCACGACCGTCGCGGCCGCCGCGGCCACCGAGACCAGCACCGAGTTCCACCCGTAGGCCCACTCGAAGGCGATGCCGCCACCGGCGTAGGCCGGCCCGCTCCGGAGGAGCCACACGCCGAGGACGCCGACCGGCACCACCAGGGTGAACGTCGCGACGAGCGCCGGGACCGCCGTCGCCGGCCACCGGTAGACCCCGAGTTCGACGACCGCGTCCCGCGAGGCCGCGGCGGCGTGGCCCCTCGACCCGCCGACGCGGGACTCGAGGGCGAGCACGACCGCGGTGACCGCGAGGAGTTCGAGGGCGAGCACCGTGGCCCGTGCCTGGCCGAACGCGCCGAGTTCGACGTAGATGACGCGGGTGAACACGTCGTACTGCATGATGGCCGGCGTCCCGAAGTCCGAGAGGGTGTACAGCGCGACCAACAGCGCCCCGGACAGCACGCCCGGGGCGATCTGCGGCAGGACGACGCGCCGGAACGCGGCGCGGTAGCCGTGGTCCAGCGTCCGGGCGGCCTCCAGCTGGGTCGCGTCGAAGGAGAGAAGCGCCGCGCGGGTCGTGAGGAAGACGTAGGGGTAGACGAAGAGCGTCAGGACGAGTGCGGTGCCGGGGAGTCCGCGGATGGTCGGGATGGCGACGCCGAGCGGCGCGAGGAGGTCGGCGAGTTCGCCCCGCGGGCCGAACGCCGAGAAGTACGCGAACGCGCCGATGTAGCTGGGCACGACCAACGGGAGGGCGGCGGTGACGGTCCACAGCCGGGCCAACGGGAGGTCCGTCTGGACGGTGAGCACCGCGAGCGTGACCCCGATGGCGATGGCGCCGGCGGTGACGACCGCGACGAGGACGAGACTGTTTGTGAGCACCCGGACGGCGACGGCCGAGGCCGCCAGGGCGACGGCGTCGGCGGCCCCGATCTCGGCGGCCCGCGCGAGGAGCCAGAGGACGGGCGAGAGGACGGCGGCGGCGACGGCGACCGCGGCGGCCGCGAGCAGGCGGCCCGGGATGGTCGCCGCGTCGGAGCCGCCCTCCGAGCGGGCGACCGGCGCCGCGGCAGGGGCGTCCTCGTCAGTGCCCATCAGAGGACGCCGGTCTCCCGCAGCAACTCCAGGGTCGGCCGGACGTCCGACAGCTCTGTGAGGTCCAGCGTCGGCGGGTCCAGTTCGTCGATCGGCGGCAGGCCACCGACGGGCGGGACGCCGGGGACGGTCGGGTAGGCGTAGGTCCGGGTGGCGAAGAACTCCTGGGCCTCGACGGTCAGGAGGTGGCGGACGAACGTCCGGGCGAGGTCGCCGGCGTCGCTGGGGGCGAGGACGGCCGCGGCGGCGACGTTGATCAGCGCCCCGGCGTCACCGGCCGTAAAGGCGAGGTCGATCGGGGCGTCGGGCCGGCTGGCCTGCACCCGGAGCGCGTAGTAGTGGTTCGCCAGGCCCGCCGCGACCTCGCCCGCGGCGACCGCGTTGGAGACGAGGAACTCGTCCCGGTAGTCGGCGACGCCAGCGTCGACCATGCCGCAGAGCCAGGCGGCCGTCCGGTCGCGACCCTCGAGGACGCGCATCGCCGTCACGAACGCCTGGAAGGCGCCGTACGTCGGTGCCCACCCGGTCGCGTCGGTCAGTGCGGGGGCGTCCGGGAACGCCATCACCGAGTCCGGGACGTCGTCCGGCGAGAGCCGGTCGGTGTTGTAGGGCACCGCCCGCGCGCGGCCCGCCGTGCCCACCCACTGGTCGGTCGGGTGGAACGCGGCCGGGACCGGGTCGAGGACATCGCCCGGGAGCCCAGTCGTCAGGCCCGCGTCGGCCACCGCGCCGACCGAGCCGGCGTCGACCGACCAGAACACGTCCGCCGGCGTCGACTCGTCCTCCGTGAGGATCGTGTTCGCCGCCTCCGCCGCCCCGTAGCCCCGCGTGCTGGCACTGAACTCCGGGTAGACGTCCTCGAAGCGGGCGATCAGGTCCCGGTAGAGCCCGCTCTCGCCGCCGCCGAGGTAGACGGAGAGCTCGCCCGCCAGGTCGGGGAGGTCCGCAATGTGTGGCCCGGACGGTGCCGGGCGGTCCTCGACGAAGGGGCCCGAGCCGCGGTACTCCGAGAGCGTTACCTCGCCCGGCTCCGTGCCCGGGGTGTCGCCAGGGAGGAGGCCGTTACAGCCGGCGATGGCGGCCGTCCCGACGGCGGCCGTGGCGGCGAGGAACCGGCGTCGGGAGGTCAATCCGCCACCACCTCCTCCGGGCCCCGTGGCTCGGTCGCCTCGATGGCCGCGAGGCAGTCGAGCCACTCGAGCATCGACTCGCCGACGCGGTTGAGGAAGGCGCCGTTCGCGTAGGCCTCGAAGTCGCCGTCGGCGAGCGTCCGGCCCAGCGCCTCGTAGACCTCGGCGTAGCCGTCGGCGCCGGCTCGCCCGTCCCGCGACGGCCCACCGCCATCGCGCGGTTCCGCCGCTCGCCCGTCCCGCGCCGGCTCGACGTCGTCTACCACCTCCCAGAGGTGCTCTGCCGAGGACGTCGCAGGCCCGCTTCAGGAACACGCCCGACCAGATGTCGTCGAACCGGCCGACGTCCCACTCGTTGTCGTCCATCGGGAGCTGGTAGAACGCGGGCACGACCTCCCGGCGGAACGCGAGGTTCATCGAGCAGACGGTGAGGTAGTTGCCGCGGGCGGCGACGAAGTCGCGCTCGAAGTCCGCCGCGGTGGTCCGCGTCCGGGCCTGGCCCCGCAGGTCGCCGTCCATCAGGATACGGACGGCGTCCAGGTCGGGGACATTGGTCCACAGCCCCTGGGAGACGACGACGTCCTCGACGCGGACTGGCTCGGTCTCGACGGTCTCGTCCATGGCCCCGTAGGGGTAGCCGCGGGGGTACAGGCCGTGCTCGTCGGCGCGCTGGTAGAGGACGTTCACCCACCGCTCGTCGGAGCCGACGGCCTCGATCTCGCCCTCGAAGGCGAGGTTCCGGAGGTGGCGGCCGAAGAAATCGTACTCGTCGTGCGGCAGCGTGTCGTCGTCGACGAGGAAGCCGTACTCGAAGCCGCCGGCCCACAGATACAGGAGGCCGAAGCTCGTCTCGGCGTGGCTGGCCGCCGGGATGAGGTCGGCGTACTCGGCCAGCCCGCGGGCCTCGAACCAGCCGTCGCGGCTTGGGCCGTCGACGACCGCACCCTCGACGTCGACCTCGTCGAGCATCGCCTCCATCGCCCTGACGTCACAGCACTCCTCGGTGACGAGCAGGAAGTGTAGCCGGTCCGTGTCGAACCCGTGGCCCCGGGCGTTTCCGACGTAGGCGCGGACGCACTCCGGTTCGCGGACGGTCGGCACGATGACACAGCAGTCGGCCATCTCCCCAACGTATTTTAGGGAGGCCTAAAAAGACTGCCGGAACGCGTCCGTCGGCTCTCAGAGCCGCGAGGCGCCGAACGCCGCGAGCCCGATGGAGACGGCGGCGACCACCGCCACGACGACCATCGGGTTGACGCCGAAGACCTCCTGGTCGGCCGGTTCGGCCGTCGCGGTCGCCGTCGCCGTCGGGTCGGCCGGTTCGGGCGACGGCGTCGCCGTCGGATCGCCCGGCTCGGGCGATGGCGTCGCCGTCGGGTCGGCCGGGTCCGGCGGCGGCGTCGCGGTCGGCGTCGCGGTCGCCGTCGGCGTCGGCGTATCCGTCGCCGTGGCCGTCGGCGTCGGGCTCTCCTCGGACGGCGGCGGACCGAGTTCCTCCCGCGCGGCGGAGTCGTTGTCGCAGCCATCACAGATGGGATAGTAATGGGACGTAGAGGACAGCTGGATCGAGTCGCCGTCGCCGTCGCCGAAGCTGGTGCCCTCCACCGTCACGTCGACCTGGTACCAGCCCTTCGAGGAGGGGTTTTTGACGCAATCGTTATTGAGGTCGAGGCGGAGCGTCTCGCCGACTCTGTAGTCCGGTTCGTCGTCGGAAATCGAAAAGTCCGCCGTCCGGCCGCTGAAGGAACGCTCGTAGGAGTCGAACTCTTCCTGGCCGGTACCCCCGCCGGCCGAATCCTCGCGGTCGTCGGTGACAGATAGGTGTGAGTTATTGGCGACGTCCCCGGCCGTGGGACTGCTGCAGTTGTCCACGCTGCCGGCGTCCATCGTGAAAGTCACGCTGTCGACGGTCTCAAAGCCCGACCGGGCGTCGCCGAAGTTGTCGGTCAGATTCACGTAGTGTGAGTAGGAGGCGCTCGCACCCGGCGAAGGATTATTGGTCTCGACGGTGTAGTCGGTGCTCTCCGGCTCGTGGCTCGCCAGGACCGCGGTCGGGAGGGCGCCGGCGGTCAGGACGACGACGGCGAGCACGGCGAGGGTCGTCGTTCGCTTCATTACGCAACGTCTACAGATGAAGGTGATAAAAGCTTTCGACCGCGAGGCCGAACGAAGTGAGGCCTCGGACTCCGCGAGCGGGGAGCGCGAGGCGCGACCGAAGGGAGCGCCTCGATCTGGTGAGCGGGGAGCGAAGCGACCCGCGAGCGTATCGACCCGCGAGCCGCGCGGCGGTCGGGAGGGAGGCTGCGGACTGCGCGAGCGGCGGGCGGCGTGACCGACAGGGAACGCCGCCGGATGGGCGAGCGGGAGGAGTGAGCGGAGCGAACGACGACACGCGAGCCTGGAGCGTAGCGACCCGCGAGCCACGCGGCGGTACGGCGCACTGGGGGCTCGCTCCGGGAAACGACGGGAACGGACGCGGTAGAGTTCGCCGGTGCGGACGGACACGTTGATTTGGGAGCAAGCGGAACGCCACCCATGCGCACCCGCATCGACCGGTGGCTACGGACGCCGCCCGGCCGCCTCCGGGCCCCGTGGCGGCTGCTCGTCGTCGGCGTCGCCTTCCTCCTCGTGACCGGCGGCGTCACCGTCGCCGCCCTCGCCGCCGGCATCGCGGTCGATCCGACCCGGGCGAGCGGTCCCGGGATCGCCGCCGCCCTCGGCGTCCTCGTCGCCAACGGCGTCGCGGCCACACTCCTCGTCCTGGCGGCCGCCCGGTACGTCGATCGCCGCGTCCTCGCCGACGTCGGCTGGCGGCTGGACGCCCGCGCCGCCGTTGACGCCGCGGCCGGCCTCGCGGTCGGTGCCGGCCTCGTCGGCGGCGCCTACGCCGTCGGCGTCGCCGCCGGCGTCTACGACCCGTCGGTCGACCCGGCCGCCCCACCCGGCTACTCCTTCGCCGCCTGGGTCGGCGTCCTCGCGGCGGCCATGGTCGTCGTCGGCGTCTACGAGGAGCTGTTGCTCCGCGGCTACGTCCTGACGAACCTGGCCGAGGGCGCCACCGCGTTCGTCGGCGCCCGCGGCGCGGTCGCCGTGGCGGTCGCCGGCTCCAGCGTCGCCTTCGCCCTCCTCCACGGGTTGAACCCGGCCGCGAGCCGCCTTTCGTTCGCCACCATCGCGCTGGCCGGCGTCATGCTGGGGCTCGGCTACGTCGGCACCGGCTCGCTGTCGTTCCCGGTCGGCATCCACGTCGCCTGGAACCTCGCGCAGGTGCTCGTCGGGCTCCCGGTCAGCGGCCTCGACGTCCCCGTCCGGCTGGTCCGCACGTCGGTCGCCGGTGACACGGTCGTCCACGGGGGCGCGTTCGGCCCGGAGGGCGGCCTGCTCGGCCTCGGCATGACGGCCGTCGGCTGCGCTGTGACCGCGGCCTACGGGCGGTACCGCGGCGGCCCGATCGAACCGATCGCGGCGCCGGCGCTGCGGGACCGAGACCGTCAGCCCCCGAGGCGTGCTCCAGTGCGAACGTCACGTTCTGCTCGGTGAGCAGGATGGTGACCCCGCGGTCGAGGATGGGCTCCAACGCCTCGGCGATGTCCTGCAGGATCACCGGCGCCAGCCCGAGCGTCGGCTCGTCGAGGACGAGAAGATCCGGGTCGCCCATCAGCGCCCGGCCGATGGCGAGCATCTGCTGTTCGCCGCCCGACATCGAGCGCGCGTTCTGCTCGCGCCGCTCGTCGAGCCGCGGGAACAGGTCGTAGACGAACTCTTTGCGGTCCTGGATGACCGCGTCGTCCAGGTGGTAGCCGCCGAGTTCCAGGTTGTCCTCGACGTCCATGTACCCGAACAGGTCCCGCTCCTCGGTGCAGTGGATCATCCCCTGCTCGACGAGGTCGGTCTGGCCGACGTCGTCGACCTCCCGGTCGCGGTACCGGACGCTGCCATCGTACGGCAGAAAGCCCGAGAGGGTGTTGCAGAACGTCGTCTTCCCCGCGCCGTTCGGCCCGATGAGCGCGACGATCTCGCCCTCCTCGACCGTGACGTCGAGGCCGCGGAGCGCGGTCACCTTCCCGTAGGAGACCCGCAGGTCCTCCGACTCGAGCACGGTCCCGCCGCCGGCCGGCTCCTCGACGGTCGTCGACTCGAACTCGAAGCCCTCGCCGGCATCGCTGCTCATATCTCCTCACCTCCGAGGTACGCCTCTTGAACCTTGGGGTCGTTCTTGATCTCCTCGGGGGTCCCCTCGGCGATCTTCGAGCCGAACTGGATGACGAACGCCCGGTCGATGAGGTTCAACAGCCCGCGCATGTTGTGGTCGACGACGATGAGCGTCATGCCGTGGTCCCGCAGCGACAGCATCACGTCGGTCAGCTCCTGGACCTCCTGGCCGGCCAGGCCGGCGAACGGCTCGTCGACGAGCATCACGTCGGGCTGGGTCGCGATGGCGCGGCCGAGTTCCTGTTTCAACATGCCGGCGTGGGGCAGCTCCGACGGCGACTGGTCCATCACGTCGCCGAGGCCGACGCGACGGCAGATCTCGCGGGCCAGCCGCTCGGTCTCGCCGCCGATCCCCGACGCCGTGAACAGCAGGTTCGGGGCCAGCGCCAGCTCGATGTTCTCGACCACCGGCCGGTCCTCCAGCGGCGCGAACTCCTGGAACGTCCGGGACATCCCCTTGTGGACCATCTCGTAGGCCGGGAGGCCCGTGACGTCCTCGCCCTTGAAGTAGACGGTGCCGCCGGTCGGCGGATACGTCCCGGTGACGCAGTTGAACGTCGTGGACTTCCCGGCACCGTTCGGCCCGATGAACCCGAGGATCTCCTGGGACTGGACGGCAAACGAGAGGTCGTCGACGGCGACGAGACCCCCGAACTCCTTCCGGAGGTCCTGGGCCACGAGGACGCCGTCCTCGGGCCCGTACGCCTCCGTCTCCACGTCGGCGACGCGCTCGGTCCCGACGCTCATTCGCCATCACGCCCCAGGATGTCCTCGATCTCCCGGCGGTACTTCGCCAGGGTGCTCTCCACTGGCGATCGCCCGCCGCCGGGCGGGGGTTCCTCCCCGCGTCGCCGGGCGAGCAACCGCCGTCCGAACTCGGTCGCCTCGGGAACCACGCCGCGCGGCAGGAACACGAGCACGATCATGCCGAGCAGGAACGTCGGCAGCGGGCTGGTGTCCGCGATCGTGAGCTCGGAGCCGAACAGCAACTCGACGCCGGGGATGGCGACGTCCAGGCCGCCGATGACCGTGTCGGCGAACCCGAAGAACAGCGCCCCGACGACGCTCCCGACGATGGTGCCCATCCCGCCGATGATGGCGATGATGATGACGTTGATGCTCTTGTCGATCCGGCCGGGCCCGAAGACGGCCTCGGTGTTCGGGAACGCAGTGGGCCCGGCGTGCATCCAGACCGCGGCGGCGAACCCGCCGACAGCGGCGGAGAAGACGAACGCGAAGATCTTGAACTTCGCGGGGTTCAGCCCGACCGACCGGACGGCGGCCTCGTCCTCCCGGATGGCGGTGAGGACGTTCCCTGCCGACGACCGGGTAAAGGCGTACGTCGAGCCGAGCACGACGAGTAGCGCGAGGAACGAGATGTAGTACTTCCCGAGGGCCGACACCCAGAACTGGTCGACCTGTATCAGTGCGCTCGACCCGATGTCGATGATCGCCGGTGGCGGGGCGACGAGGCCGCTCGTCCCCCCGAGGCCCTTGGGCGCGAGGTAGGGGATGCCGTCGCTGAAGAGGACGAACGACTGGTACAGCAGAAGCGGCGCGATGAGCGTCACGAGCGAGAGGTACGGGCCCTCGAGCCGTAGCGCCGGCACGCCCAGGAGCACGCCGCCGATCGTCGCGACGAGCGTGCCGCCGACGATGCCGACGAAGATGGGCAGTCCGTGCTGGGTCGTGATGATCGAGGTGCCGTAGCCGCCCAGCGCGAAGAAGAAGGCGTGCCCGAAGCTCAACTGCCCGGTGTAGCCCGAGACGACGTCCCAGCTGATCGCGAACATCATCAGGTAGAGGACGAAGGTGAAGGAGGTCAGCTCGCTCGGCTTCATGACGGTCGGGACCAGCCCGAGGAGGACGATGCCGAGGATGCCGAGCTGGTGCCGCAGCGAGACGAGCCGGGTCGTGACCGCCTGCGTCCGGCGCTGGTCGAGTTCGCCCTCGTGTGGGGTCTGGGTCGCCATTAGCCCGCAGCCTCCCGCCCGAACAGGCCTTCGGGTTTCACGAGGAGGAACAGCAAAAGCAGTCCCAGAGAGGAGATGCCGGCGAGCTGCGGTTCGATGTTGACGGTGAAGGTCTCGACGAACCCGATGATGTAGGCGCCGACGACGCTCCCCTTGATGGAGCCGAGGCCGCCGAGGATCACGATGGCGAACGACAGGATGAGCGGCGCCGGCGGCTGGATCGACATCAGCCAGCTCCCGTTCCCGAACGCCCCGGCCAGAAGCACCCCGGCGTAGCCGGCGAAGGCGCCGGCGACGGTCCAGGTGATGAGGTTGATCCGCTCGGCGTTGATGCCGACCAGCGCGGCGCCCTTATCGCTCTGGCTCACGGCGATGATCGCCTGCCCGGTCCGGGTGTAGTTGACGAAGAAGATCAGCAGACCGATGAACAGCCACGACGTGGCGAAGATGAAGACGTTGTTCATCGTGTCGCTGGACCCGATCACCGGCTCGACGGGGATGTTGAGCGGGTCGTTCACCCCGAGGAGTTGGACCGAGAGGATCCGGATCGCGTAGATGAGGAAAAAGCCGATGACGAACGTCAGTATCAGCACCGTCACGGGCCGCGTCCGCACCCACCTGATCACTCCGACGTAGGTGAGCGCGGCGATGCCGGCGCCGGCGAGCGTCCCGATGAGCAACCCTGCCCAGATCGGGAGCTCGAGGAGACCGGAGCTGTTCGTCACCAGGAACGCCCCGAAGGCGCCGACGGTTATGAAGGCGCCGTGGGCGAAGTTCAGGATGCCGCCGACGCCGAAGATCAGGGTGAACCCGATGGCGATGATGGCGTACAGCGCGCTGAGGAAGGTGGCCGTGATGATGGGCTGGATGATTTCGACCATCAGCCGCCGCCTCCGATCCAGTCCGGCACGGCGTACTCGGCCGTCTTGTTCTCCTCCGGGTAAAAGGAGTGCATGACCCCGTAGTCGTCGCGGATCTCGGGGTCTGTCTGCCACTGCTGGAACACCGGGACGCCCGTCTCCTCGATCGACGTCCAGCTGGGCTCGTGTGCGTAGTTCGCATCGGGCGGCGTGAACTGGAAGTCGTTCATTATGGTGCTGCCCGTGTAGGTGTTTTCCTCCATGTAGGGGATCATGGTGTCGGCCTCGGGGATCTCGCCCTCGATGCCCTCCTCCTCCATCGTCACGCGGAAGCTCTGTTCGGCCAACGTCACCGCGTCGTAGGTGAGGGCGCCGCTGTAGATCGGGACCCGGTCGAACTCCTCCATGTACGCGTCGACGAACGGCTGGGTCAGCTCCGTGTTCTCCGTCTGCGGCGTCATCGCGTTCATCGTGAACACGTACTCGGTGTTGCCCGCGGTGGACTCCCAGTAGCCGAAGCTCTGGCTCGGGACGTGGATGCCGCCGAACCCGAAGTCCCGTTTTTGGTTGGCCCACTGGTTGACGGCGCTGGTCCCGATGAGTGCCAGCCCGACCAGCGCGAGGTCGCAGTCCTCGTCCTCGATGTTGTTGTATATCGGCGACCAGTCGCTGATCCCGCCGACCCGCCTGACGATGGGGACCTCCAGGATGTCGCTGAGGCTGTCGACCAGCCGGTCGTGGTACGGGGTGAACTCACCGACGTTCTCCGTCAGGACCGCGACGCGCTCCCAGCCTCGGTCGCCCTTCTGGTTCTCCATGAACTCCAGCATCGCGTCCGCGAGGTCGAGCAGGTTGATCGGGCCGGCCCGGAAGTGGTACTTGAACTTCTCGTACTCCTCCTGCCCGGAATCGTCGGTGAACGTGTTATTCGTGGAGACGAGCTGGCCGGCGCGCGGGTCGGCCGACCCCGTGGTGATGTGGAGCTTCCCCAGCTTGGAGATGGACGTGAACGTCTGGATCAGCGCCGACCCGAGGAAGATGCCCATCGTCAGGTCGCAGTTCTCCTGCCGGATCAACCGCCGGTGTTCGGCGGCGGCCTTCGCCGGCTTGACCTCCGTGTTGGCGTTCTTGACCTCCACGTTCGCCCCCAACATTCCGCCATTGTCGTTCAGTTGCCTGGCGGCCAGCCGGGCGCCGTCCCACATCGACTGCCCGAGCGGGAGGTTCATCGGCGCGAGGATGCCGATGCGGACCGTCCGGCCGGAGAGCAGTCCCTCGCCGTCGCCGTCCCCCGTTCCCGGGGGCTCGATCCCCCCGCCGTTCCCGCGGAGGCCGCTCCCCGGGTAGGGGTTCTGGGGCGACTGACAGCCGGCGAGGCCGACTGCCACCGCGCCGCTCCCGCCGTACGTCAGGACCGACCGGCGGTCCAGGCGGCCGCCGCCGTCGGCCTCGTCCTCGTGGTTGTCAGAGTCTGCCATGTACGGACCACATGCGATGACGGACGGATGGGTGTTTCGGTGGTTTTCTCCGGGCCTTTATGCCTGAAACGGCCACACTTGCCGCGAACCGCGCCAGGCGGTGTCACATGCCCGGAACGCGCGGAAGCGGAGTGAAATAACCCGTCGTCGGACGCCGGCCGGACGACCGGGACCGCTCCCGGTACCACCCAGGGTACCTGGTGAGGCGGACTGCCGCCACCAGCGCGAGACTCACCACGATCGGCCTCACGCCGGGTCCCCGGGCAACGCCCGGCGTGTGGCGGTCCGACCACACTTGCAGGCGGCGGCGTCTCGTTCGCCGTCGGTGTCGTTCTACCCACTCCGTCCTGGGCCACCCTTGCCCGACGCACCGGCGGCCGCCGGGCCGCCCGCCTTCGTGCCGGTACCCCCGTTCATGGCGGTCCCCCGCTCATGCCGGTCCCCCGCGCCCAGGGATGGCCGCTGCACCGACGCGGCTGACGGCCGAGAGGCCCCGCCGACAGTTAGTAACGCCTATAGGACGGCCTCGCGTTCCGTCGCGTATGCAACGACGCTGGGCGGCGGTCTGTATCGCCTTCTTCCTCGTCATGGGGGCCAGCGCCTACTCGGTGATGGCACTCGCCGAGGCCCCCTCCCCCGACCTCCAGGGCGACGCCCACCAGAACGGCAGCACCTTCCAGCAGGGCGGGACCACCTACACCGTCTCGGTCGAGGGCGGCGCCGGCGAACTCGCCTACACCCAGCCCGTCGACGAGGAGGTCGAGTGGGCCAACAACACCGCGGTCGAGTACCGGAACGGGAGCTACAACGTCTCCATCGAGGCGGGCAACGACTCCGAGTCGTTCACGCTCGTCGAGGAACTCGACGTGACGGCCATCCTCGAGAACGACTCCGCCGTCGAGAACAGCACGTTCACCCGCGACGACGGCACCGAGACCATCGTCTACCGGAACGGGACGACCCAACCCCTCGCCGAGTACGTCGACCGCGACCGCCGGACGTTCACCGAGGGCGACACCCTCGAACACGACAACGAGACCAAGACCGCCGCCAACGTCACCTCCGAGCGAGTGCTGGTGACGTGGGAGACCGACGCCAACCAGACCGTCGCCCTCGAGGAGGGCGAGACGTTCACGCTCGGCGACACCGAGTACGTCGCCACCTTCCCCACCAACGACACCGTCGTCCTCGCCTCCGGCTCGAACGCCGTGGAGGAGTACGAGAACTACGAGCAGCGCGTCGCGTACTACGGCGAGCGGACGAGCGGCCTCCTGTACGTGATCATCTTCAGCGGCGGCGCCGGCTTCCTTTTGGCGGCCCTGGCGTTCCTCCCGCACCGCGGGTGAGCCGAGGGACCATCGCCCCCCCGCCCACTCCAGCGTCGATGCCGCTCTCCTTCGAGCCGCAACCGGTCCGAATCGCGGGTCTCCGGCCACGAAACGGCGTCTCACGGACGCCGCGCTTCGAAGCCTTTATCCGCGAACTCGACCTCGGGTGAGGTACCATGAGTGACAAGCCCGCCTCCATGTACCGGGCCATCGACAAGCCCGCGTACACCCGACGGGAGTACATCACGGGCATCCCCGGGTCGAAGGTCGCCCAGTACAAGATGGGCGACATCGACGCCGATCCCGACGACTACGACGTCCGGATCAGCCTCGTCGTCGACGAGGAGGTCCAGATCCGCCACGGCTCGCTGGAGGCCGCGCGGCTGTCGGCGAACCGCCGGATGCTGACGGAACTCGGCGAGGGCGGCGACTACAAGATGATCCTCCGGAAGTTCCCCCACCAGGTGCTCAGGGAGAACAAGCAGGCGACCGGCGCCGGCGCCGACCGCGTCTCCGACGGGATGCGGCAGGCGTTCGGCAAGATCGTCGGCACCGCCGCCCGCATCCCGCAGGGCGAGCGCCTGTTCACCGTCTGGTGCAATCCCGAAGACGCCGACATCGCGAAGGACGCCTTCCGCCGCGCGTACAACAAGATCTCGCCGCCGTGCACCATCCGCGTCGAGCGCGGAGAGGAACTGCTGATCGCATAACGGTACGACGCTGCTCCCGGATACATTCTGGCAGTGGCTGGATCCCTCCTGGCGGTTAAATTCGGGCACTCACTCGACGCCCCCGGATGGTTCGGAGTAACAGGGTAGTCCCCTCCTCCGAACGTTCCCGACCGGCTCGACCGCGACCGTACTCACTCCACTACCCCCTCCGAAGCCCTCGACCGGCTCGACCGGCCGGGAGGCGCGCTGCGCTCCTCGCTTAGCTGCGGTGCTTGCGGCCTCCGGGCCGGGTCGACCTGCTCACGGCTCCCTGCAGCTCACGGCTCCCTGCGGTCGCCGTTCGCGGTCCGAGGCGCTCCCGATGGTCGCGCCTCGCTGTCGCCGTTCGCATGCGAGGCCTCGGTCGCTTCGCTCCCTGCGGCCTCGCCGGTCTCGCCCTTCGAATCCACCAGGTACAGCACCGCCCCGCCCCACGGCCCTCCCCAGCCGACTCCCTCACCCTCGCTTGCGCTCGGGTTCGGTCGCCCCTCGCGCGCAGAAGCCGACCGCCGCTCGCGGAGCGCTCGCGGCGGTCGACGTGCGCACGCCACGCCGACCGGTCAACCTCCTGGTGGACTGAAAGGGCGAGGCCGGGTGGCGGCCGCTGTGAGGGCCCTATCCGAGCGAACGGATGTGAGCGAGGATATCCCTCACAGCGTGGTCCGCGAGCCGGCCGAGGGCTTTCCGGGTGGTAGCGGTCTGAGCGTTATCGTGTTCGAGTCTATTCGCTAGTCGGCTTAGGACTTTCCGGGTGGTGGTTGGTAGCATCGTCGGCTCAGACCTGTTGAACTGAACGACCGCGAGCGCGCCGAGGGCTTTCGAGGCTGTAGCGGTCGTTTCATGCGGATAGACAATTCGTCCTAGCGACGGCGACCGAGATGGGAGCGTTCTGCGTAGATCGTCGAGCGCGGACACGTGTCGACTGGGTCATCACGTCCTGACCGCACCCGGATAGCTGTCCGATTACTCCACATTAGAACCCGGCCATACAAGCCGACCGGACCCGTGACCTCCACCATGAACCTCCCCGAGTCGACGTGGACGGACATCCGGGACGCCGACGCCGACGTCGCGGTGCTGCCGGTCGGCAGCACCGAACAGCACGGGCCACACGCGCCGCTGGGGCTGGACTGGATGACCGCCGAGGCCGTCGCCGAGGCCGGCGCCGACCGGTACGCCGAGGAGTACGGCGGCGAGGCGCTGGTCGGACCGACGGTCCCCGTCGGGGTCGCAGCGGAGCACCGCGCCTTCGACGGGACGCTGTGGGTCTCGCCGGACACCTTCCGCGCGTACGTCCGCGAGACGATGGAGAGCTTCGCCCACCACGGACTGCAGCGGGTCGTGGTCGTAAACGGGCACGGCGGGAACGTCGACGCCCTCAGGGAAACGTGTGGCCGCTACACCCGCGACGGCGACGGCTACGCGGCCCAGTTCACGTGGTTCGACGCTGTCGCCGCCGAGGACCTCGGTCACGGCGGCCCGGCGGAGACATCGTTCGTGCGACACCTCCGGCCCGACCTGGTCCGGGAGGACCGGACCCGGGCGGCCGCGGCGGGGGCTGCCGACGCGTGGGGCGAGTGGCTCAACGGGACGAACCTGGCGCACGACGCCGCCGCGTTCACCGACAGCGGCGTGGTCGGCGACCCCCGGGACGGCGACGCGGCGCTGGGGGAGGAACTGCTCGCGGCCTCGGCGGCGTCGCTCTCGGAACTGCTGGACGCGGTGGCAGGGCGGGCGGTCTGATACTGCCGGACGTCCCCATACCATCGTAGTGGCGCTCGTCCGATGTTGCGGAGAGACCATCGACGCGAACGTCTCGTCACGAACGGACGACCTGCAGTATGACGCGGCCCGGCCCCGCTACTCCTCGTCGGCGGCCTCGTGGGCGTCCTCGAGGGCGCCCCGGAGTTCCGGGATGGTGGCGGTGAGGTCGCCGACCTGCTCGTGGGCGTCCCGGACGTCCGCGACGATCCCCTCGAGTTCGTCGATCTCGGCCTCCAGGTCGCCGGCGTCCTCGAAGGCGTCGGCCTCCGTCCCGACGGCGTACCACTTCTTGGCGTCCCGGACGTGATCGGCGGCGTCGCCCGTGTCGAGTGCGCCTTTGAGCCCGTTCAGGACGCCGAGGGTGTTGTCGGCCTCGGTGTCCCAGATCGCCGACGCCGCCGGGAGCGTCTCGCGGGCCGCCGCGAGGCTCGATTCGACGTCCTCGCGCATCTCGCTGGCCGCCTCGTCGAACAGGTCGTCGTCGTCGAGCGTGGCCTGGCTCATGTCGCGAGGTGGGGCGGCCGCCCGGTTAAAGACGAGCCGGAAAGCGGAAGTGAAACGCGGAAACCCGGCGGCCCCAGCTCACCGGGCCTCCGGTCGCCGGGCCTCCGGTCGCCGGGCCTCCGGTCGCCGGGCCTCGGTCCCTGGCCCCCGGTCACCGTGACCCCGGCCACCGCGCCCGGTCACCAGTTGGCGGTCACCGGGTGGCGTTCCGGCGACGGGCAGTACTGGCCGGTCCTACCCGTGAGTCGTCCGGCGCCGGGTCCGCCCCCGGCGTGTCGTCGACGTCGGCGTCGACGTCGGCCGGACCGCTGTCGCCGGCGTCGGAGGGGAGGCCAGCGCCGACCGCCCGCCGTCGTTCCGGGAGGAAGTCGAGGTCGCCGTCGACGCGGGCGAGCACGAACAGCGCGTAGTACCGGAGAAAGACCTGCAGGAGCGCTGAGCCGGCGAGCGCCACGGCGGTGAACGCGGCGGCGGCGACCGTGGCGGCGACCACGATGCCGGCGAGCGGCCTGACGGCGACGGCGGCCACGAGACCCAGGAGTCCGCCCACGACGAGGCCAGGGACGATCAGCGCGACGAGCGCGGCGAGGATCACGGCGAAGCCGCCGACGGCCGCCAGGACGATGACGGCGACGGCGTAGACGGCGAACTGCTTGGGCGCGTCGGTGAGCGTGCCCCAGAACCGCCGCCAGCCGCCGACCACGCCGGCGTCCTCCAAGAGCATCGTCGGGACGACGAAGGCCGTGGTGAAGGCGGCGACGACGCCGAGCGGGAGGCCGACGACCGCGAGCAGGACGGCGGACTCGGCGGCCGCGAGGAGGTACTCCAGCGGCTGGCCGGCCGTCCCGACGGTGGCCACGAGGATGCCGGCGAGGAGTGCGAGGCTGAGGCCCTTCACGGCGATGCGGAAGACCGCGAGGCCGAGGCCCTGGGCCAGGTGGTCCCGGGCTGTCGCCCACGTGGCTACCTCGCCGTCGCGGAGCCACGCGAGGAACGGGGCCTCCAGCAACGCGCCGAGGACGACGACGAGGAGCCAGAGGACCACCACCACGGCGACGACGAGGAGGATCGCACCGAGGACCTCGCCGGGGAGCCCGCCACCGAGTTCTTGCCCGTCGGCGGGCGGGAGGTCGCCGCCGGTCCCGCCGGGGGTGCCGCCCCCCGTCGGCAGGCCGATCCCCGTCCCGCCGACGAAGAGCGCGACGGCCGACACCCAGAGCCACTGCCCGAGTCCGCGGGGCCGATACTCCCGGGTCGCCCGGACCGCCGCACCCAACACGTCCAGCGCGTGGAGCGTCATGGGACGGGCTCCGCCGAGTGCGCCCATAAAACATCGGGCCACATCGACGCGGGTCAGGGCCCGTGCTGGACGGCCGCCGGCCGCCGTCAGGACTCGATGACGTCCTCGACCCGCATCCGGGGGTAGTCGCCGTCCATCGCCATCGCCGTCCGCACGGTACAGCCGTCGTACTCGACGACGACCTCGACGTCCACGTACCGGCCCGTCAGTTCGGCGTAGTCGGCCGACCGCTCGGCCAGGTCCGCGGCGAGGGCCTCGGCGCGGACGTCGACCGCGACGGACTCGCAGTGGGGCTGGTTCTCGATCGCCTCCTCCATCGCGGTCTCGAGGCTCGCGGCGCTGTCAGGCGACACCGGGGCGCCGGCGAACTGGTGGTACAGCGACCCGAACTTGATGCCGGCCTCGAAGCAGGCCGTCTGGGGCGTCGTCGGCTCCATGGACGGCCGTCGGCGCCCGGCCTCAAGTCGGTTCCTCTCGGAATCCCTTTCAGTCGGGGCCGCCTTGGACCGGTATGGAGTACGAAGCCAGCCTCGACCGTGCGCTGGAGGCCACGCCGGACATCCAGTCGGGCGGCGACCGGCTCTCGGTCCCCGACGCGGCCGCCCAGCCGGACGGCGCGTTCACCCGATTCAACAACCTCGAGGCGGTCGCGAACGCCCTGAACCGCTCGACGGACCACCTCCACCGGTTCGTCCAGCGAACGCTCGCGACCTCCGGGAAGCTCGAGGCCGGCGTCGGCCGGTACAACGGCGAGTTCGCGGCGCGGGACTTCGAGGCGGCAGTCGAGGAGTACACCGAGGAGTACGTCCGGTGTAGCGAGTGCGGCCTTCCCGACACCCGGCTCGTCCAGGAGGACCGGACGACCATGCTGCGGTGTGACGCCTGCGGGGCGTTCCGGCCGGTCCAGAAGAAGAGCGGCTCGGCGAGCACCCGCCAGCAGACGGACGACGTCGAGACAGGGGAGACCTACACCGTCGAGGTCACCGACACGGGCCGGAAGGGCGACGGCGTCGCCCACCGCGGCGACTACACGATATTCGTCCCCGGCGCGACGGAGGGTGACGTCGTCGACATCGTCATCGAGGACACGAGCGGCGATCTGGCGTTCTCGCGGTTGGTTGAATAGGGCGGCGGGCGAGCGGCGGGAGCCGCGACCGTCGGGAGCGGCTCCGATTGCGTGAACGGCGAGCGAAGCGAGCCGTGAACGAGCGAGCCCGCCGCCGAACGGGCGAGCGGGAGGACTGACCGGAGGGAGGGACGACACGCGAGCCGCGAGGCCGACCGCAGGGAGGCCTCGGAACGAGCGAGCGGGAGGAGTGAGCGGCGCGACCGACGACACGCGAGCCGCGAGCTGTGAGCGGAGCGAGCGACTCGCGAGACGGGCGGCGGGCGGCGCGACCCGGGCCGGCCGACCGGCGGGAGGCCTTCGGGAATGTGAACGGCGACCAGCGGGAGCCGAGAGCCGGAGGGGAGCCGTGAGCGGAGCGAGTGCGGCCTACTGTGCGAGCGCGACCCGGGCGGGGCGACCAGCGGGAGCGCCGCCGCACGCGACTGATCCGACCGCCGTTCCGGAGGCTTGCGCCGATGCGAACGCTATTGGCCCGGCACCACGTACCACCCGTCATGGACGATATCTACGTCGCGCTACTGATGTCGTCGGACCTGGTCACGGCGACGCCGGAGACGCTCGTCGAGGACGCCGCCGGACTACTCTTAGAGGACGACATCGGCTCGCTGCCGGTCGTCGATGCGGACAACGACCTCGTCGGCATCCTGACGACGACGGACTTCGTGACGATCGTGGCCCACAGCGAACCGAAGGCGGAGACGACCGTCGAGCGGTACATGACCACCGACGTCGTCACGGCGACCGCCCAGGAGGACATCCGGGACGCCGCCGATCGGATGCTGGTCAACGAGTGCCACCACCTGCCGGTCGTCGACGACGAGGAGGGCCTCATCGGGATGATCTCGACCGCCGACCTCACCCAGTACCTCTCTCACGTCGAGACGCCGTCGCCGGCCTGACGGGGCGAGTCGGACCGTGCTCGTCCGGTCCGTCTTGTCGCGGAGCGGCCAGCTGCGTGACCGTTGGGTCAGGGACGGACAGCCGCCGGGTTGGGTCCTCCCCGCGGGGCGGAACGCGATGCCGACGCCGTCCCCGAGGGTCGGTGCTGTCGGCGGCCGTCGGTCGCCGGCCGGGCGGACGGGACGAGCGGACGGGACGACGAGGGTCCCGATGCGGTTCCCCGACTCGGTCTCCCCCCAATCGCCCGATGGCGCCCGCAACATGCGGCGAACACGCCGGATTTATGACAGTGGGCGGTCGATAGATGGATGTTATGGGACAGACGCTCACGGAGAAGATCCTCGACGACCACCTCGTCGAGGGCGACCTCGAGACCGGCGAGGAGATCGGGATCGAGATCGACCAGGTGCTCACACAGGACACGACGGGCACCTTCGTGTGGCTGCAGTTCGAGGCGCTCGGGCTGGACGAGGTCCAGACCGAGATCGCCGCCCAGTACTGCGACCACCAGACCTACCAGTTCGACTTCAAGAACACGGACGACCACCGGTTCCTCCGGTCGGCGGCCGGCACCTACGGCGCGTACTTCAGCCGCCCCGGCAACGGGATCTGTCACAACGTCCACAAGGAGAACTTCGCCGCGCCGGGCAAGACGCTGCTCGGCAGCGACTCCCACACCCCGACGCCGGGCGGGCTGGGCCAGCTCGCCATCGGCGCCGGCGGCATCGACATCTCCGTCGCGATGGGCGGCGGCGCCTACTACATCGAGATGCCCGAGGTCGTGGAGGTCCGGCTGGAGGGCGAACTCGGCGAGTGGGCGACCGCGAAGGACGTCATCCTGCACCTCCTCCGGGAGCTGACCGTGAAGGGCGGCGTCGGCAAGGTGCTGGAGTACACCGGTCCGGGCGTCGAGACGCTGTCGGTGCCCGAGCGGACCACCATCACGAACATGGGCACGGAACTCGGTGCGACGTCGTCGATCTTCCCGACCGACGAGCGGACGAGAGACTGGCTCGCCCGCCTCGACCGGGAGGACGAACACGTCGACCTCCGGCCCGACGACGACGCCGAGTACGCCGACCGGATCGAGGTCGACCTCTCGGAGATCGAGCCGCTCATCGCGACGCCGTCGATGCCGGACAACGTCGTGCCGGTTCGGGAGGTCGCCGGCACCGACGTCGACCAGGTGATCATCGGCTCCTGCACGAACGGCGCCTACGAGGACGTCCTCCCGGCCGCGAAGATGCTCGAGGGCCGCTCGACCAACCGGACGACGGAGATGATCGTCGCCCCCGGCTCCAAGCAGGCCAGCGAGATGCTCGCCCGCGAGGGCTGGACGGCCGAGATGATGGCCGCCGGCGTGAACTTCTCCGAGGCGACCTGCGGCGCCTGCATCGGGATCGGGCACGTTCCGGCGTCGGACTCGGTGTCGCTGCGGACGTTCAACCGGAACTTCGAGGGCCGCTCCGGCATCGAGGACGACAACGTCTACCTCTGCTCGCCGGAGGTCGCAACGGCGGCGGCCATCGCCGGCGAGATCGTCGACCCGCGGGACCTCGCCGACGACCGCGGCGACCTCGAGGACCCCGGCTTCGAGATGGGCGACAAGTACGGCCCCGGGATGGGGCGTGAGGACCCGGACCTCATCGCGCCCGAGGAGGCCGTCGACGACGACCTCATCAAGGGCCCGAACATCGGCGACGTTCCGCTGAAGGACCCGCTGGACGCCGATCTCGCCGGCCCGGCGCTGTTGAAGATGGAGGACAACATCACGACCGACCACATCATCCCGGCGACCCAGGACATCCTGATGTACCGGTCGAACATCCCGAAGCTCAGCGAGTTCACGCTCTCGCGGGTCGACGAGAGCTTCGCCCAGCGCGCCCTGGAGAGCGACGGCGGGTTCCTGGTCGCCGGCGAGAACTACGGCCAGGGCTCCTCGCGGGAGCACGCAGCGCTGTGCCCGATGTACCTCGGGGTCCAGGGCGTGCTCGCCCAGAGCTTCGCCCGTATTCACAAGGCGAACCTGTTCAACTTCGGGCTCGTTCCGCTGACGATCGATGCCGAGGACTACGAGCGGATCGAGGAGGGCGACGAGGTCGAGATCGTCGACGACGTCGCCGAGGGCGTCCGGTCGGGCCAGGAGGAGTTCACGGTCCGCGTGAACGGCGAGTGGGAGCTCACGGGCGCGCTGGACGCCTCCGAGCGCGAGCGCCGCATCCTCGCAAACGGCGGCAAGCTGTCGCACGTCAAGAAGCAGCACGAGGGCGGTAGCGACGCCGCACCGGCGGACGACTGAACCCCACGGTTCCGTCCGCAGCGCTTCGCCGACGTCGCTCCGACGACCGGCACGGGGTGGCGTGCTGTCCGGAGTACTGGATCTGGAGCGGCGCAGAGCGAGCGGCAATGGTCGAGCAAGGAGCGGCTGCTCCCGGACGAGTCCAGCGGTGAGACGTATCGACAGGCTGGCGGATAGAGCCGTGGCTATCGGGTGTTGAAAGCGGGGTGGGGGGTGGGGATGCACCCAAACGGGTGCGCCAGATTGTTATTGTTCTGGATACATGAATCTTCTGGCTACGTGTGTCGGCCTCGCACGCCTAAGAACCCCGCCCGCGGTCCGGCCGGCAGGCATTTATGCTCCGTCGCCGCTACGTCCGGAGCGTGACGACGGCCACGTCCCGGGCGACGGCCGGCGTCCGCGAGGCCGTCCGCGCGGACCTGCTGGACGTCTTCCGCATCGAGCGGCGGTCGTTCCCGCAGCCGTGGCCCTACGAGGCGTTCGAGCGGTTCCTCGACGAACCGGGCTTTCTCGTCGCCGACGACGGCGGCGTGGTGGGATACGTCGTCTCCGACACGATGCCGAACCACGGGACGTCGGTGGGCCACATCAAGGACCTAGCCGTCCGCCGGGACCGGCGCGGGGAGGGCATCGGGCGGCTGTTGCTCGGCGAGGCCCTGGGGCGACTGTTCGTCGAGGGCGCGGGCCGCGTCAAGCTGGAGGTCCGTGCGAACAACGACGCCGCCCGAGAACTCTACAGCGACTTCGGCTTCGTGACACACCACGTCCTCTCGGGGTACTACGACGACGGCGAGGACGCCCACATCATGGTCCGTGGCCGCTGACACATCCGAACGTTCCTGTGTCGAGCCCCCAGCCGGCGGCGTAGGCCCGGCGGTCAGCCGTCGACAGCGCCAGGGCCCCGGCGTCGCCCCCGGCCCTGACGGCGGTGCCGGCGTGGCCGGTCCGGCACGCCACCGTTCGTGACCGTGGCGTCGCGACGGACGAGCGTCGGTGCGGAGGGACAGGCGTTTTGCGGCTGGCGGGCCCATGCCGGGTATGGGATACGCGTGCCCGGTCTGTGGCGACCCGCAGGCCGACGGGAGCCACCTCGCGAACCACCTCGCGTTCACCGCGATGCTCGGCGACGACGGCCACGAGGAGTGGCTCGACGACCACGCGCCAGGGTGGGGCGACATGGGCGAGGCGGCACTCGCCGAGGTCGTCGTCGACCACGCCCCGGAGACGGCGTTCCCGCAGGTGTTCGAGGACACGGCGGGCGGCCTGGACGACGACGCCGATCCGCCGTCGGCGCGCTCCGGCGCGCTGTTCGACGAGGGCCGTACCGGCGGGCACGGTCGCGGACACGCCGGCGAGCACTCGCCGTCGGGCGGCCGGCATCACGTCCCGGAGTCCGCCACGGAGCGGGGCGGCGACGGCCCCTCGGACGAGGAGGCCGAGGCCATCCTCGCGGAGGCCCGGGAGATGACGCGCCGCATGCTCGAGGACGAACCGAATGACGACGCCGCGACCGGAGGCGAATACCGCGAGGCCGCCGGCGCCGGCGGCCGGTCGAGCGGCGACGAGGGGACGACACCCGACGGCGCCGCGTCTCCGGAGGGTGACGCCGAGCGGGATAACAACGAGTAACAGTCCTCGGTCCCTACCGATGGCCATGCAGGAGGAGGGGACGCTTGCGCCGGACGGCTGGTCGGCGGCCCGCGAGCGGTTCGATGCGCTCGGGCCGACCGCCCGGACGGTCGTCCGCGAGGTGGCGAAGGCGATGGAGTTCGACCGCGAGGAGTACGACGAGCGCGTCACCAGCGAAGTCGTCGAGACCGCGCGTCGGACGCTCTTCGCCGAACGGCTGCGGGTCCGGGTCGCCGACGCGGCGGCCTTCGAGGCGTGGCGAGGGGACGCCGACGTCGCGGTTCACGTTGTCGGGAACGACCAGGTCGACCGCGTCGCCTGGCACGTCGCGCCGGCCGCCGACAGCGCCGTCGCGGCGACCTTCCAGTCCGAGCCGGCGGCGGCCGTCGCCACCGTCCGACGGATGGCGTTCAACCGCCTCTACCGCGAGGAGCTATGCGACCCGTAACGCGCAACGCCCTCGTCGCCATCGTCGGCGTGCTCGCGGTGCTTCTCGCACTCGGCGCCCTGCCGGCCCACATCGCGACCGGCGATCCCTACTACGTCGAGGCCACGGCAGCGGATGCCGCCGGCCCCGCCGTCGCCGGCGAGAACCTCTCCGAGCGCCGGTTCCCCTACAGCTTCGGCGCCGTGGCGGCGGCCGAGGCGGGCGCCGACCCGGCCCGCTCCGAGGCCTACTACTCCGGCGTCGTCGGGTTCAAGGCCGCCTTCACCCACACCCCCTTCGAGGAGTTCCAGGAGTTCGAGACCCGCGCGCCCGACGCCGTCGACCGGCGGGGCGAGGGGCCCGTCGGGGACGTCGCCCACCTCGGGGTGAACGGCACCCGGTACCGGCTTACGGTCGTGCGGGTCTCCGGGGGCGAGGGATGACCGGGGCGGACCCGAGTCCGGCCGACCACGACTGGCCGGTGCTCGAGTCGGCGACGGAGTACGAGACCGGCTGGTACGACGGCGGCTACGACCTCGTCCAACTCCCCGACGGCCGCCGGAAGCGCTACTACTGGGCGGACCTGCCGCCCGCCGTGGTCCTCGTCGCCGTCGTCGACGACCCGGCATCGCTCGATCTCCCGGAGCCGACCGGCGACGGGTCCGCCGGGCCAGCGGTCGTGATGGTCGAACAGTACCGACCGACCGTCGCCGAGCTGTGTCTCGAACTGCCGGCCGGCATCGTCGAGGACGGCGAGAGCTACGCCGCCGCCGGCGCCCGCGAACTCCGGGAGGAGGTCGGCATCGCGGCCGGCGAGGTGACCCTCCTGGAGGACTTCTGGTGTGCGACGGGCGTCCTCCGCCACGAGCGGGCCGTCGTGTGGGCCGCGGAGTTCGAGCCGGCCGAGCGGACCCTCGACGGCAGCGAGTTCCTTGACGTCCGGACGGTCCCGGTCGCGGAGGCCCTCGCGGTCGCCCGCAGCGGCCCGACCAACGACGCGACGATGGAGGGCCTGCTGTTGGCGCGGGCCGACGGCTACCTGTAGTCGGTCGCTCGACAGTTGCTCACGACGGGAGACCGGACTACGATTCACGTAGTTCCGTCCGGCAGTATCAGTCGTAGAGTCGCGTCGTCCCGACCTGCCCGTCGGGGTTCCGGACCGTCACGTTCTCGCCGCCGTTGTCCCAGACCGGCGAGGAGCGGCCCCAGTACACATCGGTGACTGTGTCCGTCCCGCTCCCGGTGTGGAGGGTCACCTCGCCACCCCGGACGAGCAGCACGGTCCCGAAGGTGTAGGTGTTTCCGTCGTCGAGGTTCTCGCTGTCGTTGCCGGCGGGGTCCGGCTCGATGGCCTCGATGTCGATGTCGCCACGACCGCCCGCGTTCCGGCAGCGCCAGAGGTCACGGAGGTTGTCCTGCGCGTTCGATTCGGCGCTGTAGTAGCTGTCGCTCCGCGAGAACGTCGAGTCGAACACGCGGGCGCGGCCGGTTCTGACGAGTTCGTAGTTCACGTCCTCGCCGTCATATTTGATGTACGCGAGCAGGCGACCGAAGTCACCCCGCCTGTCCGCCTCCGAATCGTACTCCAGGGTCACCGTCTCGCCCTCCAGCCGCTGAGTGAGGTAGTCCGTGGCGTCACCGCCCTCGTCGCCAAGGCAGTTCGACCCCGTGCTGTTGTCGGGGACGCCCTCGTACTCCTCGGGCTGGTTCCCGCTGCTGTCTTCGGGCGTGTCGATCCCCAGCAGCCTGACCGTGTCCGTCGACCCGTTCGGGAATCGGACGTCGACCGTGTCGCCGTCAATCACCTCGGTGACGGTCGCCTCCTGTGTGTCCGAGATTGCCGCGTCGGCACCGCCGATCGGCCCTGGAACCCCGGCGACGACGAGGAGCAATGCGAGGGTCAGTACACCGACAGCCGTCCGACCTGGATGTTCTGCCTTCATAACACGCCTGGTGCCAGGTCGAATCGGTAAATATGGTTTTATAATCCGGGTACGTAACGATAATTAGGTCAACTGTTCCCATACGTTGTTCGCCCTCGAATCTATCAACTCTCCGTCGTTCCGCCGCCGGAGGCAGCGGTGACGCCGACGGTAGTGGCGGAAGGAGAGCGCGCTCCGACGTTCGCCCGGGTCGCACTTGCTATAGCCGCGGTCGGTGAGCCGACCGGGCCTCCCGCGGCCGGCCCAGCCCCGTCGTCCCGGGTCAGGTGTCCAGGATGCTCTCGTCATCCTCGTCTTCCTCCGTCGGGGCTGATCGGATGACCTCCCCGGCTGTTCCGTCGGCGACGGAGTTGGAGTCGGTGTCGGCCGTCTGGCTGTCGCCCGTCAGAGTCTCCGGGTCCGCCTTCGGCCTAACTCTCGTCTGGGTCTCATCGGTACCTCCGACTTTCTTCTCGTTGACGTACCCGAGGAACTCCTTGTTCTCGGGGCCGGCGTAGAACGCCGCGATCGTCGGGCCGGTCTCGAATTCAACGATATTGTAGACGGTATTGCTTGACGAGGTGCCGCTCTTGAGGTTCCGGTCGTTGATCCGGTACTCCAGGAAGTACGACCGCGTCACCGTCCGGTCGCCCTTCACGTCCTCCGGGGTTACCTCCCCCAGCTCGACGTAGTTCAGCGCCGGGGAGCCGATTTTATTCGGGTCATAGCCAGATTCTGCTCCACGACCGCCCATTTCGACGTGGGTCACGTCGCCCTTCTCCTCGATGACGTTCGAGGACCGGAGCGCTCTCCCCTCCACCGCGTCCCGGATCTTCACCGGCCGGTCGACGTTCTCGACGGTCACGTCGATCCGGAAGATCTCGTCCTCTTCGACGATCTCCGGAACCGACCGCGACCCCGCCGCGTTGACGGTGGTCCGGGTGTCGATCTCCCGGTCGACCTGCCGCACGGGAACCTCGTCGAACAGCCCCATGTCGTCGAACTGCCGGTTCAGGTTGCTCGTCGTCGGCAGCCGCGCCTGCCCGCGCAGGTTGTTGATCTCGTCCAGCACCGGCGCCCCGTCGATCCGCAGGTCCGTCCCCAGCCGTGCCGCCAGGTCGTTCAGGAACGCCGTCTCTCTGTCCGGCGCCTCCGCGCTGCCCATCAGCACCACCGACCCGCCGGCGTCGATGAACTGCTCGACGGCCGCGACCTCCTCGTCGGTGAACGGCGTCCGCGGCGTCGTCACGATCAGCGCCCGCGACGGCGCCAGCCCGTCCATCCCGTCCAGCAAGTTCTCGGGAATATCGTTGATGCCGTTGTAGCCGACGTTGACGCCCTCGAGGAACCGGTCGAGATACCGCGAGTCCTCCGCCGACAGCGTGTAGTTGCCGCCGAACCGGTCGATACCGCCGCCGAACTGCGAGTGGCCGCCGTCGATGTAGACGTCCCCGTCGCGGTCCGACAGCGTCAACAGCAGGTTCGCCAGGAACGCGTAGTTCTCGTAGCCCGCCGTGTTCACCTGGAACGGGTCGAGGTCGGTGACGAAGGTCACTGACCGGTAGTCATCCTCGCGGATCTCGTAGCTCTCGGCAGGCATCGGGCCGCCGACCATCGCGAGGTTGCGCGACTCGTCCACGCCGACCAGCGGCGCCTCGGAGTCGCTGGCGGTCGGCTCCGCCAGCACCGGCGCCCGCGACCGCCGGAGCCGGCCGCTTTCGGTCCGGACAGCCGTCGCCTGCGGAACGTACAGCTCCTCGACCGGGCGGTTGCGGATCGGCCCGGTCTCGAGCGGCTCGCTCTTGCGCCACAGGCCGCGGTTGTCGCGTCTGGCCCGAAGCTCCGCCTTCAGAAACTCGTCGTGCCTGCTGTGTCCCCCGTCGTAGACGCGGGCCAGCCCCTGCTCGAGCGTCCACTTGTTGTAGTTAGTCTCGACCTCGCCGTCGTTGTCCAGGTCCACATAGAGGTAGCCCAGCGGGCGGCCGAGGCCGTCGAGCGCGGCGGCGTCGGGGTCCAGTTCGAACTCGGCGACCTGATCCTCGAACACGAGCCCCCCGGCCCCCGAGAGGCCCGCGATGTTCCCCCAGGATATCAGGTAGTCGTGTCCGAAGTACCTATCCCTGTCGTAATCAGTGTTCGTGTCGCACTGTCGCAGGAGGAAGAACGGGTAGTCGTGATTGAAGTTGCGGGCACTGAGGTAGGGGTCGTTGTCGGAGTCGACGACCCGGTCGGCGTTGAAGCGGAAGCGGATGCCCAGGCGCCGGGCCAACTGATTGAGGTTGGCGGTGAAGGCGTCCTCTCTCGTCGCATCCATCCCGTGGAGGAACACGGAGCCGCCGTCGTTCATGAACTGGCGGAGCCGGGCGATCTCTTGGCCGCTGAACGACTCGTCGGGCGGCGTAATCCAGACGGCGGCGGCGCCGTCGAGGTCCGCCAGCAGGTCCTGGCTGGATTGCAGGTCGTACACCGCCTTCGGCCGGGCGGGGGCACCGATTCCGGTGTCGTTCTCGCCCTCCTGGTAGGTGGCGTAGTCTACGAACGGGCCGTACTTGTCACCGAGGGCGGGCTGGCCGTGGCTCTCGTCGTAGAGGACGGTCTTGCCGCCGCCGGTCTGGTCGTCCCAGACGTTCAAGAGGAAGTCGAAACTCGCAACCGACAGATCCTCGTTGGTGTTTTCATCTCCCGTGCCACCATCGACGAGAAGGGAGCCGACGGCGACGGCGTTGTCGTCGACGCCGACCAGCGGGATGGGTCCCTCGCCGTAGTCGACGGTGGCGCTCCCGTTCCCGTCGCCGGGGGCTTCGTTGGTGGCGGTATCCGCGGAGGAGACCGCGATGTCCGGGTCGTCCGGGGCGATGGGCCTTCGACCGGTATCGAGGAGGCTACAGGCCTGTTCGACCTGAAGCTCCCCCGTGCCGATAACCGGCAGGTCCTCGTTGGCGAGGCCCTCCCACTCGACGGGCCGCTCGAACGGCTGGTCGCCGCCGTCCTCGGGGGTGTCGATGCCGAGTGCTCGCGTGTCGAAGACGCCATCCTCCTCGCTCACCCACTTGAACGAGATGCTGTCCCCGTCGATGACATAATCGACTGGGGCGCGGTATCTGAAGAACGCGTCGTCGCCGTCGAGGCCGTCGCGGTCGTCGAACAGCTGCGGGAACCGGTCGGTGTCGAACCCGCCGGTGAAGAAGATCTTCTCCCCGGCGGTCCCGACCTCGGGCTGCTCTCCGGATACCTCCCCGCCGATATCACCGCCGCCCGACCTGGCGGTGACCGCGGCGCCGGCGAAACTGTTGGCCCGGTCGGCGACGCTGCCGTCGTTGAACCGGAAGGCCGCGCCGAGGTACTCCGCAATCGTGTTCAGGATCGTCGAGGAGTCTACCTGCGTCTCGTTGTCCCCTTCGTTGGGGTTAGCTTCATTGTTCGCCTTCCTCAGGTTCCCGTTCTCTGCGGCCTCCGCGATGTCGTTGGGGTCCGGAACCCGGTCGACTTTCCCGGTGCCGAGCAGCCCATCGGTGAGGTCGACCTCTTCGACGACGAAGTCGGACTGGTCGATCAGCAGAACCGCGCCGCCGTCCTGAACGTACTGGCGGAGCACCTCCAACTCGGGCTGTTCGAACCGGTTGGGACAGACCAGCATCACCGCGTCCGGGTTCTCCGCCTGGAGGGCGGCTACGAACTGCTCGTTGCGCCTGTTCGGGTCGCCTACCTCCGGCGATGCGATCGAACTGCGGAACTCGTAGCCGCGCTCCTCGGCGTAGTCGACGAACGCATCGATTCGCTCCAGCCCGTAGTACTGGTCGTTGTTATACACTATGTCTGGACGACCGACCGGGGAGCCCGCCGCAGCCGACCACGACCCCGTCGCCGACGTTCTCGTCGTCGATCGCCACGAGGGGGATTCCCCGGTCGTCGGGGTACTCCGTCAGCGTGCCGTCGAAGTTCGCCGATTCGTTTCTGCCCACGTCCGGCGAGAGGGCGTCGACGATGGTGGCGGTCGATTCCGATCGGACCGCGACGTACTCGTCGTCGAGGCCGGGGGTGAGCTCCGTGTCCAGGAGGCCGTTCGCGAAGTAGAACTCCAGCGACTGGATGGTGCCGGCGGTGCTCTGTGAACTGGTTGCGGCGGCAGTGCTACTGACGCTGGCGCCCGTGAAGGTGGCAGCCGTCCCGGCGAGGAGGCTGCGCCGATCGAGGCGCAACTCTGGTGGTTGCATTACACGACGCCGGTCGCAGGGGGTGGTAATCAAGTTTGTAGCAAAACCTTCCAAAAATATAGTCGAAATATGAGTAATTGAGCTATGTGGCGGCATATATCTCTCTGTTCCGGACAATAGATTGCCGATGGGAGACCACGAGCAACGGAGAGGCGTCGGTATCCGGCTGAGGCCGTGCGGGACGATGTCGGGGTCGGGTCCGGCGGGGCCGCTGGGTGAGATGTTCCAGTGAACGGCGGCTGGCGAGAGGTGCCGACGGGATGGTCACAGTCGGCGTCTCGGCCCCCCGACCCGACGCGACGCGGTCGGGGTCCGGTCTCGTCGCCCGTCCCGTCCGTGAGATGCTGGCGGCCTCCTATCGGCGCGCTGGTAGTGCTGCCGGCGAGGAATCGACTCCGACGGCAAGACGGCCGCCCAACATATCGATCGTCGCGGGCTGGAGCGACGGCACGTCGGCGCCCGCGTTCGGGGAGGACCTAGCGATGACGCCACGACTTCGAGCCATCGGTCGGAATGGACGAACCGTAAAAGAAGGTGAGGATAGGTCAGGTCGTGGCCGGTGCCACGGTATCAGTGGGCCCGAATCAGTTTTCGGGCACCAGGTCGTCCGCCTCGCAGGTGATGTCGCTGACGCCGCCGGGGTAGGTCACGAACTCACCGGCGCCTGCTCCCTCGCCGTATTCCTCGAACCCAGGAACAGGAACGCCACTGTATCCCGCACCGACACCCACACCGGCGGCGGTGAAGAAGCAGCCCTGGGCCGCACCGGCGCCGACCGCAGCACCGAAGTCCACGCCGGCGACATTACCGCCAGCGCCGATGTCGTCGACGGACGCGGCGTAGAACGGCCCGTCATCGTCGACCTCGACCACGAACTCGGCGCCAGCCGACTGCCCGTCAGCGTCGACGCCAGAGTCCTCGAAGCCGACCCGCTCGTCGTCTCCGCTCTCATTGACCAGCGGGTCCACGGTGACCGGACCGGCGGTCCGGGTCTCGTTGAGCGTGCTCTCCGTCCCGTCCGGGATGTCGTCGTCCTGCGCCGCAGCGGGAGCGGCCGCTAACAGCGCGAGGCCGATCAGTGCGACAGCCGCAACCATTGCGAACTTCTTCATGGGTTTTAGCACCCAGTTGAGGCAACCGGTAGTTGGAATAAAATCCTTGGTATGAGGCGTCTACAGGGTTAATTTGCCATCGATAACCGATTATTGGTGTACGAGCTAATCTGGATAGACTTGTACGTCTATAGAGATGTACACGGCGGTATGACATGGGTCGTGGGGCCCCGCATCGGGCTGACCCGCTGTCGGGCTCCCCTCGGGGCATCAGTACTCGGTCGGATCGGAAGTGCCGTCGGTGAGCGGACCGGCGGCCGAACAGCCACGCCACCGCCGGGAGCTCGACACGGATGCTGCCCGGCGTCGAGTGCGGCCACCGGCGGTCGACAGGAGCGATCGAGAACGGAGTGGACGAACGGAGCGCCGCCTGATACTGCCGGACGTAACCACTTGAATCACAGTCCGGTCTCCCGCCGCGTTCGCCCGCACACGTGGAGTAGTATGGATTCGGATGTTCCCCGAAATTCCGTCCGGCAGTATCAGGAGGACTCCTTCGCCTCGTCCAGCCACTCGGGTTCGCTGACGGTCGTCTCCCGAATCCCCCCGACCGTGAATCCCGCGCCGAGTCGCTCCCGGGTGCCGTTGACGGTCACGACCCCCTCGTAGGCGACCCGGCGGACAATCCCGGCATCGTCGACCGTCAGGGACCCGCCGAAGAGCTCGACGTCCTCCTCGCTGATATAGCTGGCTCCGGCGAGCGTCCTGAAGACGACGCTGCTCCCGGTGAAGTTCCGGACCTCGTAGTCCGACTGGACCGTGTCGTACTCCGTGTTGTCCGCCCCAGGCGGGTCGGTCCGGATGTACACTGTGTCGTTGACGAGGTAGCGCTCCTGGGTTCCCCCGTCGGCCCTCACGGCCGTGGCTTCCACCTCCTCGGACCCGGTTTCGGCTGCCTGCCGCCAGCCGAGCCGTAGCGCCGCGTTTTCCCCGTCGAGGACCGTCGCGTTGTAAATGGCGACGAAGCCGCGTCCGTCGGCGAGAGGCTCGGCGTGCGCCGCGGCCGCCTCCCCCGGGTCCTCGATGCCGTCCGGTCCGTAGCCTGGCGGATACGCCTCGGCTGCCGGCGTCGCGTTCACGGTCGATGTGTTCTCCATTGAGGTCGGCGTCGCAGTGCGTGTGTCGGGAGCCGGAGTGGGGGTTGCGGCCGACGTACCGTGGGCCGGCGTCGCGGTCTGCGTCGGCGCGTCTTCGCCATTGGGGGTCGAGGCCCCCGGCGTCCCCGAACAGCCCGCCAGTAATATAAGGGCCACAAGTAGCCCCGTTGTCAGTGACCTGCCGCTCGTCGCCTCCGGGACGACATCATCCATGCGCCCTGATGCAGAGTTCAAGACAATAAAACTTACACTGTGAGACAGTGTATATAGTTCTACGTTCACAACATAACGGTATGGACCAGCACGTCCAGCAAACGAGTCTTTGGGAGCGCGGGGGAGCGCCCTGTTCGAGTAACTGCCGCCCTGCTCAACCGGTAACCGGGAGTGCCGGACCCGGAGCTCCGTACAGGCCGGACCCGACCCGTCTGGCGGTCGCTGGCGTGCCACCGTCCGGAGGTCCGGACCACCGTTGCGGCGGGGCGAGAGGGAGTAGCGTGACCGCGACTATTGGCCCGTGGCTGCTCGATACGTCATCTCGGCGTTTCGCCTGCAGGACGACCGGGTCGGCCGCAGGTGTCCTTCGCTCCATGCCTCCCGCGCTCCAGGACGTATTTCGAATCGATCGTCGAGTCGAGCGGGGTTTAGGTCGATACGCCGACTTGGGTCCGGCATCGTACCGACCAGAGGAACCGTACGACCGACTATTATTAGACCGTCGTCGCCCTTCGACCGGTATGGACGGCGAGATCGACGACGAGGAACTGCACGCGCTGCTGGCCGCCGACGAGGACGTCCGGGTCGTCGACGTCCG
>PXRI01000036.1:0-28089 GCA_003021005.1 Halobacteriales archaeon QS_1_69_70 | reverse complement strand
GTGTAGCCCTTCTCGCGGAGGAAGTCCTCGACGCGGCCGAGGTGGTTGCCCTGGAGTTCGATGACGCCGTCCTCGACGGTGCCGCCGCAGGCGAACTTCGACTTCAGGTCGCTGGACAGCGTGTCCATGTCGACGTCGCGCGGGTCGAACCCTTCGATGACCGTTACCTCCTTGCCGTACCGGCGCTCGTCGATGCGGATGCTGATCTCCTGGGACTCCTTGGCGACGTCCTCGCAGACGCAGAGTTCCTCGGGCAGTCCGCACGTCGAGCAGACTTCCGACATTACACCCCGGGGCTACACGACGGCCGTATTAAACACTATCGGGACCCTCTATCCGCCGTTTGCAGCCGATGCGGCAGCCGTGAGCGGTCCTCCAGCAGGCTCGCCACCAGCGCGGTCGCCTCCCCGGCGTCGGCCTCGTCGACCCCGTGGCCATAGCGGGCGCGCTCGTAGAGTTCGCCGACCCGGCGGGCCCGGTCGTCGCTGCCGGCGAGGAACGACCGCGCGGTCTCGCCGGGCCGGCGGTCGCGGCCGGCCCGTTCCTCCAGGTGGACGACCCGGTGGAACGCCCCGACCACGACCGCCTCCGGTGACCCCGTCGGCGGCCGTCGCAGCCACACCGCCCTCGAGAGCCGGCGGTCGACGCCGGTCCGGCGGCCGACGGCGGCCACCCAGGCCAGGAGGAGTAGCCCGAGGCCCGCCTGCTCCCGGGTGGGCAGCGGGACGGTCGGGCCGGACGGGCCGCCCTCGTCCACGGCGCCTCCCGGGGTGGGGCTCCGCTGGATGCCGCCGGGGCCGAGGACGCCGGGCCCGGGCTCGTCCTCGGCGGTCTCGGTCGGTTCCGGTGCCGGCGTCCCGCGGTCGTACGTCGAGGTCAGCGAGTCGTTGGTGTCGACGGCGGCGCTGTCGTTCTCCCGGGCGTCGGCCAACTGCCGGCGTTCGGTCCGCTCGCGGGGCGCACTCGGCGTGGGGTCGAACCGGATCCAGCCGTGGCCGGGGACGTACACCTCGACCCAGGCGTGGGAGTTGTAGCCGCGGACGACCCACTCGTCGGCCCCGACCTGCTGGCCCGGCGTGTATCCGACCGCGAGCCGCGCCGGAACGCCCTGGCTCCGGAGCATCGTCACCATCGTGGTCGCGAAGTAGGTGCAGTAGCCGGCGTCCATCTCGAAGAGGAACGCGTCGGCGACGTCGCCGCGGGGTCGCTCGACGGACGTGGAGTAGTTCTTCTCGGTCTCCAGGTAGCGCTCGACGACGCGGGCGGTGTCGTAGGGGTTGTCGGCGTTGGCGGTGAGCCGGTCGGTCCGCTCGGCGACCCGGTCGGGGGTGCTACCCGGGAGCTGCGTGTACCGCTCCTCGACGGCGTCCGGATAGTCCGTGCCGGCCGCCCGGAGCTCCGCCGGCTGCGCCGTCGGCCGCTGGCTTTCGACGGTGTAGGACTCGCCGGCCTGCAGTGGGCTGGCGGGCTGGAGGTCGCCGGCGGGCGTCACCCGGACGTGGACCGGGACGTCCCGGATCGCGGTCGGTCGGTTGGCGGCCGGGAGCGTCGCGATCGCGGTCTCGGCGGTGTAGGTCTGGGTGAGTTGCGTGCTCCGGCCCGGCGGCCCCCTGAGGCGTCCCTCGTAGCCGCGGAGATCGCCGGTGCGGACCCAGCCGCCGCCGGTGTAGCGGTCGTAGGTGCTGACGCGCCAGTAGGACGGGTCGTCGGCCTCGACCGTGTACCGGACCGCCGGGGTCAGTTCGACCGACCCCGTGACGGCGACGCTGTCGCCGGCGTACACCAGACTCGACTCGACCGTCGACGTCTCGCCGCCCACGCCCTCCGTCGAGACGACGGCCTCGGAGGCCCCCGGGACCGCGCCGACGAAGAGCGTCACCACCACCATCGTCGACAGCACCAACAGGAGGCCGTCCGCGTTCCGCACCCGTTCGCCGCGCCGGTCGCAGTCGCCGAACGCGACCGCGAGGGTCACCCCCACGACGCCGGCGAGGGTCGCGGTCGTTCCGGCGTCCCCGGTCAGTACCAGCATGCCCAGCGCCAGGCCGGCGACGCCGCTCGCGGTGACGTACCGGCGTCGGGCGGCGAGGTACGTCGCGAGGAACACGGGCGCGGGGGCCGCGGCCAGCGCCCACACGTCGGCGTTGACGATCCGGAGGATCGACAGCCCGGCCAGGAGCGCGACCGCATCGTCGATCATCGGCCCGAAAAGCGCCAGGAACCCGAAGCCGCCCGGGAGCGACGAGACGTACACGTACATCCCGCCGAGGAAGGCGGCGACGCCGAGCGCCGCCGCGGTCCGCGGGCGGATCGCCCGGGCGAGGGTCGTCCCGACGACCGCCGCCACGCCGACGACCACGTACAGCGGGGTCGGGTCGCCGGTGATCACGAGGATCCCGCGTAGCACCGAGAGGAACGCGACGAGCGCGAGCACGATGCCGGCGAGCGCGACGGCCCGGGCGACCGGGGGATCCGCCAGGACCTCGTCGAGCCCTGCTCGGAGGCGGGCGGGGTCGCGGACGCTCACGCGACCACCTCCGGGCCGCGGCGGTCGCCCACGACGCCGGCGAACGCCAGGTCGCGGTCCGACAGCGACACCGTCGTCTCCTCGCCGCGGGCGACGACGCGGACGTCGGCGGCCTCCGCCTCGACCGGGTCCAGGAACCCGTGGTCGGTCACCGCGAGCAGCCGGAGCAGGCCGGTCGCGCCCCCGGGGCGCGCGACGTACCGGCCCCCGGGAACGGCGACGCGGACGGGCACGCCGGCGTCCTGGAGGAAGGCGGCGACGCTGGCGACCGCAGAGGCCATCGCGTCGGCACCTCCCGGTGCCGCCTCCCCGACGACGGTGACGGCCTCGGCCTCGGTGGCGCTGTCGTACTCGGCGACGAGGAACTCCTCGGGCTGCCGCTTCGCGCTCGCCCGCCAGTGGATGTCCCGCCGGGTGTCGCCGTGGCCGAACTCCCGGAGCCGGTCGAAGGAGACCGGTTCGTCCCCGCGGCCCCGCTGGACGACCGTCGAGAGGTCGCTGCCCTCGACCCGGTGGACGTCCGGGTAGACGAGCGCCGTCCCCTCGTCCCCGGCCGCCGTGCGGACCGCGAACAGGCCCAGCGAGTCGGTGAGCCGGCACCGGGCGGGCCCGAGGGCCTGCTCGCCGCGGTCGAGGAGCCGGACGGTGTACGCGAACCGGCCGCCGTGGCCGACCGCGGCGGTCGGCGGTGCGTCGACCGCGAGGCCGGTGGCGACCGTCTCGGTCGCCCGGCATGGGACGTCCGACTCCACCGACACCGACACCGTCCGCTCCTCGCCCGGGAACCCCGGCTCGGGGACGGTCCGCTCGACCGTGGGTGGCCCCGCCAGGGAGAGCTGGCCGGCGCCGGCTGCCAGCGCCACCAGCGCGGGCACGACGACGGCGTTCAACGACCGGCTCCCGCCGGTCGCGGCGGCGAGGAACGCGCCGGCGGCGACGAGGAGGACGGCCCACCCGCGCCGCGTCGGGCGGGCGTCGCGGAGACGGGGACTCATCCGGCACTCACCCCTCGACCGGGACGGTCTCGAGTGCGCGCTCGAGGACATACTCGGCGTCCTCGGCGCCCGGGTCGGTGCGCATCCGGTGGGGGAACGCCACCGGCGCGACAGCCTGGACGTCGTCCGGGACGACGTACGACCGCGAGTCGAGCAGCGCCCGGCCCTGGGCGGCCCGGACCAGCGCGATGGAGCCCCGGGGACTGGCGCCGAGCCTGGCGTGCTCGCGGGTGTAGGCTGCCAGCCGGGTGACGTAGTCCCGGACGGCGTCGCTCGCGGTCACCCGGTCGGCCGTCGCGCGCGCGGCCAGCAGGTCCGCCGCCCGGGCGACCGGCTCGATGGCCTCGATGGCGTGGCTCCCGATGGCGCGGTCGATCACCGTCGACTCCTCGTCGTCGGTGGGGTAGCCGAGGTGGAGCTTCAGCATGAACCGGTCCAGTTCCGCGGCCGGCAGGTCGTAGGTCTGCTCGCGCTCGACGGAGTTCTGGGTCGCGATGACGACGAACGGATCGGGGACGGACCGGGTCTCGCCGTCGACGCTGACCTGCTCTTCGGCCATCGCCTCCAGCAGCGCCGACTGGGTCTTCGGCGGCGCGCGGTTGATCTCGTCGCCCAGGACGACGTTGGCGAACACGGGCCCGGCCCGGAACTCGAAGGCGTCGTCCTTCTGGTTGTAGACGTTCGCGCCCGTGATGTCGGCCGGCAACAGATCCGGCGTGAACTGCACCCGGTTGAACGAGCAGTCGAACGACTCCGCCACCGCCCGGGCGAGCATCGTCTTGCCGACGCCGGGCACGTCCTCGAGCAGCACGTGCCCGCCGCCCAGCAAGGCGGTCACCAGGTGCTCGATGGCCGCGTCGTTGCCCACGATGACCCGCCGGACGTTCTCGATGACCGCCCGGGTCGTCTCCCCCGCAGCCTCGACGTCCGGCGTGGTCGGCGGGTCCGCCGCCGGCTGTTTCGTCGTGTCGTTCATGAAGGGGCGTACGGGCTCCCGGGACAAGTTCGGCATACGTCTTTCGATAGGCGGATGCAACCCAGTGACATCGTCCGTGCATGGTGGTGGAGCGACGTAAGCATCACGGGGCCTGTGAAACATAGACACACGTTCGGACCGGAAGTAGGTTCTCGGCCGCGAGACCCCCGCGCCCCACGCCACACGTCTCGGACCTCTCCGAGACTGAGGCCGACCTCGTCGAGCACTTCGTCTCGGTCACCGTCGAGGTGGCCGGCGGCTTCGGCAGCTGCGAGCCGCCGCGAGCCGTGAGTAGCGAGCGAGGAAACCCGACGCAGAAAACGGTCGGTGTACTTATTCGTCTACGGGCCCGTCCGCGCGGTCTGTCTCGTCCTCGTCGGTGGTCCCACCGTCTGTGACGGCATTTGACGGCGTGTCGGCATCGGTCCGGACGAACTCGAGAGCCTCGACCCGTTCGGCGAGTGCTTCGGGGTCGACGTCGGCGAGTTCGGCAGTAACCCGACGGACGTCGTCAGCATAGTCGATCTCCACCGGTCCCTGGGAATCCATGCGGAACCGTCGCGGGTTCAGTAATATAGTTCTAGCGGGCGTCACGAGCAGTATCTGGTGGGATTTACCACAGTTTGAATAGGCCGAGCGGAGTGAGCGGCCGGGCTTTGTCATCGACGGTCGCGAGCGCTTCGTGCTCGCGAGCCAATCGGAAACTAGCAGCGTCTGGAGACGTTTTGAGGAGCGGGTGGCGGGCCGCCGGCCCGGAATCGAATGACGTGGCGGCGAAGCCTCCACGCGGACCGACGTGGAAAAAGGTCGGACTGAGAGGGTTTAGGATAGTACGGCTGACAAGGAAAATATCGAGATTGTTAAGAAGGTGGTAGGAGGAGGATAAAGGGTATGTCGAGCCGCGACCCGGAGCAACTGCAAACGGAACTGCGGGACATCGATTTCTCCGGTGATACGGACCAGCTCTCCGAGTTGCGTCACGAGGCCCGCGAGACGGTCGATGCGCACCGGGCGACCCTGGAGGACATCGACACGAAGGCCAGTAGAATCCTCCGACTCAACGTGACCCTTATCGGCATCCTGGTTTCGGTACTCTCCATCGTGACGCAGTTCGGCCCGGAGACGGAATCGGGCCTCGGGCGAATCGAACCGTTTCTGAACGTCTACACGGAAATCGATATCGGGGCGTTAGTCCTCTCGACGGCGTTTGCCGCGATGACGTACACTACTTCCGAACTCGATGTCGGCATCAGTTCTGAAAACCTGACCGACCTATTGAGGGCTGACTTCTCACACGAAGAAACCGAAGAACTGTTGATAAAGAACTACATCATCCGTATCAATTTCAATCGGAGCACGAACGTCAGGAACATCCCACTGTTCCAGCTTACGATACTTTTCATCATTGTCGCTATCGTGTCGTTTGTTCTCGGTCTCTATCGGGGGGTCGTCGGCACTATTCCTGTGTGGCATCTCGGTTTGGCCATACTGCTGCTCTTGGCTGTCGTCGTCGTGTCGGGAATCGTGAGACAGACGCGACGGGCAATACGTGACCTGCGGGAATGGCGATGACCCAAGCGTTATACTGCTAAGACGACTACTACCGTGTATGAGTCGATCGGAAGAAAAGGAACAATCCGACCGGGAGCGGGCCCGTATCAGCCTCCTCGGCGGCGGAGAACGAGTCGCAAAGGGCCGCCAGCGGGGCGACGGGCACGTCGAAACCGGCGATAGCTAATCCCGCGAGCCGTAGCGTATGACCGAGATCGTCCGGGACCCGGAACACAGCGACGGTGCACCGACCGTCGAGGGCACGGGTATCAAGGTCTGGAACGTCGCGAGCGCCTACGAGCACAGCGGTTATTGCCCTGACGAGATCGTGGACTTGTATCCGGCGTTGACGCTTTCGGACGTCCACACCTCGCTGGCATACTACTACGCGCACATCGAGGATTTCAGAGATCGGCGCGACGCGGCTGGAGCTACCGAGCCGACCCCATGAGGACTGTCTATGCTAATGAGAACGTCTGGGTACCTGTCGTGGAGTGGCTGCGGGGGCGCGGTTCGGTCCTGAAACGATGAGCGACGGTGGTTCGGAACCGGAACAACAGCGGATCTACGATTCGCCGCCCGAGCCGGAACCTGACCGAACTGTGCAGGAGCAGATATTGAGGCTTTACGGGTCGGAGGACATCCTCGAAACGGCCGTCGGGTTCTGGGCGAAACTCCTCGTCGAGTTCGCCATCGTCGCCGTTCCAGTCGCGCTACTTGTCATCGTGCCTGGGTTCGTGATCTCGTACTTTGACATCTACGTCCGACTCACTTACAGTTGGGTGGTTGGGGCATCGGTCGCGTTCGTGACGACCGTTACCGGATTCACGTGGTGTTTCACGGAGGCGACGATCGACGATTAAGGCTGCGGACGGTGCCGTCGGCCGAAAACTGGCATTTTGTCGGTAACCGACCCGTGAATATCGAAGAGGACTTGCGCGACGAGAGCGACGCCGAGCAAAAGCGCCGCTCCCGGTGTCACCAGGCCGCGGCGCATGAGCGCGACGTCGGCGATCGGGTAGTATGCGGCGAGAGCGGCCGCTACGACAATGGGAAGTCCCAACACCATGTACGCCACCGCCCCCAGGACTGCACCTCCGAGGAGCAACCCGGAAAACAGCGTCCCGAGCACGATGCCAAGCGCGAAGATCAGGCCACGGGTCGTCCACGTCATCTGCTCGGGTTCGTACTCGCCTCTCCAGAGATCGTGGACGTACATCGCAGTCACGTGAATCACGAGACTGAGAACAGCGATGCCGTAGAACGGAACTGCTGCCGGGACATAGAGGTGGGCCACGAGCGCTCCGAAAGAGCCCGCAAATGCTGTCGCAATTCCTCCACCGACGGCAGCGTAGCCGTAGCTCTTCCAGTAGGCCTTAGCAACGGCCGGGAGACCGGGGTACGCCTCGCTCATTTACTCACGTCGGAGTTTGGTGCCGCTCCCGATGTAAATCTTCCCCGGGGATAAGGGGGACTATCGACCTATCGCCTATCGATACGGCCGATCTCCCCCAGCGAAATACGGACCAGTCCCGCCGCTCGGGAACGAAAAATAACCGCGAAGTACAGTTCGGTCGCGCGGGGCGACGTGTGCTTCCTGGCTACGAGCGGGCCTTACAGGCGCGTGACGTTGGTCGCGCCAGGTCGGGACCGCCGACGTCTTCCATGTGGAAGAACACGTCTTCGTCCGCATCGTCAGTCGAGATGAAACCGTAGCCGCCAGTGTCGTTGAAGAAGTCGACTTCTCCGTTCGCCATTGCGTGTCGGGAGAGGCGACTGGGACGGTTAAGGGTTCCGAACTCATCTTCGTCGTGATACGTCCACGCACGCGGCCGAGAAAACCCCTGGAAAGCGAGCCGAGGGAGGTCGTTCACCACGTCTTACACGAAGGACATACCAGCTCTCGGTCGTCACGCCAGCGGCGGGTCGCAGCCGCGCCGCAGCGCGCGCAGGCCGCCCCGTCGGCCGACCAGGCAAACGTCGACGCAGTCGGTTCCGGGGGTGGGTCGACGTCGTCAGGGTCCGCGTTTGCCTCGTCCGGAACCGTGGCGGCTCCGGCAGCTTCGGCCGTGGCGGCCGCCTCCCGGATGTCAGCGTCGGGGGCGTCGCCGGCGTCGGGGGCCGGCTGCTCGCTCGCGCCGCCGTCACCACGGTCGGCCTCGCCGGGTTCGTCCCGGCCGCCGGCGGCGGCGTCCCCGCCGACGAACTCGTCGAGCGAGGTCTCGCGCATGGGCGACCCACGACGCCCGGCTGCTTATATCGCCCGGGACGGACACACCCAAGTGGGTGGCCCCGGACGGTTCGACATGGCGGAAGTCGAGATCGTCACCGGCGTCCGGGCGAACACGGTCGGGCTGGTCGAACAGTTCCTCGAGATCGCGACCACCGATCCCATCGCCGCCCTAATGCTCCTGACCGGGACGGTCCTCGTCGCTGTCTCGATGGCCGTCTTCGGCGTCCTGAGCGTCGGCGGCGTCATCTCCTGGCTCAACCGCCGCCACCCGGTCGGCCACCGTGGCGGGCGTCCCGGCGATGGAGAACGCGTCGACCATCGCGGGCGTCACCGCCTCGAAGGCCGCCTCGAACCGGCCCGCCTCGACGTGCTCGCCGATCTCCGCTGCGACGTCGGCGTCGAGTTCGTGACGTTCCAGGAGCGGGTCGGCAGCGCCGGCGGCGATGAACGCGACAGGCGGCCGCGCGGCTACCCGTGCGGCGTCGTCGTCTTCGGCGATCGAGACCGACGCGTAGGCCGCGAAGTCGAACGCGCCGCGGTCGTCGGGACGGTCGGCCAGGCCCTCCTCGACGCGATCGGCGGCCCACGCGAGGTCGCGGGGATGGGAGCCGTTGTAGAGTACGCCGTCGGCGTGTGTCGCGGCCATCCGCGTCATGTGTGGCCCCTGTGCGCCGACGTACACCGGCACCGACCCGACCGCGTCGGCGAAGTTCAGGCCGGCATCGCGGGCCAGGAACGTCCCCTCGTGGTCGACCCGCTCGCCATCGAACAGCCGCCGGGCGACCCGCATCGACTCCAGGACGCGGGCCAGCGGTCGCTCGCGGTCGTACCCGAGGTTCGACAGCGTCGAGCGGTCCCCGGCGCCGAGGCCGAACACGGCGCGGCCCCCCGAGGCTTCGTCGAGCGACGCCACCCTGGCCGCGAGTGTCACCGGGTGGGTCTCGTAGGGGTTGGCGACGCCCGGGCCGACCGCGACGTCGTCGGTCCGGCGGGCGATCCGGTCCAGCGCGACGAACGGGTCGCGGTTGTTGTAGTGCGAGGAGGCGAAGACGGCGTCGAAGCCCTCGGCCTCGGCGCGCTCGCCCAGCTCGGCAAGGTGCCCTGTGGGGTGTTCCGGCGTGAGCTCGAGTCCGATCATCCGATGGGGAGGCCGTGACGGGCCGGTTCGGCACCGACCGCCTTACAACCGGGGTATACAGGCAATCGGCGCCCGGCTATCCGTCGACGAACGTCCACTCGCCGAGCGCCTCCCGGACGAGGTCGTCGGCCGCCTCGCGGAACAGGTTCTCGCTGCCGTCGTGGTCGCCGAACGCCCAGTCCCGTACCACGACTGCGGGGGTGCCGTCCGCCCCTTCGCCGGCGACGAGGTTAGCGGTCGCGGCGAGTTCGTCGACGACGGCCTGGACCGTGACGCCGAGTTCGCGGCCGTCGCGGTCGGCCTCGCCGCGCCAGTCGCGGGCGGCCGGCATTCCGTGCCACCCGACGGCGACGCCGCGCTGGCCGTACCGGAACGGCCGCCCGGAGGTGTCGGTGACCACGACCGGGACGCCGAGTGCCGCCGAGAGCCGGCGGGCCGACGCCGAGGGGTCCTCGGGCAACAGGAGGAGGTCGGCATCCGGCACGTTCGAGCGGTCGATGCCGGCGTTCACCGTCACGTGGCCGAACCGCGTCACCGACAGCAGGAACGGCGCCTCGGTGAGCAGCTCCGCGCTCTCCGCCAGGACGGCCTGGGCGAACCGCGGGTCCTTCTCCTCGCCCGTGATGGCCTCGAGCCGATCGGCGATGGCGACGGCCCGCTCGCCCGCCGGGAACGCCTCGAGGTCGGCCGTGCGGCCCTCCGCCTTCGAGACGACGGTGCTGGCGATACAGAGCACGTCCCCGTGCCGGAGGGCGACGCGCTCGTCGACGAGTGCGGCGAGGTCCTCGCCCGCCCGGACCTCCGGCAGCCCCTCGACGGCGAACGCCTCCATGTCCGGGGGGTGGACACGTCCGCGTGAAAAGACCCGGGGTCGCCACGCCCGGCCGCCATCGGCCGGCGCCTGCGGTCACTCCCGCCTGACGGTCACGTCGACGTCGCCGTCCGCGACCCGCGCCACCATCAGGGTCGCCTCTTGGGCCGGCCACGCGCCGGTCGCGCTCCCGGGGTTCAGGAGCCGGGCGCCATCGACGCGGGTGTCGAGGACGCTGTGGGTGTGGCCGGCGACGCCGACGGTCGGCCGGCCGGCCGCCGCGTGGTCGTCGAGGACCGCCGCTACCCGGTCCTCGTAGCCGGCGTCCCCGCCGGTGCCGTGGGTGACGACGAACCGGACGCCGGCGAGGTCAGCGGTCGCCACGCCACCGAGCCCGTAGTCGTCGTCGGTGTTCCCCCGGACCGCGGTGAGGTCCTCGGCGAGTTCTTTGACCGTCTCGTAGGCCCGCCGGGAGTCGAAGTCCCCGGCGTGAACAACGTGGTCGGCGTCCGCGATGGCCGTCCGTACCCAGTCGGGGATCGCCCGCGCCCGCGACGGCACGTGGGTGTCGCTGCAGACCACGACCTGCATGCCGGTCGGTGGGCGCCCCGGGACTATAACCACCTCGGCGCCCTCCTGTCGCCATGGCGTCCCGCGACCTCGTTACGTGTGTTCTCCGCCACGGCACCGACGTGCTTCTGGTCCGGCGGAGCGACGCCGTCGCCTCCGACCGTGGTCGGTGGGGCGGCGTCTCCGGCTCCGCCGCCGGCGCCGACCCGGAGGCCGCGGCCCGCCGGGTGCTCGACCGGACCGTCGGCCTGCTGGACGCCGCCACGCTCGTCCGGTCGGCGGACCCACTCACCGGCCCGGCGCAAGACCGCGGCACCGCGCGGCGCGTTCACCCGTTTCTCTTCGACTGCAGGGCGACCGACGTTGACCCGAGCAAGGCGGTCGCCGCCCACGAGTGGGTTCAGCCCCCGGCGATCCTCGAAGCGGACACGGTCCCGGACCTGTGGCCGACCTACCGGGCCGTCGCCCCCTCCGTCGACTCCGTCGCGAGCGACACCGACCACGGGTCGGCCTACGTCTCCCTCCGGGCGCTGGAGGTCCTCCGTGACGCGGCCGCCGACGCTGCCGCAACAGCCAATGGCGAGAATACTGCGGCGACGGATGCGGCATCCACCGTCCTCGAGACCGCCGCCGACCTCCGTACCGCCCGACCTGCGATGGGAGTGGTCCGGACCCGCCTCGACCGCGTCCTGGCCGACGCCGAGCCGGCCCCGGCCGCGCTCCGGGACCGCGCGGCGGCAGCGTGCGACCGGGCCGTCGCCGTCGACGACGAAGCGGCCGCCGCGGCCGCCGACCGGGTCGGCGCCCGCGTGCTCACGCTCTCGCGGTCCGGGACGGTGCTGTCGGCGCTCCGGCGCGCCGCGCCGGCGGCGGTCTTCGTCGCCGAATCCCGGCCCGCCCGCGAGGGCGTCGGCGTCGCCGAGTCCCTCGCCGCCGACGGCCTCGATGTCGCGCTCTGCGTCGACGCCGCGGTCGCCCACGTCGTCGACACCGAACGCGTCGACACCGTCCTGGTCGGCGCCGACACCGTCCTCGCCGACGGCACCGTTATCAACAAGGTCGGTACGCGGCCGGCATCTTTGGCCGCCGCGGACGCCGGCGCCGACTGCTATGCGGTCTGTGCGACGGACAAAATCGTCCCCGACACCGACGTCGAACTCGAGTCCGGCCCGCCCGGGGCCGTCCACGAAGATCCGGAGGGGTTCGCGGTGCGGAACCCGACGTTCGAGGCCACGCCGCCCGGCCCCATCACCGGCGTCGTCACGGAGGACGGGCTGCTGTCACCCGACGACGTTGCGGCCGTCGCCGCCGACCACGCGGCCCGCGAGGCGGCGGCCGACGCGGTCCTCGAGGACCGCTGAGCCTCGTTACGGGGCGTCGAGGCGGCCCGGCCCGGTACCGGCCGCATCACTGGCCACAGCATGTCCATCCGGGTGCTCACCGCTCGCTCGCCGACCACCCCCACGGCCCCGGACCACGTTCAACGACTTCGAGGCGGCCCAGCCGGGCGAGCGTCAAGACTACGTCCTCGTCGACGGCGCCGCCGTCGGCGTCGACCGGTTCGGCGTCCTCGCCGACCTCGACGACCGCGGCCGGTACCCGTCGGATCACTTTTCCGTCCGAGCGGACCTGACGGTCCGCGAGTGACGCCTCCGGCCGCGGATCGGCGACGCCCCTAACGGCTGGATGTAAAGACACTTGGGCGCAGCGGGGCCTACCGTCCCACGATGGTGCGGCATCATCGCGTTCGTCGCCCAGCTCGCGGTCCTGCCGGGCGAGAAGGTCCAGTTCATCATCGCCGCGCTCTCGACGCGGTACCACCCGCTCGGCGTCGTCGCCGCGGCCGGCGTCGCCTTCGCCGGCTGGACCGCGATAGAGATCTGGGTCGGCAGCGCCCTCCAGACCACGCTCCCAACGGTCGCCATCGACGCGTTCACCGCCGCGCTCTTCCTCGCGTTCGCCGCGCTCCTGGCGCGGTCGGCGCCGAACCCGGGCCAGGACGTCGGGACGGTCCCGGACAGCGTCCTCGCCGAGGTGGACGACGTCCGGCTGCCGGTCGTCGACCGCGCGGTGCCCGACGCCCTCGGCGGCTACCTGCCCATCTTCGTGCTGATGGCCGCCGGGGAGGTCGGCGACAAGACCCAGCTCGTCACGATCGGGCTGGCCGCCAAGTACGGTGCCACCTCGGCCATCTGGGTCGGCGAGATGGCGGCGATCGTCCCGGTCAGCCTCCTGAACGCCTACGCGTTCCACCGGTTCGCCCACCTGGTGGAGGCCCGCACCGTCCACCTCGTCGCCGCGGGCCTGTTCGCCTTCTTCGGGCTGGACGCGGTGCTCGCGATCCTGACCGGCTTCTCCGTCTGGGAAACCGCAGTCCGGTGGGTCGTCGACGTCCTGGTCGCCGCGGTCTGACGGGTTCGGCGAGTGGATGCGTCGGTCCGGTGGGACGCCGACACGGCAGCCGAACCGTTTTACGCGCGCCACCTCCGTTGTCAGCCATGTCCACGCACGTGGCGGTCGTCGGCGCCTACGGGAGCGCCGGCGTCGCGGCCGCCGAGCGACTGGCCGAGGTGCCGGACCTGGAGCTGACCCTCCTCGACGACGGCGAGCCCGGCGGCGGGCTCTGCATCCTCCGCGGCTGTATGCCCTCCAAGGAGATCCTCTCGGCCGCCGAACACCGGTTCGCCGGCCGGACGGACGGGCGCCTCCGCGGTCCGCCCCACGAGGTGGACCTCGAGGCCGTCGTCGACCGGAAGGACGAGCACACCTCGTCGTTCGCCGCCCACCGCCGGGCCGCCGTCGAGGCCCTCGCCGAGCGGGACTACGTGACGTTCGTCCACGACACCGCCCGGTTCGTCGACGGCGAGGGGGCCATCGACGGGAGCGGCGACCCCGACGCCGGTGCGGCGCCCCGCCTCGCGGTCGGCGACCGGACCCTCGAGCCGGACTACGTCGTCCTCGCCACCGGCTCGACCGTGCAGCTGCCCGACCTGCCGGGCATCGACGAGGTCGCCGTCGAGACCAGCGCGGACGTCCTCGACGCCACGGCGTTCGGCGACACCGGCGTCGTGATGGGCTTCGGCTACGTCGGCCTGGAGCTCGTCCCCTACCTGAGCGAGGCCGCCGGGATGTCGCTGTCCGTCGTCGAGCACGACGCCCGTCCGCTCGACGAGGCCGACGCCCCGTTCGGCGACGCCCTCCTCGCGTACTACGAGGAGCAGTTCGACGTCGACGTCCTCACCCACACCCACGAACAGCGGCTGGAACCGACCGACGACGGTGGCGTCCGCCTGCACGTCGAGCGCGACGGCGACCCGGACGTCCTCGAGGCCGACCAGCTGTTCGCGTTCACGGGCCGGCGGCCGACGCTGGACGCGCTGAACCTCGAGGCGACGTCGCTGGAGCCGGTGGGCGGCTGGGTCGACGACACCATGCAGACGGTCGACAACGATCGCGTCTTCCTGGTGGGCGACGCCAACGCCCGCGAGCCGATCCTCCACGTCGCCAAGGAGGAGGGCCACGTCGCCGCCGAGAACGTCCGCCGGCACCGCGACGGCGAGGCCCTGGAGCCCTACGAGAACGTCCACCACCACGTCGTCTTCTCGGGGCTCGGCGTCCTCCCGTTCGTCCGCGTCGGCCACTCGGCGGACAGCGCCGACGCCGCGCCAGGCTCGTGGTCGCCAACGACGGGACGGTGCTCGGCTACCAGGGCCTCCACTACCACGCCGACGTGATGGCGAAGACGATGCAGGTGGTCGTCGAAATGGGGCTGGACGTCCGCGAGGTGCCGGACCGCGCCTACCACCCGACGACGCCGGAGATCCTCGACGGGTTGTTCCGGGACGCCGCCGACGCGCTCGCCGAGTGACGCCCGTCGCCGTCCGTCTCGCTGCCGAGGCGGCGTTTCCGGGATTCGAGTCTACGGCGCGTAGGTGCCCTCCAGGGTGTCCTTCTCGATGATGTGGCCGCCGACGGCGTCGGCGACGTCGTCCCGCGTCGCGGCTGCCGTCAGTCCGAGAACCGTGTCGAGGGCGTACAGCCGGAACCGGTAGGTGTGTTCGCCGTCCGGCGGGTTCGGGCCGCCGTAGCCCTGCTCGCCGTAGTCGTTCTGGCCCTCGACGGCCGCGTCGGGCGACCACGCTTCCGGGATCGACTCGCGGTCGGGGTCGACGTCCCACACCAGCCAGTGGTCCCAGATGTGGCCCGCCGGCTCGACGGCGTCCGGGTCGTCGACGAGCAACAGCAGCGACGCCGCCTCCTCCGGGACGCCAGAAATCGACAGCGGCGGATTGACGTTGTCCTCAGTGTAGCCGTACCGTCTCGGGATCGATTCGCCGTCGTCGAACGCCGGACTCGAGAGCGTGAGGTCGGTCATGGGTGGCCGGGCCGCTGCGGCCCGGTCGACCTTCGTCGCCCGGCGAGTTAAACCTCGGTCCCGGCCCGCCACCGGCGCCGGTCCGGAGGCCGGGCTTTTTGCGGCTCGGGGCCCCAGTACCGGTGGTGGCGATGACGAACGATTACCCCCGCTGAGCCCCGTGTGATGAGTAATCTAGCCGAGCCACCACTCGATTTCGGCGGTCACCGCCACCCCGTTCCAGCCGCCTCGACGGGTACCGCGCGTGGTTCTCCCGCCCGGTCCGGCAGGCTCAGGCGCCGCCTGCGGATCGCGAGTCCCAGAATGGGCCCGCGACGCGTGCTGCCTGATGGCGAGGTAGCGGTGCTGAGCGGTCGAGCAAGCATCCGCGCGAGCGAAGCGAGCGCGGTTCACCGGGCGCGAACGGAGTGAGCGCCCGGGGCGGTCGTTTTTCCCCAAGTTTTTGCGAGCGAGTGGCTCCCCGCAGCGAGCGGCGCGCGGCCGACCGGAGGGAGGCCGCGTGCGGAGCGAGCGGTGAGCGAAGCGAGCCGCGAGCCGCGAGCGAGGAAGCCCGAGCGAGTAAAAAGTGGGTTCCTAGAAGAACGTGAACAGATCGTCCCGCCCCTGCTCGTGGAGGTGGTGGCGGACCGCTTCATTGAGAGGTTCGACGTTCCCGCGCTTGGCGGAGATGGGGGCGATGACGTGGTCGAACTGCTGCCAGGGCGGGTAGAGGCCGAGCCGGTCGGCGAGGTCGTCGAGGCGCTCGTCGCGGTCGTCGACCTTGTCCATCTTGTTGACGGCGACGACGGTCGGCACGTCGACGTCCCGGAGGAAGCCGAACAGCTCGACGTCGTGAGGGATCTCGTCCGGGCCGGAGTGGCGGTCGATGATGTCGACGGCGGCCTTCCCGTCGACGACGAGGACGCCGACGAGGATGTGGTCGGCGTAGGTCTCGATATACCGCACGACGTCGGTCTTGATCCGCTCCCGGACGTCATCGGGGACGCCCGCCATGAAGCCGAAGCCGGGGAGGTCGGTGATGAGGAAGTCCTCCGGCGCCCAGTCGTAGTGATTCGGCTCCGTCGTGACGCCGGGGCTGCCGCCCGTTGCGAAGCGGTCGTGCCCCGTGAGTTCCCGCATCACCGTCGACTTCCCGACGTTCGACCGCCCGACCAGGACGACCTCGGCGTCGCGGTCCGGGCGCGTGCCGAACATACCGGCGGTTGGCCGCAGGCCGGGATAAGGCGACCGGTCGGAGGGGTGACGGCGGGCGGATGCCTCCCGGCGGCTGGCGGGCCGGCCCGTCGACGTCACGGCCAACAAGGGTTCACCGGGGCCACCGACCCCACGCCCCCATGCGGCCGGCGTGCGGTAGGATTATCGGGTCGGGCTTCGAGGCGCCGGTGTGCGCCTCGTCCAGGTGACGATCCCGGCGGGCAAGCGGGAGGCGGTGCTGGACCTCCTCGACGAGCAGGGGATCGACTACGTGGTCACCGACGAGACGAGCGGCCGCGAGTACACGGCCGTCGCGTACTTCCCGCTGCCGACGAACGCCGTCGAGCCGATCCTGGAGTCGCTCCGGGCGGCCGGCCTCGAGCGGGAGGCCTACACCGTCGTGTTGAGCGCGGAGACGGTCGCCTCCGAGAAGTTCGAGACGCTCCAGGAGGAGTACGACGAGCGGGAGGACAGCGAGGAGCGGATCGCCCGCCAGGAGCTGGAGGCCCGGGCGACGGAGCTGGCGCCGGCGTTGCCGACGTACCTGGTGATGACGGTCGTGTCGGCGGTCATCGCGACCGCCGGGCTGCTGTTGGACTCGCCGGCGACCGTCGTCGGCTCGATGGTCATCGCGCCGCTCATCGGGCCGGCGATGACGGCGGCGGTCGGGACTGTCGTCGACGAGAGCGAGCTGTTCCGCCGGGGCGTGGTGCTGCAGTTACTCGGCGTGATCCTCTCTATCGCTGCGGCGACCGGGTTCGCCATCGTCGTCCAGACCACGAACATCGTGCCGCCGGGGCTGGACCCGCTGTCGCTGTCGGAGGTCGAAGAGCGCCTGTCGCCGGACATCCTCTCTCTGGCGGTCGCCATCGGCGCCGGGGTCGCGGGCGCCATCAGCCTCACCACCGGCGTCTCCACCGCCCTGGTCGGCGTCATGATCGCGGTGGCGCTCATCCCGCCGGCCGCGACGGTCGGCATCGGCATCGCCTACGGCGAACCGGCCCTGGCACTCGGCTCCGCCGTCCTCGTCGCCGTCAACGTCCTCTCGATCAACCTCGCGGCGCTCATAGTGCTGTGGTACGTCGGCTACCGGCCGGAGCACCTCTTCCAGCGGACCGACGCGCGGACCGCGACGGTCCAGCGGATCACCGCCCTCCTCGCCGCCATCGCGCTCCTGTCGCTGTTCCTCGGCGGGGTCACCTACGACTCCTACCAGACGGCCCAGGCCGAACAGGAGATCCGGGAGGCCGTCGACGCGGAGCTGAACGAATCGACCTACGCGGGCTACGAACTGCTCGACCTCGAGGTGCGGACCCAGACCCGGTACGTCCTCTTCCACCGACCCGGCAACGTCACCGTCAGGGTCGGGGTCCCGCCCGACGCCGACCGTCCCGGCCTCGCCGACGCGGTCGAGACCCGGATCCAGCGCCGCCGCGGCATCGACGTCACCGTCTCCGTCATCTACCTCGAGTTCGAGCGCACCGAGTAGGTAAAATGGTCGTTTGACCGTCCGCCGCTTATAGGTCCGCGACGGGCGCCGTCCCGGGCATGGAGCAGGACCTCCTCCCGATCGTGGTCGTCCTCGTGGCGATCTTCGCCGCGATGCTCGCGCTTGACGCACTCGTCGTCCCCGCGGATGCGACCGCTCCCGCCGCGAGCGTCGACGGGAGCGCCGGCCAGGCGACCGTAACTGCCGCAGCCGCGGATCCCGGCATCGATGACGATGACGCCGGTGGCCGGGTCGGAGCGTGGGATCGTCCACCCGAACGTCCGTCGGGTGGCCCGACGTCTCCCCCCGGGTGCCGGACGTGACCTGATGGCCCTCGACGGTCGAGCGCACGCGAGGACCCCCGGAACCGCTCTCCACGTTCCCGATGGCCGACGACCGGTCCGGTTCCAGTTTCACCGCGCTACCGCGACGTTGAAACCAGTCGATCCCGAACGCCCCTGCGGGATGCGGCTCGCCGACTACATCGAGGAGCACAAGCCCGACGAGGCCGCCGAGCGGCGGCGCCTCGCCGAGCGGAAGGACTACCGCGTCCTCGAGTACGTCGACGAGGTTGCCGACCGGATCAGGTACGCGACGCGGGACGACACCGTCGTCGGCAGCACCGCGCCCGAGATCTTCGTCGGCCGGTCGAACTACCCGGACGTCTCCACGGGCATCCTCACGCCGGTCGGCGCGGAGGACCGGGCCGCCGAGTTCGAGACGGACGCCGGCTGGTACCACCGCGGGCTCGACATCGAGTCCGTGCTACAGTACCGGTCGGGGCTATTGAACTCGAGCCGATCGACCCGGTCGAACGTCCACGACGTCTGGGACGGCTTCGTCGGCGTCCAGCGGGAGGTCGCGATCGCCGACCGGCCGGTCGACGTCGAGGTCGGGCTGGCCGAACGACCCGACCCCGACCTCTCGCTGGACGCCGTCCGGTCGCCGACCGGACCGCGCGCGCCGGCGGAGGAGGCCGCACTGACCGAGAACCCGCACGTCCCCCGCCACGTCGAGAAGACCCTCTCGGACGACGACTGGAACGCCGAGGGCGCGATGGCGTACCTCTACCGCCGCGGCTTCGACGTCTACGGGATCAACTCCATCCTCTCGGCCGGCGCCCTCGGTCGGACGGACCAGCGCCGGCTGGTCCCGACCCGATGGTCGATCACCGCCGTCGACGACACCCTCGGCCAGTACCTCCGCGGCCGGATCCGGAACGCCCCGCCGATCGAGGAGGTCCAGGTGTGGGTCAACGAGTACGTCGGGAACCGCTACTGGGTCATCCTGGCGCCGGGCCGCTGGGAGTACGAGTTCCTCGAGATGAAGTCGCCGGGCAGCGTCTGGAACCCCGACCCGGCCGGGAACCTCTGGATGGCGAGCGCCCACGAGGGCTACGAGGGCCGGTCGGACTACGTCGAGGAGACCGCCGGCGCCTACTACGCCGCCCGCCTCGGCGTGCTGGAGCACCTCGCCGACCGGGACCGGCAGGCGAAGGTCCTCGTCCTCCGGGAGGTCTCCGAGGAGTACTGGGCGCCGGTCGGCGTCTGGCAGATCCGCGAGAGCGTCCGGAACGCCTTCGAGGGCGAGCCCGGCGTGGCCGAGACGTTCGCCGACGCCGTCGCGGGCGTCATCCCGGAACTCCCCGTCTCCCGGACGGACCTGCGACGGAAGTCACACCTGCTGTCAGGGATGCAGGCGTCGCTGTCGGACTTCGCGGCGACGTCCTGAGGGGCAGTTCACCCCGTCGCGTGGGTCTGATTCGTCGGACCGCCGCGCCAGAAGCCCACGGTCGTCGGCGCTGCTTCGGGTCCGCGAACTCAGCTCGGTCGGGCCGACCTGGTCACTCGGCGTAGGCGTCGATTATCTCGTCCAGGGATCGTGCCGGTCGATCGCCCTCATCGTCCGCCTCGGCTGACTCGTCGTCGTCCGATCCGCCCGCAGCTACCTCGTCGTGGAGCACCGCCGATGCCGAAGTCATACTTGGACACTCGGTGTCCATCCGTAATAACTGTACAGCTTCGTTTGGCCGGGTTTAGCGAGATCGGAACCCCGGCGGGCGCCGGCCCGGTTCTCCCGAGCACCACCACGGCCAGGCCTCCTTCCGCAGCGCCGACCCGGGTTCGACCCGACACCGGGAGCGTCGGCTCACGGCTCGATGGGCCCGACGTCGTCGGTCGGGGCGCCGGGTTTGGCGCCGAGGAACACCGGCGCGCGGAGGTCCCGATTGTCGGTGACCTCCTGGTACTTTACGGTCACCACGACGGGCTCGATGGGCGTGTATGGCATCCCGACCTCCGATGGCGGGACGGGTCGCTCGTCTGTCTCCCGGAACTCCTCGAGCAGCGCCGACAGCTCGGCCTCGGTGAAGCCGCTCCCGACGCGGCCGACGTACGCCTCGCCGTCGGTGAGGACCAGGGCGCCGAACGTCGACGAGCGCGCGCCCTCGCCGGGCGTGTAGCCGACGGCGATGGCGTCGCGCTCCTCGAACGCCTTGACCTTCCGCCAGTGACTCGACCGGGTGTTCGGGTGGTACGGGCTGTCCCGCCGCTTGACGATGATGCCCTCCTCGTCGCGTTCGACCTGGTCGTCGAAGACGGCCTGGAGGTCGCCGGTGTGCTGTGCGATCGGGACGATGGGGTCGCGGTCCGGGAGGAGGTCCTCGATGCGGGCCCGGCGGTCGGACAGCGGCTCGCGGACGACCCACTCGGTGTCGACGACGAGCACGTCGAAGACGTAGTACACTGGCGTGAGGTCGTACTGCTCGATGGTCTCCTCGCCGCCGTGGATCGGGACGAACACCGACCCGCCGTCGGGGTCGACGAACGCGACCTCCCCGTCCAGCACCAGCCCGTCCGGCAGCGTCTCGCGGGCGGCGTCGGTCACGCGGGGGACGGCCTCGGCCCGGTCGACGTGCCGCCGCGTGTACAACCGGACCTCGCCGTCGAACTTCTCGAGGAGGATCCGGGTCCCGTCGAACTTCCGTTCGGCGAGCCACTCGTCGGCGTCGAGTGCCGACAGGTCGCCCTCGAACGGCTCGGCGAGCATCGGATCCAGCGGCTCGAAGTCGGTCATCGCGTCGGGCTCCGGCGGCTCGCCCCGCTCGACGCCGTCGAGTCGCTCCTGGAGCGCGGCGAACCGCGCCTCCTCGGAGTCGGTCAGCCCCGGCGCCATCAGTTGAACGGCGTCTCCTGCTCGAGCACCTCACCTTCCTCCTCGTCGATGCGCTCCCGGACGTCCTCGACGTCGAGCTTCGGCATGCGCTCTTCGGGCTCGATCTTCCGGCTCGTCACCCGCAGGATGATCGAAAAGGACTCCTCGAAAAAGGCCGGGGTGATGATGCCCCAGTCCTGGTAGTAGCTCGGCTGCAACACCACGGGGACCACCGGCGCCTGGTCGAACTCCCGGATGTGCTCGGCGAGCTCGTACAGCTGGGCGACGTCGGCGTCGTCCTCGCCCCACATCTCGTAGGTCTTCCCGATCAGGTACTCGTCCAGCTCCGCGACCGGGATCCACTCGATCGCCTCGACGGTCCGGTCGCTCCCGAGCGTCGGCTCCCGCTTTTCGACCTGCCGTTCCTCGTCATCCTCGAGGACATACTCCTCGATGTCCTCCTTCGGCACCTCCTCGCCGTCCTCGTTGACCCACCGGTAGCCGTAGCCCTCCTCGAGGGCCTCGCCGGACGCCTTGTCGTAGGTCTGCCGCACGACGAGCTGTCCGGACCGGGCGTCCCGGCGGACGATCTCCGGCTGCTCCTCGAGGTCCTCCGGGTCCAGCTTCTTCGTCCGCACGTCCGCGTTCACCGCCAGGTCCTGGTGGGTGAGCTTCAGCGTCGACTTCCGGTGGGCCATGGGGCCTCGACGTTGGTGGCAGACGTCCTAAATGGTATCGACGTTCGTGACGGGGGCGCTTTCCTCGGTCGTTCCGAGGCCTCCCTGCGGTCGGCCTCGCGGCTCGCGTGTCGTCGTTCCCGGTGGTCACTCCTCCCGCTCGCTCATTCCGAGGCCTCGCTGCGTTCGGCCTCGCGGACCACTTTCACCCCACTTGGCCAGCCGTTTTTGCCGTCCGGTCCGACCCCTGGAGTCCAGGATGGCCTCCCACGGAACCGCGGACCTCCCGCTGCACACCGGGTCGGCGCCGCGGTGGCTCTTCGACCGGATGACCGAACTCGGCGGCGCCATCGCCGAGCTGGTCGTCGACGAGCACGGCCGGGAGGCGCTGCTCCGCCGGCTTTCGGACCCCTACTGGTTCCAGGCGTTCGGCTGCGTGCTCGGGTTCGACTGGCACTCCTCCGGCGTCACGACGACCACGATGGGCGCGCTCAAGGAGGCGCTTTCCCCCCAGGAGCTCGGCGTCACCGTCGTCGGCGGGAAGGGCGCGACCTCCCGAGAGACGCCCGCGGAGCTCCGCGAGAGCCCCCTCGACGTCGCCGCCGGCACCCGCGAGTCGCTCGTCGACGCCAGCAAGCTGAGCGCCCTCGTCGACAGCGCCTGCGTCCAGGACAGCTACCAGCTGTACCACCACACGATGGTCGTCGCCGAGTCCGGCGCGTGGTGTGTCGTCCAGCAGGGCATGAACGACAGCCACGCCCGCCGGTACCACTGGCTCTCCGAGGACGTCTCCGAGTTCGTCGTCGAGCCCCAGTCCGCCATCTGCGCCCAGTCCGACGCCGCCGGCGTGCTCGACCTCTCGGCGTCGACCTCCGGGCCCGTCCGGGACGTCTCCGTCGACCTCGTCCAGGACAACCCCGCCCGCCTCGCGGAACACCTCACCCACCGGGACCAGCGCTCGCTTTCGCAGTTCGGCGGCGGCCGCGACACCGCCGACCGGGCGCTCCAGATGCCGACGCGGCACGAGCTCCGGCTGGAGGACCTCTCGGCGCGCGCTATCGACCAGCTGGAGACCGCCTACGAGTACCAGCCCGACGACTACGAGGAGCTGATCGCGCTGGACGGCGTCGGCCCGCAGTCGCTGCGCGCGCTGGCGATGATCGGCGAACTCGTCTACGACGCCGAGGCCTCCCGCGAGGACCCCGCGAAGTACGCCTACGCCCACGGCGGCAAGGACGGCACGCCCCACCCCGTCGACCGCCAGCGCTACGACCGCTCCATCCAGGAGGTCCGCCGGGTGCTCAAGGGCGCCGAGGTCGACGGCGACACCAAGCAATCGGCGCTCGACCGCCTCCAGGAGCTTTCCGATGCCGATGGCTGACCCGCTACCGACCGGCGTGCCCCGATATCCGACCGCGCCCGGCCGGGTAAACGCCTTTGAGGGGCGCCGGTGTAGCCGGCCGCATGAGTCGCGTGCTGCTCACGGGTGCCACGGGCGTGCTCGGCACCGAACTCCGCCCGCGGCTGCGCTCGGCGGGCCACGAGGTCCGGGCCGCGAGCCGGGAGACCGACCGGAGGGAGGTCTCCGAACGAGCGAGCGGAAGGCGCGAGGCGCGACCACCGGGAGCGCCTCGGAATGGCGAGCGGCGAGTGGAACGAGCCGCGAGCATCGACCACCGGGAACGACGACACGCGAGCCACGAGGAGCGACCGAAGGGAGCGACAAGCCGCGAGCCCCGCGCCCGGAGACGACAGTGCCGATGGCGACAGCGCCGTCGAGTGGGTCGAGCTGGACCTGGAAGCGGGCACCGGGATCCGGACCGCGACGGACGGCGTCGACGTCGTCGTCCACGCCGCCAGCGACCCCCGCGGCGACCACGAGGCCGTCGACGTCGACGGGACCCGGCGGCTGCTGGACGCCGCGGCGGCCCTCGATGTCGAGCATTTCCTCTACGTCTCCATCGTCGGCATCGACGACATCCCGTACTCCTACTACGAGCACAAGCTCGAGGCCGAACGGGCCGTCGAGGACAGCCGCGTGCCGTCGACCGTCGTCCGCAGCACGCAGTTTTTCCCGTTCGTCGCCTCGATCCTCGCCACGGTCCGGCGGCTCCCGGTGTGGCCGCTCCCCACCGACTTCCGGTTGCAGCCCGTCGACGTCGGGGAGGCCGCCGACGCCGTCGTCGAGCACGTCGAGCCGCCGGCGGCCGGCCGTGCCCCCGACGTCGGTGGCCCGGCGGTTCACACCGGCCGGGAGCTGGCCGAGGCGTACCGCGAGGCCTGCGGCCTGCGGCGACCCGTCGTCCGGCTGCCGCTACCCGGCGAGGCGGCGGCCGCCTTCCGGACTGGCGCGGCGACCTGCCCCGACCGCGCCGTCGGCACCCGAACCTGGCGCGAGTGGCTCGACGGCCAGGACGGGGTGCCCGGCGCGGACGCGTACTGACCCCGGAAACCCGGAACCGACCCGCTTGCACTTTTCGCGCTCGGCGCCGTCGGTGGTCGCCGTGATCCGGAACGCCCGCGTGCTCCAGGAGGACTTCCTCCCGAAGGAGGTCGTCCACCGCCACCGGCAGATGAACCGGATCGCGGCCGCGCTGGAGCCGGTGGTCGAGGGCGACAGGCCCCAGCACGCGTTCCTGACCGGGCCCTCCGGCGCCGGGAAGACCTGCATCGCCCGGTACTCGCTGGACCGGCTGTCCGAGCAGCTGCTCGCGGTCGACACCCACTACGTCGACTGCTGGCAGCACGCCAACCGGTTCCGGGCGCTGTACAAGGTCCTCGAGGGCGTCGGGACGACCTACGACGTCCACCGGTCGACGCCGCACGACGAGATGCTCGGGCGGCTCGAGGCCCTCGAAGAGCCCTACGTCGTCGTCCTCGACGAGGTCGACCAGCTCGAGGACAAACACCTCCTCCGGGAGCTGTACGCCGTCCCGGCGATCACGATGGTGCTCGTCGCGAACCGCGAGGCCGACGTCGTCGCGACGCTCGACGAGCGGCTCCAGTCCCGCCTCCGGAGCAGCGAGCACGTCCGCTTTCCGGCCTACACCGACGACGAGATCGTGACGATCCTCGCCGACCGCGTCGGCTGGGGCCTGGAGCCGGACTGCGTCACCGACGACCAGCTCCGCACCATCGCGACCGCCGCCGCCGGCAACGCCCGCGACGCCATCGGCATCCTCCGGTCGGCCGCCCGCCGCGCCGAACGCGAGGGCCGCGAGCGCGTCACCGACGACCTGCTTTCGGCCGCCATCCCCGAGGGCCGCGCCGCGGTCCGCCGGAAGGACGCAGACCGGCTCACCCCCCACCAGCGGGAGCTGTACGACCCCTGCCGCACCTACCTCTCGAAGCTCGAGCGGTACAACCTCGTCCGCGCCGAAGGGAGGGGTCGGAGCCGGGTGTACGTGGCCGTGGAACCGGCGTAGCTACGTGGTGAACTCGCGTCGAGAACGGCTATCGCGTCGACAGGCGCTCCGGGCCCCCGCTGAGCCGCCGACACCCCTCGTGCAGGAATACGTCGATACACCTAATACGCATGCTGACAAAGGAATACGTATGCCAATAGACATCGAGACGTTCGAATCCTCCCCCGAGCACCGGCTCCAGAATAGCGGGGAGACGAACGCCGACCGTGTCATGCGGTTCCTCGGTGCTCATCCCGATCAGGCGTTCACCCAGAGCGAGATTCGCGATGCAACCGACGTGAAAGCCGGGAGCATCAGCGTCGTGCTCTCGCGCCTCGAAGACCGCGGGCTCGTGCGCCACAAGGGAAACTACTGGGCACTCGGGGATGCCGACGACATCGCCTCCTACACGGGTTTGTCTGAGAGTACGCGGACCGCGAACGACCGCTTCGGCGAAGAGGACATGGACGAGTGGCTGGAACACGCCGTCGACAATGAGGATACTTTATGAGCTACCAGCGGGGCGTCGTCTGGGGCCCGGATCCGTTCAAATCGGGTGAGAACCCACGGCCCTGGTTGATCCTGAACAATGACAGCCACCCATTCGGCGACGAGGAGTAGATAACGGTGACGCTGACGACAGACCGGCCGATCGTCACCTCCGGCGATGCTACAAACCAAGTCCTCGATTCAGAAAGCCCTGCGCTAGAACCGCGAACTACGAATACGGTGAGCGAGGGGTCCGTGGAACCGGCCGGCACTGAAAACCGTTTGACGCCGTTCAAAATCCACGTCCTATCCAATCTCTGCAGTACCGGCCCGGGCTGCCCGGACTCGCCGGATACCCCACTTGAGGCCGAGAGCGACGAGGGCGGCACCGAAGATGACAAACCAGTATAATCGGTAGAGGTCCGGTAGCCCGAGCAAGATTGACTCGGGCCCGTCGGATTGAGCCTCGGCCCACAGCGTTAGGAAGAACGGGAGCAGAACCACTAGCCCCGGCAAGATGTATCGCTGTGTGAGATAAGGTTATTTTGGACCGGCGCCAAGCAGAATGATGCCGGGATACATCGACCAAATTTGGAGGTGTCTACCAATGCGTAGCGAAGAAAGACGTACGGGAAGAGACTCAATGTTACAATTTCGTGAAACCACTTTGGAGCATAGTGGACTCCCAGCCGGAACTCGTCAGGTTGATTCGACACGGGCCGCCGAACGATCTAGGTTTCCTCGAGAAGGCGTCGAGCAAGCGTCGTCGTCCAGGCCGGCTCATCGTAACCCACCACACGCGGTGATTCGTGGACGGTTTCTCGAAATTCTTCCAGCTCGATTTCTGACAGTTTTCGGTGTCTCCCTGATCTATGATCATCTGAAACGGCCTCCGGGTGTGGTTCATCCGTATCGAATCGCATCAACCAACTGTACGGCATCGCGTACTCGATTCCGAGCTGCCGACGCCTGCTCAAAGAAGCGGGACTAAGCTACCAGAAACCGCGTCCTTCGATCGCGACAGCCGAGCCCGCGGATGGCGAGGAATTCGAGAAGGTCCGCAAAGAAGTGACCGGGAGGTGGACGCCACAGTAGTCCGTATCGATCAGCCGAACGACCCCCGTCGATGGGTGATCCGACACCGGCCCGGATCGAACGGAATTCCCGACGAAGCGTGGAACCGTCGGACCTACGCGACCGGACGTGTATTCGGTGCGGTCACCGAGGACGGCGACTTGCTCTTCGCCCGGACCTCCGAGTACGTTCCCACCGAACGCGCCATACATTTCACATTAGCATAATACAAAGAATTCGAAGAGGAGTCGATCATCGTCGTGGATGGTCCATCGAACGCTCGACCATCGAGCGATATGGACCCCTGGAACGTCCTCACCGAAGTGCGGTTGCCGGCAGATCGGGCTGACTTACATCCGGTCGAAGGGTGCTGGAAACAGCTGGAAACGGCGCGTGGAGCCGCTACTTCGAGTGGTACCCACCTCGTGGAGGTCACCGGTGTAACTATTGATCGATTGAATCCCCACCAAGTGGGTAATTACTTCTGATGGTTACTATACGAGGGCCCGGTCAGTCTCGCCGCCACTGCCCTCTACGCAACGGGGCTCCGTGCTAACGAGAAGCCCACCCGGGGCGAGGCGTCCGAGGTACCGAATGTGAGCGGAGTCACCATTCGGAACCGCTAACAGGAACTCCTCGAAAACGAAGAGGCCCAGCAGCAAGCACCATTCGACGACTGAACCATATACAGGAGTCCTCGATTGGGTAATGGCAAAGCAGATAATAAAATATATGAACTAACTTGGATAGAACATAGCGGCGAGTCTAGTAGCCACAATTCGGAACAATTTATAAGTTGTCTGAAAACAATCAGCTATAATTCCACACTATTCCTTACGCTGGTAGGGTGCGAATCCTTTGTGTATTTCCGCTGCCCCACAACTCATCTTTTCCGAGATTGAGAGTGTCATGTACCGCCATACGTGATTCACTCAAGCCGTGTCGTCCCAGATCCCGTTGTTCGGGGCATGACACAGCCGATGGATTGATATGCACTGTACGGAGTCACGTCTGGCTGTACAACGTTCACTATGAAACAGTTCGCTTGGACGTGGGACGTTGGTAGTGCCAGTGCGAACGCCTCGGAGTCGGAACCGACGGCAGGGGGCCAGCGAGAGCTTATGGTTCTGGACTCGGATACGCTGACCCATGAGCGCGCCGTTCGAGGCGGCGAGCTACCTGTTCCGCTCCGAGCGGCGGGTACACGTGCTGGAACTGCTCGCGGCCGAGCCGCGGACGCCCAGGGAACTGGCCGCCGAGACGGACGCGTCCAGGAAGACGGTCCGGCGGGCTCTGGGGCGCTTCGAGGAGTTTGGCTGGGTGCGCCGGACGGATCGCCGCTACGAGGTGACCGAACCCGGGCGGGCGGTGGCTGACCGCGCCCACAATCTGCTCGGGACGGTCGACGCCGCTGCCACGCTGTGCCCGGTGGC
>PXRI01000035.1 GCA_003021005.1 Halobacteriales archaeon QS_1_69_70 | reverse complement strand
AAGAGGACTACGTGGATGTTTCGGAAAACAGACTCACGGACGAAAAAGCTACTCTCTCGAATTATGAAGGATTATCGCTAAACGTTTTCCGTTAGAAGGTCTGCTGTCCCCCGTACCGGTTAGTATACTGCTCCGTCAACGTGTCGAAGAACTCCTCAGTTTCAGACTCGTCAGTAAGAATCTCTGGACCGCCTTCTCCTGCCAAATCCGTCTTGATTACACAGGCAGCCTCTACCGAGCCTGTGCCCCAATATGGGGGAGACCGGCCAGATATTGACTGCAATCGATCTGCCAATTCGTCCGCCCACTCACACCTGTTCGGTTCATCGTCAGTATCTGCCGCATCAACCAGGACGATGTATCCAATGACGATTTCCGGATACCGCATCTGAAGGTCTGTAACCTCACCGATCAAATCGTCAGTTCGGTTGGGGACTGTCCCTGCCAGATTCTTCAGGATGGACTTCATGCTAATCGCGATTTTCGGTCGGCCCTCCGGAGGGTGAACGACGTCCCACTGTTTCTCTCGTGCCCACGAATCGAGGCGAACCTCATCTTCCCAGGCTGATATTCCTCGCTCCTGCATTTCCTCGATACAGTATTCCGCAAGGGCATCTAAACGGGCTGTACTCGTCCATTTGTCCTCGATGTATGTTTTGTCGTAGAGAAAATCAACTGCCTGCTGTAACGATGTCATAAACCGGGACACTCGTAGATAGAGTAAGAATGTACTGGTAAATCGACTACCTGAGATTACGAAAACGAATGGTAATAGTTGAAAATCATCCAACGTACCTAGACCTCCGAGGCTCGGATGGCTCCACAGGAGGATATGCCCTCCCGACGCTCCGCTCGATGCCCACTCATTTTTCACCGCCCGCCTGATACCCCGGCCCATGCAGCTCCTCCGGGCCGGGGCGGCGCTGTTCAACGCCGGCCACTACCTCGCCGCCCACGAGCCCTGGGAGGAGCGGTGGCTCCGGGACCCACGCGACGCCCGCGAGGACTGCATACAGGGGCTCGTCCAGGCGTCGGCGGCCACCCACAAGGCGCGGACCGGCACCTGGTCGGGCGCGGTCGGCCTCGCCGAAAGCGGCGCGGCGTATCTGGACGACTGTGGGCACGACGACCTCCGGGCCTGGCTCCGGCGGCTCGCCGCCGACCCGGAACTCGCCGAGCGGGAGCGGCCGCCGCCGGTGGCCGTCGACGGCGAGGTGGTGACCGTCGCGGACCTCACCTTCCCGGCGGCGGGTCACGCCGCGGAGGCGCTGGCCGAAACGCGGGGCGACCAGGTGGTCGAGCGCGCGGCCGAGTACGCCGTCACGGACGTCGCGGCCGGCGAGGAGACGAGCCCGCTGGTGTCGCTGACGCTGTCGTACCTGCGGGAGGACTCGCCCGTCGTGCGGGACCGCATCGCCGACCACGTCCGGCGGCGCGAGTCCCGGGATGGCGACGTCGAGGGGCTGTTCGACGAGGACTGACGCCGCCGGGCGTCCATCCGTGATGACTTTCGGGCCGGCGCCACACGGTGGACCATGCGAGGCTTCGTCATCGGCCGGTTCCAGCCGTTCCACCTCGGACACAGACACCTCGTCGAGCGCATCGACGACCGGGTCGACCGCGTCATCGTCGGCATCGGGAGTGCCGACCGCTCGCACTCCGCGTCGAACCCGCTGACGTCGGGCGAGCGCGTCCGCGTCGTCCAGGACGCCCTCGACGAGATGGACGCCCGGACCTACCTCATCCCGATCGTCGACGTCGACAGGGACGCGATGTGGGTCCGGCACCTGGAGACGGTCTGTCCCGCCTTCGACGTCGCCTTCACGAACAACCCGTTCGTCGAGCGCCTCTTCGCGGAGGCGGGCTACGAGGTCCGCGGGACGACGTTGCACAACCGCGAGGAGTACCGCGGCGCCGAGATCCGCCGCCGGATGCTCGAGGGGGAGCGGTGGGAGCACCTGGTCCCGGACGTCGTCGCTTCGGACTTGGCTGACATCGGCGTCGTCGACCGGCTCGAGAAGGTGGCGGCGTCCGACGAACCGGACGACGCCGAGGGCCTCGGGTGAGCGGCGGTCCCCCAGGAGTCGGCCTCGTCGCGGTCACTCCTTCGGCTCGCCCTCGAACGTGTACTCCGACGATCTCGTAGTCGTAGTCGGCCCGCAGCGCGCAGTCGTGGATGTGGGCACAGTCCCGGTAGGAGAGCCACATCGCCTGGCCGCGCTCGTACGCCGCGGGCGGCGAGTTCCGGCTCAGGTTGCCGATACGGATGTTGCAGACGGAGATGCCGTACTCGTCGTGGTAGTACCGGCCGATGAGTTCGCCGGTGGCCTTCGAGACGCCGTAGGCGTTGCCCGGCCGCGGGAGTTCGGTGCCGTCGAGGACGAACCGGTCGTCCTCGCGGTACAGCTCCGGGGTCCGCTCGCTCTCGTAGTGGCCGACGGCGTGGTTCGAGGAGGCGAAGACGAACGTCTCGACGCCGGCCTCGACCGCGGCCTCGTACAGCACCTGCGTGCCGTGGATGTTGGACTCGAGCACCGCGTCCCAGGGGGCATCCCGGCGGGGGTCGCCGGCGAGGTGGACGACGGCGCCCACGCCCTCGCAGGCCTCCGCGGCGACCTCGGGCTCCTCGACGCCGCCGACGAGGTACGGGTGGTCGGGGTCGAACGGCGGCGGGTTGTGGAAGAGGTACCGCCAGTCGTACTCCCCGGCGAGCCCCTCCCGGATCGCCGTGCCCACGGCGCCCTTCGCGCCCGTGAGCAGGACGGTCTCGTCCATTCGGTTCGACCCACGCGGCATCCGAGTAAGAAACGTCCGGTTCGCCGCGATCTCGCCGCAGTCGCCGGCGAACCGGGAGGTGCGGCCTCGGTCGACGCTACCCCTACCTGCGGCCTCGGTCCCCGCTACCTCGAGCTGCGTGAGTCCGTGTGCGGCGGTCGACAGTGCGGGGGCCTCAGTCGGCGGCGGTCGGGCCGTCGTCCAGCGCGACGAGGTCCTCGACCGGCGGGACCTCGGCGTCGGCGTCGGTGATGATCTCGATCCGACGGGTGAGCTTGTCGCTGGCGTAGCTGACGAGCGGCGCGGGGTCGACGAGACCGTCGCCGACGGAGACGGTCTCGGCGACCAGCGGCATCAGCTCCTGGAGGATCTCCTGGACGACGGCCTCGTCGACGCCGTCGTCGGCGATGTGCTTTTGGACCTTCTGCATGCCGAACCCGACGTGGCGGCCCTCGTCGCTCCGGATGAGGTTGATGCCCTTCACGAGCCCCGGCAGGTGCGGGGTGTCCGCGTCCGGCCGCGAGATGGCGTCGTCGGCCTCCGGCCCCATCACCGTCGTGATGCCGTAGTAGCCGGTCTGGGCCAGCACCGACTCGACGACGAGGTGGTAGTGGCAGTACGCCCGCACCCGGTTCTCGGGGGTGTCGTCGGTCAGCAGTCGCTCCATCGCGGCCTCCGTGCGGTCGAACAGCTCGACGTAGCCGTCGGGGAAGAAGCGCTGGTCGGTCGGCGGGACTTTCTCGTACCCGTTGGCCTCCGCGACCGGGTAGATGACCTCCCGCCAGTAGCGGTCGAAGAACTGGGTGTGCTTTGCCTCCTCGTAGAGCTGGCTGGCGATGAACATCTGGTCGTCGACGTCATCCAGGGCGACGGAAAGCGGCGCGAGGTCCTCGGTGACGGCCTCCTCGCCGGCGCCGAACAGCGCCAGGTACTGCATCGTCTCGAAGAACTCCGCTTCGTCGCCCTCGGCGTCGATGCTGCGCTCGCGGTCGGTGGCGAGCAGCTCCCGGGAGACGTCCTCGTAGGGATCCCAGTGGTTGTAGACGGCGTGCTTGAAGTAGCCGCCGCCCACGGTGTCCTCGCCGATGCGCAACCCGCGGCTGGTGTCCCGGATCTGCGTCATAACGCCACCCCCGGTCCGCAAACGGATTACGGTACCTCCCCGCATTCGAGGCGGTTTATCCGGACGGGCGCCGTAGCCGGCCCCTGACCGCGTCGTCGACGGACTACGGATTGGGCCGGTCAGCGGCCCTCGAACTCGGGCTCCCGGTCGGCCACGAACGCCGCGACGCCCTCCATGAAGTCCTCGGTCTCTATCATCGCCTCCTGGGCGAGTGCCTCCTCCCGCAGCGTCTCCTCGAGGGACCGCTGGCCGCTCCGGTAGACCAGTCGCTTCGCGGCGGCGACGGCCAGGGTGGGTCGGCCGGCCAGCGTCTCGGCCCGTTCGGCGACGCGGGCGTCCAGTTCGTCGCCCGGCACGGTCTCGTTCGCCACGCCCAACTCGACCGCCGCCGCGGCGTCGACGCGCTCGCCGGTGACGAGCAGCTCTATGGCCCGGCGGGTGCCGACCAGCCGCGGGAGCGTGTAGGCCGCGCCGGTGTCGGGCGCCAGCCCGATGTCGGTGAATCCCCACTCGAAGAAGGCGTCCTCGGCGGCGTAGACGAAGTCGCAGGCGGCAGCGATGGAGGCACCGGCGCCGACCGCCGGGCCGCGGACCTTCGCGACGGTCGGGTTCCCCATCCGGATGAGGCCGCGGGCGACGGCGTTGAACCCAACCTCGAGTTCTTCGGCGGGGCTGCCGCCGCCCATGTCGCCGGCGAGGTCGAGTCCGGCACAGAAGGCGTCGCCCTCGCCGGTGACGACGACACACCGGACGCCGTCGTCGTGGGCGAGGTCGTGGACGCGGTCGCCCAGCTCGGCCGAGAGCGGGGCGTCCAGCGCGTTCTTCCGCGCCGGGTTCGCGATGGTCACCGTCACCACCTCCTCGTCGCGGGTCGTCTCGATGGGCATGTCCGCTGGCAGGCCGCCAGCGCCTTGACTCGTGTGGTCGCTCGAGCCGCTCGAGCCGAGGCCTTACGGCCGTGGGGCCCCGCGTGCCTGTATGGGAGGGCCGGACGACGGCGTAGACCGGCAGGGGCCGCCGCCGGGACTGATCACGGTCCGGAGCGCCATCGGCGGCGTCGCCCTATTGTGGCTGGCCGCGATGGCCGGCTTCGGCGCGCTCCAGGCGTCGATGTACGCCACCCGGGTCGCGCCCGCCTACGCGGCCGTGGCCGTCGCCGCGGCGGCGCTGTCGCTCGGGGCCGGCTACGGGTCGCTGCGGTCGTTCGGCCTCGTGTAGCTACGCCTCGTCGTTCATCCGGACCGTCAACACGGGGACGTCGGCGGTCCGGACCACCCGTTCGGTGACGCTCCCGAGCAGGTAGCGGTCCAGGCCGCTCCGGCCGTGGGTGCCCATCACGACCACGTCGACGTCCTCCTCGGCGGCGTACTCCAGGATGGCTTCGTGTGGGGCGCCATCCCGGATCGCCTCGGTCACCTCGACGCCGGCTGCACCGGCGCGCTCCCGGATGTCCGCAAGCGTCGCCTCGCCGACCTCGCGGATCTGGGCCTCGACGGTGTCGTCCACCATCTCGGGGGCGTAGGGGATGTCCTCGACGACGAAGAGGAGGTGCAGCGCCGCGCCGGTCTCGGCGGCCAGCCCGACCGCCTGGTCGACGGCGCGGTTGCCGGCGTCGCTCCCGTCCGTCGGCAGCAGGATCCGGTCGAACACGTCCGGGACGTCTCGCGGGCGGTACAAATGGTTAGTGGGCCGAGGGAGCCTCAGCACGCGCGGCGGTCCGCGACCCGAGTGCCGGCGGCCCCCGGCGGCTCCGGGACCGGCCGTCGCGCGCCACATACATACCGCCGGCGTGCCTACGAGGTGGCATGACCCTGGCGACGTTCGGCGGCGGGTGCTTCTGGTGCATCGAGGCGGCGTTCAAGGAACTCGACGGCGTCCGCGGCGTGACGTCGGGCTACGCCGGCGGGCACGTCGAGGACCCGTCCTACCGGCAGGTTTGCAGCGGCGACACCGGCCACGCCGAGGTCGTCCAGGTGGAGTACGACCCCGAGGCGCTCACCTACGAGGAACTGCTCGAGGTGTTCTTCGCGGTCCACGACCCGACCCAGCTGAACCGCCAGGGCCCGGACGTCGGGAGCCAGTACCGCTCCATCGTGCTGTACCACGACGACGAGCAGCGTGCGCTCGCCGACTCGTACATCGAGGCGCTGGAAGAAGACGGGGGGTACGACGACGAGGTCGTCACCGAACTCGCGCCGCTGGAGCGGTTCTACCGGGCCGAGGAGAAACACCAGGACTACTTCGAGAAGAACCCGAATGACGCGTACTGCCGGATGAACGCCCGGCCGAAGGTGGAGAAGGTCCGCGAGACGTTCCGCGAGAAGGTGGAGGCCTGATCGAGCCGGAGAGGCCGTCTCTCCGGAGCGGTCGGCCGGTCCGACTTCTGGACGGACCTGGCCGGATATCCGGAGCCCCTGCCGGTGCCTTAGAATCACGTCAACCAGTTCCACCTTCGAGACCCTCGCCATTCGGGTCTACCGGGACAGCACCGGACCGTACTCGGCTCTCCCCAGCCGACGTTATGCCGCCCAGCAGACGACCGCCCGGATCGCGGGTCGCTTTGCTCCCCACTCGCCGCTTGTCCCTTCCGTGGTCTCCCACTGGTCGACCGCCCGGCTCGCGTGTCGTCGGTCGCTCCGCTCCCTCCTCCCGCTCGCACATCCGGCGGCGCTCCCGATGGTCGCGCCGCCCGGCCCGCGGTGCGCTCGCGGCGGTCGACCCCTATCCGACCGAAGGGAGGATATCCTGCTTGGTTCGAGAGACGCCTCGGCGTCTCTCGTCATCCCGAAAATCTCCGATTTTCGGAGACAGCGACCGCGAGCGCGCCGAGGGCTTTCGAGACAGTAGCGGTCGGTTCGCCCGGTCGGACGATTCGTCCTAAGAGACCGCCAATCGACCCGAGGACGCTCCCTGTCGCGACCGGTCACGTCGTCCCGAAACGCGAACCATCGTCGAGACCGGATCCGTCTAGTCGTCCCCGCCGCCGACCCGTTCGTGCTTGTGCAGCAGCGCCATCCGTTCCTTCAGGTCGACGCCCTCCTTCGCGTACGCCCGGATGCGGTAGAGGTACAACAGGCCGGACAGCACCATCCAGGCGACGACGACGGCGAGGGCCGTCGGGGCGCTCTGGACGACGAGCAGGGTGAAGATGGCGGAGACGATGACGTTGCCGACGGCGACGAGCCGCAACACCGGCATTGGGAGCTTGTATATCGAGTGTTCGTACCGCTGTGGGAACACCGTCGGGAGGTTCCACAGCGCGACGCCGCCGATCATGAACGCGATGAAGATGCCGGTGACAACGACCACGACGAGCCAGTCCAGGAGGTCCGGCGGGGTGACGGCGTCCAGTTGTGTGATGAACGGCGCCGCGAGCATCGGCGGGAGGGCGAAAAGCAGGATGGCCCGGTGGGGGGTGTCGTAGCGGTCGTGGACCGTCGCGAAGACGTCCGGGAGCACCTCGTCGCGGGCCGCCCGCATCACCGTCCGCGAGTAGGAGGTGAGAAGCGTATTGACGGTGGTGGCGGCCGCGACGAGGGCAGCTAGCCCAACGAGCAACAGCACGGGTTCGGGGAGGACGCCGGCGCCGACCGCGGCGAGGCCGCCGTCGACCGGTTCGCCCCCGAGCTGGCCGCTCTCGGTCATGTTCGAAAGTGGGATGGCGCCGATGAGGACGAATACGATGGCGAGCGACAGCACCGTCACGATGCCCATCCCGACGGCGAGCACGCGCGGGATGTTCTCGACGGGGTTTTCCAGCTCCTCCCCGATCTCGATGATCATCCCGAAGCCCTGGAACGGGATGTACAGCGTGACGACCGCGAGCAGGAACGGCGCGTACCCGTCGGCGAACGGCTGGCCCTCGCCCGCCGGGAACAGCGGCGTGTAGTTGGCGGCGTCGACGTGCGGGAGGCCGGCGAGGACGAACGCGACCATGCCGACGACGAGGAACAGCACCATCCCGATCTGGACCTTCGTCACGATGCGGACGCCGAGGTAGTTGATCGCGAGGAAGCCGCCGAGCAGCGCCCAGACGGCGGCGACGGTCGGGACCGAGGCACCGAAGGTATCGAGGACGCCGTCGAGATAGTCGGCGAACCCGATGGCGGCGAAGAGCAGGTACGACCAGACGGCCAGAACGGGCACGGAGACGCCGAGCAGGCCCCAGAACGGGCCGACGAGCCGCGAGCCGTACACATAAATGCCGCCGGCGACGGGGATGGCGCCGCCGAGCTGCAACAGGAGCAGCACGCCCAGCACCATCGGCACGATCGAAACGAGGATGGCCAGCGTGATAGAGGGCCCGGCGGCGGCCGCCATCTGCGTCGGCACGATGAAGATGCTCATCCCGAGTGCGGTCCCGACCAGGAGCGCGACGGCGCCCCAGAGGCCGACCTGTTCGTCGATCAGTTTGAACTCCTTGGCTGCCATCGTCGGTGCCCCTACCGTGCTACCGGGAGGCCTTGAAGATGTCCCCGCTACGGCGTGGCCTCGCCTCGACGGCCGACTATCCAAGGGCCGGCGGCGGTCGCCATCCGATTCGTAGCGCCGCGAATGGCCGACCGATGGGGGCCTGCACCGGGACTGCCCGACCGATGGGGGCCTGCACCGCGACTGCCCGACCGTTGGGGGGACTGGGCCTCTACGAAGTCGTGAACCCGGCCGCCTCGTCGTCCTCCTCGAGCACCCACTCCAGCTCCTCGATGGCCCGGAGGATGGCCACCTCGGCGGTGTCCTCGAACTCCGAGGACGGCGGGTCGTAGTCGTCGTACCGGGCTTCGAGTTCCGCGATCCGGTCCCGGATCGCCGCTTCGGTGCGCATACCGGCCTCGTCGCCCGCTGGTCTCTTTGTCCTTGCGTCCGGGCCACCCGACGAGCGAGTCAGTCCGCTGCGTCGGGTCGGTTCCGGTGGTCGGCGCCACTATCCTCGGGTTGATTCCGGTGGTCGACGCTACTATCCTCGGGTTGATTCCGGTGGTCGACGCCACTATCCTCGGAGCGCGATGTCCGTCGAGCCGGACGGTACCGCCGGTGTATACTGTCGGCCGTTCACGGGCCAGGCGGAACCCGTTGCTGCACACATAAGGTTTTACTTCTCTTCGGTGGAGGTATGACGGACCGGGGGTCGGGAGCGGCCTTCCTCGGGGTCACAACCATGAGCGAACCTGCCACCTCTGAGCCACGAACCGGGGAGCGAGACCGGCTGACCGACACTGACGCGGCGGATCGGAAGGACGTGTTGGATCGGAAGGACACGCCGGATCGGAAGGACGCGGCGGACCGGACGGATGACTCCGGACGCGTTTCGCGCCGCCGGGTGCTCGGCGGAGCCGCGACGGCCGGCCTCGGAGCCGTGGCCGGCTGTCTGGGCCGGATGGACGACGAGGACGGGGAGACGACCGTCCGGATGGCGTCACGGTGGGCGAACGACTCGATCGACCCCATGTCGGGCCACACCCAGTTACAGAACCTCGAGGTGTTCGAGACGCTGGTCGCGATCGACTACGATGCGGAACTCGTCGGCCGTCTGGCCACCGACTGGTCGACGAGCGGGCGGACCTGGACGTTCGAGTTGCGGGAAGATGTCACGTTCCACGACGGGGAACCGTTCGACGCCGAGGCGATGGCGACGTCGCTCCGACGCACGTTCGGCGCGTCCGACGCCGCGAAGACGGCCGGGACCTCGCTGACGACGTTGCCCGTCGAGTCCGTCGACGTCGAGGGCGAGTACACCGTCTCGATCACGACGACGGACCCGTACGCGCCGCTGGCCGCCCACCTGACCCGGCGGTACGCCGCGGCGATGTCGCCCGAATCGATCGGCGAGGACGGCCAGATCGAGGACGCCGTCGGCACCGGCCCGTTCCGGTTCGAAGACTGGGACGGCGGCGAGGGCACCACCACGGTGTCGGCGTACGGCGACTACCACGGGGACCAGGCGGCCGTCGACCGGGTGGAGTACGTCTACATGAGCGACGCCCAGACCCGGGAGCTGTCCGTCCGGAACGGGGAACTCGATATCGCGATCCAGCTGCCCCCCGAAGCGGTCGACCGCGTCGAGGACGCCGAGGCGGCCGGCATCGAGACCTACCAGCCGCCGCGACTCCGCTTTTTCGCGTTCAACGTCGAGGCCGAACCGACGGACGACCTCGCCGTCAGGAAGGCGTTCAACTACGGGTACGACACCGCGGCGATCAACGATTCGGTCCTGGAAGGCCTCGACGTGCCGGCCGTCGGGCCCTGGAGCGACCAGGTCCCCTGGAGTCACGGGGACCTCGAGGGCTACGACCACGACCCGGACCGCGCGGTGGAGATCCTCGAAGGGGCCGGGTGGGAACTCGACGGCGACGTCCGGTACCGCGACGGCGACCCGCTTGCGCTCACGCTGTGGACCTACACCACCCGGGCCGCCCAGCCCGTGATCTGTGAGGCCGTCCAGCAGCAGCTCGGTGAGATCGGGTTCGACGTCGAGGTCCGGGCGACCGAGTACGGCGCGATGGACGACGCCCGCCTGAACGGGGAGGCGAACGTCACCCTCGAGAACTGGTCGATGTACGGGCGGCCGCCCGATCCGGACCGGTTGACGGTGTTCTTCCACTCGGAGTCTGACATGGCGGTCGGCTACGAGAACGACCGCGTCGACGAACTCCTGGACGAGGGCCGACGGACGGTGGATCCGGACGCGCGGAAGGCGATGTACGACGAGGTCCAGGAGATCGTGATGGAGGAGGTCCCGCTCGGCTACCTCACGTATCCGACGAGCATCGTGGGGCTCAACGACGCCCTGGCGGGGTGGCAGCCCCACCCGACGGACTACGAGTGGGGCTTCGACGACGTCACGAAGGGGACGTGACCGGCGAGCGCGCCCCACGGCCCACCGCATCCGGGCTCCACCCCGCCGGCCGTCCGGCGCCCTGACCACCACCCATGTACCGATACACGCTCCGTCGCGCCGTGACGTCGGTGTTCGTGTTGTTCGGCGTCTCCGTCGTCACGTACCTGATGATGTACCTGACGCCCGGCGACCCCGCCGAACTCGTCCTCCGCGCCCAGACCGTCCACGACCAGGCCGCCGTCGAACGGTTCCGGGAGCAGTACCGGCTCGACGAACCCGTCTGGATACAGTACGGCCACTGGCTGTGGGACGTCCTCCACGGCGACTTCGGGCGCTCCTACGTCACGAACCGCCCGGTGAGCGCAATGGTCGTCGACAACGCCCCGTCGACCGCAATCCTGGCCGTCGCGGCCATGGCAATCGCCCTGGCCATCGCCGTCCCCGCCGGCGTCGTCAGCGCCGTCCACCAGGGCGAGGTCTCCGATTCCGTCAGCCAGTTCGGCTCGCTCCTGGGGGTCTCGATGCCGAACTTCTGGCTCGGCTACGTCCTCATCCTCGTGTTCTCCATCGGGGTGCCCGTCCGCTCGCTCGGCGTCTTCCCCGTGTCCGGCGCCGGCAGCCTCGACCGCCTCGTGCTCCCGGCGCTCACGCTCGGGTCCGGCGTCGCGGCCATCATGACCCGGCTCCTCCGCTCGGCGATGCTCGAGGTCTTAGAGGAGGACTACGTCCGGACCGCCCGCTCGAAGGGCCTCGCCGAACGCGTCGTCGTGTACAAACACGCGTTCCGCAACGCCCTCGTCCCGGTCGTCACCGTCGCCGGCATCCAGTTCGGCTACCTGCTGAACGGCGCCGTCGTCGTGGAGATCGTCTTCGCCCGCCCGGGCCTCGGGACACTCGTCATCGACGCCCTGTTCGACCGCGACTACCCGGTCATTCAGGCGACGACGCTCGTCATCGCCGCCCTGTTCGTCGGCATCAACTTCCTGGTCGACGTCACGTACCGCTACATCGACCCGCGCATCGACCTCCGACGGGGGCGACGATGAGCCCCGACGGCCGCCTCGACAGCGTGCGGGCGCGGTACCGGTCGTTCGCGACCTCCCGCCCCGTCGCCGAGTTCACCGGGACCCGCCGCAACCTCCTCGCGCTCGGCGTCGTTGGGCTCGTGGCGTTCGTCGCGGCGTTCGCCGAACCAATCGTCGTCCGCGTCTCCGTCGAGGGCCACGTGGTCACCCAGACCGTCCAGCCGTTCTCGCTGGCGCCGTACGACCCTGCCGAGCAACACCTCGCCGACAGGCTCTCGCCGCCCTCCCGGCAGTACCCCCTCGGGACCGACCGCCTCGGTCGGGACGTGTTCAGCCGCATGGTCATCGGCGCCCGGGTGTCCATGCGCATCGCCGTCGTCGTAGTGGCCGTCACGCTCGTCGTCGGGACCGCCGTCGGCCTCGTCGCCGGCTACGCCGGCGGCCTGGTCGACGAGGGACTGATGCGGTTCGTCGACGTCCTGCTCGCGTTCCCCGGCATCCTGCTCGCGCTCGTCATCGCCGGCATCCTCGGCCCGAGCCTCCGGAACGTCATGATCGCACTGGCCGCCGTCGGATGGACCCAGTACGCCCGCGTCGTCCGCGGGAGCGTCCTCCCGGTCACGGAGGCGGCCTACGTCAGGAGCGCGGAGCTCATGGGCGTCTCCCGGCCCCGAATCGTCCTCCGGCACGTCCTCCCGAACGTCATCACGCCGGTCGTGGTGCTGGCGACGATGGACATGGCGTACGTCGTCCTCGGCACGGCCGGCCTGTCCTTTCTCGGCCTCGGCGCCCAGCCGCCGACCCCCGAGTGGGGCACCATGCTGTCGGGCGGCCGCAACCACCTCCAGGACGCCTGGTGGGTCGCGAACGTCCCCGGGGTCGCCATCATGCTGACCGTCCTGTCGTTCAACGTCCTGGGCGACAGCCTCCGGGACGTCCTGGACCCCCGCGACGTGGGCAACGTCGAACGGAAGGGGATGTGATCGGGCGCGGTGTTCCAGGACCCGGCGGGGAGTCTCGACCCGGCATCGACCGCACGACGACGTGCGGTCCAGCGAGGGCGTAGTCAGCAGAGCGAACACGACGAGCCGTCGGCCGACGGCCCGACGCCGTTGCTCACCCGCGTGTAACCGAGGCGGTTCCGCCCGCGAGACGTGGCGGTCTCGCCCAGCACGGCGGAACGCACATACCTGCGAGGGCCCTACTGACGGCATGGTCCAGGACATTCCGGAGACCGACGCGGAGTGGCGCGAGGTACTGACCGACGAGGAGTACGAAATCCTCCGCGAGCAGGGCACCGAGCCGAAGTTCAGCGGCGAGTACCTCGGAAAGGACGACGACGGCATCTACCGGTGTGTCGGTTGCGGCGCCGACCTGTTCGACGCCGAGACGAAGTTCGACTCCGACTCGGGCTGGCCCTCCTTCTACGACGCCGAGGATGGCGCCGTCGAGTTCCGCGAGGATCGCAGCAACGGCATGGTCCGGACGGAGGTCGTCTGCGCCCGGTGTGAGGGCCACCTCGGGCACGTCTTCGACGACGGCCCGGACCCGACCGGCAAGCGGTACTGCATGAACTCCGTCGCACTCGAGTTCGACGAGGCCTGACAGCCTCACTCGGCGAGCGCCACCACCGGCCCGGTATCGGTCCCGACGAAGACCGTGGAGCCGGCGGCGGCCAGCGTCCGGACCTCGTCGCCGACCGCGAGGCTCCACAACGGCGTGCCGTCGGCCGCGTCGAAGCCCCGGACGACCCCGTCCGTGGTCCCGGCGACGACCACGTCGTCGGCGGCGATCGGGGGGACCGTCGGGCTCGACAGGGAGCGCTGCCAGACGACCTCGCCGGACGCGAGATCGAAGGCGACGAGTCCGCCTGTCGGGTCGCTGCCACCGAACGATGGCGTCCGACTGTACCCGAGGCGCTGCCGCACGACCGGCCGCTGGACGCGCTCGCCGAGCGGCTTCGTCGACCACCGAACCTCGCCGGTGGCGCGGTCGTATGCGACGACGGGCTGTGGGACTTCCGGGTTCAAGCCGCCGACGAGCACGGTTTCGTCGGTGAGTACCGGCAGGAACGGGAAATCCGGCCCCGAAACGGTCGCCCACTGCTCGCCGGGCGCGTCTGACCGGAGCGCGTCCAACCGCCACGCCTCCAGCCCGGTGTTCGGCTCCAGCCGGGCCGTTTCGCCCCCGCCAGAGACGTACAGTTCGCCCTCGCGGACGGCGGTCCCGGTCCACCCGTTCCCGACGCGGCGTTGCCACCGCAGACGACCGTCGTCTCGACGCAGGCCCTCGACGGACCCCAACCGACCGGCGTACACCGTGTCGCTGCCAGCGAGGAGATGAAAGACGTCCGTCGAGGCCTCAGTATCGAACGACCACGCCTGCTGGCCTGTTTCCGCGTCGAGGGCTCGCACGTCCGGTGACCCCCCGTCGTCCGCGTCCCTGGTCCCGACGTAGAGCGTGTCGCCAGCAGTACAGAGCGTCGCCCCCGGCTCGGGGCGGTCCCAGACCACGGTGCCGTCGGCTGCGTCGAGGGCGGTGACACCCGCGGTCGACGGCTGGGCACCCCTGGTCTCTGCCACGAAGGCGACGCCGCCGGAGACGACGAGGGCATCGACACCCCCCACCGGCGCCGACCACGTCACGACTGGCTCGGATCGCGGCGGTCTCGCATCGGGATTGAAGGCGACGTTCCGGGGGCCGCGACGCGGGGCCGGCCACCCGGCCGTCGTCTCGGCGGGGGCGATGTCGGTATCCGACCACGTGAGGAAGAGGCCAGCGCCCGCAGCGCCAGCGACGGCCGCGCACCCGAGAAGCGCGCGCCGGCGGCGTATCGTCAGGCCCGGACCGACCATATCCTACCGTACTGTCCGGTCCCGGAAAAAGAACCGCGATCCTTCGTTCGGTGTCAGGCGTCGCTCGAGGGGCCGACGACGGTGTTGGTGTCGGTGCCGCCGAACGTCCCGCTCGTCGAGCCCTGCGTCCGGTCGGGGTCGTCCGAGAACTCCCTGGGATCGGTGGCCTCGGCTTCGGCGGGACCGAACCCGTAAGCACCGGTCTGGGCGGCACCCTCGGGCGCCTCCGCGTAGTAAACCAGATCGACGCTCCCGTCGCCTGCGACCTCCTCGGCGGAGACGGTCCCCTCGAAGGTGACCGTGCCATCGTCGTAGCTTTCGACGTCGCCGTACTCCTCGTCGACGTCCCAGTTGGACGGGAGGGTGTCGGTGACCGTCACCGCGTCGGTCAACTCCTCGTTGAAGTCCTCGACGGTGACAATAACGCGGTCGGTCTGCCCGCCGGTGAACACCGCACCGTCGTCGCTCCGGGAGCCCGACGGCTCGAGGTCGACAGGGACCGGGTCGAAGCCCGCCGCGGGCTCGAACGCGAGACCGAGATCGAAGTTGGCCTGGACGTCGAAGCCGTTGACGGCGCCGGGGACGTTCACGATCTTCGCGACGACGAGGAACGTCCGCTCGGTCGGGTCCTCGCGGTCGCCACGGTCCACGCCGACCGACACCGACGCCGAGCCCTGTCGGCCCTGGGCGCTGGCCACGATGTTGGGCTCACCGTTCTCGGCGGGCTGTTCGGCGTCGTACACGAACAGGTCGAGGTGCGGGGCGCCCGTCGCCATGCCGGCGTTGCCGCCGCCGTAGTCGGTGAAGTCGATCGAGGCCTCCAGGTCGCCGCCCGGCACCCGGACGTGGCCGGCGACCGCACGCGAGTCCTCCGGAACGTAGAGCCCGACCGACTCCCCGTAGGTCGTCTCGACCGGATCGTCGCCGAGGTCGGGGGTGCCGCCCAGCAGGTCCCGCGTCACCGCGTCGACGGCGGCGTCGGGGTTGGCGCGGCCGTAGCCCTCGTAGGGGTCGCGGCCGCCGTGCTGGTAGCTCGGCGTCGACGGGACCGCCTTGGCGGTGTGGTACGGCGCGGCGGTAAAGGCCGTCTCGTTCGCCGTGGCGAGGATGGCCTGCTTCAGCCGCAGCACGTCCTCGATGCCGGCCTCGCCCGGTGCCGGGAGCCGGATCGAGTCGGGCGCGTCCTCCTCCATCGCCTGGGCGAGGAGGCCGCCCATGCCGCAGACGTACGGCGAGGCCATCGACGTTCCGCCGGCGGAGAAGTGGTCCCGCGGCGGGTCGCCCGGGACCGCGTTGTCGTCGTACGTCGAGCCGGGCGCCATCGCCGACCGCACCAGCTCCTTCCGGCTCGGAAGGGGGTAGTTCACGTCGACCGGGACCTGGTCGTCGACGGTGCCGGCCCCGACGTAGCCCACCGCGTCGGGCTCGATGTCGCCGCCAGGCGCGGTCACGTCGGGCTTGCCGTAGACCTCGCTCCCGTCGTCCTCGTCGCGGCCCCCGAGGCCGCCCGAGGAGTAGGAGGTAATGCCGTCGAGCGGCCCGGTCGCCGCCACGGAGACGGCCTCGTCGGCGATCGCCGGGAACCCGTTGCCGTTCGCGGGGGTGAAGGCGTTGCCCGCCGCCGCGACGGTCAGGATCCCGTTCCTCGCGGCGGTCTCGATGGCGTTCAGCGTCTCCTCGGCGTCGGCGGCGAAGATGCGGTTCCAGACCGGGTCGAGCGCGCCGCCGAACTGCCCGACAGGCAGCCCGAAGGACGGGCCCCACGACATGTTCACCGCGCGGACGTTGAACACGTCGGCCAGGTCGTCGGCGATGTCCCCGAGGTCGTTGGTCGGCCCGAGGAGTCCGGTCAGGCCGACGAGGCTCTGGTTCGGCGCGAGGCCCGGGTGGACCGCGTGCTCGTCGTCGGCGAGCGGCGTCCGCGCGCCGGCGGTCGCGTCGGGCTGTCGGTAGGTCCCGACCGCGATGCGCTTCAGGCGTGCTGCCGCCGGGGTCCCCGCCTGCGCCCGGCTCCCGATGCCCGTGGCCGACCGGCTCTCCAGCGGCCGCACGCGGATCGTGTACTCGGCAGCGCCGCTGCCGTGCCGCGCCGGCTCGTCGGCGACGATGGAGTCGGCCCGGAGCGGCGCCTCGTGGATCACCTCGTCGTCCGGCCCGAGGATCTCGACCACGACGCCCTCGCCGAACGCCGACGCGAACACCGTCGTCCCGGCGGGGGCGGACACGGTGTACTCGACGAAGTCGGTCGGCAAGAGCACCGTCTGCGGCCGGTGGACCGTGGTGTTGTCCGTGTCGATGCGGCTGGCCCGGCCGGAGCCCGCCATGATCCCCGAGACGTGGCTGCCGTGGCCGTTGGGATCGACCGGGCGCTTCGAGCGGGTGTAGCGGTCCGAGTGGGTGTACCAGCCGATCGTCTTCGGCGTGTCGGCGGTGGGCTCGTCGACGTCCGGGACCGGGTCGCCGTCGTAGCCGCTCGTGGTGACGACCTCCTGCGGTTCCGTCACGAGGCTGCCGTCCTCGTCGCGATCGTTCCGCACGGCGTTGATCGTCGTATCCAGCGTCCAGTCCGAGACGTCGCTGGTCGTGACGACCTCGAACCGGTACTGGCCCGCGGTGGCGTCGATGTCGAACGTGGTCGTCTGGTCGCCGCCCGAACTCGCCGAGCCGACGGCGTCGCCGTTCTCGTCCCGGAGGATGACCTCCACCGAGGCGCCGCTCCCGGTGGTCTCATTGGTGACCAGCTCGCCGGCGACCTCGTAGCCGGCGACGTCCTCGGGGCGGTCGATCCGGGCGGCGTCGGTGACGACCTGGACCTCGGCCTCGATCTCCCATTCGTTTATGCCCCGGTTGGCGTAGGCGAAAAACCGGTAGTCGCCCGGCTCGACGTCGGCGACGACGCGGCGATAGGTTTCGCTGCTGGTGTTGGTCGTCCCGTAGCCCTGGTCGGAGGATTCGACGACGTTACCGTCACCGTCCTGGAGTTCGAACTTGGCACGGGTCGGCTCCGGCGCGTCCTCCTCCGGGTTCGACGGCTCCCAGGACAGCGTCGCGTCGACGCGGTAGGCGACGAGCTCCCCGTCGTACTGACTCTCGTCGACGTCGCCGGGGACGGGGAAGTACGGCGTATTGTACCCGACGCCCACGAACAGTCCCGCACCGATGCCGCTGAAGGACTCGGTCCGTGCGGTGTTCGGGGTCACCGAGAGGTCCGGGACGAGGAAGTCGTGGGTGGAGGTCCGGACCAGAAAGCCCGGCGGCACCGCCTGCGTCCCGTCGAAGGATTCCCTGGCCGCCTCGACGCGCTCGGTGACCGGTTGCTCCTCGATCGTCGTCGAGACGCGCTTGACGTCGATGTCCTCGCCATCCTTCTCCAGCAGCACGTCGTTCCACGGCCCCAGTTCGGGGTGCTCGGCGGCGATGCCGGAGTCGGTGAGCGCCAGCGCCCGGTCGGGTCGGCCGCGGTAGCCCCGCGCCCACACCTTGCGGGCCTCGAGGGTGCGCCAGTTGAGGAACCGTTCGTCCAGCGACGTGGCGGCCCCTGCCGTCGCGGTGGCCCCCGCCCCTAACGCTGTCGCACCCGCGGCGACGCCCGTGGTCTTCACGAAGGCCCGCCGCGAGAGGTCGAGGTCAGGGTCGTCATTCTGGTCGGACATATTGTCAATTAGTAACGTATCTCACCTAAAAGGTGTTCTGACAATTCCGTCAAAACGTCGCTGCAATCAGGACCGCTTGAGGCCGCCGTCGAGGGACCCGACCGCCCGGTTGTGGCGCGTGCGGTGGCTCGGTCATCGAGTGCGGCGGCGATGCCGGCCGCGGAGACGACGCCCCGCGAGGAGGAACGACTGTGTGGTGCCCGGTCGGGGTGCCGGCGGTCGGCGACGGCGGGCGGCCGTTCGATGACCGGTCGGTGGTTCTATGACGACGTGTCGGCGCCGACGACGGTGTTGGTGTCGGTGCCGCCGAAGCTGTCGGTGCCGTCGCCGTCGAGTTCGCCGTCGGTGTCCTCGCCGGGAACATTCGGCGTGACGACGATCGCTTCGGCGGGACCGAAGCCGTAGGCGCCGGTCTGTGCCGCGCCCTCGGGTGCCTCCGCGAAGTACTCGAACGTTACCGTGCTGTCGCCCGCGACCTGATCCGCGGTGACCGTGCCCTCGAAGGTGACCGTGCCGTCGTCGTAGCTCGCGACGTCGCCGTACTCCTCGTCGACGTCCCAGTTGGCCGGGATGGTGTCGGTCACCGCGATCTCCTCGGCGTGCTCGAACTCTTCGATAGTGACCTTGACCTGATTGGTCTGGCCGCCCGTAAACACCGCACCGTCGTCGCTCCGGCTGCCGGAGGCGGTGAACTCCGTCGTCACGTCCGGGACCTCGCCGGCGTCGAACGAGAGCTCCATGTCGACGTTCGCCTGGACGTCGTAGCCGTTGACGGCGCCGGGGACGTTGACCAGCTCGGCGACGACGAAGAACGTCTCCTCGTTTGGATCCTCGCCGGCGTCGGCGGTGTCGACGGCCAAAGAGAGGCCAGCAGACCCGTCCTCGCCCTGGGCGCTGGCGGCGACGTTCGGCTCGCCGTTGATCGCCGGTTCGGTCTCGTAGACGAAGAGGTCGATGTGGGGGTCCGCCTCCGCCATGCCGGAGTTGCCACCGCCGTAGTTCGAGAAGTCGACGCTGACGTCGAGCGTGCCGCCACGGGCCGTCACGTAGCCGGCGACAGCACGGGAGTCATCCGGCACGTTCAGGCCGACGGTGTCCCGGACGGCCGCGCTCGCAGATTCGTTGTCGCCGAGGCCGGAGGCGTCGAGCAGCTCTCGCGTGACGGCGTCGATGGCGGCGTCTACGTTGACGCGACCGTACCCCTCGTAGGGGTCCCGCTCGCCGAAGGTGTAGACCGGCGTCTTCGCGCGGTGGTAGGGCGCGGCGGTAAAGGCCGTCGTCGAGGCCGTCGATAGCAGCACGGACTTCAGCTTCATGACGTCCTCGCGGGTCGTCTCGGCGGGCTCGGGCAACGACAGCGCGTCGGGTGCGTCCTCCTCCATGGCCTGGGCGACCAGGCCGGCGGTGCCACAGACCGACGGCGAGGCCATCGAGGTGCCGCCCTTGCCTGTGAAATCGCGGACGTCGCCGTACTCCGCCCCGGAGTTCGGATCGCCCGCCTGCGATGCCCAGTCGAGCTGGTTCACCAGCCCGCCGGGCGCGGTCACGTCGGGCTTGGCGTGGGGCTGGCCCTCCTCGTTGACGCCGCCGAGACCGCCCGAGGAGTACGCGGCGATGCCGTCCCGGGGGCCGGTGGCGACCACGGAGATCGCCTCCTCGACGACGGCGGGCGAGGAGTTCCCGTTGGCGGGCGTCGCGGCGTTGCCCGCCGCGGCGACCGTCAGGATGCCGCCGTCGGTGATGTCGGCGACGTCTCCGGGCGTCGTATCGAGGGCGCCGCCGGCGATGCCGATCGGGATGCCGCCGACCGCGCCCCACGACATGTTGACGGCGCGGACGCCGAGCGTCGCGGCGAAGTCCTCGGCCGCGCGGCCGACGTTGTTGGCGCCGCCACCGAGGCCGGTGACCGCGACGAGGCTGTTGCCCGGCGCGATGCCGGCGTGGATGGCGTAGTCGTCGTCCGCGAGCGCCTCGCCACTCGTCGACCCGTAGTCGGCGAACGAACCGGCTGCGACCTCCTTGACCCGGCCAGGGGCAGCGAACTCGCCGTCCGTCGTCCGGACGTAGACGGTGTAGGTCTCCGCCCCCGAGTCGTGGACGGCGGGCGTCTGGGTGATGTTGGCCTCGAGGGACACCTCGGAGGTGCCCTGGGCGCCGACGGACCGCGAGAGCTGGCGGCCATTCGGGCCCTCGATGACGACCTCGATGCCCTCGCCCGTGGCGGCGCCGAAGACGCCGCCCTCGGCGCTGGCATCGACCTCGTAGGAGAGGACGTCGCCGGCGATGAGCACAGCGTTCGGCGAATCGGTGGTCGCGTCCTCGACGGTCGCCGCCTGCCCGGAGCCGGTCATGATACCGGAGACGTGGGTGCCGTGACCGTTGGCGTCCCGGGGCTTGTTGAAGTCGCCGTACCGGGTATCGTCGTTGTGCCAGGCGATGAGCCCCGGCTCGTCGTCGGCGTCGGGGAGCTTCCCGTCGAGGTCGGCGCCCGACAGCTGCTCGTCGGTGACCGCGTCCGCCTCGTATCGTATCGGCTCGGCGTCGGTGTCGACCTCCTCTATTGTGGCGTCGATCTCGTAGACCGCCGGCGCGCGCCAGCCGTAGACCCAGAACTCGTAGTCGTCGTCGGCGTTCAGCTCCACCCCGTCGTTGACCAGAAGCTCCTTGCGGGCCTTCTGCGGTTCCTCGTCGAGGACCGACTGGAACCCGGTCGTCGCGATCTGGGTACCGTTCTTCATCAGCCGGAGCTCGAACTCCGCGGCCTCGACGCCTTCGGGGTTCTCGGGTTCCCAGGTGATGACCGTCCGGATGCGGGCCTTCCCGTCGTCGCCAGTCTCGAACGCCTCGACCGGGATCGAGAACGGGCCGTGGACGAGCGGCCGGAGGCCGAGAACCTCGGCGCCTGCCGCGGTACCGGTGTAGCTCCGCTGA
>PXRI01000034.1 GCA_003021005.1 Halobacteriales archaeon QS_1_69_70 | reverse complement strand
GTACCCACCGATGCGAGCGACGCGAGTGCCTGGCGGCGCGACCAGTTCCGGTTGGTTTGTCGGTGGGTCGCGTACCGTGGCGAGTCGTGCGTATCGGCAGCGGTGTCGGATTCACCCATTTGTGATCGCCTCCGGGAGGACCCGTGTCAGGCCGAATTCCTGTCCCAGATAGACGGTCTCGCCGGCTGCCTGCGCCCACTCGACGCTGCCGCCGTCCTCGAAGGGTCTGCCATCGAGCGGGACTGCCCGGACGCGCGTGCCGTCCTGTTCGTGGATGTATAGCTCGGTTGGGCTGAACGGAATAGTGCCGCTTGGGCCACGAATGTGGTGGGCTCCGCCGACCAGCGTCACCAGGCGGTCGCCGACCTGCATCGGCCCGTGGGTCACGGCGTTCCTGAGGTCATCGCGCCATACCTGCCGACCCGAGGCTACGTCGAACGCTCGGAGGCTGTAGTCAGCACCGCCGACATACACTCGCTCTTCGGTCACTAACGGTCGTGCGAACACGGTGTTGGCAAGCGAACCGTGCCACGCGATGCTCCCGGTCGCTGTGTCCAGTGCCAGCAGTTCCTCTGTGGCTGCGCCGAGGTATGCAGTCCGATCACCGGCTCCAACGGCTGACAACGGAGCGCCGATCTCCCGAGTCCATGTTACGGCCCCGGTCCGATCGACGAAGAGCACACGGCCGTCGACAAGGGGTGCAACCACACCATCAGACGTCGCGCCGGGAGCACCCGACAGCGACGCGGGCAAGGGGTGAGTAAAAAGTGTCTCACCGTCCGCACGGGCGACTCCGACCACCCGATCCGGCACGTCATCTTCAGTGCCGGAGATCGGGACCACGATACGATCGCCGAGGGGAATCGGGGCAAACTCTCGACGGCGACCATCGTTTCGGCCTTCGAGATGGCATAGGCCCGCCCGCCACCGACGCCGATGGGCGACTTCTCTCCTTTCGCGACCGTCACGGTCCAGGTCGTCTCACCGGTCTGGCCATCGAGACCGGCGACGATCGGTCGGTCTCGGAACGGACTGTGCGAGCCAGCGAGTAGGTGGCCCGAGTTGGTCATGGCGACGGACGACGGATCCCGAAACCCCACGTGCCACGTCCGCTGGATCGGCGATGACTCCCTGTATTGGAAACCGGCACAGCCGGCGAGGCCACCGAGGACTCCGGTCACAGCGCCGAGGACCGCACGACGTGGTATGGAGGGCACAGGCCAATAGTTTCGACGGGAGTTGTATCAATCTTATTCTCAACGAACACGTGGCCTAACTCAAGAGAGATACTTGACGTAGCTGTGTGTTTTTGAACCCGTACGCGAACTTGTTACAGGTCGGAGAGCGCCCGCCAGCGGTCGGTCGCGAGCGAAGCGAGGCGCGACGCGGGCGGCCGATCGAAGGGAGGCCGCCGAATGGGCGAACGGTGAACGAAGTGAACCGTGAGCCAGGGAGCGCCGCCGGATGAGCGAACGGCGTCCTCGCGAGCGAAGCGAGCGAGGGCTTGGCAGAGCTCCGCTCTGCCGGCGACCGGAGGGAGCCGTGAGCAAGCGAAGGCCGGAACGCGGCGAGCGGTACGAGCCGCTACGAACCACCCGGACGCTATCGAGTCGCCGACACGAGGAACGTCTCCCGTCGGGATTCGACTCGTCGCATCGTAAATCCGGCCTCGTCCAGGGCCCCAGCGGCGGTCCGGGCGTCGAACCGCTCCTCGAGCGGCGGGCCCTCGCCGCCGGTGCCCGCCGACGTCCAATCCACGACCACGAGTCGGCCGCCCGGACGGACGACGCGAGCGAGTTCCGGCATCGCCGCGGGAGGGAGTTCGTGGTAGGTCATCGTCGAGACGGCGACATCCACGGCGTCGTCCCGGAGCGGGAGGGTGCCGGCGTCGGCGGCGACGGTAGCCACCTCGGCCGGCACACCCTTGTCGCGGTAGTAGGCCGCCATCGCGGGCTGGAGGTCGACCGCGTACACCCGGTCGGCCACGCCGGCCAGGACGTCGGTGTAAAAGCCCGTGCCGCTCCCGACGTCGAGGACGCGGTCCTGGGCGGAAAGCGCCGCCGCGCCGAGCAGCTCCTCCGCCGAACAGTACTCGTACCGGCTGGAGTCCTCCAACTCGTCCGCGCGGGCGACGTCGTAGGTGTGGAACCCCATCGTGGCTACTCTCGGCCCGCAGGGACATCGTCGTTCCGGTGGCGGAGTGGTCGCCCGGGTCGCGGGTCGCTTCGCTCCCCGCTCGCTCGTTCCGCGGCCTCCCTTCGTTCACGGCTCGCTTCGCTCACCGTTCACGCATTCGGAGCCGCTCCCTCCGGTCACGGCTCCCGCCGGTCGGCCGCGCGGCTCGCGTGTCGTCGGTCGCTCCGCTCACTGCTCGCGGCTCACTCCGCTCACCGCTCGCCAATCGGAGGAGCTCCCTTGCTCACGGCTCACTCCGTTCGCCGTTCGCTCGTCCGGCGGCACTCACTCCGCTCGTGCCGCCCGGGTCGCGCCTCGCACCTCCCGCTCGCTCAAGACGAGGCCTCACTCCGGTCGGCCTCGCGGCCCAGGGTGTCGGGTTTTAACTGCCCCGCGCCACGCAGACGACCCATGAACGCGGAACCGGGCGAGTCGGAGCCGAACCGGGCCGAGACGGCGGACAACATCGACCGGAGGGTGTTCACCCGGCTGGGGGTCATGACCATCGTGTGGATCATCCTCCTCGTCGTCTCCGGTGTCCTGTTGCTTTTCTTCGGCCCGAGCTTGGCCGACCTGGTGGTCTGATACTGCCGGACGTAATTTCCTGAACCGCTGAACCGGTAGCAGTCCACTCGTACAGGCGACCGTACCCGGAGACCGGACGGCGACTCGCGTCGTTCCGTCCGGCAGTACGACACCCGGTCGGGCCCACCGGTCTGGACGACCGGCCGGCGCCGTCAGCGGACCGACCGGCCGGGCCGCTATGGTCAGCCCGAAACGACCACGCGGTCGCCCCGGGCCTCAACGGCCGCGTCGTAGCCGAACGCCTCGAGCACCTCCCGGTTCGTCTCCAGGTGACCGGTCACGTCGGGCGCGGTCACGCGGCCGCCGCCGACCGCCAGCGGGACCTGGAGCTGGTCGGCGAGGTGCCGGTCGACCGCCACCGGGCCGCCAGAGAACCGTTCGAAGTCCTCGACGGCCGCCGCCGCGACGGCCTCGGCGGGCGTGCCCGGCTCTCCGAGGGCCGAAAAGCCCGCGCGGCTCCGGTCGGACACCGCCAGGAGCGTCACGACCGAGCTGGGACAGGCCGTCTCCTCGTAGGTCGCGTCGGCGTCGACCGGGGCGTCCACGCCGAGCCCGTCGGCCGCCGCGGTCGCCTGCCGTTCTGCCACCTCGGCGTCGGCGAGGTCGGCCGCGGCCACGGAGCGGACCTCGACCCGACGCAGGTCGCCGCGGTCGGTGACCTCGAGGCCCTCGACCGACGAGGGACGGAGCGACAGCGTCGCCTCGCCGCCGCCGACCGGGTAGAAGCCCCGCCTGTCGACCGAGAGGTCGGCCTCGAGGCCGGCCGCAGACAGCAACGGGAGTTTCACCCGCCGCAGGTAGTCCATCGGCGGCGACCACTCGACGTCGGTGCCGCCGGTCGCGGTCACCGTCGCCGGTTCGGCCAGCGCCGTCGCCAGCGGCAGCACGGCGTCGAACACCAGCGGGATGCTGCCGGCGGTGCCGACGTCGACTGCCACGTCGTCGGCACGGAGCGGACCGGGGTCGAAGACCAGCGTATCGGCACCGGTGGCCGCGCCCTCGACGGTCGCCGAACAGAGCGCCGCCGCTGCCTCGACGGCCGCGACGTGCTGGGGCCGCATGCCGGGCGTCGACCGGTCCCCGCGGACGTCCTCGACGGTGACCGCCTGTCCGGAGAGCGCCGACAGTCCGGACCACCTGGCCGCCGCCCGCCCCGCCGTCGATGTCGAGCATCGGCCGAGATGCGGGGGCGGGCTCCACAACCTTTCCGGCGGCGGAGCAGTTCCCACGAACCGGGGCGGCCCACGCCGTACGGCGGGCTGACCAGTGGCGGGCGCCGACTGTGTTCGATGGCCTCGGACGGGCCACGAAGGCCGAGACCGTCCGCTGGCTCCGGGCCGCGGGGTCGGGAGAGCCAAGCCGAGGCGGTCGAGCCGCGCGGCCGAGGTGTATCACCCCTTCCGTATCAGAAAGGCGATATCGTCACTCCGTGCGACGATCTCGAGCGGGTCGTCCGCCTCGTACTCGTAGGTGTCTTGACGGTCGCCACCGGCGTCCACCTCGATCGTATACGTCTTCTCTTGTTTGAACGTGCTCTGTGACTGTTCGAGCTCGCTCGTCTCGGCGGGGTCCAGCGTGAGGGTCGTGTCGATCACCGTCGAGCCGTCCTCCGTCACCTGGACCGAGACATCGAGACGTTCCTCCGTTCCGTTGCGGACGGTCGCCTCGTACGCGCCACTCCCCCCTATCGGACACCCCGCCAGCACGGCGGCCGGGAAGATGGCACACGCACCTTTCAGGACGGATCTGCGTTCGGTTTTCTCGCTCACTATCTCTCGATTCGGGTGTCAGTTGTTCTGGATCGCGTCGATGACCATCGCGGCCGCGACGACGGGCTCCTTCGGGACGGTGCTGGCGTCGTCGATCGTGATGTCGTAGCGGTCGCGGATCGACAGCCGGCCCGCGACGTGGCCGACGTGGCCGCCGTCTGCGTCCGTGATCTCGTACTTGTGCGGGATCAGCGTCCCCAGCGGCAGGTAGTGTCGGGCGATGGTGACGAGGGCGCCGCGGGAGTCGATCCGGGCGAGCGTCGACTCGCCGTCGGCGTCGCGGACGGTCCAAGTGTCCTGGAAGATGGAGAAGTCGTTGTCGAGGACGACCAGGTCCTCGCCGGAGTCGGCCTCGGAGAGCACGTAGTTGCCCGCCACGTCGATGAGGCCGCCGGCCTTGACGGTGAACACGTCGTTGCCCTCGGCGTCGGTGAAGGGGAACTCCTCTTTCACCTTGAACATCTTCTGTTTGCCGCGGAGGACGACGTTCCCGTCGGCGTCGGTGGCCGTGTACTTGTTCCGGATGAGGCTCTGTTCGACCGTGTACTCGTCGTCGGTCAGCTCGATGCCGGCTATGTCTATCGACTCGGCGTCGGTCATGGGGCGTCTGCACCGCCTGTCTGTTTCAAGCTTGTCCCACGCGGACGGCCTGCCAGGTGTTCACACGGCGGCTTCGTGCCGGCGACACCCTTTGATGGAGTTGTCAGAACGCTTTTTATACGCGGCCCGAACCGTCGGGCATGCACCACGATCCCGAGGTGACGAGGCGTGCACTGCTCCGGACCGGCGTCGCCGCCGGCGCGGCGGCGCTCGTCGGACCGGCGGCGACCGGCGGCGGCCTCGCCGTCCCCAACGACGACTACGAGACCACCACCGGCGAGACCGAACCGGTCTACGAGAAGGGCACACCCGAGGACCACTACGTCGAGACCGAGTACACGCTCCCGGCGGCGAAGGGCGGGGAGACGGAGTCGCCGACGCTGTTCGGCGAACTGATCTGGCCGGTCGACCCCGACACCGGCGAGACGAAACAGGACGTCCCGATCATCCTCACGTACTCGCCGTACAACGACATCAGCTCCCCGCAGTCGGAGGTCGCCAGCATCGCAAACGACGGCCTGGCCGACTACTACGTGCCGCGGGGTTACGCGCGGGCGGTGTTCGACCTCGTCGGCTGCCGGAACTCCGGCGGCTGCTACGACTACGGCGGCTACCGCGAGCGGATCACCGGCAAACAACTGGTCGAGTACCTCGGCGGCGAACCGGACGCCGCGGGCGACTACGTCGACAGCGACGACGGGTCGGCCGGCACTCGCAACGTCGGCATGATCGGCGCCTCCTACAACGGGACAACGGCACTGGCGGCCGCCGTCGAGGACCCCGACCACCTCGCGGCAATCGTCCCGCAGGTCGCCATCGACCGGTGGTACGACTACGCGTTCGGCGGCGGCGTCCGATACTTCCTCAACAACGAGTACCCGACCGACGAGGGGTTCGACACGCCGCTGGCGTTCGACCTCGGCTTCGGCTTCGTGCCGGGGCTGAACGCGAACGACGGCGGGCGGTTCGTCGCAACCAACGAGCGGCGGTTCGCCCCGTGTGACGGCGTCGAGCACACCGAGCGGGCCTACGAGTACGACCCCGTCTACGACACCTTCTGGGACCGTCGGGACTACCGCCAGCGGGCGACCGGCTACGTCCCCGAGGAGGGCACCGACGCGGCGGCCGGGGCCGGCGAGGGCGAGACGGTCCGCGGCGTGAACTGCGCCGTCTTCCTCGAGTCCGGGTGGCTCGACCACAACGTCAAGCACTGGGACTCGACGCGCTTTTTCGCCGCGCTGCCCGACGACGTCTCGAAGAAACTCGTGATGGGCCAGTGGCCCCACACGGACTCGAACTTCGAGGACGCACGGGACGTCCGCCACGCCTGGTTCGACCGGTTCCTCAAGGGCCTCGACACCGGCGTCACCGACCTCCCCCGCGTCGACACCCAGGTCTCCACCGGCGAGCGCCTCCAGCACGACGACATGCCGCCCCGGGGGACGGCCATCACGCGGTTCGAGTTGACGCGGAACGACGCCACCGAGGCCAGCCTCGCCCTCCAGGGCGCGGTCCCGGTGTACACGGACGCCAAGCCACCGGCCACCGAAGCCCAGATGTTCGGTAGCGACGGCAGCGACCACGCCCACCTCAAGTTCGAGTCCGCCCCGCTGTCCGGACCGCTCAGGATCACCGGCAGCCTCCCATACGACGACACCTGGCGGGCGCCCCTCGTCGACCTCGTCGCGACGTCGACCGACGACTCGCTGCACTTTACCCCGATCCTCTACGAACGGTTCCCCGACGGCAGCACCGACGTCATCACCCGCGGGTTCCTCAACGCCCGGAAGCGGCACGGCCTCGGTACGGACGACCCCGTGCCGACCGACGGGCCCTTCGAGGCGCCGGCCCAGCTGTGGGACACCGACCACGTCCTCCAGGCGGGCAGCCGGCTCGGGCTCGCCGTCGCGTCGGACAACCGCGAGTGGTGCCTCGACGACCCCGACGGCAGCGCCGTCGTCGAGGTCGTCCTCGGCGCCCCCGGCGGCGCCGGGGGCTCCAGCCTCCAGCTGCCGGTCGCCGACCCCCCGGAAGCCCTCGACGTCCCCGACGTCGCCGGGTCCCGCGAGGACGACGGCAGCGTGTTCACCGGCGGCCAGACGAACAGGGTGGACGTCGAGGTCCGGGCGGCCGACGGCGCGACGCTCGAGGTTCGCGACGCGGTGCCGGAGGGCTGGTCGGTCTACGGGGCGAGCGACGACGTCGACCGCGTCGTGGAACGCGACGACGGCACGTCGGTGGTGTACTTCGCCCCGACCGGCGAGGAGGTCTCGGTCACGTATTTCGTGGAGGCGCCGTCCGGCGCCGCCGAGACCGGCCCGGACACCTTCGGTCCGGTGGAGGCGCGTGCCGGCGACAGTAACTGGGTGACCGTCGCCGGGACCACCGATGACAACCTGGTCGTCGGGCCCGAACAGCCCTGAGTCCGAGGCGGATCGACGGGCCAGACACGCACGCCGTATCGCCGTCGTTCACGCGGGCGGTCCGGCCGGGTCGCGTGTCGTCACTCCCTGCGGTCGGTGCTCGCGGCTCGTTCCGTTCGCGGCTCCTTGCGGTCACCGCTCACCATCTGGCGGCACTCCCCCTGGTCGTGCCGCCCGCTCGCCGGCAGAGTTCCGCTCTGCCGAGCCCTCGCTCACTTCGCTCGCGAGGACACCGCTCGCGACTCCGAGGCGCTCGCTGGCTCACGGCTCCCTCCGGTCGCCGCTCGCCTAGTCGGCGGCCTCCCTGCGGTCGGCCGCCCGCCGCCCGGCTCGCGGCTTCGCCGCTCGCCCGTTCCGAGGCGCTCCCTTCGGTCGCGCCTCGCGGCTCGCGGGTCGCTTCGCTCACTGCTCGCGGCTCGCTCCGCTCGCCGCTCGCACATCCGGCGGCCTCCCGATGGTCGGCCGCCCGCCGCTCGCTCATACCGAGGCCTCACTTCGTTCGGCCTCGCGGCTCCTCCAGGGCGGCCTCGAAGTCCCACTCCTCGGCGCGGCGCTCGGCCTCGGCGCGGGCGGTCTCCCGGATGTCGTCGATAGCGGCCTCGTCCTCGAGGAACGCCGCCAGCGCGCCGTCGTCGTCCGGGGCCGACGGCTCGTCGGCGACCGCCCGGGTGCGGTCGGCCAGGTCCGGGTCGCCGGCGAGCCGGTCGGCCGGCATGCCGGGCGGCACGCGGAGCTCGTCCGTCGCGTGCGGGACCTCGAGGTGGGCGGGGTCGAGGTGGTACAGCTCCAGGCGGTGGGGGCCGGCGCCGATGTCGGCCAGCGCCGGCGGCCCGCCGCGGTCCGTGCCGACGTGGTAGGAAAGCGCCGGCACGCCGGCCTCGAAGGTGATGACCCCGCGGTCCTCGTCGTCCGCCAGCATGGCGTCCCGGGAGGCGAGCACCGCGTAGCCGTCGAGCCGACGGTCCAGGGCGTCCTCGAGCGGCGCGGCCAGGTCGGTGACGACGCGGGCCCGCACGAGGTCGCCGTCCGGGATCATGACGGGTCGGGGATGACGGCGGTCCGGAACCGCTCGGCGACGTCGCCGGAGTCGCCGTCCCGTGGGTCCAGGGCCTCGGTCGCCTCGCGGTAGGCCGCCGCGGCGGTCGAGTCCGGCGCGTGGGCGAGCAGCGGTTCGCCGGCCGAGCGGGCCGCCCTGACGGCGTCGCTCTCCGGCACCGTGGCCAACAGCGGCCCCTCGAAGTAGCGGTCGGCCCGCTCCCGGACCGCCTCGATGTCGGTCTGGACCTTGTTGAACAGCGTGCCGGCGACGTCGGAGCCGTACGACAGGGCGTACTCCTGGACCTTCAGGCCGTCGGAGATCGCGGGGATGGTCGGCTGGAGCACGATGACGACCCGGTCTGCGAGCACGACGGGCAGGACCGCGCTCTTCGACGAGAGGGTCGCCGGCGAGTCCAGAAGCAGGACGTCGGCGTCGGCGGCCAGCGTCGCGACGACGCCCCGGAGGCGCTCCGGGTCGGCGGCCTCGAAGGCCGACAGCGAGGTCCCGCAGGGGACGACCCGCATGCCGAACCGGTCGTAGGTCGCCGCCTCGACGGGGGCACCGCCCTCGACGAGCACGTCGTGCAGCGTCGTCTCCACGTCGGCCAGGCCGGCGTGGAACAGGAGGTTCGCCATCCCGGTGTCGGCGTCCACGACGGTCACGTCGTACTGCTCGGCGAGCGCCATCCCCAGCGCGAGCGTGCTGGTGGTCTTGCCGGTCCCGCCCTTGCCGGACGCCACTGCGAACGCCTCGACCATTGCCTCCGATTGTCCCGTTGTCGAATATAAGGGTTTGGACCCGCGACCGGATGACGGCCCGCCACCCAGGCCGTGGTTTGGCAGAACGTGCCGAATCTATGTGCATCAATCATGAATGTTTAAGACCGTGTAGAGTCCGGGTGTCGGTAGATGACCCCCGACGAGATACAGCCGATGGTCCCCGTCATGCCGACTGAAACCACGACCGACACCGTCCGCGCCGACGGCGGCCGGCTGAAGCGCTACGACCGCCAGGAAGTGACCGCCGCCCTCGTCCCGGACCTTCGCTGAACCGCAGCCGTTTCTCCCACGGGTGCCAGCTCGCCCGCAGCCAGGGGCTCCACCGTCCTACACCACGTCGCCCCGGACGGTGCGGCCTTGCTTGCCCGCCCGGTACTCCTCGAGTGCCGCCGCGGCCTCCTCGGCGTCGGCCTCGTCCATACCCAGCATCTCCAGGGCCCCGGACAGCGTCGGGAAGACGAACTCGCCCTCGGCGAGTTTCCGGAAGGCCGCCTCGCTCGTGGTGCCGCCCTCGCCGTCGTCGACCCACAGACAGGCCGCCCGCGGGTCCAGGAGTTGTGTGTAGTCTTCGCGTGCGCGGGCGCCCTCGAGCCGGCGGGCGACGTTGTCCTCGAAGCCGGTGTTACAGACCTCGAGGTGGACCGGCTCGTCCGGCTCCAGGAGGTGGGCGGCCAGACACTGCTCGGGGGCCGCGTGGCCCGTGGCGTTCGCCCGCACCGAGTCGGGGTGCTCGTCGGCCCAGGCCGCCGAGACGGCCGTACCCACCCCGGAGACGCCCAGTTGCTCCTCGAAGGCCGCCTCCCGCGCCGGCTCGTCCTCGAACAGGAGGTCCTTCGTGAGGTAGACGTCGAGGCGCTCGACCGGATCCAGCCCCAGGACGGCGTCGCCGTACACCCACACCTCGCGGACGGGGACCGGCGTGCGCTCGGTCGCCACGGCGTCGACGACGTCGCGGAGGCGGTCGACGGCTGCGTCCCGACCGAAACTCATTGGCGACGGTATCGGGTCGGTGCCGAAACCGTTGTCGGTGGCGTCGGGGGCCTGCGGACACCCGAACGGTTTTACGAGCCGGTCGACACGTAGTGGCATGCCGACGGTCAGCGAGTCCCGTGCGGAGGCGCTGGAGACGGCCGTCGAGTCGCTCGCGGAGGGACTCGCCGTACTCGACGACGAGGGCCGGTACGTCGAGATGAACCGGGCCCACGCCGACGTCTACGGCTACGAGGAGCCCGACGACCTGGTCGGCGAACACTGGAGCGTCTGTTACGGCGACGAGGAACTGGAACGGTTCGACTCGGCGGTGATGCCGACCGTCGCGGAGGCCGGCGAGTGGCACGGCGAGGCCGTCGGCCGCCGGAAGGACGGCAGCCACTTCCCGCAGGAGCTGTCGCTGACCGCGCTCGACGACGGCGGGCTGGTGTGTGTCGTCCGCGACGTGTCCGAGCGGGTCGAAACCGAGACCCTCTACCGGACCGTCGCCGAGAACATCCCCGGCGGGGCGGTGTTCCTCTTCGACGACGGGTTGCGGTACACCCTCGTCGCCGGCAGGGCCTTCCGGAGCCTCGACGTGACGACGGACGAGCTGGAGGGCCGCCCCATCCAGGAGGTGATTCCCGAAGACCAGCGCGAGGCGGTGGTGGCGCGGTACGAGTCAGTCCTCGACGGGGAATCGAGCCAGTTCGAGCTGGAGTTCGGCGGCCGTGTCTTCGACGTCTCCCTGCACCCCCTCGACGTGTTGCACGAGGTCCACGCCGGCATCGGCATCGCCCAGGACATCACCGAGCGCCACCGCCGCGAGCGGAGCCTCCGGGCGCTGCACGAGGCCAGCCGACAGTTGACCTACGTCGACACCGTCGAGGAGACGGCCCGCGTGACCGTCGACATCGCCGAGGAGGTGCTCGACTGGCCGCTGTCGTCGCTGTGGCGGTACGACGCGGCGACCGACGGCCTCCGGGCGCTTTCGATCACCGACTCCAGCGCCGACGTCCTCGGGGTCGAGACTGAAGCCGACCTCCGGCCGCTCACCGGCGACGACCTCGGGATGGAGGTGTTCCGCGAGGGGTCGACCCGCTCGGTCGCCGACTACCAGGACTCCGGCGTCGGTACCTTCGACGCCGCCTTCGGCAGCGTCCTCGAGGTGCCGCTCGGCGACTACGGCCTCCTCGCGTTCGGCCGCCACGAGACCGGGGAATTCACCGACGCCGACCGCCGGCGGGCGGAGACGCTCGGCGCGAACGCACAGGCGGCCTTGGAGAGCGCCGAGAACCGACGGCTCCTCCGGGAGCGCACCGACGAACTGGAGACCCGCACCACTCAGATGGAGTTCATCAACAGCATCCTGCGGCACGACGTCCTCAACGGGATGACGGTGATCCGGTCGCGCGCCGCGTTCCTCGAGGAGGACCTCGAGGGCCGACAGTACGACCACGCGGAGACCATCCTCCGGTGGTGTGACGACATCACGGCCTTCGTCGAGCGGGTCCAGGCGGTCCTGAACGCGCTGGGCAGCCAGGACAGCCTTGCCGTGGAATCGATCGACGTCGCCGACGTCCTCCGGGAGGAGGTGGCCAGGCTGTCCCAGACGTACCCCGACGTGACCTTCGAGGTCGACCTGCCGACGAGCGTGGTCGTCCAGGCCGACGAACTGCTGGCCGACGTCGTGGGCAACATCGCGACCAACGCCATCGAGCACAACGAGGTCGACGGCCTGACGGTCCGTGTGAGCGCCGAGCGCCACGACGACATCGTCCAGCTCCGCATCGCCGACAACGGGCAGGGCGTCGCCCCGGAACACCGGGAGTCGGTGTTCCGCCGCGGGGAGTCACACGCGAAGACGGCGGGGTCCGGCTTCGGCCTCTTCTTCGTCGACGCGATGGTCGACGCATACGGCGGCGAGGTCCGCATCGAGGACAACGACCCCGGCGCGGCGTTCGTGCTCGAACTGCCCGCGGCGGCGGAAGGGACCGATGGCTGGACCGGCGAGGCAAGCGGCATCGGGGGGCGGAATGACCGCGACTGACGAGCCGGTCGTGCTCGTCGTCGAGGACGAACCCGACGTCGGCGAGACCTACGAGCTGTGGCTCGCCGGCGACTACGAGGTGCGGCGGGCGGCGACCGGCACCGAGGCGCTGGAGGCGCTGGACGAGGACGTCGACGTGGTGCTGCTCGACCGGATGTTGCCCGGCATGAGCGGCGAGGCGGTGCTGTCGGAGCTGCGCGACCGCGGCCACGACGTGCAGGTGGCGATGGTCACGGCGGTCGACCCCGACTTCGACATCGTCGAGATGGGGTTCGACGCCTACGTCACGAAGCCGCCGACCCGGGAGACGCTCTTGGAGACGATAACCGACCTCCTGGAGCGGCGCGAGCGCACCGATCGGGTCAGGGAGTACCGGGCGCTGCTGTCGAAGCGGGCCGCCCTGGAAGGAGGCAAGAGCGGGACCGAACTCGTCGAGAGCGACGCCTACGACGAGCTCGAAGAGCAGATTGCTGCCCTGGAGGACGAGCTCGAGGCCGACGAGGACCGGTTGCTTGACGACTCGGAGTTCGTGGGCGCACTCCGGGACTTCGAGGAGTCGGACTGATGAGTTCCGAGGACCTCTCGTCGCGGCGCGTCCAGGTCGAGGACTACGACCTGGACGACGTCCTGCCCGTCGAGGGGCTCGCCGCCATCGACCCGGGAACCAACGTGCTGATCTCCGGCGGCCGCATGCTCGGGAAGGACCGACTGGCGCTCGAGCTGCTCGCCGCCGGCGCCGACGACCAGGCCATCGCCGTCACGCCGGACACCGCCGGCAGTCGCCTGCGGGAGGACTTCGCATCGGTCGCAGGGCGGCTCGATCCGCTCCGCGTCGTCGACTGCACCGGCGCCTCGGACAGCGGATCGTTCGACGACACCGACGACGTGAAGTACGTCACGTCGCCGGGCGACCTCACCGGCATCGGGATGGGCATCGTCAAGTGCACCCGCGAGATGGGCGAGTCGGTCGACGACGGCCTCCGGCTGGCGGTGCTTTCGCTGTCGACGCTTCTGCGGTACTCGGACCCCGACCGGGTGTTCAACTTCCTCCACACCGTGACGGGACGGGTGTCGGCGGCCGACTACCTCGGCATCGCCACGCTGGACCCCGGCGCCCACGACCCACAGGACGTGAACACGCTCACCTCGCAGTTCGACGTCGTCGTCGAACTCCGCGAGGCCGACGAGGTCGGCCGGGAGGCCCGGGTCCTCGGCCACCACGAATCGCCGCGCACCTGGCAGCCGCTGTAGCCGGGAGCCACGGCCGAGCCGAAACCGGTATCCCCGTCGCTCGGCAACGCCCGGCCGATGCAGTGCGACACGTGCGGCGACGAGGCGGTGATGTCCGCCGCCTACTCCGGGCAGCACCTCTGTGCGGACCACTTCACCCGGTCCGTCGAGTCCCGCGTCCGCCGCCGCATCCGGGCGGACGCGCTGCTGTCGGACGACGCAACGCCGGCGGCGCCGGAGACGTGGCTCGTCGGGCTCTCCGGCGGGAAGGACAGCGCCGTGCTCACTCATATTCTCCACGAGACGTTCTCGGCCGACCCCCGTGTCGAGCTGGTCGCCGTCACCATCCACGAGGGCATCGACGGCTACCGCGACGCCTCGCTGGAGGCGTCCGTCGAGTTGACCGAGACCCTCGACGTCGAGCACGAGGTCGCGAGCTACGCCGAGGAGTACGGCATCGAGATGGACGCCGTCGCCGACGAGGACCCCCTCGACATGGCACCGTGTGCGTACTGCGGCGTCTTTCGCCGGGATGCCCTCTCGCAGTACGCCGAGGCGTTCGGCGCCGACAAGCTGCTGACCGGCCACAACCTCGACGACGAGGCCCAGACCGCGATGATGAACCTCCTGTCCGGCGACGTCCGCCAGATCGCGAAACACTTCGACGCCTCGCTCGGCAGCTTCGAGGACCGCGACCTCGCCGACGCGCCGTTCGTCCCGCGGGCGAAGCCGCTACGTGACGTCCCGGAGAAGGAGGTCGCGCTGTACGCCCACCTGCAGGAGCTGCCGACCCACATGGCGGAGTGTCCCCACGCCAGCGAGGCCTACCGCGGCGAGATCCGGGACCACCTCCACGCGCTGGAGGCCGAGCACCCCGGTACGCGGCACTCCATCATGGCCGGTTACGAGGACCTCGCCCGCCTGGCCGCCGAGGCGTACCGGGACGACGCCGACGCGCCCCGGGGCACCTGTGACCGGTGCGGCGCGCCGACCGGGGGCGAGGTCTGCCGGAAGTGTGACCTGCTCGGGGAACTTGGCGGCGAGGTGCCGGGGACGCCTGACGCTGGGACCGGGGACTCGACTCGGAGACGGAAACCATTGTGATCCGCTGCGTACCAGCGGCGACGGCCAGCAACCCCTGCAGTTCGTGTAGTACAGACCGTGCCCGGATCGCCCCGATGCTCGTAATACACCCCGAAACTGCGGGGTTCGTAATACGTGAGCCTCAAGACTAGACAGCCCTGTCGGTGCTCGGCGACACGTCCAAAAATAGCCGGATATCGGGGTTACCGGACGACGTCGAGGCCGTTGTTCCGCTCGACCTCGGAGCGACCGCCGTCGGTCTCGCCGACGCCGATCCCGCCACCGCCACCGCCGGCGCCCTGGGTCGGCGGCGTGGAGGCGAACTCCTCGTCCCCGACGCTCTCGATGGCCTGCCGGGAGGCGTCGGCCTGCTTTTGGGTCGTCGGGCCGAGGATCTGGGCGGACTGGACGCCGGTCATGATCGCCATGACGCGGACCTTGCCCTTGTACTCGTCCTGGATGCGGGCACCCCAGATGACGTTCGCCGAGGCCTCGAGCCGCTCGGTGATGCTCTGGGCGATGCCCTCGGCCTCCTTCAGCGTCAGGTCGGGGCCACCCGTGATGTGGACCAGGCCGCCGGACGCACCGCGGTAGTCGACGTCCAACAGTGGGTGCTCGCCGACGAGCATCACCGCGACGCCGCCCTGGTTCATGATCGAGGTCATGTCCGCGTAGTCCAGGTTGATGAGCGACGGCTGGGTGATGGTCTCGCTTATGCCCTTGACGGTCTCGGCGATGATCTGGTCCATCACCGAGAAGGCCTTGCCGATGGGCAGGTTCGGAACGTAGTCCAGGAGGCGGTTGTTGTCTAGGACGATGATGGAGTCGGCCTCGCCGCGGAGCTTCTCGAGGCCCTCCTCCGCCTTCACCGTCCGGGCGCGCTCGACGTTGAACGGCGTCGAGACCATGCCCACGACGATGGAGCCCTGTTCCTTCGCGATCTTGGAGACGACCGGCGCGGCGCCGGTGCCGGTGCCGCCACCCATGCCCGCCGTGACGAACACCAGGTCGGCCTCGCCGAGCACCTCCTTGATAGTGCCCTGGGCCATCTCGGTGGCGCGTTCGCCCATCGAGGGGTCCCCGCCAGCGCCGAGCCCGTTGGTCAGGGACTTGCCGACGAGGATCTTCGTGTCGGCCTCCACCATCTGCAGGTGCTGTTTGTCCGTGTTGACGGCGATGGTCTCCGCACCGTCGACGCCGATGTTGTACAGGCGGTTGACGGTGTTGTTCCCGGCGCCACCACAGCCGATGATGACGATCCGGGGGTCGCCGAACTCGGCGCCGTCGCCGTCGAGGTCGGCGTCCAACTCGCGGTCTTCTTGCTCGGCGTTCTCGAGGGCGGAGTTGACGATGTCCTGCATCGTCTTACACCTTCGCCCAGGGGCGCTGGCCCTCGCCGGACTCCGCGTCCTGTTCGTTCACCATCTCGCGCACGGCGGAGCGGATCGCCTCGCTCCGGTTCGGGAACTCTCCCGTATCGACCATGCGCTCTACCTCTGCGATCTGCTGTTTCGGGATCCGTAGTGTCACACGCTCCATGTTGTTCTTCCCCTGTGGGTTGTAGGTAAGACGACCGAGCACACGCGAAACCGCGATCGCGTTTACACCGTGAATCGGCTTCGTCAGCCTCACACACGCGTCAGCCGACCCCGTTGTAAGACGTGCCGTCTTACGCAGGTGTACGAACAGAAGGGAGGGACTTAAAGATTGGGGGCGTCGTAAGACAGTTCGGCCCCGTTTCGTTTACAGCGGCGGGAGGCTCGCGGCTCACTCCGTTCACCGCTCGCTCATTCGGCGGCGCTCGCTTCGCTCGCGCCGCCCGGCTTAGGGGTCCCGCAGGACGTCGGCGGCCGGGGTGCGCCGCCCGCAGCTCGGGCAGAACCCCCAGTCGGAGCGGAGTTCGTCACCGCACTCGCAGAACAGCCGGTGTGAGGCCTTCGCACCGCAGTTCGAACAGTACACGTCGTCCGACGCGAGGTCGTCGCCGCACTGTTTACACGTATCGGCATCGCCGTCCGTCGGCCCGGGACGGTCGGCCGTCACCGTCTTACGATCCACCGGCGCGCCCCCCACGGCGTCGATGGAATCGCCATCAAGCGTGATGTTGACGTTCACGTCCCGGGGCTCGCTCGCCGTAAACGCCTCATCAAGGCGGTCGGCGACGACGGCGTCGACGCGGTCGGCGACGGCCTCGTCCAGCGAGTTCTCCGCCGAAGCCGGCTCGATGCCGGCGTTCACGCGGCCGCCCCGGTCACTATCGTCGCCCTCGCCGAGGTACGCCCTGAGCGCCTCCCGCATCACCTCGCTCTTGGAGGCGTCGAACGCCTCGAGCTGCCGGACGAGATCGTCGTCCGCCCGGAAGGTGATCTTGCTCATCCCGTTGGCGGGCGTTGGGCGGGCCCGTATTTCAATCTTCGCGGGGCGGCGGGAGTGCCGGCAATGAGGGTCAAAACCGTTAAGTCCGCCAGCCGATTCGTTCCCGGTAGCCCGCCCTTAGCTCAGACTGGTAGAGCAGTCGACTGTAGATCGACTTGTCCCCCGTTCAAATCGGGGAGGGCGGATTGCGAGGCCCGAGCGAAGCGAGGGCCTCGACCAATGCGAGCGGCGACCGGCGATGCCGCGAGCGACGCGAGCCGGTGTGACCGCCACGAACACGCGGAAGGCGCGACCCGCCGGCCGCGGGGGAGACTGATTATCGGCAACAGACACGGTGCGAGTGAAGGATTAAGCAACCAGGGGGTGAACAGTCGGGGCGACCGGTCGACATGGACGATACGGCGGACGAGGACCTCGACGGCGAGGAGACCGGGTCCCAGGAGCGCGCCGCGTCCGGTGCACCCAAGTCCGGGTGGGCGGTCCCGAACCGCTTTACCGCCAGCGACATCTTCGAGCGGGTCCTCGCGAGCGCCGCCGAGGAGGTCACCGCCGACAGACAGACCCTCTTCTTCAGCGGCACGACCGCGGGCTTCGCCATCGTCCTCACCTTCGTCGGCCACGCCGTCGGCGCCGCGATGTTCCCGGACGAACCCTTCCTGAGCGCCGTGCTGTACCCCGTCGGCTTCCTCTACATCATCCTCGGCAGGTATCAGCTCTACACCGAGAACACCCTGCCACCCGTGGCGCTCGTCCTGGCCCGCCGAGCCAGCCTCCCGCTTTTGGCGCGCGTCTGGTGGGTGGTCCTGGTCGGAAACGTGGTCGGCGCGGCCGTCGGCGCGTACCTCCTCGCGGTCGGTGACGTCCTGTCGCCCGCCGCCGTGCAGGCGGGTCTGGCGTTCACCGAGACCGGCATCGACCACGGGTGGTGGACGGTGTTCGCGAGGGCGGTGTTCGCGGGGTGGCTCGTCGCCGGAGTCGTGTGGCTGGACCACGCCGCCCAGGACACCATCGCGCGGTTCCTCCAGATTTACGTCATCTTCTACATGATCGCCGCGGCGGAACTCTACCACGTCATCACGGCCGCCGGCGACGCGTTCTTCTACCTGTTCGTCGCCGGTGCGGATCCACTGGCCGTGTTCGCCGCGTACTGGCTCCCGATACTCCTCGGCAACACCATCGGGGGCGTCCTCCTGTTCACGCTCGTGAACTACGCCCAGACGGACCCGATGAAGTTCTCGGACGCGCCGCTTTTGACCCGCCGGGAGATGCTGTTCAGCTGGCGCGGCGGACCGGAGACGGTGTAACCGGGAGCGGTCCGTCTCGTTCGGGCGCCCGACGGGTGGACCGGCCGGACGAGGACGGCAGCACGACGGAACTAACGCTGCCGGACCGACGGAGATCGGCGGCGCCGCGACGGACCGCCCGGAACGCGCGTTCGTCAGTCCGGCGTCGGGTCCTCCGCTTCGACGACGTGGGTGTTCTCGAACTCCTCGACCGACCCCGACCGCCTGACCTGGAGGGGGCCACCGGGGAGCGAGGGGTCCCCGGTCTCCGGGTCGGCGGGCCGGGAGACGGCCGTCACGTCGTCGAAGACCAGTTCCCGGCGCTGTACCGGCGCGTCGTCGTACTCGACGGTCTCCCAGGTGGCCGCGTCCAGGTCCAGCTCCTCGCCGAAGTACGACTCCGGGTCCCTGTCGACGCCCTCTTCGGTCTGGGCCTCCCCGGCGGTGCGGTTGTCGTCGTACTGGAGTTCCTCGTGTGCGTACTGGTGGAGATGGACGAGCACGGTAGCGGTACCGGCCGGCGGAACGAAATGATTTTCCCCTAACCGGTCCGGACGCGGACCGACGGACCGGAACCGCCGGTTGCAGTTGCTGTTGCGGTTGCCGCCCGGGAAGGCCGTCGGTCAGTCCGCGACGACGTCGTTGTGGTACGCGAGGTACTGGGCCCCGACCTCGTGGTCGGCGACGGTCGATAACGTCCGGCCGGACACCGCCGGCTCGTAGGCGTGGTCGACCGAACGCGTCTGCGGGTCGATGGTGACGGCGCCGTGTTCGAGGTCCGCGCGGTGGTTGGGGCACACGACGACGGCGTTCGCCGCCACGGCCGGCCCGTCGTGGGGCGCCGCCCGCGGCATGAGGAAGTGGACCTCGGCGTAGCCGGCGTCGGGGCCGCACTGGCGTCGGTCGCCGCAGAGCATGCAGGTGTCGTCGTAGCGGGACCGCAACTCGCGCTCGAGGTCGGCGTCGACCACGAGCGACGCGTCCTCGTCCGACCCTTCTGTCGACGGTGGCCCGTCCGCGGCGTCTGCGGCGTCCAGGTCGGCGGTCTCGCCCGGAGTCCCGTCGACGAGTCGAGACCGGGACTCCGTCGGGTCCGATGTCGCTCCGGTAGCAGCGTGCCGGCTGCCTTCGGCGGCAGGATTGGGTGCCGTCGAGGGCGCGTCCTCGGGCCGCGCGGGCTGGTCGGCGTCGGCACCCGGCGGGGTGAGCGCCTCCGTCGTGGCGACCAGCCGGCGACCCTTCCGGGTGAGGTCGTTGACGCCGTCCCGCCGGGAGATGTAGCCCAGCGCGCGGAGCCAGGCGAGGTACCGGCGGGCGGTGGCCGCCTCACCCGCGGCCTCGTGCTCTGCGGCCAGCAGGTCCGCCACCTCGACGTCGGACAGCGGCCGGACCGCCAGGGCCTCCAGGACGGGCTCGAACCCGGAGGCGGCGCCGGCGACCGCCTCGAAGAGGACCGACTCGTCGTGGGTCTGCAGGTACTCCCGGCCGTTTCGGGCCGGCGTACACCCGCCGTCCTCGCAGTCGAACACGTCGGCGGCCTCGAGGAAGGCGAGGCGGCGCTCGACTGCGCCGTCGTCGGTCCCGCCGTCCTCGGGTGGCCGGTCGCCGGCCAGTCCCTCGAGGACCGCCGCCCGGTCGAGACCCCCGTCGGTGGCGGCCCGGAGGAGGTCGCGTAGCGTGGCCGGCCACTGCGGCGGGTCGCCCGCGAGGGTCGGGACTGTGTCGGCCATCGGCGGCGGTTGGGTCAGGAGCTACAGGAACCTTCGGGTTCCCCGCGACGGGCCGGCCCGGGTCGGGGTTTCCCACGCCGGGGGCTCGTCCGCCGGTCGGCGGAGCCGGGATGTCGAAAGACGTTTACCGGTCGTTCCAACACCGCTATCCATGGCCGCCCTCCGGAAGCTGTGGGGCCTCCGCAGGCAGCGGCCGGTCTTCGTCGCCACCTCCCTGGCCGTGCTGGCGTTCCTGGTCGCCTATCCCGCGGTCCACTGGTGGCTCCAGTCGCAGGGCGTCCTCGAGGGGTTCCGCTACTTCGATCTGGGTGCCTACCGGGGCGCGGTGAACTCCTGGCAGGCCGGCGAGCCGATATACGTCGAAAACGACGAGGGCGGCTACCACGGTAGCTACCTGTATCCGCCGGTGTACCTGCTGTTGTTCCTCCCGGTGACGGACGCCCCGTTCGCGGACCTCACGTTCCACCAGGCCGGGACGCTGTTGAACGTGGTCTCCGTCGGCCTACTTTGGGTCGGACTCCAGGCCGCGGTCGCGGGGTACGGCCTCCGGCTCGCCTGGGTCGAACGGCTGCTGTTGCTGTGGGCCGTCGCCGGCTTCGCCCCCGTCATCATCTCGATGCAACTGGCGCAGGTGTCGGTGTTCCTCGCCGCGCTCCTCGCGTTCGCGCTGGCGGGCATCCGGTACGGCGACCGGCACGGCCGCCGGGGGCGGCTCGGCCTGTACGCCAGCGGCGCCCTCACCGCGGTCGCCGGCACGCTGAAGCTCATCTACGCGCCCGCCGGCGCCCACCTGCTCGCGGACCGCCGCCGGTTCGCGGCGGCCGTCGCGACCGGCCTCGGGCTCCTCGCCGTCTCACTCGCGGTGTTCGGCCTCGAGGTCCACGTCCGGTACTACGAGGTCCTGACCTGGGGGAAAGGGTGGGGTGAGTCCCGGCCGCCGTTCCCGCCCAACCTCTGGCTGCCGCCGTACTACCGGCCCTTTTACTACCTGGGGGCGACGCTCGGGATGGCGATACGGATCGTGCTTGCTGCCGCCATCAGCGGCCTCGCGGTGCTGTCGGCCGGCGGGGGCGTCGACGAGGAAACGTTCGCACTCGGCGTCGCCGCCATCCCGCTGGTCGCGCCGCGGGCCTACACGCAGGACCTCGCCCTCGTCCTGCCGGTCGTCGTCGCCCTGCTGGCGACGGAACTCCGGCGGGAGGAGGGCCACCCGGTGGTGCCCGTCGTCGGGCTCTTCCTCGCCGCAGTCCATCCGTCCGGCTTCTTCGGAATCCTCCACCTGACGGCGGCGGTGTTCCCGGCCTCGAGCTACGACGCACTCGGATCGCTCGTCGGGCTCCTGCAACCGGGCGTGTGGGCGGCACTGCTCCTTGTCGGGCTCGCCGCCGTCCGGGTCGCCGAGGCCGCCACGCCCCCGGCCCGGCTCCAGGGCCGCTGACGGTCGAGACGTCGCCGTTGTACTGATGGGAGACCGGGTGCTGTACGTGAGGCGCCGGACGAGCGCGGCCGGGCGTGCCGGTACTTCGAGCGCAGCGGCTTCGACGTCCCGGGACCCTATCTTCGAGTCCGGCCACTCCGGGAATCGGTCTGGGACCGGACTGGATATCGCCGCTGTCGATACTGAGGCCCACGGCTGGACTGTCAACATCGGGGACCGGGCTGGGTCTCGCCATCGTCGATACCGAGGCCCACGGATGGACCGCCACCATCGGGAAGCGACGGCGGCGGCGCGCGGTTCGAGTTCCGCGCCGACGGCGACGCGTAGCGACGCGGCCGACGCCGAGACGCCGGGCGGGGTCAACGTTTTAACGCTGTGGACGGGAAACGGTAGCGCGATGGCTCCTCTCGCGTGGCTGCCGGTCCATCCCGTCCTCCTCGCGTACGTCCTCGCCTTCGGTGGCGCGGCCGTCGCGTGCTTCGCCGTCGTCCCCCGGGCGCTCCGGATCGGCCACGATGGCACGGTCCGGCTCGACCTCGCGGCGTACTACGTCGGGCTCACGGTCGGGTTCGCGGCCGTCGGACCGTGGCTGTACTTCTGCTCGGCCTACACCGGCCGGTCGTTGCACCGCTCTCCCACCCTGCGGCGGGCCGCGGTCGCCACGTTCGTCGTCGTGATGGCGGTGAAGTTCACGAACCCACTCCACGGCTACTACTTCCGGACCATGGAGGTCGAGATGCCGTTCCCCCACCTCACCGTCGTCAACGGCCCCGCCCACTGGGCCGCGATGGGACTCGCCTACGCGCTGTCGGCGGTCGGATACTTCATGCTCCTGGAGCTGTTCCGGGAGGTCGGCCACGACACCACGCCGCTCGTCGCGCTGGTCGGGCTGTCCGGACTCCCGATCGTCCTCGACGTCGTCGGGGCCGCCAGTCCAATGCTCTTGGACATCACCTACGAGCCGCTCGGCTTCGCGGCGATGGCGGTGGGCCTTCTGCTCGTTTACGTCGAGGATTTCCAGACCGTGCGGATGGCCGGCGAACGGGACGACCCCGTCGTCGTGCTCGACGACGACGACCGGGTCCGGGACTACAACTCGGAGGCCGAGGTGCTGTTCCCGGCGCTCTCGGTCGACGAACCCATCGATGCCGTCGTTCCGGAGGTCGCGGCACACACCGAGGCGGCCGAGGCCGTCGTCGAGGTCGAGCGCCGGGGCGGGATGCGGTACTTCCAGCTGTCGGCGAACCCCTTCTCGACCGCCACGGCCGGATCCGGGCGGCTGATCACGCTGACCGACATCACGGAGCGCCAGCAGTACCGCGAGCGGATCGAGCGGCAGAACGAGCGCCTGGAGCGGTTCGCCAGCGTGGTCAGCCACGACCTCCGGAACCCGCTCAACGTCGCACTGGGGCGGATCGGACTCGCCAGCGACGATCAGGACGACGAGGATCTAAAGACCGCGATGGAGGCACTCGAGAGGATGGAGGTCCTGATCGAGGACCTGCTGACGCTCGCCAAGGAGGGCCAGCACATTTCGGAGACCGAGACGGTTGCGCTCTCGACGGTCGTCGGGGACGCCCGTTCGGTCGTCGAGACCGACCGGGCCACGATCGAGCTGGTCGACGACTGCACGGTCGATGCCGACCCGGACCGCCTCCAGCAGCTGCTCGAGAACCTCTTCCGGAACGCCGTGGAACATGGTTCCACGAGCCCTGACTCGCAAGCTCGACAGGACGCCGTCGAGCATGGCTCGACCAGCCCTGGTTCGCAGGCTCACCAGGACGCCGTGGAACATGGTTCCACGAGCCCTGACTCGCAAGCTCGACAGGACGCCGTGGACGACGGGGCGCCCGAGACGGCCGACGGCGACGATGGCGACAAGGGCGTCCCCGGGGGCCGCGAGGTCACGATCACGGTCGGTGCCCTCGAGGACGGCGGCGGGTTCTACGTCGCCGACGACGGCCCGGGCATCTCGCCGGCGGAGCGGGAGGACGTGTTGACCTTCGGCTACTCGACGGCCGAGGGCGGGACCGGGTTCGGGTTGGCCATCGTCTCGGAGATCGCCGAGGCCCACGGGTGGGACCTCGGGGTGACGGAGAGTTCGGCCGGCGGGGCGCGCTTCGAGATCACCGGCGTCGCCGTCGGTCCGAGCCGAGAGCCCGAAGGTACGGCGGCCGGGTCCGATTGACCGACGGACCGACCCGATGGTGACGGGGGTAGGGTGCGCACCGAAGCCCCTTATCGGCCGGCCCACCCGAGAGCCGGCACGCTCGAGATCGGCGCCCACACCTCCATCGCCGGCGGCGCCCACCACGCCGTCGACGAACAGCTCGAGTACGGCGGTACCTGCGGCCAGATCTTCACCCACTCGCCGCAGGTCTGGTAGGACCCGGCCATCGGCGGCGAGGAGGCGGAGGCGTTCCGCGAGCGCTCGGCGGCCGACGACATCTGCCCGTGGATCATCGACTCTCCGTACCTTCTGAACCTCGCCACGCCGGAGGCGGACCTCCGCGAGAAGTCCATCGCGTCGATGCAGGCCGAACTCGACGCCGCCGACACCCTCGAGGCCCCCTACGTCAACGTCCACCTCGGCGCCCACACCGGCGCCGGCGTCGAGGCGGGCCTGGACAACGCCGCGTCGGCGCTGGAGGCACTCGACGTGCCCGATGGCCTGACGGTGCTGGTCGAATCCGACGCCGGCAGCGGCACCAAGCTCGGCGGCCGCTTCGAGGAACTCGCCGCCGTCCTGGACCGCTGTGACAGCCCGCTCGGCGTCTGTCTCGACACCGCCCACGCGTTCGCCGCCGGCTACGACCTCTCGACACCCGAGGCCGTCGAGGAGACGGTCGCCGAATTCGACGACGTCGTTGGCCTCCAGCACCTCGTCTGCGTTCACTTGAACGACTCGAAGCACGGCTGCGGAACGAACAGGGACGAACACGCCCACGTCGGCGAGGGCGAGATCGGCGCCGACGGCATGGCCGCGGTCCTTACCCACGACGCTCTCCGCGACGTCCCCTTCGTCGTCGAGACGCCCATCGAGGACGGCAAGTCCTTCGAGTGGAACATCGACCGGGCGCGGGGACTGGCCGGGGGGTAAGCCTTTCCAACGATTGGACCCCGGAATCGGCCCAGGTTTTTATCCGAATATATTCGAATATACGATATGGTGAAGACCATCCGGGTCTCCCAGGAGTTCCATGAACTCGTCGCCGCCCACAAGCACGAGGGCGAAACCATGGAGGAGGCGCTCCGTCGGATGCTCGGCGGTCCCTCACCGGAGATGCTCGAGCGCGCGCTGGCCGGCGGCGACGAGGACGCGGCCGCGGAGTTGCGCGAGATCGTCGAGCACGGTCGGGAGCGGAGTCGGGACCGGGCCACGGAGCTCCGGGACCGGTTCGAGGACGCCGAATCGTGATCCTCGACACGTCCTTCTCGCTCGACCTCGAAGACCGAGACCCGGCAGCCTTCGAGCACGGTGTCGAGCTCCACCCACGGACCCAGCGGATCGTACTCGAGTCGGTCGCGGAACTGCAGTTCGGCGTCGAATACACCGACTCCCGGACGAGGAGCGTCGGCGCGTCGAGAACTTGCTCTCGATGTATCCCGTCGTCGTACCTCGCGAGGCGACGGCCCGACGGGCGGGGGAACTCCGCGCGCGGGCCGCATCGGAAACCGACCGGGTCGTCCCGACTGTCGACGCGATAATCGCGGCCGTGGGCGACCTCCACGATGAACCGGTGCTTTCGGCCAACGTGGAGGACTTTGAGGCCCTCGGTGTCACCGTGGAAACGTACTGAGGCTGTCCGCCACCTCCCGGCGACGGCCCTGTCCCCTCGAAGCCACGGCACGCCGCTTTTCAACACTGACCGATAACGATCACCCGCTAATGCGTCGCTTCTCGGCCGACTACCTCCGGCGGACGCGGGACGGCATGTGGGCCGACGAGCGCGAGGCACTCGCCGACCTGGAACTTCCGGCCTGCGACCGGATCCTCGACGTGGGGTGCGGCGAGGGTGCGCTGACCCGCGTCCTCCGGGAGGAGTGTCCGGGCGAGGTGGTCGGCTGCGATCACGACGCCGCGCTCCTCGGGGAGCTCGACGGGCCGACCGTCCGGGGCGACGTCTACCACCTGCCGTTCCGGGACGACGCCGTGGACCTCGTGGTCTGCCAGGCCCTGCTCGTCAACCTCCCCGAGCCCCGGCAAGCGGTTCGGGAGTTCGCCCGCGTCGCCGGCGACCGCGTCGCCTGCATCGAACCCGACAACGAGGCGGTGTCGGTCCGCTCGACGGTCGACGCCGAGAGCGCGCTCGCGACCCGCGCCCGGGAGCGCTACCTCGAGGGTGCCGACACCGACGTCGCGCTCGGTGACGACGCCGCCGGGCTGCTCCGGGCGGCGGGCCTCTCGAACGTCCGGACGACGCGGTACGACCGGACGCTCGTGGTAGAGCCGCCGTACAGCGAGTCGGAGGTCCAGGCGGTCGGGCGGAAGGCGTACGCGGACGGTCTCAGGGCCCGGCGGGCGACGATGGCCGGCAGCGAGGAGGAACTAGATGCGCTCCGGAGCGAATGGCGCTCGATGGGGCGGGAAGCCGCCAGACAGCTTCGCGCCGGCGAGTACCGCCGCGAGGAGACGGTACCGTTCTACGTCACCCTCGGCGACGTGTGACGCAGCTCTATCACCGAGACCGGATCGAGACCCGATCGACCGTTGTGTTGTAGAACAACGATTTTTCGTTGTGGTCAGACACAGCGGCAGCCGCTTATCAAGGTTCCAGCTCCGATTCGTGCCGGAGTGAGGACCGATCCAGGTCCGCGGCCGTGTCACGGCCGGCCAGCCCCATCGTGAGGTCGAAGTCCGCGATGAGGTTCTCCAGCACGTGATGGACGCCGTCGCGGCCGCCGAGCGCGAGGCCGTAGACGAACGGCCGGCCGAGGAGGCAGACGTCCGCCCCGAGCGAGAGCGCCCTGTAAACGTCCGAACCGCGCCGGATGCCGGAGTCGAACGTGACGGTGGCGTCGTCGCCGACCGCCTCGACGACGTCCGGCAGCGCCTCCAGCGCGGTTATGGAGCCGTCGACCTGGCGGCCGCCGTGGGTGGAGACGCCGACGCCGTCGGCGCCGTGCTCGACGGCCAGGCGGGCGTCATCGGGGTGGAGCACGCCCTTGATCAAGACGGGGAGGTCCGTGTGCTCGAAGACGAACTCGAGGTCGTCCCACCGCAGGGAGGAGTCGCCGAAGATGTCGAGGAAGTGGTCGACGGCGGCCTGGGTGTCGTCCTCGGGCGGGGCGTCGAGGGCGTCACGGAACGCGGGGTCGGAGAAGTAGTTGGCGACCCCGTGGCCCTCGAGGAACGGGTAGTAGCCCCGGTCGATCAGTCGCTCGCGCCACCCGAGCGTCGGCGCGTCGACGGTGACGACTATGGCGTCGTAGCCCGCCGCCTCGGCGCGGTCGAGGAACGACCGGGCGATCGCCGCGTCGCTGGACCAGTAGAACTGGAACCACTTCGGGGTGTCACCCAGTTCCTCGGCGACGTCTTCTAGTGTGGTCGAGGACAACGACGAGAGGATGAAGGGGACGTCGAGGTCGGCGCAGGCGGCGGCGGTGGCGAGTTCGCCGTCCTCGTGGACGAGGCCCTGGACGCCGAGCGGTGTCACCATCACGGGGTAGGGGAGGGCCTTGCCGAACGCCTCGACTTCGAGGTCCCGGTCGGCGACTCCCTGGAGCATCCGCGGCACGATGCGCCACTCGGAGAAATCCTGCTCGGTCCGGAACGTGGCTTCGGCGCCGGCGCCGCCGTGGACGTATGCGCGGGCCTGCTCGCTCATCGCATCGTGGGCCCGCTCCCGGAGGTCCTCGTAGCGGACCGGGAACTCGGGCGGCTCGCCGTCGAACATCCCGTCGCGGTACACGCGGTGCAGGGTCCGGGTGCCGAACTGCTCGGGCATGCCCGGGGTGTCGGCGCGGGCCCGCTTAGCGTTGTGGGACACCGCCGCGGCAGGGATGGAGTGGCACCCGGTCCAGTCTGGTGACGAGGGCGGCGCCTGGTCGTGGGGCGACAACTCCTCGGCTACCCGTCCGTGGAGTGGCTCCACTGGTCGCGTGCACTGATCGCATGCACAGGTCGCATGCACAGGTCGCATGCACGGGCGGCCAACGGCCATCCACCGGAAACGAGCCAGTGGCCGTCCGGACGATTGGTCGGATACCCGAGGTGTAGGTTCCCCGCTTAATAGCCCGGGACCCGACGGACCACGGGATGTCAGACCCGGAGGATCCACAACTCGAGGCTCGACTCGCCGAACAGGAGACCTTCGAGCCGCCGGCCGAGTTCGTCGAGCAGGCGAACGTGTCCGACCCCGCCATCTACGAGGCGTTCGCCGACGACTGGCCGGCCTGCTGGGAGCGCGCCGCCGACCTGCTCGACTGGGAGACCGACTACGACGAGGTGCTCGTCGACGAGGACGAACCGTTCTACGAGTGGTTCGTCGGCGGCGAACTCAACGCCTCGGCGAACTGCCTCGACCGCCACCTCGACGACCGCGGCGAGGACCTCGCCATCCAGTGGGAGGGCGAACTCGGCGACACCCGCCGGTTCACCTACCGCGAACTCCACCGGGAGGTAAACGAGTGCGCGGCCGCACTCCGCGAACTCGGCGTCGAGGAGGACGACGTCGTGACGATGTACATGCCGATGATTCCCGAGTTGCCCGTCGCAATGTTAGCCTGTGCCCGCATTGGCGCTCCCCACTCGGTGGTGTTCGCCGGCTTCTCCGCGGACGCGCTGGCGACCCGGATGAACGCCGCCGACTCCGAGTTCCTCGTAACCTGCGACGGCTACTACCGGCGCGGCGACGCGCTGGACCACGTCTCGAAGGCCAACGAGGGCCTCGCCGACGTCGACCACGGGACGACCACGGTCGTCGTCGACCGGCTCGGCGACGACCTCGACCACGAGTTGGGCGACGACCAGGTCGACTACGACGACCACCTCGCCGAGCACGCGGGCGCCGACGTCGCGCCCGTCACGCGGGACGCCGAGGACATGTTGTTCCTCATGTACACCTCGGGGACCACCGGCAGGCCGAAGGGCGTAAAGCACACCACCGGCGGCTACCTCTCCTACGTCGCCTGGACCTCGCATGCGGTCCTGGACGTCGACCCCGCGGACACCTATTGGTGTGCGGCCGACATCGGCTGGATCACAGGCCACAGCTACATCGTCTACGGACCGCTCGCCCTGGGGACGACGTCGGTGATGTACGAGGGCGCGCCGGACTACCCCGACAGGGACCGGCTGTGGGAGATCGTCGACACCTACGACGTGACCCAGCTGTACACCGCACCGACCGCCATCCGGGCGTTCATGAAGTGGGGCGAAGAGTACCCCGCGGGCCACGACCTCTCCAGCCTGCGGCTGTTGGGCACGGTCGGTGAGCCGATCAACCCGAAGGCCTGGAAGTGGTACTACCGCCACATCGGCGAGGAGTCCTGTCCCGTCGTGGACACCTGGTGGCAGACCGAGACCGGCGGCATGATGATCACCACCCTGCCCGGCATCGGGACCATGAAGCCCGGGGCCGCCGGCCCGCCGCTGCCCGGCATCGGCGCACAGGTCGTCGACGCCGACGGCGAGGCGGTCGCGGCCGGCGAGGCGGGCTACCTCACGGTCCAGCGGCCCTGGCCCGGGATGCTCCGGACGCTGTACCGGAACGACGAGCGGTTCATCGACGAGTACTGGGCGGAATACTCCGACCCCGAGAGCGACGAGTGGGTGTACTTCCCCGAGGACGGCGCCAAGATCGACGACGACGGCTACGTCACCGTCCTCGGCCGGGTCGACGACGTCATCAACGTCTCCGGCCACCGCCTGGGCACGATGGAGATCGAGTCCGCCATCGTCGCCGTCGAGGGCGTCGCCGAGGCCGCCGCGGTCGGCGGCGCCCACGACGTGAAGGGCGAGGCCGTCTACGCCTACGTCATCCTCGAGGACGGCGCCGAGCAGAGCGAGGAGATGGAAGGGCGGATCGTCGAGGGGGTCGAGGACGCCATCGGCGCCATCGCCCGCCCCGATACGGTGATCTTCACCCCCGAACTGCCGAAGACGCGCTCCGGGAAGATCATGAGACGGCTGCTCGAGGACATCGCGAACGACGACGACCTCGGGAACACGAGCACGCTGCGGAATCCCGACGTCGTCGAGGACATCGAAGCGAAGGTTCGCGGGGACTGATACCGCCGGACAGACGACCACCATTTGATCGAACCGTCGACCGCGGTACCGGTCCAGACACCCACGGAATCACGTCGGCAATGTCGACCCGCTGCGACGCGCGGAAACCGGGCCATCAACCGACCGCCTTTATACGTGCTCCGCTCGCACCTCCGTCCATGGCCGAAGGTGACACCCTCCTCAACGCCGTCATCGGTGGCATCGCGTCGATCGTCCTCTCCTTCATCCCTCTCTCGCCCGTCCTGGGCGGCGGCATTGCTGGCTACCTCGAGGGCGGCGACCGGAGTACCGGCCTGCGCATCGGCGTCTACGCCGGTATCGTCGCAGCGATCCCGCTCGCGCTCTTCACGATCGCGGCCATCGCCATCTTCGGATCCGTCCTGGCGATAGGGCCAGGCGATGGCGGAGGTGCCACAATCCTGGTCTTGTTCCTCGTCGTGGTCGTATTTATGGCCCTCTACACAGTCGGTCTCAGCGCCTTCGGCGGCTGGCTCGGCAACTACGTCAGGTACGACACTGACCTGTTCGAGTGAGCGTCGGGAAGATCGGCGGGGAAGGAGCGTGCGTCCCCATCCTCCGGGCGGCTCTCGGAGAGGGTCCGGTAAGGGTTTTGTGCCCCGGTCCGTCAGGCGTCAGACGGCCGTCTGCCGGCGGGTTTCGACCACTCTAGTTCAGTACTCGGTCCCCTTTCGCGCCCCCTGACCGGCGTCGATCGGGTGGGTTTCCTTCCGGACGTTCGTCACGAGGTCGGCGTGGTCGGCGAGGTAGTCGGGCCGCTCGTGGCCGCCGGTGAGCACGTCCTCGAGGTCGGCCGGCGCGGCCGCGAGGAGGTCCCGGACGTCGTCGGGGTCGACAAGCCCCCGTTCGGCGGCGTATAGCACCTCGTCGAGGACGAGCATGTGGACGCCGTCGTCCGGGTCGCCGTCCAGCGCGAACGGCGTGGTGAGGTCGGCCGCCGCGGCGGCGTCGACGAGGTCGCGGGCCCGATCGAGCCCGGCCGCCGCCTCCGCGGCGTGGTCGCGCTCGTCGGTCCCGTCGGCCATCGCGTGCCAGCCGTACTGGCCCCGGTTCTCGTAGCTCAGCCCCGGCATCGCGGCGATGGCGTTGTACTCCCCGCGGACGTCCTCGACGCTCCCGGCACCGCCCTTCATGAACTGCAGTACGTGGACGCGGTAGCCGTGGCCCGCCGCCCGGAACGCCATCCCCAGTGCCGCCGTCGTCTTGCCCTTCCCGTCGCCCCACCACACCTGTGTCAGGCCGAAGTCGGGCGGCGCCGCGGGCGTGATTTCCATGGCCCACCCAGGGCGAGTACGACCAAAGGTGCTGGCACTGACCCGCGACGGTCTCCGATCCTCAAGTTCTGGTCCGGAATCCCGGACGAACGCGACCGGATACACTGTTCGTTCGTAGACGTGCGGACCGCCTCGGCGCCGACCCTCGCGGCGTCGGGCTAGAGGTAGCCGAGCCGCTCGAGCCGGCGCTCGGTCTCGGCGGTCATCCCGACGGGGGCGTCCGGGTCGACCGCGGCCCGGTCGAGGGCG
>PXRI01000033.1 GCA_003021005.1 Halobacteriales archaeon QS_1_69_70 | reverse complement strand
CGGGGGCTGGTGAAGGTGAAGTTCCTCCGGGCGGCCCGCGGCAGCACCACGACCGAGTCGCTGGCCGAGGACCTCGCCGACCGGGTGGACGCCGAGGTCCTCGAGACGCGCGGTCACACGGCGGTGGTCCACCGGTGATCCCGGCCCAGACCACGCCCGAGCCCACCAACTTCGTCGCGCGGTTCCTCGCCGAGACCTTCGGCATCCCGCCGTCGTACGCCGACCCGGTCGGTGCCGCGGTCCTCGGCCTCGTGGTCCTCGTCGCGGTCTACGCCGTCGCCAAGGCAGTCTTCGTCCCCCTCGCCGACCGGGCGATGGACCGTCGCGGCCTCGACGCCCACGCGAAGAAGCCGCTGCAGAAGATCGTCACGGTCGTCGTCGCCTTCGTCGCCCTGGCGGCCGGATTCGCGGCGGCCGGCCGGGGCAGCATCCTCACGTCGCTCGCGACCATCGCCGCCGCGGCTACGCTCGCGATCGGGTTCGCGCTGCAGGACGTCCTGCAGAACTTCGTCGCCGGCGTCTTCATCTTCGCCGAGAGGCCGTTCCGCATCGGCGACTGGATCAAGTGGGACGGCGGCGAGGGCGTCGTCGAGGACATCAGCCTCCGGGTCACCCGCGTGCGGTCGTTCGACAACGAGCTTCTGACCGTCCCGAACGCCCACCTGACAGACGACGTCCTGACCAACCCGAGGCCCAGGAGGGCATCATGGACGACCCCGAGCCCTCGGTCCGGCTGACCGAACTCGGCGCCTCCTCGGTCGGCCTCCAGTCCCGCTTCTGGATCGCCGACCCCTCCCGGGCGGACGTCGTCGAGATCCGCGGCGAGTACGTCACCGCCGTCAAGGAGCGGTTCGACGCGGAAGGCATCGACATCCCCTACCCGCACCGGACGATGACCGGCGGGCTGGAGTTCGCCGAGGGGCCGGTGGCGACGGAACCATAGCCTCAAGTCCCGGTCCGTCCGATACGCCCGTTACGTACTTGATTCCTCCCGAACGAACGCGATACTGTGAGCGAGTATCCCGTCGCCGTTCTCGTCGGAACCCTGCTCCTTTTGGCAGTCCCGACCACGCTTTCGATACTGGTGTTCAAACACGCCAGGGCTCAGGACGCGGACAATCCGGGTGCCTGGGGAGCGGTCGTGTGGTTCACGGGTGGCCTCGCCGCCATCGTCTACATGATTTCGACGCTGCTCCCGGACCCGGAGGTGCCCTCGGTCCACGCGGAGAAGCAGGACGAACCGACCGACGCGGAGGAGTGAATCGCTTCGGCGTCGGGTGGGTTCTCGCCGACTGGATTACCGACCGGCGGCCGAGAGACGAAAAGCCCATAAGCGGGAGTCGTCTACGTCCGTGCGGACTAGGTCGGGCGGTTAGGCCCCGCTCGCCACCCGTGCTATGGTCTTCAGCGGGGACCGAATCCGGGGTGCGTCTGGCCCGACCAGTACGGGCCCTGCAAGCCAACGTCGAAGCCTCGTCCTGCGAGGGCAGCGGTCGCCGTCCCGGCGTCTGCAGGGACGCCCGGTCGGGGTTGACCGCGGGTAATCCGTCAGGCACGGAAGTGAGCAGCGGGCCCGCGGACAGCTGTCGCCCGCAGGGTCGCGGGGCGGAGGAGGCACGCGGGACTCCCCGCACTGGAACGGCCAGGCAACCCTCGGCGTCCACCCATTCATCCACGTCTCGGGTCGAGAGCGGCTGCGCCGCCGCAAGGTGGTCGGCCGACACCCCGGGTCATCGATCAGCGGTACTCCGGCCATCGTCGCGCGCTCGTCCTACAGCAGCCCGAGGGCCCGCGCGTACCAGACGCCGCTGGCGGGCACCGCTGCCGCCGCGACCACGAGCACACACCGGTGGGATTCCAGGATGTCGGCCGTCGAGAGGGGGCCGAAGACCGTCCTGTCGGTCGTCAACTGGAGCGGGACCTCGCTCGGGACGGTCACCGCCCACAGGACGGCGACCAGCGCAAGTGCGAGCCCGAGGCCGACACCGATGCCGGCGGCCCGCGCCGGCTCGGTGCGTCGTTCGCGGCCGGCGGCGTAGACGACGACGGCGAGGGCCGCGAGGACGCCGCCGAGCCACGGCGTCACCGCGCCGGCGCCGTAATACGTCCCGACCTCACCGGGTCCGAGGACGGCGTACGGCAGTACCAAGAACGCCACCACCGCGAGCGACGCCAGGACGCCGAGCGTCGGCGCGAGTCGGCGACTCTCCATGCCGGGCCGTGGAGCCGGTGGCGTCTTAACGGGGCCGGATTCGGTCCGACCGCAAGGCAAAGGGTCTCCGGTCCCGAACCGGTCCGTATGCCACTTGGAGGCGCGACGAAGAAGATCCAGGAGATCCTGGACACGGCCGAGGAACTGTACAACAAGGTCGTGGAACTCAGGGAGGACGTGATGGAGATGCGGGAGACGGTCCAGCGGACCGACCAGCGCGTGGCGGTACTGGAGAACAAGCTCGACCAGCAGGCCGCGATCCTCGACGCGCTCGCCGCGGCGGAGGACGTCGACGTCGAGGCGGTCGTGACCGAGGTCGCCATCGAGGAGGCCGAGCCCGCCGGTACCGAGGAGGGTGGCGAGGCGACAGCGAGCGAGGGGGGCGACGGCGCCGGTGAGGCTGACATCCCGTCGACCGACGGCGACGCCGACTGATGGGAGCCGCGAGGCGAGCGGAGCGAGGCCTCGGACTGTGCGAGCGGGGAGCGCGAGCGACCCGCGAGCCGCGAGACCGACCGAAGGGGGGCCTCGGAATGGACGAGCGGGAGGCGCGAGGCGCGACCAACGGGAGCGCCTCGGACAGGCGAGCGGGGAGCGATAGCGACCCGCGAGCCGCGCGGTCCACCATCGGGAGACCGCGGACGGAGCAAGCGGGAGGAGCGACCAGCGGGAGCGACGACACGCGAGCCGCGAGGCACGAACCGAAGGAGGCGTCGTGTAACAGCCACGCGGCGGGTGCCGCAGATGGGCGTAGGCTCGATCTGCTCAGGTCAGCCGCTGGTGGGCGACCTTCAGACACTCGTCCTCGACGTACCGCTTGCCGACGGCCTCGAGCCGCTCGCCGGCCTCGGGGTCACGGATGCCGAGCTGGGTCCAGACGACCTCGACGTCGTCGCGTTCGACGGCCTGGTCGACGATGCCGGCGACCTCCTCGCTCGGCCGGAAGACGTCGACGATGTCGACGTTCGCCTCGATGTCGGCCAGCGCGTCGGCGGCCTCGCGGCCGAAGATCTCGTCGGCGTGGGGGTTGATCGGAACGATCTCGTAGCCTCGGTCGCGGAGGAACTTCGGGACGTCGTGGGCGGCCTTCCCCGGGGTCGTCGAACAGCCGACGACGGCGATGGTGTCAAGCTCGAGGATCTCGCGTAGTTCGTCGTCGCTTTCGACGGGCATAGGCTTCGTTGGAGGCGGCGGGTGAAAAGTGCCGCGCGGCCGGTCCGGCGGGGGGCACTGCCACGGCGGTGCGGCCCGCCCGGCCCGTCACAGGACCACAGCCGCCCTGCCGGCGACGAACGCGAACGCCGCCGCGAACATCGTGGCCTTCAGCCAGCGTTGGCCCGCCGACGGCGCGTCGAACGACCGGTATGTCGCCGCGGCCATGCCGGCGACCGCCGGCGCCAGCACGAGGAGGTACGGGAGGCCGAACGTGCCGCGGAGGTACGGCAGCGGGCTCGCCAGCACGGCCGCGGCGACGAACGCCGCCGCGACCACCAGCGCCCGCCGCTCGCCGAAGACGATAGGCAAGGTCCGCAGGCCCTCCTCGCGGTCGCCGGCGACGTCCTCGACGTCCTTGAGGACCTCGCGGGCCATCGTGGCACTTGCCGCGAGCGCGAACAGCACGACGACCGGCGCGAGGTCACCGTCGACGGCCGCGCCGCCGTAGAGAAACGTGCTCCCGGTCAGCGCCGCGACCAGCGCGTTTCCGACACCCGGGCGGCCCTTGAAGACCTCCGTGTAGGCGACGAGCGCGACGAGGTTCAAAAGCGCGATACCGATGGCCAAAAGCGGCAACAAAAGCGTCAGCGCGACCGCGACCGCGAACAGGAGCACGCTGAACGCCAGCGCGCTCCGAGGCGAGACGGTGCCCCGCGGGATCGGGCGGTCGGGCCGGTTGATGGCGTCGATCTCGCGGTCGAAGTAGTCGTTGATCGCGTTCCCGCCGCCGGTCGCGAGCACGGTCGCAACGACGGCGATGGCCGTCGGTCGGGGGGCCGAGACGCCGGCGGCGACGAAGGCGCCGGTGAACGTCAGAACGCCGGCCGCGACGGCGTTGACCGGGCGGGTGAGTTCGAGGAAGCCCCGCGGCTGGTCCATATCCCGGGGCACCGACGCCCGGCGCTTGAAGCCTCCGGAACGCTCGAAAGGACAGCGTTAAATCCGGGACTGGTGTTAGGCTTGCCTGCGGGCGCTTAGCTCAGTTTGGACAGAGTGCGTGGCTTCGGACCACGTTGTCGCGGGTTCAAATCCTGCAGCGCCCACTTCTGTGCGACGAGCGGACGCGAGGAGCCAGAAGTAAAACGCGAAGGATTTGAGCCCTGCCAGAGGCAGCCCGCGCAGGCCGTAGGCCGAGCAGGACCCTCTGGCTCCGGTTCAAATCCTGCAGCGCCCACTCGTCCTGCGAAAGACAGTGAGCAGTGACGTGTGTCCGCGAAGGATTTGAAGCCTGGCAGACGCAGCCCGGAAGCGCAGCGGAGCGAGCATCCCGGCCCGTCTGCCTTCGGTTCAAATCCTGCAGCGCCCATGGAGAACCGACCCGAGCGGACGCGAGGGTCGGGTTCGACACGCCGAAGGATTTGTAACACGCGAGACGAACGAGGTGAGTCTCGCCGTCGGGTTCAAATCCTGCAGCGCATGACGGACACTCGGTCTGCCGATCAAATCGTAGACGTTTCGACGGTGACCGACCTCCCGAACGAACAGTTCCCCCGTCGTCTTTCCGCCAGGCAATGATCACGCGATAGTCGCCTACCCGAAGCCGATAGTAGGGTGATCCGCTCAGCCGCTTCAGGTAGTGGTCGGGAACGTCCGTGATGTCGTGAAGCGTGTTCGTGATCCGATCACGAATATCGGGTACAGCGTCGCGCAACCAGTCGGCCGCGCGGTCCGACACGACGACGTCGACCATCGGGTTACGCCGTGTCGAGTTCGGCGTCAAGTTCCTCGAGGGTAACCGCGTCTCCACGGTCGGCCACTTCTGCGCGTTCCGCCACGTCGGGAGCGAGCCGGGGGGCGACCGTCGCCCACCACCCGGCTCCACGTGCGCCGGTTTTCCTCTTATCGACGAGTTTCTTCTCGCGCATCTGTTCCAACCGGTTATACACGCCCTGGCGTGTCACGGGGAGTCTTTCGGCGATCTCCGATGCCGTCAGAAACGGATCGTCCGTCGCATCGAAGACCTTTGAGAACCTCCTGTTCGGTGACCTTCTCGCCGAACTCACCGCCCTCTTTGCGGGGCTGGTGTTCACACATGTGGTTCGATACGGGAGGCTGTTCATTAACCGTTGTCTTTGAGTAGAACCGATGGATTCATCATCATTTATGTTGTGCAAACGGTTGGGGCAGGCTCGATTTGACGCACCTTGGTTCGAGAAGTTCCGGGGTAGATGAACTCCGAGCGGACTGGTTGGACACAACAGCCGTAACGACCTGCATTATCAGCGGATAAGAATCCGGCGGGTCCCGACCATCTTTCGAGCTGCCCCCGACCAATTCTTCATTAAATCTCCGGTATGAACTGGCAAAGACCAATGTCGGGTAACACAGTTGCAGGGGTAGATTGAGCGAGTGGGTCTGGCTTGCCGTCGTAGTCGAGAACGAAGAACCGGTAGTTTACCTTCTTGAAAACGATTTCTCGGCAATCCCGGAATCCCACCGAGACTTCGATCGAATCTTGATCGATGTACCGATCGGGTGACCTCATGACGATGAGACCCTCGAAAAACGCGAAAAACTCGACTCGACTGCTCGAACTGTAACTGGACGATCGAGTAGCGTGTTTCCTATCCCCTCGAGAGCGGCATGTCAGAAGGCAATGAAGGGACGAGACTACGAGACAGTAAGACACCAAAAATCAGGAGGACCTAACGAAGGGACTCAACTGGCAGTCATATTATATTGCCGCGGGGATAGGTGAACTAGATTACTATCTCAAGCACAACGAGGAGGCAAAAGACACCATCGTAGAGTCTCACCCGGAAGTCTGCTTTAGGGGGCTGCTCGGCGACCAACTCGGCCACTCGAAAAAGAGTGAACAAGGAATCGGTGAGCGACTCGAGGCACTCGACGGACATCTCGATGACCCCGATGCGGTATTCGGGCAGGTCTGCCGAGACCTCATGGGGCAGCAGACTGACACTGATACCGACGACGTCGTGGACGCACTCGGTCTGGCTGTCGTCGCGAGTCACTCTCAGAAGGAACTCCGGTTTCTACCGGACGGCGAGGAGTATTGCGATGGAGAAGGACTCCCGATACAGATGGCCTACTGGAGCGAAGAGAGTCCGATACTTAGCTAACACATTTAAGTATTATAGACACCTATGCATAGGTTAGTTACTTAAGGCACGAGAGTTACCTAGGTACTATGCTGTTGCAGAAGCCGGATCGAACGCGCGGGGTGAAGAAAGAACGGATTCTCCGGGTGCTTCTGAATAATCCGGACGGCACATTGAGTAAGTACCGGATTGCAAAGGAGGTGGAGGCGTCGGAGCCCTGGGTACTCGAATATACTGGGAAACTCGAGGACAAGGGATTGATCGAGAACACAGCGGTGCTGAAGCCGCGGAAGCTCTATGAGGAGTGGCGGGACGTCCGTGTAGCCCCAAACCAGTTATCTGTCTCGCTCCAGCAGCCGATTGACCTGCTGCAGGAGACCAATCTGGACTATGCATTGACCACGTACCAAGCGGAGAATCTGGTGCAGGGATTCCTGTTCCCGTCCACGACCGATTTCTACATTCGACCTATTCAGGCAGAGGAGTGGACCCAGATCATCGAGGACAAGGGGTTGCTGGGTGGTGGCAACACTCGATTGCGGGTGACGGACGACCACGTGTTCTACGAGACGCAGCGCCGTACCAGTCAGATGGTGGTGTCGACGCCGCAGCTGATTGTGGACTTGCTGGTGGAGGGCGGGCCGTGTGGCGAGGCGGCGGACAAGTTGATCGATTCGTTCCACCGTGGAGGGTCGTAGGATAGTGCGCCAGTACTACGTCGACGAGATCACTGACATCTCGGAGCAGGAACTGCGCCCGCTTTTCCAGACAGTTGAGCCGCCGGCCTGCCTGCTCGGTGGGTGGGCCGTACACCTGCACGTGAACGACGGGTTTCAAGCGGAGTGCGGTCGGGATTACATTGGGTCGCGCGACGTCGACCTTGGATTTCACGTCGACCCGGGCTGGGCGCCGGGGGAAGTGGACGCAGCACCGGTCGGGCAGTCGGTGAAACGGGTGGTGGACGTGGGGTATATCCCGCTTAGCTTCCGGTTTGTCCGCCATTTCAACCGGTATACGGGGGAGACGCTGACAGCGGAGGAGGCGAAGTCGCTGCCGTCGCACCACGTGTTCGACCTATATTTAGATTTGATTCCGGACACCCAGGACCTGGACACGTTCCATGAGGTGTTCGGGTTCCGGCCGCCGGCGGAGCCGTTGCTGGCGCACGTGTTCACAGACGATGCGGCACAGCCGCTCACCACGTTTCGGTCGTGGGATGTCCCGGAGGAGTTCGGTGTTGTGGACGCTGATTTACTGGCGGCGATGAAGATTCGGTGGATCCCGGACCGGGATATGGATCAGAAGCGGGTGAAGGACGTGGCCGACCTCCACGCCCTGCTTTGGTATGTCCGGGAGTACCGGGAGATTCGGTCGGACGTGCTCTCCTGGGTGTCAGAACGTGATATTGAGCAGCTGCGGGAGCACGTGGGTGCAGATTTATACGCGGACGCGGCCAATCTGCTCCAGGTCGATGAACAGCTTGTAGAGGATTCGGTTGAGCAGCTTATTCTGTAAATTGGCGCCGGATTACTCATAGGGCCCGGACATTGACAGCGACGAAATCAGTGGGCGTAGCTAAACTTCTTCTACTTGGAAATTGAGAATTTAGAGCCAGAAATTGCTGTCCTCGACAGTTTCCATCTTGAAGTCCAGACCGCCTTCCTGCAGGTTTGCATTATGTTCCCGGGAGGCACTTGAACCTGGCTGTGTTTCTTTCTCCATGCAGGCTTTCATCGCCCGTCTCTCCTCATTTTGGACCCGCCACCCGATCCACGGCCTGGAGCAAATCGCCGCCGTCGTGACAACGACCGGCCAGGAGAACGCAACCCCTCCCGAGCGACCGACAACTCTAACCGACGGCACGCCGCCGGGACGTTCATGGAGCCTCGCCGCCGCATCCAGGTCCTCGCCGCCGTCGTCCTCCTCTCGACCGCCTTCCTCGGCGTCCAGGCGCTTTCCGCCGCCGAGAAACGACCACTCCCGGACGACAACACGACGTCCGGCGCCTACCCGGGATACACTCTCGTCTCGACACAGTCCTACGATAGCTTCCGGAACGACAACGGCGACGTCCGGTTGGTCGCTCCGGACGGCGAGACCGTCTGGCGATACGACCCGCCGAACGCCTTCGTCTTCGACGCGGAACTCACCGATAACGGGACGGTTCTCGTTTCGATGGGCGAAAGCGCCCGCGCGCCCGGCGTCGAGTGCCCCGATGAGTACGGCGGCACCCCCCAGGCGGGCACGCCGGATCCGTTCCGGTGCATCCACAACCGCGTGGTGGAGGTCGACTTCGAGACCCAAGACGTCGTCTGGGAGCACGCGTGGTACGACGCGTTCCCGACCCACCACGAGGTCCACGACGCCGACCGCCTCGAGAACGGCGAGACCGTCATCGCCGACATGGGCAACGACCGCGTGTTCACCGTGGACGGGTCCGGCGCGGTCACCTGGCAGTGGAACGCGACCGCCCACATCGCCGAGGACACCGAGTTCTGGGACGAACACGTTCCCAAGGACAGCCAAGAGGAGTTCCGCCGGCAGGGCCCGGAGTCCGACTGGACGCACATGAACGACGTCGACCGGCTCGACAACGGGAACGTCCAGGTCTCGATCCGGAACTTCGACGTCGTCCTCGAGATCGACCCCGGGACGGACGAGATCGTGAACGTGGTCGGCCAGCCGGACGACCACGCCGTGATGAACGAACAGCACAACCCCATGCGTATCGACGGCGGCACCGTCCTGATCGCCGACAGCTCCCACGGCGGCCCGGCCGGCGCCGATCGCGTCGTCGAGGTCGACGCCGCGACCGACGAGGTCGTCTGGACATACGACGGGACCGGCTCGGGCACGAAGCTCCAGTGGCCGCGAGACGCCGACCGACTCCCGAACGGCAACACCCTGATCACCGACTCCCGGAACAGCCGGGTGATCGAGATCGACCGGAACGGCTCGGTCGTCTGGCAGTACTCGCTCGCACGGGAGGGCGGCATCGTCTACGAGGCCGACCGGGTCGCTCACCCGGACGCCGAGGCCTGGCGCCGTCGTCGGCTCCTGGGCCGGCCTGTATCTGCCGTTCTGGGTCGGCGCCCTCGAGATCCTCGCGGCCCTCGCCGGGGTCGCCGGCCTTGCCGGCTTGGCCGGGGAAGGCTGGCGCGCCCGCGGGTAACCCGGAGCCCGGGGCTGCCCACCAGCGGCTTCCGTCCGTGCCTGATCGATACTTCCGAGACCGTACCTGCCGCCACGTAGTCACGCCCGAAAATCCCGGACGGACGCGAGCGGCTCGATGTATTTGCGTGAACTTGCGAAATTTTATAAGAGGAGGCGGGATGAATCCATGCTACGAAACGATGCAACGATATGTGTTCTTCCTCCTGGCTGCCATCGTCCTCTCGGCCGGCGTTACCGGCATCGTCGCGGCCGACGAGGGGCCGCTGGCGGCGGCGGGACTGGACCAAGAAGTCGGCGTGAATACGACGGTGCAACTGGACGGAACAGGCTCGTCACACCCGGATGGGCGGATCGACGGCTACGAGTGGTCCATCGAGACACCGGACGGCCGCACGATGACACCGGACTGCCGGGACTGTGCCCGGACGACGTTCACGCCCCGGACGGTCGGCCGGTACAACGTCACACTCACCGTCACCGACGCGGACGGCCGAACCGACACCGATACGCTATACGTCTACGTCGAGGACGCCGGGCCGACCGTGGAACTGCGTGGCGACACCGAACCACGGGTCGACGACCCGACGCCCTACGATGCGAGTGCGGAGGCGAGCCCCAAACCTACCACCTCATCGTCATCGCCACCGATACCGCCAACCGCACCACCCGCGACACACTCACTATCGAGCCGCAGGATCCCCCGGAGGCCACTGGTGGCGATACCGGAACGAGTACCGGGACCACAACTCCTACCACCAACGCCAGCACGAAGGCTGACGACGGAGAGACGAACCATGAATGTGAGGAGGCGGCCGTCGTCAGGGCTGCCGGGGCCGGACCCCCTGCCGTGGTGACCTGTGTGGACGGGAAGGACCCGGATTTCGTCGGTAAATGGGCGGAAGAGAAATGTAGTGCCGACATCAGTGATTGTAAATACGTCGATCCGGATGGACAGGACGCAGATCGCGGTAGCGTGTCGAACAACCGTGTTGGTAATCCGGGCACAGGATGGGATAGCACCTCCCGGTGGGACCGTCAGGACGCCGGGCGCGCTGAGGTATTCGAGAGTGGGCCTTCCCGGAGCAAGGTCTCCGCCGGTGGTAACTCCCGGGGCGGATACGTGATCTAAATAACTACCCACACTGCGATGCTACCGAAGCAGAATTAGATGCTCTCCAAGACGAACTAATCTGTTGTGCATTCTACGAATCCCAAGTTGCTTGGAGCTTGGAAACAGACGGGTGAGATTCAGTGTCGATAGCACCGTCTTCTGGGCCGTAGAGATCCTGTAATTGCTCCACGGTCGGGGCCTTCCCGTCGGTATGAGAACTGACCACTTCGGCGGTGGCACTTACCCCGTCATGGATATTCATCCCGTTTAATACCGTGTCATAACCCGCGAGATTTCGAATGGGTGAGATCACGTAGTTGGTGTAGGAGAACTTAGCCCGGCCTCCGTTGACCTGGCCGACGACCACAGGAACACTCGTCTGGGACCTCGATAAACACCAGCGAATAGATTCCAAGGACGTTGCGCTTTCGGTGGCTCCTAATCCGGTGACCAATGAAACAGCTGGCGCGATCGCCTCATCAGCTTCGTCCGAAGACTGTACACCGAGTATCGGCTGCTCCCCGGCTTCCGACACGAAGAATAATCTCCCATCCATACGACCGCTACCAGCATAGATGATCGTTTCGGGAGCGTTTTCATTCGTCGACTTCTCATTACTTCGTATAGCGGATTTGATTTGATCGACGTCGATACCGATGAAGAAGGTAAATCGTCATTCCCGCTTTCGGTGACCATCTCCATGCCGCACTGACGAACTAATGCCGGCCCCAAGTTCGGGAATAGTGGAATGATGTTCGCTACGATACCAGCAGTCTGTATAGTCGTCCCAACCGGCGTATGTAATAGCCGGTACTTCGGCGGCGGTCGCTCGTTTAGATTGCCAGCATTTGCCTCCAGCGTCCAGTTCTCCTCGCTCGTCGTGCCGAACTCCATTTCGGTATCGTAGTGTGAGAGGTACCAGTCCCAGTCGACGCGGACGAAGTTTGCATTCGGCGTCTCCTCGGTCCCCTTGAGATGTTGCTTCGGCAGGAGGTCCATGTAGGCAGGTGGATCGACGTTCGGCGCCTCCTCTCGCGGCGTCGCCGTCGGGCTCACGGTGGGCGTCCGAATGTCGGTCGGCGCATCGGTCCCCTGGTCCAAGGCATTACAGCCGGCGACCCCGCTCGCGCCGAGGGCGGCCGCCTGGAGGTACCGTCGTCGGCGCATCCGTTGACCGAGGTTCACTCCGCCACCGTATATAAATTACAGGCTCACGACCGGAAGAGAATCGGCAGAGGGTCGGTGGGGGCCACACCAGTCGGCCTCAGGCCTGGATGTACTCCTCGTTGAACCGCCACTCGCCATCGTCGTCCCGAACCATATACTCGCCGTAGTACGGCACCCGGTTGTCGACGGTATCCCGGAATGCCTCCCGGATTTCGGGTTTCGTCATCTCGCCCATGCTCCGGAGGTCGTCGTTCCGGTTGAGACAGCCCTTGAGGTAGCCCTCGTGGGTGACGCGGACGCGGTGGCAGTTCGCACAGAACGTCGGGTTCTCGACTGGGTCGACGATCTCGACCATCCCGGTCGCCGTGGCGTCGCCGTCTGCGGGCTCGCCGTCGTCGCGGTCGCCGTCGTCGTGACCGACCCAGTAGCGGCGGCGGTCGTGCATCTCGCGGTGCTCGATCCGGTCGGCGCGGTCGGCGAGCCACTCGTGGACGCGCTCGATGTCGACGGCCCACTCCGGGCGGCCGGCCAGTTCCGGCATGTACTCTATCAGCTGGAGCTGGAGTCCCTCGTTGTCGGCGACGTGGTCGACCATCTCCGGGACGTAACCGGCGGTCCGCTCGAAGACGACCATGTTGAGCTTCACCGGCTCGAGCCCGGCCTCGAGGGCGGCGTCGACGCCGGCCATCACGTCGTCGTAGGCGCTGCTCTTGGTGACCTGCTTGAACGCCTCCGGGGAGAGCGCGTCCTGGGAGACGTTGACGCGTTCGAGGCCAGCGTCGGCCAGAGCGTCGGCGCGGTCGGGGAGGAACGTGCCGTTCGTGGTGAGGGAGGGCTCCATCCCCTCGGGGGTCCGGCGGACTATCTCCTCGAGGTCCTCGCGGAGCATCGGTTCCCCGCCGGTGAACTTCACCGCGTCCACGTCGAACTCCCGGGCCACCTCCAGGAACCTGACCACGTCGTCGGTGCTCATCTCGTCGGCGGCGGGCGCCATGGGGCCGCGGGTGTCGCCGAGGCCCTCGTTGTGGCAGTAGACGCAGTCGAAGTTACACCGGTCGGTCAGGGAGACCCGGACGCCGGTGACCTCCCGGCCGAACCCGTCCTCGAGCATACGCGGAGGGAGGGCCCAGGTGTGCTTAAAATCGGTGCCGGCCGGCGGCGTTTCGAAACCGGTTCCGGTTACCCCCCGCGTGGCGGGCGGCGGACCTCCACAACCCTTAACCTCGCCTCGGAGCCTACCCACGGCATGGACGAGGCGGAGATCCGCGAGCGGCTGTCGACGGTCGAGGACCCGGACCTCGGCGACGACGTCGTCTCGCTGGGGCTGGTGAACGAGGTGGCCGTCCGGGCGGACGTCGTCTCGATAGACCTGGCGCTCGGGGCGCCGTACTCGCCGACGGAGACGGCGATGGCCGCCGAGGTGCGGGACGTACTCTCGGAGCTGGACCGGGAGCTGGAGCTGTCCGCCAGCGTCGACACCGGGGTCTCGAGCGACGACCAGGTCCTCCCGGGCGTCGAGAACATCGTTGCCGTCGCCTCGGGGAAGGGCGGCGTGGGCAAGTCGACGGTCGCGGTGAACCTCGCGGCGGGGCTGGCGGACGTGGGCGCCCGGGTGGGCCTGTTCGACGCCGACGTCTACGGCCCGAACGTGCCGCGCATGGTCGAGGCCGACGAGCGGCCGAAGGCGACCCCCGAGGAGCAGATCATCCCGCCCGAGAAGTACGGGATGAAGCTGATGAGCATGGACTTTCTCGTCGGCGAGGACGACCCCGTCATCTGGCGCGGCCCGATGGTCCACAAGGTGTTGACCCAGCTGTGGGAGGACGTCGAGTGGGGCAGCCTCGACTACATGGTCGTCGACCTGCCACCGGGGACCGGCGACACGCAACTGACGCTTTTGCAATCCGTCCCGATCTCCGGGGCGGTCATCGTGACGACGCCCCAGGCGGTCGCGGTCGACGATGCCCGGAAGGGCCTGCGGATGTTCGGCAAGCACGAGACGCCGGTCCTCGGGATCGTCGAGAACATGTCCGGGTTCGTCTGTCCGGACTGCGGCGGCGAGCACGACATCTTCGGCAGCGGCGGCGGCCGGGAGTTCGCCGCGGCGACCGACATGCCGTTCCTCGGTTCGATTCCGCTGGACCCGTCGGTCCGTGAGGGCGCCGACGGCGCCCCGATCGTGCTGGACGCCGACACGGAAGCCGGCGCCGCCTTCGAGGCGTTCGCCCGCGAGACGGCGGACATGCAGGGCATCGTCCGGCGGCGCGAGGTCAGCGAGCGGTCGTGACAGTGCCCGGGGCGACCGAGTATCGACGCATCGTTGCGTCTGCCCGGCTCACGCCCCATTACGTCGGCCCGCCGTATCGGTGTGCTTAAGTACGGCCATGGGGTAGCGACGGACGCAATCGATGCAGGGGCCCCGGCCCCGAGTCCGAGCGGTCCCGACGGCAGGTTCGGGGACACGGAACCCGGTTCCGTGCGGGCGAGGATACGCATACGCCACCGAGTCGTGGTAGCCAAGCCTGGCCCAAGGCGCAGGGTTGCTAACTCTGTGGCGCAAGCCTCCGGGGTTCGAATCCCCGCCACGACGCTACCGTCAATCCACCCATGAGCGCAGAAGAACCAACGGCGGACGAAGAGGAGGAGGAGGAGGAGGACATCCAGTACTTCGTCCGGATCGGCCAGACCGACCTCGACGGCACGAAGAGCGTCGAGCGGGCGCTGACCGACATGAACGGTGTCGGTCGCCGCGCCGCTCGCATCATCGCCGACCGCGCGGGCGTCGACCGGCGCGAACTGCTCGGCGGCCTCGAGGAGGAGGACATCGAGGACGTCGTCGACCTCGTGGAGGGCTACGCCGAGGAGGTCCCCGGGTGGCTCACCAACCACCGCCGGGACTTCTTCGACGGCGAGACCACCCACGAGGTCGGCAACGACCTCGAGATGACCCGCCGACAGGACGTGAACCGGATGAAGATGATCGACTCCTACAGGGGCGTCCGGCACAAGCGCGGCCAGAAGGTCCGCGGCCAGCGGACGAAGTCCACCGGTCGAACCGAGGGCACCATCGGCGTCAACGTCGAGGCGATCAAGGAGGAGATGGACGAGGAGGAAGGGGGTGAGGAGGTCTGATGGCACTCGGCAGCAACACGAAGTTCTACGAGACGCCGAACCACCCCTTCCAGGGCGAGAGGATCGCCGAGGAGGGCGACCTCCTCGGCCGCTACGGGCTCGCGAACAAGGAGGAGCTGTGGCGCGCCCAGTCGGAGCTGCGCGACTACCGTCGGGAGGCGCGTCGGCTGCTCGGCGAGGCGCAGGGCGACGTCGACGCCGCCGGCGAGGCCGGCAGCGACTTCATGGGTCGGCTGCAGCGCATCGGGGTCCTCGACGACGAGGAGGGCCTCGACGACGTCCTGTCGCTGGACGTGACCGACATCCTCGAGCGCCGCCTCCAGACGGTCGCCTACCGGCAGGGCCTGGCCAACACCGTCGAGCAGGCCCGGCAGTTCATCGTCCACGGCCACGTCACGGTCGACGGCGCGCGCGTGAACACCCCGTCGTACACGGTCGAGGTCGCCGAGGAGGACCGGGTCGCCTTCGACGACACCAGCCCGCTCGCCGACGAGCTACACCCCGAGCGCGCGGAGGAGCACTGATGGCGGACGACGACATCTGGGGCATCGCCCACGTGTATGCCTCGTTCAACAACACGATTATCACGGTGACGGACCTGACCGGCGCCGAGACCATCACGAAGTCCTCCGGCGGCACGGTCGTCAAGCAGAACCGCGACGAGGCGTCGCCGTACGCGGCAATGCAGATGGCGGAGGTCGTCGCCGAGGAGGTCCAGGACGCCGGCATCGAGGGCGTCCACGTCCGCGTCCGCGGTCCCGGCGGCAACCAGCAGACCAACCCCGGCCCCGGGGCGCAGGCGACGATCCGTGCGCTGGCCCGAGCGGGCCTGGAGATCGGCCGCATCGAGGACGTGACACCCGTCCCGCACGACGGGACGCGGGGCCCGAAGAACGCAGGGTTCTAACGATGGCAGAGGCCTACGACGTAACGTTCATCGACCGCGGCGACCGGACCGTGCGCTTTCTCGTCCGCGGCGTGACGCCGGCGTTCGCCAACGGCGTCCGGCGGGCGATCCTCGCCGACGTCCCGACCCTGTCGATCGACTCGGTCCGCGTGATCGAGAACTCCTCGGTCATGTTCGACGAGCAGATCGCGCTCCGTCTCGGCCTCGTCCCGCTCTCGACGCCGGACGACTACCGGCCGGACGAGGCGGTCACGCTGGCCATCGACGTCGAGGGCCCGGCGACGGCGTACTCCGGCGACCTCGTCTCCACCGACGACCAGGTCCAGCCGGCCGACGAGAACGTGCCGATCATCGACCTCAAGGAGGGCCAGCGGCTGGAACTGGAGGCCGACGCCCGGCTGGGCGTGGGCAAGGACCACGCCAAGCACCAGGGCGGCGTCGCGGTCGGCTACCGGCACCTCCAGCGCGTGGAGGTCGTCGGCGAGACGGGCGAGTTCGAGGACGAGGAAGCCCGGATCCTCCGCGGCGTCATCGAGGAGGGCGCCGCCGACCACGCCGCCGAGGACGTCGAGGACGGGGACCTCGTCCCCGCCGACGCGTTCGACAACGACCTCAGCCAGCGGTACCCCGGCAAGGAGGTCGACGTCGAGGACGTCCCGAACGCCTTCGTGTTCAGCGTCGAGAGCGACGGCTCCGTGCCCGTCGAGGACCTCGTCGTCGAGGCCGTGGGCACCCTCCACGCCCGCGCGGATGAACTGGAAGCGGCGGTACAACTGTAACGACCATGACCACCCCCTCCCGATCCTGGACGGTCGCACGCGCTGTCGGCGACCGGGGGGTCCGCGTCACCGGCGGCGGAGCTGCCGCGCGCCGGGCGACGGTCGGACGACGGACCGCGGGACGGGGGACCGAAAGCGGCTTTAGCGGGGGCCGAGAATCCACGACTGCGTGCAGGGATAGCCAAGTCAGGCCAACGGCGCAGCGTTCAGGGCGCTGTCCTGTAGAGGTCCGCAGGTTCGAATCCTGCTCCCTGCATTCACTCCTCAGGAGCAACAACGATGAGTAGCAAGACGAACCCGAGGCTGACCAGTCTCATCGCGGAGCTGAAGTCGACCGCCAGAGCGGGCGGCAGCGACGTCTGGTCGGACGTGGCCGAGCGCCTCGAAAAGCCCCGTCGCACGCACGCGGAGGTCAACCTGGGCCGCATCGAGCGGTACGCCCGGGACGACGAGACCGTGGTCGTGCCGGGCAAGGTGCTCGGGTCCGGCGCCCTCCGGACGGAGGTCACCGTCGCCGCCGTCGACTTCTCGTCGACGGCCGAGACGAAGATCGACCAGGTCGGCGACGCGATCGAACTCGAACAGGCACTCGTTGACGACCCCGATGGTTCCGATGTCCGGGTGATCCGATGAACTACGCCGAGTACGACGCCGACGTCGCCGTCGACGCCCGGGACTGCATCGTCGGCCGGGTCGCCTCCCAGGTCGCCCAGCGCGCCCTCGACGGCGACAGCGTCGCCGTGGTGAACGCCGAGCGCGCCGTCATCACCGGCAGCGAGGGCGACGTCATGTCCACGTACCGCGAGCGCGACGCCGTCGGCTCCGACCAGGGGCCGAACTACCCGAAGCGGCCGGACCGGATCTTCAAGCGCGCGGTCCGCGGGATGGTCCCGCACAAGGAGACCCGTGGCCGCGAGGCCCTAGAGCGCGTCCGCGTCTACGTCGGCAACCCCTACGAAGACGGCGCGGCGGACGACGACGAGGAGGCCGACGCCGTCGAGCCGGCGGTGCTCGAGGGGACCTCCCTGGACCGGCTGTCGACCATCAAGTTCGTCTCGCTCGGCGAGGTGAGCGAGAACCTGGGTGCTAACGTCACATGGTAACCAACACGTCCGGCAAGAAGAAGACGGCCATCGCCCGCGCGACGGTGCAGGACGGCTCGGGCCGGGTCCGGATCGAGTCCGAGCCCGTCGAGCTGGTCGACCCGGCGCAGGCGCGGCTGAAGATGCTCGAACCGTTCCGCGTCGCCGACGAGGACCTCCGCGAGGAGGTAGACGTCGACGTCACGGTCTCCGGCGGCGGCTTCGCCGGGCAGGCGGACGCCGTCCGCACCGCCATCGCGCGCGGGCTCGTCGAGTACACGAACGACGCGGAGCTGCGGGACGCGTTCATGTCGTTCGACCGCTCACTTCTGGTCAACGACGTGCGGCAGTCCGAACCGAAGAAGTGGGGCGGCCCCGGCGCCCGGGCCCGCTACCAGAAGTCCTACCGGTGAGGTGTCGAGGACATGATGGTACCGGTCCGGTGTTTCACGTGCGGCAACGTCGTCGGCGAGCACTGGGAGGAGTTCAAGGAGCGCGCCCGCGAGGGCGAGGAGGACCCCGCCGCGGTGCTGGACGAACTCGGCGTCGAGCGGGCCTGTTGCCGGCGGATGCTCGTCTCCCACAAGGACCTCGTCGACATCGTCTCCCCCTACCAATGAGAGGCGCGAACCGATACGAGAAGGCGCGGATCCTCGGGGCGCGAGCCCTGCAGGTGTCCTACGGTGCCCCGGTGCTCATCGACACCGACCAGACCGAGCCGATCCTCGTCGCCGCCGAGGAGTACGACGCCGGCGTGCTCCCCTTCACCGTCCGGCGGGGTGAGGCGTAGATGACGCTCATCACGGAGGTGCGGCTCCGTCGCATCCTCGACAGCCGCGGCAACCCGACCGTCGAGGCCGAGGTCCGGACGGAGAACGGCGGCTTCGGCCGCGGCGCGGCCCCCTCCGGCGCGTCGACGGGCGACCACGAGGCCGTCGAACTGCCGGCCGACGAGGCCATCACGGCGGCCCGCGAACTCGCCGTCCCCCGCCTCGAGGGCCAGGTGTACGCCGGCGACCAGCGCGGCGTCGACACCACACTGGAGGCCGCCGACGGCACCGACGACTTCGCCGAGATCGGCGCCAACGCGGCGGTCGCGATCTCCATGGCCGCCGCGAAGGCCGCCGCCGACGTCCTCGGTGCACCGCTGTACCAGCACCTCGGCGGCGCGTTCCGCGGCCGGAACGTCCCGGTACCGCTCGGCAACGTCCTCGGCGGCGGCGAACACGCCGCCGACGCGACCCACGTCCAGGAGTTCCTCGCGGCGCCCATCGGTGCGCCCTCCGTGACGGACGCGGTGTTCGCCAACGCCCGCGTCCACGGCGAGGTCGGCGACGTCCTGGCCGAGCGCGGCGTCGCCGCGGCGAAGGGCGACGAGGGCGCGTGGGCGCCGTCGATCGAGGACGGCGAGGCGTTCGACGTCGTCCAGGCGGCCGTCGACGCGGTCGCCGACGAGGTCGGGTTCGAGATCGCGTTCGGAATCGACGTCGCCGCCGCCGAACTGTACGACGACGGCGCCTACCACTACGACGAGGAGACCCGGACGCCCGCCGAACAGATCGACCACGTCGCCGACCGGATCGACCAGTACGACCTCGTGTACGTCGAGGACCCGCTGGAGGACGAGGACTTCGAGGGCTTCGCCGAGTTGACCGACCGGGTCGGCCGCGGGCCGCACGGCGCCCCGGACAGCGCGAGCGGGCGGAGGTCGCGAGCGGCGGAGACGCTGGTGTGTGGTGACGACCTGTTCGTCACCAGCATCGACCGGATCGCCGACGGCGTCGAGCGCGGCGCCGGAAACAGCGTGCTGGTGAAGCCGAACCAGATCGGGACGCTGACCGGCGCCTTCGACGCCATCGAGCTGGCCGTCGCGAACGGCTACGATCCGGTGGTCTCCCACCGGAGCGGCGAGACGGAGGACACTACCATCGCACACCTCGCCGTCGCGACCGACGCCCCCTACGTGAAGACGGGCGCGGTCGGCGGCGAGCGCACCGCCAAGCTGAACGAACTCATCAGGATCGAGGCAAACGCATGAGCGACAACGAAGAGGGGCTCGACGCCGGCGAACTCGACGAGGAACTCGACGAACTCGACGGGGAGTTCGACGACGACGTCGCCGAAGCGAACACAGCCGCCGGGGCCGACCCAACCGACGAGGAACAGCCCGCCGACGCGGCCGCCGACGGGGCGACCGGGGCGGCCGAGACGGACGACGCGGCCGAGGCGGCCGACGCCGGCGCGACCGACGACGAACCGGTGTTGGACGAGGACGTCATGCCGGACGACGAGGCCGACCTACTCATCCCGGTCGAGGATTACCTCGCCGCCGGCGTCCACATCGGGACCCAGCAGAAGACGAAGTCGATGGAGCGGTTCATCCATCGGGTCCGGACCGACGGCCTGTACGTGCTGGACGTCTCGACGACCGATGAGCGTATCCGCACTGCGGCGTCGTTCCTGGCGAACTACCAGCCCGAACAGCTCCTCGTCGCGTCGAGCCGGCAGTACGGGCGGTTCCCGGCGGAGAAGTTCGCCGACGTGGTCGGCGCACGCGCCCGCACCGGCCGGTTCATTCCGGGGACGCTGACGAACCCGGCATCACGGTCGGCATCCCCGTCATCGCGATGTGCGACTCGAACAACACGACGTCGAACGTCGACCTCGTCGTCCCGACGAACAACAAGGGTCGGCGGGCACTCAGCGTCGTCTACTGGCTGCTCGCGAACGAGACGCTGGACCGCCGCGGTGCCGAGCCCGGCTACGCCCTCGAGGACTTCGAGACCGAGCTGTAGGGGGTCTTCGTCCTCTTTCCCTCTACTCCCGCAGCGACAGCTCCGCGAGTTCGTCGTACAGCAGGTCGTCCGGGGTGGACTCGCTCCACTGCAATCCGGCGACTCCCTCCCCCGGCCGGACGTCGTCGGCGCCCTCGCCGGGCCGACCCTCGAAGGCGACGTAGGGGTTCGGCGCCGGGTCCCGGTCGGTCCAGTCGTCGAAGTAGAGCAGGTGGATCCGTGCGAGACCGTGGAGTTCGACGTCGATGCCGGCCGCCTGTCGGATTCCGCGGACCGCACACTCCCGAAAGGATTCGCCCGGCCGGCGGCCGTCACCGGGGTCGACCCACCCGTCTGCGCCCTCGTAGCGCGCAAGGAGGAGGCGTTCGTCGTCTCGAAGGTGAACGCCGGCGCCGCCGACGACGCCGAACCGCTCGTAACTTTCGAGCAGGGCGTCGCACTCCTCGGGCTCACAGTCGATGCGCCGACCGACCAGGTCCACATCGCCGTATTTGGCGGCGAAGTCCGATACGAGAGCGTTCACGTGCCGGAACAACTCCTTGGACACATCGGGAGTCCGGCCGCCAGTGGCTTGGGCGTTACTTCCGGAAGAGAGGACTGGTCGGGTCGGGGGGGTGACCTAGATGATAGCCGCGACATCGGTCACTATCGGAAACTAACCATGTATTTGCCAACCACGGAACTACCGGCGTTCCAGTCATAGGGCCACCTGTATTTCTCCATCGGCGTTGATTCTAACGACGTATTTGTTCCCCGGCGCGACCGTCCGGTTCCACGAATCTCCGCTCTCAACACGGACTGATACGTCGTACCTGGCAGTTTCTGCGAGGGTTTCATCAAACTGGAGTGTTTCTCCAGGTCGAACGGTAAATGTCTCATTGACCAGTTCGGAGCCGTTGTCCGGATTCTCCGAGATCGTCACGGCAACATTGTGTGTGGAGTCGGTTCTGATTTTGAGTTGTGGCGGCGACTCGGTCGGGCTCGCGGACGCCGTCGGAGTTGCGGACTCCGCCGGGGCCGTGGACTCCGTCGGGGTTGCGGACTCCGCCGGGGTATAATTAGAACAGCCAGCACTCACGGCCAAAATCATCAGCATTCCGACGAGGAGCAAATTTCGCTTCATGCTACCGTATTGACGCTAGTTTCATCAAACTGGTTTATTATCACGTGTACAGAAACGTACGGTCCCATTCCTTCGGAATCGGTTACGACAAAACTGCTATCCTGATGCTCTCCATCGGTAAGAATGGATACCTTATGTGTTTTACCACCACTGAAATCCAGTCGATCGATCCTTGCTCTATTAGGGTTTGAGGGTCCGTTAGGTTCGTTGCGTCCCCCGAGAGTCATCTTATGACTATCTTTCCGGTGATTCGGCGAGTGTTGCTTAGTCACAATAATTTCGATTTCATGTTCTTCCTGACTATTGTTCACAATCTTCACGTCTTTCTTTTGTTCCTTATGCGAGGGATCATCATGAGATTTGTTCGTATTTTCCGGCCTGTTTTGATTTTGAGGGCTATCGGCCTTCGTAGAATTCGTAAAGAAAATTACAGCCGTCGTCTGGCTGGTAGCCCTCATCAATGTGCGTCTTCTCATATTCAAACACCCCAATATGATTCACAGCAATCTGACCATTTCATCTCCCAGTAAATATTTCCATCCGTGTTATACGTGTTATTACAGTCATTGTTTACCTCGTTTTGGGTGAACTCTGTCTCATTATTGTTTATTCCCATCCCCGTGGTACCAGCGGGATCAGTGGACCCATCTCCTTCGTGTTCAAGAATTGCTCCGGCATCATGCTGATAGATTCCAGCCCCGTCTTCATCCTCGTCAGCATCGTCAGATCCCTTCATTAAATTATGTCCGACCTCTTCGAAGACAGTATGCATCGCATTGTGTGCGTCATTATCACCCCAGCGCTCATACGAAGCCGGTAAGTCACAAACGCTTTGGCCGGTCTGTGCAAATCCTTTATTAGCATCTGTTCCACCATGGGCTAATCCCCCGTTAAGGTTAGATGTGTTTGTAATCAAAACATTAGCATCAGACTTCACATATATATCGCAATTATATACCCATTGAGTAAAGTAATCAAGGACGTTGTTGAAATCGCACGTATATTTCGTGAAACACGGGCAGGCCCGACTCCAACTTTCGTTCGTAGATTCACGATTCGGATCAGGCCGATCCTCTGACAAATATACATCTGGTGTGTGTTGTGATCGATTGACTTCACCCTCTATACACGTAGCAGCCCGGTCGCGAGCTCGCCATCCGTCGGAGTATTCATTCTTCCCATAGTAGTACAAATCGTCAGTTATAAAAACCCCAATGCCAACCGTTGTCATACATTTATAACTAATTGTGGCCGCTTCAATGTACCGACGGCCTACCCGACCTTCGAACTGATACCTCGAATGAGGACTCCCTGGCAGCCGAATTTCATCGGGTAGATCCCTCCGTTATCGGCCGCGTACATGACGAGGAGGTCCGGACCCGGATTTTAGTGCCATCAGTGACACCAAAGGAGTCGAAGGCCTCTATGAGGGCGTCGCGGCCCCGCGGCTTGCACTCCACGCCTCGGGAACACTGGTCGACTGTCCCGTGCTACCCGCAAGGTTGGCTACGATCGCGCAGACGTACCGACGGTCACACCCGCGGTGGGGTCCCCAGCGGCTTGGGCGTTATTGCCACCGAGGCCCACGGGAGCCGGCCTCCAGAAGAGGCGCGTCGGATACGCTTTTCACCGGGCGCGCTCACGCGTCGGTATGACCACGTCGAGCGCCCCGGGGAAGGTGTACCTCTTCGGGGAGCACGCCGTCGTCTACGGCGAGCCCGCCGTCCCGTGTGCCATCGAGCGCCGCGCGCGGGTGACCGTCGCGGCGCGGAGCGACGAGCGGGTCCGCGTCGAGGCCCAGGAACTCACCCTCGATGGCTTTGCCGTCACGTGGGGTGGCGACGCCGACGACCGGCCCGACGTCGACGTGCCCGCCGCGCTCGTCGACGCCGCGATGGGGTACGTGGAGGGCGCCATCGAGCAGGCCCGCGAGGCCGCCGGCACACCCGGGGCGGGGTTCGACGTCACCATCGAGAGCGAGATCCCGCTCGGCGCCGGGCTCGGGTCCTCGGCCGCCGTCGTGGTCGCGGCCATCGACGCCGCGACGCGGGAACTCGGCGCCCCGATCGAGCCCGAGGCGGTGGCCGACCGGGCCTACCGCGTCGAGCACGACGTCCAGGGCGGCGAGGCCTCCCGCGCCGACACCTTCTGCTCGGCGGTGGGCGGCGCCGTCCGCGTTCAGGGCGAGGACTGCCGACGGCTCGCCGACGTCCCTAACCTGCCGTTCGTCGTGGGGTACGACGGCGGCAGCGGCGACACCGGCGCCCTCGTCGCGGGCGTCCGTTCGCGCAAGGACGCCTACGACTTCGCCGCCGACACCATCGCCGCCATCGGAGACGTCGTCCGCCGCGGCGAGCAGGCACTCGAGGGGGGCGACGTCGAGGAGGTGGGTCGGCTCATGGACTTCAACCACGGCCTCCTGTCGGCCCTCGGCGTCTCGGCCCGGTCGCTCGACGCGATGGTGTGGGCCGCGAGGGACGCCGACGCCCTCGGCGCGAAGCTGACCGGCGCTGGCGGGGGCGGCTGTGTCGTCGCGCTCGACCGGACCGAACAGTCCAGGACCGCCCTGGAGTACACGCCCGGCTGCGAAGACGCGTTCCGCGCCGAACTGGACACGGAGGGCGTCCGGGTGGAGGAATGACGACCGTCCTGAAACTCGGCGGGAGCGTCATCACCGAGAAGGACGTCCCGGAGACGGTCGACGACGAGGCGCTGCGGACGGCCGCCGCGGCGCTGGCCGACCAGGAGGACCTCGCCGTGGTCCACGGGGGCGGAAGCTTCGGGCACCACCACGCCGACCGCCACGGCGTCACGACCACCGAGGGCACCCACGACGCCGCCGCCATCCGTGACATCCACGGCGCCATGACGCGGCTCAACGCGGTGGTGATCGAGATCCTCGTCGAGGCGGGCGTGGCCGCGCTCCCGGTACACCCGTTGTCGGTCGCCCGCCGGGACGCGGAGGCGACCCTCACGCTCCCCACCGGCGGGGTCCGTGCGATGCTCTCGGAGGGGTTCGTCCCCGTGCTCCACGGCGACGGGGTCGTCCACGCCGACCGGGGCACCACCGTCCTCTCGGGCGACGAACTCGTCGTCCACCTGGCCGAAGGGCTCGATGCCGACCGGGTCGGCGTCTGTTCGGCGGTCGAGGGCGTCTACGACGGGAGCGGCGCGGTGGTCGACCGCATTGACTCCTTCGAGGCGGTCGCCGACACTCTCGACGGGAGCGACGCGACCGACGTCAGCGGCGGGATGGCCGGGAAGGTCCGGGCGCTGCTCGGTCTCGAGGCTCCGGCGTACGTGTTCGACCTCGATGGGTTAGAAGCGTTCCTCGAGGGCGGCGAGCCGGGGACCCGCATCGGGTGAAGGTTTACATACGGGAACGGGACCAGACGTCCCGTGACCGAGTGAATCGTCCGGGCGCGTCCAGCGGGAGCGCGGTGCAGTGCGTCCGGAAGAGCGGCCCCGCACCGCCTGTCAGCCCCACACGAGGTCCTCGGCCAGCGCCGCCTTGTCCACCTTCTGGCTGCCGGTCCGCGGGAAGGAGTCGACGAACTCGACCCGGCGGGGATTCTCGTAGCCCGCCAGCCCGGAGTGGTCGTCACAGAAGGCCCGTACCGTCTCGGCCGAGAGCGTCTCCTCGCCGATGACTGCCGCTGTGACAGCCTCGCCGAGTCGGTCGTGCGGCGTCCCGAAGATGGCCGCCGCCTCGACGCCGTCCATCTCCGCGAGGACGCCCTCGACCCGGGACGGCGCGACCTTCTCGCCCCCGGAGAGCACGATGTCGTCGAGTCGGTCGACGAAGTAGAGCACTCCGTCCGTCCGTCGGACGACGTCTCCCGTCCGGAACCATCGTCTGCTCCCCTCTTCCGGCTCCTCGAAGGCCGCCTCGGTCCGTTCGGGACGCTCCCAGTACCGCGGGGTGACGCTGTCGCCACGTAGCCAGAGCTCCCCGTCCTCGCCCTCGGCGACATCCGTCCCCGCGTCGGGGTCGACGACCCGCGCCTCGACGGTCGGTACCGGCCGCCCGAGCGCACCCTCAGTCTTCGGCGTTCCGGGAGTGCCGGCGACCGTCAGCCCGGCGGCCTCCGTCTGGCCGTAGTAGTTGAGCAGCTCGTCCACCTCGAAGGCTGACTCGAACTCGTCGAGCGTCGATTCGGCCGCGGGGCTGCCCCCGTAGAAGCACATCCGGAGCGAGGACGTGTCGTAGTCCCGGGCGGTCTCGGTCCCCAGGACGTCGATCATCATCGCCGGCACCAGCCCGGAGACGGTCGCTCCGGTTTCCTCCAAGAGTCGCGCCCACTCGGCGGGGCCCCAGGCGGGGTGGATGACGACCGACCCACCGGTGAACAGCCCCATCAGGGTCGCCCCGTGGAACCCGCCGACGTGGAACAGTGGCACGGAGACGACCGCCGTGTCCTCGGCGGTCACGTCGTACGTCGAGACGCCGGCCTCGATCTGCGAACCCACGTTGCGGTGGGTCTGGACGACGCCCTTGGGGTCGCCCGTCATCCCGGAGGTGTGCATCACGATGGCCGTGTCGTCGTCGAGACTCCTCGAGCCCTGCTTCCTCGGCGGCTTCCGACGCCGTGCTCGCGAAAACGGAGTCGTGTATCACGAGCGCGGGGTCGACGTCCTCGAGGACGTAGGCCACCTCGTCGGGCCCGAACCGGTAGTTGACCGGCGTGAACGCACAGCCGGCGCGCCAGGCGCCGAGCGCGACGGCGACGACCGTCGGGTTATCCATCATGAGCACCGCGACCCGGTCGCCAGCTTCGGTCCGGCCGTCCAGGAATGCCGCCACGGCGGCCGCCCGCCGCTGCAGTTCACTATACGTGATGTCCGTGCCGTCCGGGTCGACGATGGCCGGTGTCTCCGGTCGTTCGCGCGCCTGCCGCGCGAACCGCTCGTGGAGGTTCATAGCCACCGAGTCGGCTGCGAGCCGCATAAGCGTGGGGAGGGCACCGACCGGGGAATAGAGGCGACCCGGGAGGGCTCACTCCGGTTGCGCCGAACCGGCGTCGGTGACCCGGCCGAGGAACAGCGCTGCGTCGGTCGGTCGGTCGCGGATACAGAAGAGGAAGGGCCGGTCGAACGTCAGGTCGAAGGACCTGGGCGGGGCCGAGTCAACCATCGTGACCGCGGTCGCCGCCGCGGCTTCGGTGCCTTCCTCATCTACACTGACATACGCATCGTGGTAGACGTCGTCGATCCACAGTGAGCCGTCGCGCGGAACCATTCCGGAGAAGTCCGCACTTTTCGAGAACGCGTCCGGCATCCCCAGGTTCGATAGCGCCCGTGAGAGTTGGAGGCTCGTCTCGTACTCGAAGCGGGGCATTGCGAGGTCACCGGAGGCGTCGCCTAAGGACTCGAAGATCCGGAAGAGCGTCTCACCGTCTAACGAACGTTCGAACGCTTCGAACTCCCCCTGCTCCGGTAGAATCAGGACCATCGAAACCTCGCCGCCGACGTACTTCAGTTCGATCGCTTCGGCCCCGCTGATCGACGCGTAGTCCGTCCGAAGCCCCTGGTGCATCATCGGGACTGTCGACTCGGAACCGGAAAGTGCGGTGAACGTACCGTCTTCCGTGTCCTCGGGGTCGAACTCCTGCTGCCACGAGGCCAGGAAATATATCGGGTTCGTCAACACGAGAACCGTCCCCGGCGTTATCGAACTCGGCGGGAGCAGGTCCTCGATGCGGTCTTCCGTCTGCTCGGCGACCCATGCGTTGATTCGGGAGCGCTCCCCGTCCGGGTCGCCTGCGAAGTCCGCCCGCCGGAGACCGCCGCCGTAATTCTCCTCGACCAGGTCGAGGTACTCGTCCGCGAACTCGTATCCCTCACGACCCCAGAGGGCGTTGGCCGTGGCGAGTTGGAAGGCGTCGACCTCGTCCTCGCCGGAACCCTCGGTCGTCTCGCGGCTCTGGAGTTCCGACCGGAGATCAGCGAACGCCGGGTGGACCTGCTGGCCGAGCGTGTAGTGGAGGGTGTCGCGCATCTGGCGCTTAGTCTCTCCGCGCGCGCCGGCGTACGTCATGGCGAGCGCGACGCTGATGCTGTACGGTGACACGAAGATGTTGTCCTCGGTCCCCTCCGTGATGTGGCGATACAGGTCCGTCGCGAAGGCAGCGTTGTCCGCGGCGAGCTGCTCGAGCCGCTGCTCCGCGGTCAACTCCGTTTCGGTCGGTGATTGGGTGTCGGTTTCGGTAGGCGTCTCGGTCCCGGCAGGGGTCGTATCCTCGGTGCCGGTACACCCAGCGAGCGAAGCGACCAGTAGTGCGCCCGAAGCGCTCAGTATCCGTCGTCTGGCTCGGTTCATACGCGGTATACCTCGCCAATGCGCAAAAACTGTTCTCGAGGGTAAAATAGCGATTTGACCTACACTGGCGACAACTCACGGACCCGACCCGCCTGCGTCAGGACTGCCCGACGGGACGTCCCCGGGCGCTTCGATGACCCGTTCGGCGTCCGTTCCGACCGGGAACTCCCCGTCACGGACGTAGCGGAACAGCGCGGTCTTGAGGACAGTCCGGATCAGAATATGTGTCGAGAAGCCGAGAACGAGCCCGCCGACCCCGGCGGCGAGCGGGAGGGTGAACGGCCCGAACGGTGGGAAACTGGGCCCGTAGCCGAATACCGCCGCTCCCAGCAGCAGGATCGCCAGGACGATACCGCCCCACGTGAGCGCCATACCGACGGCCTTCGTACCGACCGATACCGCTAGTCCGCGGTCCCACTGCTCCTCGACTGACGCCAGCACCGATTCGAGGCTTCGTGCGACCGACTCGTCAACGGTGGCGATGAGGGGGAACGCGAACAGGCTCGCAACCTCGTAGCCCCGGGCGCCCGCCGCGCCGAGGACCCGCCCGACGCGGCCGAACGCCGGGAGACCGCGCTGGACGTAGACCACCACGAAGGCGAGCGTGGCGGCCAGGACGATCCGTTTTGGCCGACCGAGCGCCATCCGGATCCCGGAGAGGGGGACGGGACGGCGGCCCTCGAACGCCTCGTTGACCTCGTAGCACATTGCGACCTGAAGGACGCAAAAGACGAGACAACAGAGCAGCATCGCCGTGGGAAACGCGAGTGCGAGCCAGAGGGTGGTCCCACCGAAGACCGTCCAGACGAAGACGTACGGTGCCGAAAGCGACCCGAGGCACAGAAGCGGGACGCAGATACTGTAGACGAGAACCTGCGGAACGTCCCGGACGACGCCTATCGCGGCTACAGCGAGCCGGAGTTCCGACGCGAAACTCACGGGACTACCACCGCCGTCCGGCCCATGTTTCGTCGCGGTGGAGCGGTTCGGACGTCCTGCAGCGGCCAGTTCCAGGTCACGGTGGGGCCTCGTCCCGTTTCCCCTCATAAAGTTTCGCCCGCAGATGCCGCCACGAGGCGCTGTTCCTGCCATGATCGGAAGCGCTAACCGGCCCCCCCTCTACGCGACGGTCATGCCGGACGACTGGCCAGAGACGCCGGACAGTACCGACATATTCGCCGACGACCTGCTTGCGGGCGAGACTGCACTGGTAACCGGCGGCGGCACCGGCATCGGCGAGGCGATGGCGCTCGCGTTCGCCGACCACGGCGCCGACGTCGCCGTCGCCTCCCGGAACATGGACCACCTCGAACCTGTCGCCGAGGCCATCGAGGCGAAGGGCCAGGACGCCTGTGCGACCACGGTCGACGTCCGCGAGAAGGAGACCGTCGACGAGATGCGTGACACCGTCCTCGCGGAACTGGGCGACATAACCGTCCTCGTCAATAACGCCGGGGCGAACTTCCTGACGCCACTGGAGGACCTCTCGGCGAACGGCTGGCGGGCGGTCGTCGGCACCATCCTGGACGGCACGGCGTACTGCACGATGAGCGTCGGCGAACACATGATCGACAACGGCGGCGGCTCGATCATCGCAATGGGCGCGACGAACTCGGTCCACGGCGCGCCGTACCACGCCCACTCCGGTGCGGGCAAGGCGGGGATCCACAACCTGATGCAGACCGTCGCGAGCGAGTGGGCGACGTACGGCGTCCGGGCGAACACCATCGCGCCGGGGATCATCGAGACGGAGGGCGTCACCGAGGCCGCCGGCGGCGCCCTGCCGGACCGGATCCTCGACCACGTCCCGGCCGACCGGTTCGGGATGCCCGGTGACTGCGTGCCCCTTGCGGTCTTCCTCGCCTCGGCGGCTTCGGCGTACGTCACCGGCTCGTACTACCCGGTCGACGGCGGCCACCTGCTGTTGTCCTCGCCGTACTGACCCCGACGGCTGTAGGGATTCGCCCGGATTGAAGTTGCGGGCACCCGCAGGCGGGTCCATGTCGCCCTCCTCGGAGGTGAGCCCACGTGAGTAGCGTCGTCCAGATAGTCGGCCTGCTGCTTTTCGGAATCGGCATCGCCGCCGTCGGGTACGGGTACCGACGCAGACGGCAGCGTGCGGCCATCGCGAGCGTCGAGACAACCGACGCCCTCCGGGTCACGCCCGGCCCCGCCGAGGTGTCCGGGACCGCCGAACCCGCCGACGACGGCCCGATGCGAGCGCCGTTCTCGGACGGGGGCTGTCTGCTCGCGGAGTGGGAGATCGAGGAGTGGGAGGAGTCCGGCAAGCACGCGAGCTGGCGGACGGAGGGCAGCGGCACCCTCACGGTCCCGTTCTACGTCGCCGATGACACGGGACAGGTGCTGGTACGACCCGGCGGCGCTGCCGTCGAACTCTCGGGGGACCGGGAGACGATCGAGGTGGGGGTCGAGGAAGCCCCGCCGGGGCCGATACGCGAGTTCACCGAGCTGGAATCGACGCCCGGCGACCCGGACGAGGCGCTCGTCGGGGCCCTCGACTGGGGGGACCCAGGTCGGCGACCGGCGGTACCACCAGCGGGTCCTCCGGCCGGGCGAGACGGTGTACGTCCACGGGACGGCGACGCGCGTCGAGTCGGAGCGGTTCGGCGGCGACGACTTCGAGATCGTCGCCGAGGCCGACGACAGCCACCCGGATTCGGACGTCTTCCTCGTCGCCGACAGCACCGAGTCGGCGCTCCTGGCACGCCGCCGTGACTGGCTCCTCTACGTGGGGGCCGGAGGAGTAGCCGCGGTCGCCGGCGTCGGTCTGGCCGTCTCGCCGCTCCTGTGACGGAACCCACGCACTTTTACGTTCCGAGCGGAAAGGTCCGGTAACCGAGCGACGGTCGCCCCGGACTCGGATGGGCGGCCGGCAGTCGTCGGCGGGAGACGGCCGGCGGGGCTACGGCGCGGTCCATCGGGACCGCGATGGCCTCGTCCGTGTCCGACCGCCGGCCCACCGACGCCGCGTCGGTGTCGCGTCCGTCACAGACGGCCGTGTACGTCGCCGGTCGCTCCCGGGCCCGGTGAGCGGTCTCTCGGCCCTACCCATGGAAGTCGAAATCGCAACCATTGGCGGATACGAAGCAGTCGGACGGCAGATGACCGCCGTCCGAGCCGGTGACGACGTCGTCATCTTCGACATGGGCCTGAACCTGTCGAAGGTTCTGATCCACGACAACGTCGAGACCGAGCGGATGCACAGCTTAGATCTCATCGACATGGGCGCCATCCCGGACGACCGGGTCATGTCCGACATCGAGGGCGACGTGCAGGCCATCGTGCCGACCCACGGCCACCTCGACCACATCGGCGCGATATCGAAGCTCGCCCACCGCTACGACGCCCCCGTCGTGGCGACGCCCTTTACGATCGAGCTGGTCAAACAGCAGATCGAAAGCGAGGAGAAGTTCGGCGTCCAGAACGACCTCGTCAAGATGGAGGCCGGCGGGACGATGGCGATCGGCGACCGGTGCGAACTCGAGTTCGTCAACGTCACCCACTCCATCATCGACGCCATCAACCCCGTGCTCCACACGCCCGAGGGTGCCGTCGTCTACGGGCTCGACAAGCGGATGGACCACTCGCCGGTGCTCGGCGACCCGATCGACATGGAGCGGTTCCGCGAGATCGGTCGCGAAGGGGTTCTCGCGTACATCGAGGACTGCACGAACGCGAACAAGAAGGGCCGCACGCCCTCCGAGTCCGTCGCCCGCGAGCACCTGAAGGACGTCGTCCACTCCCTGGAGGACTACGACGGCGGCATCGTCGCCACGACGTTCTCCAGCCACATCGCCCGCGTGACGAGCCTCGTCGAGTTCGCGAAGGACATCGGCCGCCAACCGGTGCTGCTCGGGCGCTCGATGGAGAAGTACAGCGGCACCGCCGAACGGCTCGGGTTCGTCGACTTCCCGGAGGACCTCGGGATGTACGGCCACCGGAAGTCCGTCGACCGGACGTTCACGCGGATCATGGAGGAGGGCAAGGAGAACTACCTCCCCGTCGTCACCGGCCACCAGGGCGAGCCCCGCGCCATGTTGACCCGGATGGGCCGCGGCGAGACCCCCTACGAACTCGACAACGGCGACAAAGTCCTCTTCAGCGCCCGGGTCATCCCCGAGCCGACCAACGAGGGCCAGCGGTACCAGTCCGAGAAGCTGCTCAGCATGCAGGGGGCCCGCATCTACGACGACATCCACGTCTCCGGCCACCTCAACAAGGAGGGCCACTACGAGATGCTGGACGCACTCCAGCCGTCCAACGTCGTCCCGGCCCACCAGGACATGAGCGGATACGCCGACTACGTCAACCTCTGTGAGGACGAGGGCTACCGGGTCGGCCGCGACCTGTACGTCTCCCGCAACGGGGACACAATCCAGCTCACAGGATGACGACCGCAGACCGCGTCGAGGCGGCGATCGCCGACCGACGGGCGGTCGTCAACGACGCGATCGACGAGAAGCTGCCGGTCGAGCGGCCGGAACGGCTCTACAGCGCCTCGCGGTACCTCCTCGACGCGGGCGGCAAGCGGCTGCGACCCACCATCCTCCTTCTGACCGCCGAGGCCATCGCCGGCGTCGACCCGCTGTCGGCGGACTACCGGTCGTTCCCCTCGCCGGCCGGCGGCACGGTCGACGTGCTTTCGGCCGCGGTCGCCATCGAGGTCATCCAGTCGTTCACCCTGATCCACGACGACATCATGGACGACGACGACCTCCGACGCGGCGTCCCCGCGGTCCACCGGGAGTACGACCTCGAGACCGCCATCCTGGCCGGGGACACACTGTACTCGAAGGCGTTCGAGTACATGCTCGACACCGGCGCCCCCGCCGAGTTCAGCGTCCGGGCGCTGGGAGAACTCGCGACGACGTGTACCGAGATCTGCGAGGGCCAGGCGCTCGACGTCGATTTCGAGGACCGCGAGACGGTCACCTCGGAGGAGTACCTGGAGATGGTCGAGTTCAAGACGGCGGTCCTGTATGCGGCTGCCGCGTCGATCCCGGCCATCCTGCTCGGGTGCGCCGACGAGACCGTCGACGCACTCCACGCCTACGGCCTCGACGTCGGTCGGGCGTTCCAGATCCAGGACGACCTCCTCGATCTGACGGTCTCGAGCGACGCCCTCGGGAAACGCCGCGGCTCGGACCTCGTCGAGGGCAAACGCACCATCATCACCCTCCACGCCCGCGGCCAGGGCGTCGACGTCGACGGCCTGGTCGGCGAGGATCCGACGGCCGGCGAGATCGAGGCGGCCGTCGAGCGCCTCGAGGCCGCCGGCAGCCTCGAGTACGCCCGCGACCTCGCGGCGGACCTCGTCGCGAACGGCAAGCGCAGGGTCGCGGTCCTGCCGGACAACGAGTCGCGGGCGCTGCTCGAGGACGTCGCGGACTTCCTCGTCGAACGCGGATACTGAGCGCCGCGCCTCATCTCACCGGCCCCCGGCGGCGGCCATACGGCCGAGGGTTTATGTCGGATGCCGCGCCCAGACGCCCCGTGTCCTGACGACGGACGGCCGTCCGCCAGGCGGGAGCGCGGACCACGGACGGTCGATGCGGCCGGTCCGCCTGTACACCACGCCAGGCCGAACCCGCGGGGTTTTGGTGCCCCCGGGAGTAGCTAGCGGCGATGGACGGGGACCTCCGCGACCGCGTCGAACGGGCGGCCGAGACGGCCGCCCTCTTCAACGCCCTGAAACACGACAGCGACGCACAGGTGGGCGCCATCATGGGGCCGCTGATGGGCGAGAATCCGGCGTTCCGCGAACACGGTGACGAGATCCCGGAGGTGATCGCCCCCGTAATCGACGACGTGAACGCACTCGGCACCGCCGAGAAACGCGAGCGACTCGCGGACCTGGCGCCCGATCGGCTCGCGGAACTCGACGCCGCCGACGAGGCCGACGACCGCACGCTGCCGGAGCTGCCGAACGTCGAGGACTACGACGAGGTCCGGCTGCGGGTCGCGCCGAACCCGAACGGGCCCTGGCACCTGGGGCACGCCCGGATGCCGGCCGTCATCGGCCGCTACAGGGAGCGGTACGGCGGCTGGATGCTCTGCCGGTTCGACGACACAGACCCGGAGACGAAGCGGCCGGACCTGGACGCCTACGACGCCATCCTCGGGGCCATCGAGTACCTGGGGTTCAGTCCGGACGAGGTCGTGAAGGCCTCCGACCGCGTCGAGACTTACTACGACCACGCCCGGACCCTCATCGACGCCGGCGGCGCCTACACGTGTAGCTGTCCCGCCGAGGAGTTCTCCCTGCTCAAAACGGAGGGGACCGCCTGTCCCCACCGCGAGGAGGACCCGGAGACCGCCCACGCGGAGTTCGACGCCATGGTCGCGGGGGAGTACGACGCCGGCGAGAGGGTGCTCCGCGTCCGGACCGACATCGACCACAAGAACCCGGCGCTCCGCGACTGGGTCGCCTTCCGGATGGTCGACACGCCACATCCCAGGGAGGCGGCCGCCGAGTACCGCTGCTGGCCGATGTTGGACTTCCAGTCGGGGATCGACGACCACCTGTTCGACGTCAGCCACATCGTCCGCGGGATCGACCTCCAGGACTCCGCGAAGCGCCAGCGGTACGTCTACGACTACTTCGACTGGGCGTACCCGGAGGTTCTCCACTGGGGGCACGTGCAGGTCGAGGCCTACGACGTCGCGATGTCGACCTCCACGATCAAGGCGGCGGTCGCGGTCGGCGACCTCAACGGCTGGGACGACCCGCGGGCGCCGACCATCGCGAGCCTCCGCCGGCGCGGGATCCGGGGGGAGGCCATCGTGGAGGCGATGGCCGGGCTCGGCACCTCCACGTCGAACGTCGACCTCGCGATGTCATCGGTGTACGCGGCGAACCGGGAGCTGGTCGACGACGAGGCCGACCGCCGGTTTTTCGTCCGGGACGGGGTCGAGAAGACGCTTCTCGGCGGGCCCGAAACCGCCGAACCGCCGCTGCACCCCGACCTCGAGGACCGTGGCGTCCGCGAGATCCCGGTCGGCGGCGCGGTCCGCGTCGAGCCGGACGACGTGCCACCGAACGGAAAGCGGGTCTGGCTGAAGGGCCTAGGGCCCGTTCGGCACACCCGGAACGCCTTCGAGTTCACCGGCGAGGACATCGAGGTCGTCCGCGATGGCGACGTCGACGTCGTCCACTGGGTGCCGGCCGACGATGCAGTCCCGCTCCGCTTGCGGACGATGGATGGCGAGGAGACCGGCCACGCCGAGCCGGGCGTCGCGGCCTGTGCGGCCGACGATGTGGTGCAGTTCGAGCGGGTCGGGTTCGCCAGACTCGACCGGGTGCCCGACGACGGCGAGGCCGTCGCGTACTTCGCCCACCCCTGAGAGGTAGTGTTTAGATAATTCTCCGAGTTACTCGATTCGTCCACCGAAGCCCCCTCCCGCTCGCCGGTGTACGCTCGCTGCGCTCCTCGCTTCGCTGCGGTGCTTGCATCGCCTACACCGGCGACCGGTCAGCCACTTCGGAATTCCCGCCCGAGGTCGGTAGTGCCGGCCACCTTCGCTTATCTGAATAGAGCCCCCAGGGGGGCGTCGCGAACGTTTAAGTTCGCGCCACCGCTGGTTCCGGGTACCATGGCGATCGACCCGAACTTCGAGGAGAACCGGGACCACGAGGGGCAGGAACACGACGTCGACGTCTGGGGCCCGACGGATCCGCCGGAGGAACTCGGCATCCGCGGGACCCACGTCGCCGTCGACTTCGACATCTGCATCGCCGACGGCGCCTGTCTCGAGGACTGTCCCGTGGACGTCTTCGAGTGGGTCGACACGCCGGACCACCCGGAGAGCGAGATCAAGGCCAACCCGACCAAGGAGGACCAGTGCATCGACTGCATGCTGTGTGTCGACGTCTGTCCGGTCGACGCCGTCGACGTCGACCCCGGCCGGGCCGGCCGCATCTGACTCCGGCCTGCCCCATGCGTCATCGCGACGACGACCAGCCCGCGGCAGCACTGTCCTGAAACCGCCGGACGGAGTTGACAAAGACTATTAGTCGGTGGTGGGACCCTTTGACACGAGACAGCATGACCATCGACACCCTCGTCCTGACGAAGGGCGTCCCCGACTTCCGGGAGGGACAGGTCTCCTTCGACGAGGATGGCCACCTCGAGCGGGGGAAGACGCCGACGGTGATGAACCCGAACGACAAACACGCCCTGCGGGCGGCACTCCAGACCAAGGTCCGCAACGGCGGGTCGGTGTCGCTCATGAGCATGGGCCCGCCGAGCTACGCCGAGATCCTCGAGGAGGGGATGGCCGACGTCTACGCGGACGAACTCTACCTCCTCTCCGACCGCGAGATGGGCGCGGCCGACACGTGGGCGACCGCAATGACGATCGCGACGGGGATCCAGCACCTCGAGGCCCCGCCGGACCTCATCTTCGCGGGGTTCAAGACGGCCGACGGCGAGACCGGCCACACGGGCCCCCAGGCGGAGTGGTGTCTCGGCATCCACGACGACCTGCCGGACTATCCCCTCATTACGCACGTCGTCGCGATCGACATCGACGAAGCGGAGGGGGTCGTCCGCACGAAGCGGCTGGTGGAGGGCGACGTCGCGGAGATCGAGACGGTGGAGGCCGACCTGCCGGCGTTCGTCGTCGCCGACCCGGAGTTCGAGCCGACCTACCGCCGGGCCGACCACCGGCTCCGCCACAAGGACTTCCGGGAGCAGACCCGGGCGCGGGCGGCCGAGTTCGGCGAGTATCTCGCCGAGGACTCCGAGGAGGATCCGACCGACTGGGAGGACTTCAACATGTGGGACCACGACTACTTGAACCTCGACCCGGACTTCATCGGCCTGGACGGGTCGCCGACGATCGTCGCCGGCGTGGACCCGATCCCGAAGGCCCCCTCCGAGCGGGAGGCGACGGTGGTTGGGCCGGACGACGAGGACGGCATGGCGGAGATCTACGAGGAGATGGCGGCGTACGCGGGAGGTGACTAGATGCCGGAGATCGACCCGACCGAGCACGACATCACCGAACTCGGCCCGGAGATCGCAGACGTCGACGACGAGCAGGAACTCGAGGAGATGCTCGCCCTCGAGAAGGGCGGCGAGGGACGGGAGGGCGTCCTCACGCTGATCGAAGACCGGCTGGAGACGGTCGGCAGCGACGAGGAGACCGTCGATCCGGAGACGGTCGACCTGACGGACCTCAGCGTCGCCGACGTGGCGAACATGGTCAGAGAGGTCGAGGACGTCGAGGTCCTCCGGGACGTCCTCGAGCGCGAGACGGCGGGCAAGGACCGGAAGGGGGCGAAGTCCCAGATCGAAAACCGGATCGAGAGCCTCGAATCGACGGGCGCAGAGAGCGAGGTCGAGTACGTCCCGCCGGCCGAGAAGCACCCGGACCTGGACCACCCGACGAACGACAAGCGGTACGTCGAGGGGACGGTCGACGGCGACTACCGGGACATGTGGGTGTTCTGTGAGACCCAGCGCGGCGAACTCATCGACGTCTCCCGGGAGATGCTCGGCAAGGCCCGGGAGATGATGGACGGGTACAACGACGACCACGACGCCGACGAGGCCGTCGTCGCGGTCCTGATCGGCGACGGCGTCGGTGATCTGACCGACGAGTGTCTGGCGTACGGCGCCGACCGCGTGGTCTACCACGAGGACGAACGGCTCCAGCGGTTCCGCCACCGGCCCTACACCGAGATCTTCTGTCACATGTGTCGCGACTGGGCGGTCGACTGGCGGGACTACCACGAGCCGCGGTACACGATCTTCCCGGCGACGAACAACGGCCGCGACCTCTCGGCGCTGGTACAGGGCGAACTCGACTCCGGGCTGGCCTCGGACTGCTCGGGACTCTACATCGAGGAAGCCGACATCTCGAACCCCGCCAAGACCGGGGCGCCCGGCGAGACGACGACCTTCGAGAAGGTCCTCCACATGAAGCGGCCCGACTTCTCCGGGTTCGAGTACTCGACGATCCTCTGTATCGACAAGCCCCACCGGGACTTCCACCCGCAGGGCGCCTCCGTCATCCCGGGGAGCTTCGAGATGCCGGACGCCGAGTCGGAGCCCGACGGCGAGGTGGTAGAGCACGACCTCGAGCTGCCGGCGGAGTGGTTCCGGATCGAGGTCACCGACTTCGACGCACTGGAGGGCGGCGTCGACCTGACCGGCAACGAGGTCGTCGTGGCGCTCGGCCGCGGCATCGGTCGGGACCCGACGCGGGGCATCGAGCTGGGCCTCGAGTTCGTCGACGCCTTCGAGTCGGCCGACCTGGGGCTGTCCCGGGGGGTCATCACCGCCTCTTACCAGTTCGACGGCCACGTCGCCGACTACGTCGCCGAGGAGCGCCAGATCGGCGAGTCCGGCCAGGTCGTCGAGCCGGAGCTGTACGTCGCCGTCGGCATCTCCGGGGCCGTCCAGCACAAGGTCGGGATGGACGAGTCCGACACCATCGTCGCGATCAACACCGACCCCGACGCGGACATCAAGGACTTCTCGGACTACTACGTCCACGGGGACCTCTTCGAGGTGCTGCCGCGGCTCACCGAGGCGCTGGAAGCCGGTGAGTTCGATCGCGCGCTCGCCGCGGAGGTGAGCGATGACTGACGACTACGAGCACTACGAGGCGGTCGTCGTCGGCGCCGGCCCCGGCGGCGCCGCGGCCGCGGCGACGCTGGCCGACCGGGGGGTCGAGACGCTCGTGCTGGAACGCGGCGTCGAGGCCGGCTCGAAGAACGTCTCCGGCGGCCTCATCTACGCCGAGGAGTCGGCGCCCTACACCATCGACGGGTTGTTCTCCGGCTTCCGCCAGGGGGCCACCGAGCGCCCGGTCTCGGAGTACTACATCCACAACGTCGCCGGCGACCGGGTGAAGACGTTCGACCTCGGGGACGTCCACCACCACGACACGGAGTGGTGCGACGCGGTACTGCGGCGCCGGATGGACTCATGGCTCGCCGAGCGGGTCCACGAGCGGACCCGCGAGACCGGCGGCGGCCTCCTGTCGGGGGTCCGCGTCGACGGCCTGCTCCGAGACGAGGGCGAGATCGTCGGCGTCACCTGCGAGGAACTCGACCCGATCACGGCCGACGTCGTCATCGCGGCCGACGGCGTCAACTCCGAGCTGGCCCGCGACGCCGGCCTAATGGACTGGGCCGAGCCCGACGAGTGGTTCCAGGGCGTCAAGGCCGTCGTCGATATGGACCCCGACCTCGTCGACGACCGGTTCGACGTTCCGCCGGACGACGGTGTCGCCCACCTGTTCTCCGGGGACCTCTTCGACGGCGTCCGGGGCGGCGGGTTCCTCTACACGAACGAGGCCTCCCTGTCCATCGGGACGGTGTTCCACCTCGACTCGCTGGCCGACGAGCGGGCCGAACCGCACGAACTGCTCGACTCGCTGTTGACCCACCCGCTGCTCGACCAGTGGTTCCAGGGCGAGTACCACGAGCGGGAGTACGCCGCGAAGCTCGTGCCGGACTCGAAGAAGGCCGCCCACCCCTCGCCCCACCAGGGGCGGTTGCTCCTGGTCGGTGACGCCGCCGGCCAGATGCAGGCCCAGGGCCCCATCATCAAGGGCATGAACCACGCGGTGAGCGCCGGCGGCCTGGCCGCGGAGGCGTTCGCCGAGGCGCAGTCGCGCGGGAACCCCGCCTCCGCCGGCGCGCTCTACGAGCGGAAGCTCGAAGACGAAGGCGTGATGGCGACACTCCGGCCGACCCGGTACCGGCTGACGCGGGCGGTCTCCGAGCACGATCTGGTGACACGGGCCGCCGAGGGCGTGCTCGACTCCGCGGTCGGCCGCGCCGGCGTCAGGGCGTTCGACGGCCTGCTGGAGCGGGGGTTCAACTCGCCGTTCCTGCTCGGGATGATCCCGGACACCAGGACCTCCTACGTCACGATCCCCCGCGTCGTCGCCGAGGAACTCGGCGAGCCGGTCGAGGCGACGAACGACGTCGAGCCGCCGGCGCTCGACGACCGCATCGGCGACCTCACCTACGACGTCGGCGAGCCGCACATCGAGCTGCAGGACAACAGCTGGGCGGCAAGCGGCACGGCCGTGACGGCCTGCCCGGTGAGCGCCCGGGAGTTCGGCGGCGGCTGCTACCGGGAGGAGACGATCCGGACGAACGGCGGCACGGAGCGCGTCGTCAGCCTCGACACCCAGCCGTGCGTCGAGTGCGGGACCTGCGCCATCGTCGCCGACACCGAGTGGGACCACCCCGCCGGCGGCAAGGGCGTCGAGTTCGAAGAGGGGTAAGCCGTGCCCGACGTCTCCGAGCAGGTCGCCGAGCTTTCCGACCGCGCGCGGCGGGACCGGGCGGCCTTCGAGGCGCCCGCCGACCCGCCGGACGAGGCGGCGGCCCTCACGTACCTGACCGAGGGGGTCGGCGACGTCGTCGCGCTGTACATCGATGCCCGGACCGGGGAGAAGGTACGGTTCGACGATACCGAGTTCGCGCTGCTCGAGCGGGCCATGAACGACTGGCTCGAGCTGTACGCCGCCTGTTACGGCACGGAGTTGGAGGGCGCCTACAGCGTCCGGGAGGCCGCCGAACTCGTCGTCGATACCCACAGTATCCGGGAGACCGCCGTGCTTCTGACCCACGTCCCCGAGCGCGACCGGAGCCAGGCCTGGGCCCGTCGCTGATACCGCCGGGCGTGATTTCGTGAACCCCGCGGAGCGGTGGGGTGACCGCAAGGACATCTACCAGTACGTCGAGCGGTACGGCACGGTCGACTACGAGGACGCCCGGCGGGCGCTGAACATGAGCCCGGAGGCGTTCGGCCACCACGTCGCCGTCCTCCGCCGGGACGGCATCCTCGCCCGGACGGACGACGACCTCCGGGTCGCCTTCGAGGACGACACCGAGGAGACATACGTCGACGAGGGCCTGGAGGTGACCATCCGGCAGGCCCGCGAGGAGGACCTCACGGGGCTGGTCGGCGCCATCCGGGAGGCGCTGTCGGACCGGACCTACATCGAGGGCGAGACCGTCGCGGACGTCGTCGAGAGCGAGAACGTGCTGTTGCGCCACAACGAGGTGCGCTCGCGGGTGTTCTTCGTCGCGACGGTCCACGGCGACGTCGTCGGGTGGGTCCACCTCAACGCGCCCGAACTGCGGAAGCTCCGCCACACCGCCGAACTCACCGTCGGCGTCATCGACGAGTACCGGGGCCACGGCATCGGGACGAAGCTCCTGGAGCGCGCCGTCGACTGGGCGCTGGACAACGGCTTCGAGAAGCTGTACAACAGCGTGCCCGCGACCAACGAGGAGGCCACCGCGTTCCTCGCCGAGCGCGGGTGGGACACGGAGGCCGTCCGGGCGGACCACTACAAGATCGGTGACGAGTACGTCGACGAGGTGATGATGGCTAAGCGGCTCGGCTGATACTACCGGCTGTAACTACGTAGAGCGGTCCCGTCCGGAAGATGGGGCTCAGGACAGTTTCCAAACGGATATCGCCGAGGAATTTTGAAAGAATTACAGCCGGCAGTATGAGCCGCTCGGCTAGGGGAGTTCATCTTCGGCCGCCTCGAGGGGGTCGGCGACGACGCCGTCCTTCCGGGCGTACACCCGGGCGTGGCCCGGACAGACGACCCGGTCGTCGGCCCACGGGATGTAGAGCCGCACGGCCGCCGGCTCGGCGCAGTCCGGCTCGGTGCACTCCATGGCTGTCGGTACGAGCGGGCGGGTAACAGGGGTTGCGGTCGGTCGGGACGGGGAGCCGGTCAGGCGGCGAGGAGGAAGACGCCGAGCATCGCTACGGTCAGAAGCACCTGGACGACGGTCGAGACGAGGATGCCGGCGGTGGCGTAGGCGGCGGTTCGGGCCCCCTGGTCGGCCTCGCCGTGGCGGCGGTACTCCAGGGCGAAGACGACGGCGAAGATGCCTGCCACGAGGCCGAGCGGCCCGAGCACGACGGCGAGGGCGACGCCCGCGACCGCGGCCGCGAGCGTCGTCCGGAGCGAGGCCCCGCCGACGCGGGCCGAGACGGCGCCGCCGAGCCAATCGACGGCGATGGCGGACAGGCCGAGCACCACGAGCAGGCCGACCGCCAGTGGCGCGACGTCACCGCCGGCCCACCAGTAGTAGACGACGCCGGCTGTCGAGAGGAGCCCGCCGGGCAGGACGGGGACGACGCTCCCGAGGACGCCCGCCACGAGCAGGACGAAGGCGACCAGGAACGGGTCGGCGTGGAACACGGCGGCGAGTTCGAGCGCCCGGTGAAAACGGTGCGGGTTCGGCCAAGGGCATTTTTCAGATAAGCGAAGGTGGCCGGCACAACCGACCTGGGGCGGGAATTCCGGAGGGGCCGACCGCTCGCCGGTGTAGGCGATGCAAGCACCGCAGCGAAGCGAGGAGCGCAGCGAGCGTGCACCGGCGAGCGGGAGGGGGCTTCGGTGGACCAACCGAAATAACTCGGAGTATAATCTGTCCCCTGCCCGGCCGAGGGCAGTGTTCAGTTTACACGTGGAGTAATTCTCCGGTTGACGCAAGCCCCCGGGCTTCTCGGGTCGGGCGGCTCGCTGTGCGCTTCGCTCACTTCGTTCGCTGCAGTGCTTGTTCCGCTGGACTCGCGTCGCTCGTCCAGCGACGTTCGCCTCGCTGCGCTCGGCTCACCGTCGCCGGCCTTCCCCGGAGAAGCCGGCCCCTTGCGGAGTCCCGCCCGATATAGTTCCCCGAGGGGCCGACTGAGGCCCTAAGCCGGTGAGTCGAGCCGTCTGACAAACGGCATCCTAATCTGAACATTGCACGGCCAGGCCGCGGAGACCTCCTCCCGGAGACTCGGCCCGGATGGCATCCCGCCGGGCGGGCGCTTACCGGTACCGGTCGGCTTCCGCGCGGGCCGTCTCGGTGCCGTAGCGGTTCACGAGCGGGCGGTAGGCTTCGCCGAGGGCGCGCATGCACTGTCGTTCCGAGACGTAGCCGAGGTCGTCGGCCGTCTCGGCCCAGGGCCGGGCCTGGAGGACCTTCCGGACGAGGAGGCGTTCGGCGTCCGCGTCGGGCAGGACGCCGTCGAGGAGCGCCTTGATGGCGAGCCGGCGGAACGGCCGGGGGGCAACGTCGTACAGGCCCGGGCCGAAGGCGGCGCCGGCGACCAGGCGCCACTCCGCGTCGGCGAACTCGATCGGGACTGTCCCCTCCGCTGCCGCCAGCGCGGCGCGGACGACGTCGGGGTCGGCGTCGTCGAGGGCGTCCGCGAGCACGCCGGCGATCCGGCGCCGGAACCACGCGCCGTGGCGGTCGGCGAGGTTCCGGCCCGCCGACGTCAGCGGCCGGACCATCAGCGCCGAGTACTCCCCGCTCTCGTCGTTTCGGGTCGTCGAGAGGTGGACCGTCCGGTAGCCGTTGGCGGCCCAGAAGTCGAAAAGCTCCGGGGTCGCGCCGTAGCCGACCCCCAGGTAGTCGACGGCGTCGCGGGCGAGGAGGCCCCGGGCCGGCCGGTCGCCGTCCGGGGCGACCTCGGCCTCGACGGCGGCCAGAAGCGTCGAGCCGAACCCGCGCGACCGGGCGGCGGGGTGGGTGGCGATGCGGAGGACGCGGACGCCGACCGGGACGGCCCCGTCGGGGTCCCGGAGCTGGCTCGTGAGCACGTCGGGCAGCATGTTCCCGCGGACCCGGTCGCCCGCGTACATCGCCTCGCGGGTCTCGGCGGCGAGCCCGCCCTCGCGGGCCAACAGCGCGACGCTCACGGGGTGGCCGTTGACCGACAGCGCCCGGATGGCGATGTTCGGCGCGTCGAAGAGGCGGGCGAGGTCGTTCGGCTCGGTCCGGTAGTGGGCGTCGACGAGCAGCCCGAACGCCTCCCGGAGCCGTGGCTCGTCGTCGGCCAGGGCGGCCGGGTCGAGCCGCTCGTAGCTGGCGGCCGCGGGGGTGGCGTCGGCGACGAGCGGGTCGGCGGCCGGCCGGGCGTCCAGGAGGAGCGCGCGGAACAGCCAGACCTCGACGGGGTCGCCGGCCGCATGACGGATGGGCGCCTGGAGGGCGACGTCGGTCACCTGGCGGGCAGCCTCGAGGCGGTCGCGGAACCGGACGTCGAACCCGCGGCCCGACCCCTCGTAGCCGTGGACGGTCGTGGCAAAGCAGGCCGCCGGGGCGACCTCGAGCAGCGACTCGAGTATCCGGACGGGCAGCGCCGCGGCCTCGTCGACGACGAGCACGTCCGCGTCGGCGTCGGCCGCCGCCGGTGGCGGCCGGAACCGGACCCGGCCGCCGCCAGTGGCGTCGAGTCGGTGCGCCGCCGAGTCCTCGCGGCGGTCGGCCGCGAGGGCGTCGCGGCCGGCGAGCGTCTCGGCGGCGCGGTCGAACACCTCGGCGGCGTTCCGGTAGCCCGGGGCGGTGACGAGGACGTCCCGGCCGTCGGCGGCGAGGGCGGCGGCTGCCAGGCCGGCGGCGCTGGACTTCCCGCGGCCGCGGTCTGCTTCCAGCACGACGGCGGTGTCCGGCTCGCGGAGGCGTTCACACGCCAGGACGGCGTCGCGCTGGTCGGCGGTCAGGCAGGCCTCGTAGACGGCCCGCGGGAAGGCGTGGTCCGCCGGCGGACCGAACGGATCGGGGGGCCGGGCCGGAGCGGGGTCGGTCAGGCCGTCGTCGCGCACGTGGCCCGCGTCGGCGTCGACGATGGCGACGCCGCGGTGGGCGCGGAGGGTCTCCACGAGGCGGCGGCGGAAGACGCCGTCGACCGCGTCGACGTCGAAGGGCGGGGCCGCGAGGGTCTCGTCGAAGGTGTCCCTGCGCCCGGGCCAGTCGTCGAGCGGCGGCGTGACGAGGACGAGGAGGCCGCCGCCGTCGACGGCGCCGGCGGCCCGACCGATCGCGTTCGGTCGGCAGGCGTCGTGGCAGTCGACGACGACGCAGTCCTGCGTCGTGCCGAGTAGGTCCCCGGAGCGGTCGAGCGGGACGACGTCATCGACGGGCTCGTTGGCCGACAGCCAGACGGGCGACAGACCGAGGGCCGCATCGATGTCTCGGGCGGCCCGGTAGCCGGCCTGGCGGCCGCCGGCGAGGACGAGCAGGCGGCGCTCGTCGGTCGCGACGGCCTCCCGTCGGAGTTCGTGCGCGGTCGAACGGGCCGGGTTCATGTCGGCGCGTCGAGACCGACGGGCAAGGCTCCACCGGTCGGTCGAGGGCGGCAGCCCGGCCGGCGTCAGTCCCGATGGAACCCCTGTAGCGGCGCCCTCGGCTGGGACCGGACCCGATGGCGAACCCGGGCCACGGGCCGGCGTCGGCGTGCTTAACAAGCGTTAAATGTGGCGCTGACGGACCTGTGGGCATGAGTAGCGAGAGTGCCGAACGCCGGGCACGGAAGTGCATCTCCTGTGGGATCAACATCTCCGGGACCGGCGCGGCGAAGTTCGACTGTCCGGACTGCGGGCACCGCATCCATCGGTGTTCGACGTGCCGCAAGCAGAGCAACCTCTATGAGTGCCCGGACTGCGGGTTCATGGGGCCGTAAGCATGGGCAAGGTCGCCGCCAGGATGAAGGTCATGCCGGAGGGCCCCGAGGAGGACATAGACGCCCTCCAGGACCGCCTCGAGAACGCCCTCCCGGAGGGCGCGAAGATCAGCCGCGTCGACCGCGAGGACGTCGCCTTCGGCCTCGTCGCGCTGTTCCCGACGGTCGTCATCCCGGACGAGGCCGGCGGCACCGACGCCGTCGAGGACGCCTTCGGCAGCGTCGAGGGCGTCGAGAGCGTCGACGTCGACGAGGTCGGCCGCATCTGAACCCCTGCGTCGGCCACCGGGCCAGGCCGACGTACGCGTCCGTCGGACCTCCAGGAATCCGGATCCCTGACCGCCGTAACCCGTCAGTCCCGCCGGTACTAGTAACTGCCATCGATACGTTGATAATCCCTAGCATACTACGTCCGCCCGCGACCGCGATGACTGCGGCGAGCGGGCGCCCGGGGAAGGAGCGCACCTGTAACGTACCTTTTTTGTATGCCACGTCGTTAGTCGTCTCCACGAATGCCCAGTTCGAACGGCCCACGGGAGGGGACGCGGCACAAACTCCGGAACGCCCCCAGAGAGCGCGGCACATCGCCGCCACAGCGGTCCGTCGAGACCTACGAGCCCGGCGAGAAGGTACACCTGCAGCTCGACCCCTCGGTCCCGGACGGGACGTTCCACCCCCGGTTCAACGGTCACACCGGCGAGGTCCTCGGCACGCAGGGCAGCGCCTTCGAGATCGAGATCGAGGACGGCGGCACGACGAAGACCGTGATCGCCGCCGCCGCACACCTCCGGCGTCAGGCGGAATGACGATCTTCAAGGAGGTCCGCGAGGAGGCGTACGTGACCACGCCCGAGGCCAAGGAGCTGCTCGCCGAGGTCGAAAACGAGCGGGCCGTAGCCGAGGACCGGGAGATGCGGTACGAGCTCGCACGCGCAATCGAGCACGTGAACCGGTTCGCCGTGCTGGACGTCGAGGGCTCGAGGGAGCTGGTCGAGGAGCTACGGGACCTGGAGAAGGTCGACGGGGCGACCGCTTACAAGGTCGCGAACCTCCTGCCGGCCGACCGGGACGAGCTCCGGTCGGTGTTCGCCCAGGAGCGGTACTCGCTGGACGGCGACGAGCTGGACGAGGTCCTCGACGTCGTCGCGAAGTACGCTGACACTGCCGGACGTGGCTAACACGCGGCCGGCCGGACCGGTCGCGTCGCCGCGCGGCCGACCCCTGTTTTAAATACCGCCTCGCCGTAGGTGGGGGACATGAGCGAGTCCGGCTCCGCGTCCGACGCCACGACGGCCGTCGTCGTGGACTTCCTGCCCCGGGGCAGCCCGTCCGACGACAGACCCCAGTACGAGAAGTCGCCGGTCGCCTACGCCCTCGGCGAGGCCGACTTCCGGCTGGTCGAGGTCGCGCTCGCGGACGACGCCGGCGTCAACATCGGCGATCGGGTGCAGATCGATCCCCCGGGGGAGGCCGTCGAGGCCCGCCGGGACGTCGGGTACGGCGACCTCACGAGCACCGCGGAGTCGGAGCTCGAACACGCCATCGACCGGATCGTCGACGCCGACACCCGCCGTTTCGTCGACTTCTACAACGACGCCCAGCCCATCACGACCCGGCTCCACGTGCTGAACCTCCTGCCCGGCATCGGGAAGAAGCTCCGGAACAACGTCCTCGACGCCCGCAAGCGCGAGCCGTTCGAGAGCTTCGAGGACGTCGAACGGCGGGTCTCGGGGCTGCACAATCCGCGTGCGGTCCTCGTCGAGCGCATCCTCGAGGAGCTCCGGGAGGAGGACATGAAGTACCGGATCTTCGCCCGTCGACCCGACGAGTAGCGGTACTCGGAATGGTGAACCATTTAGGAGGCCGCGGCGTAGGCTCCGGGCCGATGCGGGACCCCGACGCGCTGATCGCCCGGGCCGGCGTCCGCGGCGACCCCGACCGCGACCAGCACTTTCTGGTCGACGACCGCGTCCTCGACCGGCTCCCCGGCTACCTCCCCGACGACGCCGACACCGGACACGTCCTGGAGGTCGGTGGGGGCACCGGCGCCCTCACCGACCGCCTGCTCGCCGTCGCCGACCGGGTGACCGTCGTCGAACGGGACCCGACGCTCGCGGCGTTCCTCGAGGCGGAGTTCGCCGAGGCGGTTGCCGACGGCAGCCTCTCCGTCATCGAAGGCAACGCCCTGGAGGTCGAGCTGCCCGCCTTCACCGCCTCGGTGTCGAATCTCCCGTATGGCGTCTCCTCCGAGGTCGCGTTCAGGCTGTTGCCCGCGCGGCGACCGCTCGTGGTAATGTTACAGCGGGAGTTCGCCGAGCGGATGGCGGCCGGCGCCGGCGACGACGAGTATGGACGGCTCTCTGTCACGGCCGGCCACTACGCGGACGTCGAGGTCGTCGAGCCGGTGCCGAAGGCGGCCTTCTCGCCTGCGCCGGCGGTCGACAGCGCCGTCCTCCGCACGACGCCGCGGGTCCCCGACTACGAGGTTCCGGACGACGAGCGCTTTCTCGCCCTGGTGCGGGCGACGTTCACCCAGCGCCGGAAGACCATGCGGAACGCCCTCCGGAACACGGCCCACATCTCGGGGCTGGCCGACCCGGACGCCGTCGTCGAGGCCGCCGACGAGTCGCTCATGGACGCCCGCCCGGGGACCGTCCCGCCTGCGGCGTTCGCCCGCCTCACCACGATCGCCGCGGAGGTCGAGTCCCGATGACGGGGCCCGCCCGCCCCGCGGGGATCAGCCATCGCCCCGACTGTCGCCCCGACGCAGGGACCGCCCCTCGATCAGGAACCGCCCCTCGATCGACGAACGCGAACGCGAGCCGCCGGTGGCCACACCCCACCACGAGCTGGCTGGGACCACCCGTCGCCGGCGACCCGCCCGCGCCGCGGCCGAACGCCACGGACGGAGTCGACGCATGGCACTGACGGGCCCGCCCGCGCTTTTTATCCCCTGGTACTGGGAGGCGGTCCAGTGGCTCCAGGGGATCCTCGACACTCGGCCGAAGATGTACCTCGCGACGGTGGCGCTTCCGGTCAGCTTCGTCGTCGCCGTCCTCGTGATCTACCGCGGCGGCAAGCCGTTGAAGCGGCGGTTCACCGACGAGCTGGTCGAGATCGCGCGGACGCTGACGATCATGTTCGTGGCGCTTTTCGACGCCGTCCTGTTCGTCATCATCTGGCGGCGGTTCGGCGCGACGACGGACGAACTCGACGCCTTCGGCAGCCTGCTCGTGCCCCGCGCCACGACCGCGGTGAACCTCTACATCGCCTTCATCGCCCTACTCGGGACGTACATGCTGACTCGGGTGACGAAACGGCTGATCCGGTACTGGTCCGAGAACGAGCGGATCTCGCCCCACCAGCGGGAACTGGCCCACCACCTGACCCAGATCACGCTGTTTCTCGTCGCCGTCGGGTTCATCTTCGCGCTGTTCGGCCTGGAGGCCACCGACCTGTTCCTCGGCGCCGGGGTGCTGGGCGTCGTGCTGGGACTGGCCGCCCGGAAGACGCTCGCCAACGTGATCTCCGGGCTGATCATCCTGTTCGGCCGGCCGTTCGAGGCAGGCGACTGGATCAAGGTCGGCGACCGGGAGGGCATCGTCACCGACATCACCGTGTTCAACACCCAGGTCCGGACGTTCAACGAGGAGCACCTCCTCATCCCGAACGACCGGGTCACCGACCAGGAGGTCATCAACTACTCGAAGACCGAGCGCCTCCGGCTGCAGACCGACGTCGGGATCGACTACGACGAGGACATCTCCAAGGCGGCGACCATCGCCAAGCGCACGATGGAGTCCTGCGAGACGGTCGCCGACTCCCCGAGTCCGGACGTGATCCTCGAGTCCTTCGGGGACTCGGAGGTCCTGTTGCGGCTCCGGTACTGGATCACCCGGCCGACCATCCAGCACAAGCTCAGCGCCCAAAACGAGGTCATCGAGGGCGTGAAGGCGGCCTTCGAGGAGGCCGAGGTCACGATCCCGTTCCCCCAGCGGGAGCTCATGGGCCGAGAGGCGACAGACGGCCTCCGGGTCGCGCCGTCCGAGGAGGCCGTCGCGGCCGACGACGACCGGCTGGAGCGGGCGGTCCGTGCCGTCCGCGACGCCGACGCGGCCGGCGCCACGGCGGTGAGCGAACCCGTCCATGCGGAGTACGCCGGGGGCGACGCCGACGGGGCGGCGGACGAGGAGACGGCGCGGGACGAACCGGCGGCCGACGATGCGACCGGCGATGAAACGGCCCATGACGAACCGGCGGCCGACGACGAGGCCGGCGCCGAGGCCACCGACGGGGAGCGGGACGAGGAGCCGGTGGAGGCTGCCTACGGCGGCGATGGCGAGGTCGACACCGGCGACGCATCGGAGGCCAGGGGGGCCGAGGCCGATCCGGACGAGGAGGCGTCGGTCGACGTCGACGACCCGGACGACGTCGAGAGCGCCGCCTACCTGGTCGAGGACGATGACGCCGACGTCTCGAGTCCCCATCCACGGGACCAGGAGGCGGAGATGTACCCCGGCACGATGGACGACAGCCTGAAGGAACCGGTCGAGGAGGACTACGCCCGGCCGCGCGGCGAGACGGCCGACGAGAGTGACGATGCCGGCGACGGGGAGGCAGAGACCCGGAACGACGGCAGTGGTGCAGAAGTGGATACTGACGGGGATGAGGAGAACGCCGACGATGACGACGGGACACCGGCGGGCACCGGCGGCTCGGCGGGATGACGCCCTCGGACCGCCGCGAGATGCCGGCGGTGTACGAGCCGGCGGAGGACTCCCGGCTTCTGGCGGAGACGGTCGAGGGCCGGATCGACGCCAACGCGCTGGTGCTGGAGGTCGGCGTCGGCTCCGGCTACGTCGCCGCGCGGATCGAGAGTCAGACCGGCGCGCGCGTGATCGGGACGGACCTGAACCCCGCTGCCTGTGCGTCAGCCCGGGCGGCGGGCGTCGAGGCGGTCCGGGCGGACCTGCTGGAGCCCGTCCGGGCACAGATTGCTGACGTCGTCTGCTGTAACCCGCCGTACCTCCCGACCCCGCCGGAGCGGGCGTGGGACGACCCACTGGAGCACGCGCTGTCCGGCGGCGAGGACGGGCGCCGTATCGTGCGGCCGTTCCTCCGGGACGTCGGCCGCGTCCTCCGGCCGGGCGGTCGAGCGTACCTGCTGGTGTCCTCGCTGACGGGGTTGGAGGCGGTCGCCGACATCGCCGCCGGCGCGGGCCTGCGGACCCGCGAGGTCGCCGAGGACTCGTTCCCCTTCGAACGACTCGTCGTCCTCGAAATTACCCGGGATAATTCCTGAGTAGGAAATATTAAAGTCCGTCATTACGTACCGGGCGGCAATGACGGAGGTACTCGCCACCACCCCGGGCCTGTTCCCGCTGCCCGACCGGGCGAAGTCGGCGCTGGCGGACCTGAAGGGCCATCAGAAGGACGACCTCATCGACGGCGAGGAGACCGGCGAACTCCTCGAGGTCTACGACCGCGCGCGCCGTGACGTTATCGAGATCCAGACGGACGCCGGTCTGGACCGCATCGTCGACGGCCAGCTCCGGTGGGACGATATGCTCGCCCACCCGCTCTGCGTCCACGACCGCGTCGAGACGCGCGGCATCGTCCGGTACTACGACAACAACAACTTCTACCGCGAACCCGTCGTCAGGGGCGAGTTGACCTACGACGGCGACATCGCCGCCGAACTCGACGGCGCGGCCGGCGTGGACCAGGCCGTCCTCCCCGGCCCGTACTCGCTTTGCGACCTCGCCACCGACGAGCACTACGGCGACGACGGCGAGGACCGCCGGGCCAGCGACGCCATCGACGCGGTCGCCGGTGCGGTTCCCGTCGACACCGACGTGGTCGTCCACACCTACTGGGGGGCGATCCCGGAGAAGCCCTACGCCCACCTGATGGACGCCGCCGTCGACGCGATCGGCTTCGACCTCATCGCCGACCACGAGCAGACCATCTACAACATCCAGGAGTACGGCACCAAGCCCTCCGTCGCGCTCGGGGTCGTGGACGGCAAGAACACCCTGGGCGAGTCCCCCGAAGAGATCGCCGAGCGCATCGAGTGGGTCCTGGACAACTTGCCCGCGGAGTCCTTCGAGACGGTCTACGCGACGGCGAACACGGAGCTGTTCTACCTACCCGTGAACAAGTTCGAGGCGAAACTCGAGGCGCTTGCCGCCGCGCCCGCGGAGGTGGAGCTGTGAGCCCGCCGTCCGACACCCGCGAGCAGTTCCGGCCGCCGGAGCATCCGACCGAGCACTTCCTCATGACGACGGTCGTCGGCTCGTACCCCAAGCCCACGTGGCTCAACCGGGCGAAGGACCTCGCAGAGGACGACGACCACGACTTCGACGACGGCGACCTCGGAGAGGCGCTGGACGACGCCGCCCGCACCATCACCGACGAACACGTCCGGGCCGGCCTGGACGTGGTCGTCGACGGCGAGATGCGGCGCAACGAGATGGTCGAGTACTTCGCCCACCGGATCGACGGCTACGAGTTCAACGGCCCGGTGAAGGTGTGGGGCCACAACTACTTCGACAAGCCCTCCGTCGTCGAGGCGGTCGGCTACGACGAGCCCTGGCTCGTCGACGAGTTCGCGTTCACCACGGGCGTCGCCACCGGCCCGGTGAAGGTCCCCATTACCGGTCCGTACACGCTGGCGTCGTGGTCGTTCAACGAGCATTACGACTCGGAGGCCGAGGTCGCATACGAGCTGGCCGACCTCGTCAACGAGGAGGTCAGGCGGCTCGTCGAGGCCGGCGCGCGGTACATCCAGATCGACGAGCCCGCGCTGGCGACCACGCCGGGCGACCACGCCATCGTCGGCGAGTGTCTCGAGCACATCGCCGATGGCGTCCCCGAGGACGTCCGGCTCGGCCTGCACGTCTGCTACGGCGACTACTCCCGCATCTACCCGGAGATCCTGGACATGCCGGTCGACGAGTACGACCTCGAGCTGGCCAACGGCGAATACGACCAGCTCGAGGTGTTCACGGAACCCGAGTTCACGAAGGACCTCGCGCTCGGCGTCGTCGACGTCCACACTGGCGAGGTCGAGACCGTCGAGGAGATCAAGGACAACATCACCAGGGGCTTCGAGGTCGTCCCGCCGGAGCGGCTGACCGTCTCGCCGGACTGCGGCATGAAGCTGTTGCCGCGGGAGATCGCCGCCCGGAAGATGGAAAACATGGTGCAGGCGGCCCGCGAGGTCGAGGCCGAGCTCGACGCCGGGGAGATCGATGTCGGGTTCGCGGGCGAGTAGACCCTGGATATTTTTTACTGAAGATGAGACTGTTTAGTTTGCATGATTGGTTTCGTTCCCGCCGCCTCATCGTCGTCTTTGGTCTCGTTATTGGATACGCCATACTCGTGTATTTTCTTTGTCCGGTGGGGCATCCGGCAGTGCTGGAAGGGCCAAATTCGTCATTTTCCATCCACCATGACAATGGGACCAACACGCTTATGATAACACACAGTGGCGGGGATACGCTCACCGCTCCACGTACTGATCGATTATACATCAGAGCTAATGAGACGACTGTTATCAACTGGACGGACGCCGGTGGCGGCTACCCGGTGGAGCCAGGAGATACTATTTCGGTGACCTTTGAGGATCCGACTCCCGGCCAAAACACCACTGAGATAGACGTCATCTGGGAGGGACGGTGGCCCCAAGATTCGTATCCTGCTCCATTCTTCTGCTTTCCCGTCCACCAGCAACCGGAGGAGCAATATTGGCCCGATAGAGCTAGCTTAGGCTCAAAGTCAGTGTAGCCTAATCCGGATAGGTGTCCCAATAGCAATGGGCTACGAATTATTTCTAGGCGGGAGACCATGTCATACGCGACAGATTATACTCCACTTCGCGCTACTCCCCCAATGATGCTCTCATTAGCACGCTATTCGCCTCAGGTTGGGGTCCTTCTGTACCGACGATTGCCACATCCGGAACGCATTGAACTACAAAGCACGACACGTGCCCTGTATGCAGCACGCCAATCATGGTGGGAATCAGATATGTTTCGACGTGGTCTGCGGCATCGATCGCCTGTACCGACTGACCTATCGATCACGGAGCATCCGCGAGTGACCGGTGGGAGACGCGACCAACGGGAGCGTCTCCGTTTCGAGCGGTGGAGCCGAGAGACGAACGACCGTGCGGTTCACCGGACGCGAGCGGCGGGCGGCGCGACCAAAGGGAGCGCCGCCGGATGGGCGAACGGCGAGCGGGAGGCCCACCAGAGGGAGGCCTCCGTCAGCGCGAGCGGCGACCCATAGGGAGCCGCGAGCGAAGTGAGCCGTGAGCAGCGAGCGTCCGGCTGCGGCTTTTTCGCCAAGTTTTTTGCGACCGAGCGGGTTGCGGGCCGGCGGCCCGCGACCGGATGCCGTGGCGGCGAAGCCGCCACGCTGTGCCCGCAGGACGCCGCAGGCGACCGAGGACACCCGCGGGAGTAAAAAGTGGGTGTCTATTCCTACAGCCAGGTCTCGTCGATTCGTTCGTACTCGAGCAGTTCGTCGTCGTCGAAGAACAGCTGGATCTCCCGCTCGGCGGAGCCGGGCTCGGTGTCGGAGCCGTGGATGACGTTCCGGCCGAGGTCCAGACCCAGGCCGCCGCGGACCGTGCCCGGGGCGGACTCGGCGGGGTCGGTCTCGCCCATCATCCGCCGGACCTGCGCGACGGCCTCGGCGCCCTCCCATACTATCGCGAAGACGGGGCCGGACGTGAGGAAGTCCTTGAGACTGTCGAAGAACGGCTTTTCGACGTGCTTGGCGTAGTGCTCGCGCGCGAGGTCGCCGTCGATGCGGATGAACTTCCCGGTGACCAGCTTCAGGCCGCGCTCTTCGGAACGGGAGACGACCTACCCCACGAGACCGAACTCGACGCCGGGGAGATCACAGTTGGGTTCGCGGGCGACTGAGACTTGATCGACTTGGCTGGACGGAGCCGGCTCGGGACCCCCAATGTGGTCACAGAGCAGCACCTCCCCAGGCGCGGCCGACGACCGGCGGCGAACGGGCCCCTGGCGGTAGTGACGGCCGGCGGTATGGACGACGTCACTCGGCCCGACTCGCGACGCTGAAATCCCGGACCGGGTGGAGGTCCTCGGCGAGTCCGGAGCCCTCACATTCGTCCGTCGGGCAGGCGTAGTGCCAGCCGTCTCGCGTCGCCCGTCGCTCCGAGAACTGCTCGCCACATCGCTCGCAGACGAGTGCGTCGGCCGAGCAGGTGTCCCGGTGGAGTTCGTACTGGAGTTTACCGGAGAAGGTCCGCTTGCAGTTCCGACACGTGTGGGTCATGGGGACAGATGGGGGAGCGACCGTTAACAAAGTGCCCCTTCGTTCGTCGACTGCGCAGACCCGATAAGCCGACGTTTCGACGCGTCACGTCGCGCAACTGGACGAACGTTCACGGTGGGAGTGATTCGGGCGTGCAGCGATCGGCGCAGCTACCCTTCTCTCCCGGTCCCGTCGGCTCATCCAAAGGCACCATCAGACCATCGATTACCACTGCCGCCGACAGAAGCGACCCAGTGGTTCGACATCGGGCGCTCGACACGTGGATCGTCGGCCGCTCGATCAACCGTACGTCTCGGGGTATGCGTCCTCCAGCAGGGTCGACGCCTCCAGCAGCCGCTCGCGGACCGGCGCGATGACATCCGCGATGGCGGCCGCGGCCGCCGGTTTGAGGTCCGCAGGATGGAGCTCTCCGGAGACGAAGTCCGACTCGAGGGCGTCGTAGCCGCCGTAGCTCAGATCGCCGCCGTACTCCGCGGGGCGTTCGACGACGAGGGCCTCCCCGCGCTCCTCGAACACGGGGAACACGAGGTACCGGAGGTACTCCATGACGCCGTTGTCCTCGAGTTCCCCCGCCGGGCAGTACGCCGCCTGGACCTTCTCGGCGACGGTCCCGTCGTCGTCCGTGAGATCGATCTTCGAGCCCGACTCCGAGGCCGACATCTTGCCCCCGGTGAGGCCCGACAGGAGCGGCGCGAACACGCAGACCGGCTTCTCGTGGCCTCGTTCGGGCAGTTGCTCGCGGGCCAGCATGTAGATGCCGCGCTGGTCGATGCCCCCGTAGACGATGTCGGCGTCCAGCGCCGCGACGTCGAGCGACTGCATCAGGGTATACACCAGGCCGCCGAGGTTCGGGTTCTCCGATTGGCGGACGACCTCGCTGCCGGCCCGCCGGGCCCGCGACAGCGTCGTCCCGGCGAGCAGCCGGTAGAGCTCGAGCGTGTAGGGCTCCTCGAGCTGGTAGTCGGTCCCGCGGACGAACTCGACGCCCGCCGGGTCGGCGCCGGCAGCCTCGATCATCGCCTCGATGGCCGTCCGGTAGTACGCCGAGCGAGCCTCCAGGAGTTCGAAGGGGCTCTTCGCGTCGTCGAGGTGGGCGTGGAGGTCCGCGACGAGTACGGTCACCTCGAGGCCGGCCTCGATGAAGTCCGCGAGCTTCCGGATCGTGGTGTAGTGGCCGATATGCATCTCACCGGTCGGCGCATACCCGATGTAGACGGAGGGCGAGTCCCGCTCGTCGAAAAGCGCCGCGAGTTCCGCCTCCGTGACGACCTCCTCAGTGTGCCGCGCGACCAGCTCGGTCCGCTCGGCCGGGTCCATGGACGTGCTACCGTGGAGGCGCCGATAAAACGTTCGGGTGGCCGCTCGCCGGACGGTCGATACCGCCCCCGTGGTCTACCGGACGAAGATGCCGAAATTTTATAGGTGGAGGCGGGATGAATCCACGCCACGATACAATGAAACGATACGCGACAGTCCTCGCCATCCTGCTGGTCGTGGCGGGCGCCGCCGGCGTCGTCGCGGCTGACGATGGGCCGCTGGCGGCGGCGGGACTGGACCAAGAAGTCGGGGTCGACACGACGGTGCAGCTGGACGGGACGGGCTCGTCGCACCCGGATGGGCGGATCGACGGCTACGAGTGGTCCATCGAGACACCGGACGGCCGCACGATCACGCCGGACTGTCGGGACTGTGCCCGGACGACGTTCACGCCCCGGACGGTCGGCCGGTACAACGTCACACTCACCGTCACCGACGCGGACGGCCGAACCGACAACGACACCCTATACGTCCACGTCGAGAAAGCCGGGCCGACCGTGGAACTAAGCGGGGACACCGAACCACAAGTCGACGACCCGACGCCCTACGATGCGAGTGCTGAGGCCAGAGACGCCGACCTCGAAACGTTGACCTGGAAACTGGGTAACCGAGAGCCCCAAACCTACCACCTCATCGTCATCGCCACCGATACCGCCAACCGCACCACCCGCGACACACTCACTATCGAGCCGCAGGATCCCCCGGAGGCCGTCGGTGGCGATACCGGAACGAGTACCGGGACCACAACTCCTACCACCACCTCCAGCACGAAGGCTGACAGCGGAGAGACGAACCATGAATGTGAGGAGGCGGCCGTCGTCAGGGCTGCCGGGGCCGGGCCCCCTGCCGTGGTGACCTGTGTGGACGGGAAGGACCCGGATTTCGTCGGTAAATGGGCGGAAGAGAAATGTAGTGCCGACATCAGTGATTGTAGATTCGTCGATCCGGACGGAATGGATGGTTATTATGGTGAAGATCGGGGCGACGATAATGGAGGTAGAGTTAACGAGCTATCCGTCGATGACAGGGGTAGTAATATGAGAAACCCGGATAATCCAACAAATGGCGGCAGTACCGGTGGTCGTGGGTATAACGGGGGTCATATAGCAAAATTCTAGCGGGTACTCGATCTTGCCTCTATGCCGATAAGTGGGGATACCAGCCAAATAGATAGTGTACTAACGGCTCCATCTGTTCAGCAGGTGTGAGACTGACGGACGGTAGCCTGTTTGTACCTGGCCGTCATTTGATCCGTAGAGGTCCATCAACTCCTCAATAGTTGGAGCGTTGCCTTCGACATTGCTCGTTACCACCTGTGCGGTCGCATTGATACCGTTCTGAATATCGAGCCCAGTAAATACAGTATCATAGTTCTTAAGACTGCGTATGGGTGACTGAACGTATGTCGAGTTTGGAAATTTCGACCGGCCACCATTTATCTGACCCACTTGAACGGGCAGGTCTTGAACGAACTCGGATAAACACCACTTGACTGATTCCACAGATGACACACTCTCCGTCGAACCCGCACCAGTGACACGCTCAAAAGGTACCGTGACCTCTTCATCGTTCGTGTCAGCTGTTTCTACAAGGAGCACGGGTTTTTCCCACCCCTCCGAAATAAATAATAGCCTGCCTGACATTCTCCCGCCTCCAGCGTAAAAGGTGATATCAGGATAACCTTCAGGAGTCCTCTTGTCATTCCCACTGAGTGCGTTTTTAAGGCTATCGGCGTTTAGACCTATAAAGAACGTATACCCAGGCTTCGCATAACTGACGATTTCGGCGACTTCGGCCGTTTGGTTAGAGGTATAGCCTGCTCGAGAACCCTCCTGTCCGCTCTCGTTCACCATCTCCAAACCACATTGTCGGACCAACTCCGGACCCAGATTCGGGAATTTCGGGATGACGTTGGCGATGACACCGGCCACTTGAATGGTAGATCCGACCGGAGTGTGGAGAAGCCGGTATGTCGGTGGCGGGGTATCGTTCAGGTTTCCGGCGTTCGCCTCAAGCGTCCAGTCTTCCTCGCTTGTCGCGCCGAACCGCATCTCGCTGTCGTAATGGGAGAGATACCAGTCCCAGTCGACACGGACGAAAGTCGCGTCCGACGTTTCCTCGGTTCCCTTCAAGTGCGGTTTCGGCAATAGCTCCATGTACGCTGGCGGGTCCACAGCCGGCGCCTCATCTCGCGGCGTCGCCGTCGGGCTCACGGTGGGCGTCCGGGTGTCGGTCGGCGTCTCGGTCCCCTGGTCCAGCGCGTTACAGCCGGCGAGCCCGCTCGCGCCGAGGGCCGCCGCCTGGAGATACCGTCGTCGCCGCATCCGTTAATCGAAGTTCACTCCGCCACTGTATATAAATTACAGTCCCACGACCGGGAGAGGATACACTGCTAACGTGGTCTATGAGTCCGGACGACCGGACGGCCGCTGTCGGGCAGCCAGGGCGTCCCTACAGCTGGTATCCGACCGGTCTCCCGCTCGCTCGTCAACTTTATCGGCCTGGTGGGGCCAGGACCGGTATGGTCGGCGGGCTGGAAGCCGAACTGCTGGACCTGTTGGCCGTGTTCATCATCGCGGCCACGGTGGGCGTCGGCGTCGCCAAGGTCGGTCGGGTCCCCTACACCATCGCGCTGCTTCTCGCCGGCCTGGCCGCGTCGGTACTCGGCGTCGAACTCGGCATCGACCTGACCCACGACGTCATCCTCCTCGTCCTGTTGCCACCGCTGCTGTTCGAGGGCGCCGCCACGACCGACCTCGAGCGGTTCCGCCGGAACCTCGCGCCGATACTCGCACTCGCCGTGCCCGGCCTCCTCGTCTCCATCGTGGTGCTGGGGTACGTCGGCCAGGTCGCCTTCGGGTTTCCGTTGCTCGTCGCGCTGCTGTTCGCGGCGATGATCCTCCCGACCGACCCCGTCTCCGTGCTGGCGCTGTTCGAGGAGCTGGGCGCGCCGGAGCGGCTCGCTACCCTGGTCGAGGGCGAGAGCCTCATCAACGACGGCGTCGGCGTCGTGGTCTTCTCGACGCTGCTCGCGCTCGTCTACGAGTCCGGTGGGGACGGCACAATCACGTTCAGTGCCGCGCTCGTCGGCGAGGTCGGCCTCGGCATCGTCGTCGCGAGCCTCGGCGGGGCCGCCGTCGGCCTCGTCGCCGGCTACGTGGTCTACCGCGTGATGGTCAACCTGAACGAGCACATGACGGAGATCGTCCTCACGGCAATCTTGGCCTACGGGAGTTTCCTGGTCGCCGAGCACTACCTCGGCGTCTCCGGCGTCATCGCGACGGTCGTCTCGGGGCTGTTCATCGGCAACCGCGGCGCCGAGTACGCGATGAGCCCGCAGACCAAGCTCTCGATCTTCAACGCGTGGGACACGGCGGCCTTCGTCGTCAACACGTTCATCTTCGTCGCCATCGGCACGACGACGCCCGTCGAGCAACTGGTGGCCCACGGCCGCCTCATCGCCATCGCCATCGTGCTCGTCGTCGGCGTGCGCGCGCTCGCCGTCTATCCGATCGTCGGGCTCGTAAACCGGCTCCGGCCCGTCGATGTCCCGCTCGACTACCAGCACGTGATGGTCTGGGGCGGCCTCCACGCCTCGATCCCGATAGCGCTCGTGCTCGGCCTTGAGACGCTGCCGTCCGGCGCCCCGTTCCCGCACCGCGAGGCGCTACGCGCGATGGTGTTCGGCGTCGCCGGGTTTAGCCTCGTCGTCCAGGGCCTCACCATGGGCACGCTGTTGGACCGGCTGGACGTCGTCACCCGCTCGGCGGAGGCGGAGCTGTACGAACTGCTCGTCGGCCGGGCGCGCGCCGTCGACAGCGCCCTGGAGTCCGCCGAGGCGCTCCGCGCCGCCGGCCAGCTCTCGGAGGCGACCTACGAGGAGTTCACCGCGGAGTACGAACGCGAGACGGCCGACCTGCAGGCCGCGATCCACGAACTGCTCGAGGAGTACCCCGACCTCCGCCGCGAGGAGGTCCTCGCCGGCGAGCGCCAGGTCCTCCGCCGCGAGAAGGCCGCTATCTCGGACGCCGCCCGGTCGGGCCTCGTGGCCGACGACGTCGCTGAGGACCTGATCCAGGAGGTCGACCTCAAGCTCGACCGCGTCAGGGGCGGCGAGCGCACGGTTGGCGCCCGCCGGGAGGCCTACGAGGAGTTCTGGCGGGCGCGGGCGGCCGAGTTCGGCATCGAGGCCGCCGAGATGGACGAGTGAGGCCCGGGCGGCCGACCGCAGGGAGGCCGCCGACTGGGCGAGCGGTGAGCGAAGCGAGCCGCGAGCCGGGAGCCGCGAGGCCGACCGGAGGGAGGCCTCGGTATGAGCGAGCGGGAGGAGCGACCAGCGGGAGTGACGACACGCGAGCCGCGGGAGCCGCGACCGGAGGGAGCGGCTCCGATTGAGCGAGCGGTGAGCGAAGCGAGCCGCGAGCCGGGCGGCGCGAGGCCGACCGGAGGGAGGCCTCGGAACGAGCGAGCGGGGAGCGATAGCGACGCGCGAGCCGCGAGGCGGATCGAAGAGCGCGCTTCAGATGTGCGAGCGGGAGGAGTGACCACGAACCACTAACCGGCTTCGTCTCCCAGGAAAACCGATCGGCATCGAGCGTGGCGAGGCCGCTACCTCTCCGACACGGACGACCGCGAGTACCTCGAATGCGGCGCCAGCCACGCCTGTGCCCCCGTCGGCCACTGCCACCCGGGACTCCCCCTGGGATCTCCGGCCGCAGCGGGTCCCGACCCCCGGCTGACCCGGTGGCCGAGCACGGGGTTTTACGCCGGTGATACCCGAACGATCCCCTATGCCGGATGTGGAAGTGTCGCTCCCGGACCGCATCGACAGCGAGATCGACCGCCTCATCGAGCAGGGCGAGTTCCTGAACCGGGAACAGGCCGTCGAGGAACTCCTGACGATGGGCGTGTCGGCGTACGCGCCGACCGAGGAGACCGACGAGCAGGAGGGCGAGGACCTGTTCACCCAGATGACGGAGGACCAGCAGGATCCGGCGGCCCGCGACGAGGACCAGGGCGACGAGTACACCTTCTAACCCCATCAGTCCGGGGGCTGGCCCGGTTCGAACGCGACGGCCGGAGGACGTAGAATCGCCGAGCCGGGCGATCGATGGCATGGCCGCGTCGTGGTCTGGGGGGTGCGGACCGACGGGCGGGTCACCGACGGCATTCTCGGTCCACGTATTCGATGCGGCGGCGCTCCCCGCCGCCGACCGCCCGTACGGGCGCCTCGAGGACGTAGAAGGCCACCGTGTCGATGGCCGCCGACCGTCCAGGGACGCCGCGTCGACAGAGGTACGCACCGAGCGGCCGGGGATCGTCGACGGTCCCGGCCCGGAGGTCGACGACGTACCGGTGCCAGAGCGCGTTCGGGTACGTCTCCCCGGCGTCGGGCGGGCGCTCCCAGGTCACGGCCGAGCCGTCCAGGGCGTCGACCCGTTCGCCGGTCGAGAGGGTGGCGGGCGCGACGATCCAGCGATGGTGGGTCGAGGGATGCGGGGCGAACAGGTTCCAGGTGTAGTCGGGCGCCGACTGCTCGGCCGCCGTCGGAACGGCGGGGAGGCCGAGCGCCGCGGCGGGCCACAGCAGGCTCGCCACCAGTACGACGGTGACGGCCACCGTGCCGAGCCGGCGGGCGGACCGCGCGAGCCACGGCGGCAGTCGCCACGGCGCCGGCTCGGCGAGGGCGTCGTCCGCGAACGCGGTCGCGGCCCGCGCGGGACCGGCGAGCAGCCCCTCGAGCCGGTCCCAGACCGCCGGCGGGAGGAACGGGACCAGGACGGCGACGCTGACGAGCGGGAACAGCCCGAGCCGCAGGGTCGCCGCCATCCCGACGTGGACGACGGCGTATGCCGCCACGAGGACGGTCCGGCGCCAGCCGGTGACGACGAGGAGCAGCGGCGACGCCACCAACAGCGCGATCCACAGCCAGGTCAGCGCGGTCAACAGCCGGTGGTGGCCGGTCAGGTAGGGGGCGAGCCCGACGGCGAACGGCTCGAGCTGGAGTACGACCTGGATCGCCTCGCCCTGCCGCCACAGCGGGCTCCGGAGCTTGAACCCGGCGTTCGCCGCGTAGATCACGACCGGCTGCACCAGGAGGGTGGCCGTGGCGACCGAGACGACCCGGCTGTTTTCGCGCCCCGAGCGGGAGGAAGAGGGCGACCAAAAGTGCGACCGAAAGCAGGCCGTCGCCGCCGTTGAGCACGTAGGGGTTCCGGGCGTTCATCGAGGCCACGAGACCGAGCGTCAGCACGGTCGCGAGCCGGGTTCGGTAGCCGACGAGCAGCGCGAGCGCGGTCAGTGCCGTCGCCCCGAAGAGGGCGGCCTGAACGGCCACAGAGCCCGATAGTGCGTGGAGCGAGAGAGCGGCGAGCGTCGGATACTCGGCCGCCAGGGCCGAGCGCGGGAGTACCCCCGCGTCGGTGTAGAACGCCTTTAGGCTCCGGGCGCGGAACGCGAGGTCGCCGACGACGAGGGCGGCGACGGCGATCCGGAACCCGGCCAGCGCCCGGGCGTCGATCCCGAACCGGTGGCGAACAGCCGCCACGAGCCGGCGCCGCCACCCGTCGCCGGTGGTGGACCCAGGCGCCGTCGGCTGCCGGCTGACGGCGTCGCCTCCGTCGGTCCGGCACCGGTCGCCCCCGGGCATCACGGTGGCGGTTCAGCGGAGGCGTGTAAATGTTTTCTGCGTGGCGACGGTCGCTGTTCAGGTAAAACGGGGTATAAGACTCCGCCCCTCCCGGAGGGCTGCACGGCGGACCGGCGTCGGAAACGTGAAACGGAGCGCGGCCGTTCGCCCGACGATGTTCGGGTCGGACCGACGGGTGGTCGTGCTGGCGCTGGCGCGGATGGCCGACGCCGTCGCAAACTCCTTTCTCATCATCGTGCTGCCGCTGTACATCGCCAGCGGCGACCTGGCCGTCCCGACGCTTTCGGGTGCCACGGTCCTCGGCTACCCCCTCACGCTGGAACTGCTTATCGGCTTCGCCCTCTCGCTTTTCGGGTTCCTGAACAGCTCCGTCCAGCCATTGACGGGTCGGCTCTCGGACCGGACCGGGCGTCGGAAGGTGTTCATCCTCTTCGGCCTGGCGGTCCTGGCCGTGTCGGCGGTCGCCTACGCGCTCGTCGACACCTACCGGGCGCTCGTCGTGGTCCGGGCGGTACAGGGTCTCGGCGGCGCCTTCGTCATCCCGACCACGATCGCCCTGGTGAACGACCTCGCGCACAGTGACGCCGAGCGCGGCGGGAACTTCGGCGTCTTCAACACGTTCCGCCTCGTCGGGTTCGGGTTCGGTCCCATCGACGCCGCCTTCGGCGTCGCCGTCCTCGGCGCACTGGTCAGCTTCTCTTTGGTCCTTTTGCTCGTCGAGGACCCCGACTCGCCCGCCGCCGACGCCGGCGACGAGTTGTCCATCTCCATCCGGGGCGACGGCCGCGGCCAGTGGCTCGACCCGGTGTTCGTCCTCGGCCTCGGCACGTTCTTCATGGCGGTCACCATCGCGCTGTACGCCACCCTCCAGGAGCCCATCAACGCCCGCCTCGACCAGGGCCCACAGTGGTTCGGGATCCAGTTCGCCGCGGTCGTCATCGCCAACGTCGTCCTCCAGATGCCGATCGGTCGGGCCGCCGACCGCGTCGGCCGCAAGCCGTTCCTCGTCGGCGGCCTCCTCCTGCTCGCGCCGGCGGTGCTCGCACAGGGGCTCGTCACCTCCACGTTAGGCATGCTCCTGGCCCGCACCGTGCACGGCATATCCGTCGCGATGCTGTTCGCGCCGGCGCTGGCGGTCGCCGGCGACCTCGCCGAGGAGGGCCAATCCGGCACGACGCTGTCGGTGCTGACGATGGCGTTCGGCTTCGGGACCGCCGTCGGCCCGCTGGCCTCCGGCGTCCTGTACGGCTACGGCTTCGTCGTGCCCTTCGCGTTCGGCGCCGTCCTCGCGGTTGCCGCCCTGCTCCTGGTGGTCACCCAGGTCGAGGAGACCCTGGAGGGCGCACGACGGCCTGGCTTGCTCGCCGGCGGGGACTGATCCGCCATCCGGGGGGTGTCACCGCCGCCGGCGGCCCAGAACGGATTTAGGCCGGCCGCGCGACCGTTGGGTGTGTACGACATCGCGCGCTACCTGAACGTCCGGAGCGCCCACGGCGCGACGTTCGCCCCCGACGGGACGCTCGGGTTCCTGCTGGACGCGACCGGGACGCCACAGGTGTGGACGCTGGACGAGGCCGGCGGCTGGCCGGACCAGCGGACCTTCTCCGACGAACGGGTGACCTTCGCCGCGTTCTCCCCGGTCCGTCAGGAGCTGGCTTTCGGGATGGACGATGGTGGAAATGAGCGCCAGGCGCTGTACCGCCTGGACCCCGACGGCACGGTCACGAACCTCACCGCGATCGACGCCAAACACCGGTGGGGCGGCTGGAGCCACGACGGCGACCGGGTCGCGTTCGCCTCGAACCGGCGCGAGGAGTCAGTGTTCGACGTCTACGTCCAGGGCCGCGACGAGCGGGGTGACGACGCGGAGATGGTCCTCGAGGGCGACGGCTGGCTCTCGGTGGCCGGCTGGAGTCCCGCCGACGACCGGCTCGTCGTCCACGAGGCGCACTCGAGTTTCGACCACGACGTCTACGTCATCGACGTGAACTCCGGCGAACCGACCCGCCTGACGGCCCAGCATGACGGCGAGGTCCGGTACAGCAGCCTCTCGTGGGGCCCGGACGGCGAGGGCGTGTACTGCTGTACCGACCTCGAGGCCGACACACTGTCGCTCGCGCGGCTGGACGCCGCGACCGGCGACGTCGAGACAGTCGAGGACGGCGGGCAGTGGAACGTCGACGGCCTGGCGCTCGACGAGGAGACCGGCCGGCTGGTGTACGCCCGGAACGTCGACGGCTACACGGAGCTGACCGTCGGCGACCTGGCCGACGGGACGACGGTACAGCGCCACCCCGAGCCGGACCTCCCCGATGGCGTCGCCGGCGGCGTGACATTCGACGACGACGCCGAGCGGTTCGCGGTTACCGTCACAGCCGACACGCAGAACGCGAACGTCCACGTCGCCGACGTCGAGACCGGGGCCGCCGAACGGTGGACCCGCGCCGGGACGGCGGCCATTCCGCCGGCAACGTTCGTCGCCTCGGAGCTGGTCCGCTACGAGACCTTCGACGGCCGCGAGATCCCGGCGTTCTACGCGACGCCCCCCGGAACCGAACCCGAGGCAACGGGGTCCGACGGCGTCCCGGTCGTGGTGGACATCCACGGCGGCCCGGAGAGCCAGCGCCGCCCCGCCTTCTCGCCCGTCTCGCAGTACTTCCTCGCGAACGACTACGCCGTCTTCGAGCCGAACGTCCGCGGGTCGACCGGCTACGGCCGCGCGTACACCCACCTCGACGACGTCGAAAAGCGGATGGACGCCGTCGCCGACCTGGAGGCGGCCGTCGAGTGGCTGGCGGCCCGACCGGAGGTCGATCGGGACCGGATCGTCGCGAAGGGCGGCTCTTACGGCGGGTTCATGGTCCTTGCGGCACTCACCGAGTACCCCGAGCTGTGGGCCGCCGGCGTCGACAGCGTCGGCATCGCGAACTTCGTGACGTTCCTGGAGAACACCGGCTCGTGGCGCCGCGAACTCCGGGAGGCCGAGTACGGCTCCCTCGAGGACGACCGCGAGTTCCTCGAGTCGATCTCGCCGATCAACGACGTCGAGCGCATCGACGCGCCGCTTTTCGTCCTCCACGGCGCCAACGACCCCCGCGTTCCCGTCGGCGAGGCCGAACAGATCGCCGACGAAGCCGCCGAGCACGGCGTACCGGTCCTGAAATTGATCTTCGACGACGAGGGCCACGGCATCTCGAAGCTCGACAACCGGATCGAGGCCTACCGCGAGATCGTCGCCTTTCTGGACGAACACCTGAAAGAGTAGTGGGGTGTCACTATTTCAACTATTTGTCACAACGGCGAGTACGTTTCATCGTCAGGGCCTCGATTCGCATACTAGATTGGGAGGTTTGGGTGGGAGTCATATATCCAATCTCCCGTCGAGTGTTTCCTTGGCAGGTTCACCGGTGAACATACCTAGAAGAATTCCGAGCGCACTTCCACAAACAACAACTAATCCCACGGTGAGAATCACATACAAATTATAATTCTCCGGCATGACAGTTGATGAAGTAATATATCTAATCATACTACCCACTAGAAAATTACCAATTAAAAGAACAATTCCACCAAAAATAAATCCAACTATGATATTTAATTTATGATACCCTTTTAAAACTAATATGTAAGATGTCATCGAACTTATTACGGGGATTACTATAGCAATTAGAGCCCCGTCGGCAAACACCACAAGACGAACGATATCGGGATCATACCACCCATACCTAGGTAATAACACAAGTAACGAACTAAATAGGAAAGAACCAAAAGTGCCGAGCAAACCGATAGCAACGGCCACTGTCGTTGGTTTCAGACTGCCCATATAGATACATTCAACATAGTGTTTCATAGGTGTGTTGTTGCTTTTCAGGATCGATTCCCACCAGTCGCCGCTGTATGAACGCTACCATCGGTGGACAACTGCTCCCTGATAATTTATTATGTTACCAAATATCTGCCCCGTTCCCGGCGACGATGCCGAACAGATCGTCGCGGCGGCGGCAGAGCAGTGCATGCCGGGCCGGTCAGGTCTACCGGGCGATCGTCCAGTTCCTGGACGAGCTTATATAGCCGTCGAAGCTCCGAGGTTCGGGACGCCCCTCGAGGTTGGAGCCAGCCACAAGATACTTGGTATGTCCACACATACCACGGATCGCCGGAGGTGATGGCCCACGTATCGAACCGCCGACGAACCGAGTCGTAGAGACACCGGACGTAGCGCATCCCGACCCACTTGCGGCAATATCGACGACACGTACCCCGGAGCCTCCCACCGTTCGTCACGTGTTTTTCGGACCGGAAGCGCGCCGGAAAAGAACGAGAGCGCCGCTTTTACCGACCCCGTCGGCGCCGCCCGGACCGACCGCGACACTACGACACGACCCGTCCGGGTCGGCACCGTCGTGGCCGCCCTCGACAGTCGCCTATCGGGCGTTTTCGATCTCCGCTAGGGCCCCGGGGTTCTCGATGGAGGACATGTCGCCCAGGTCCTCGCCGGTGTAGGTCGCCTCGATGGCGCGCCGGATGATCTTGCCCGACTGGGTCTTCGGGAACGCATCGACGAACAGCACCTCGCGCGGCCGGAACGGCTTGCCGTGCTCCGCGCCGACCTTCTCGGACAGTCCGGCGCGGAGGTCGTCGGTCTCCTCGTAGCCCGGCTCGAGGACGACGTAGGTCACGACGGCGGTGCCGGTGGTGTCGTCGGGCACGCCGACGGCGGCGGCCTGGTTGACGGCCTCGTGCTCGATGAGCGCGCCCTCGATCTCGGCCGGGCCGACCTTCCGGCCGGCGACGTTCAGCGCGTCGTCGGCCCGGCCGTGGAGGTACCAGAAGCCGTCGTCGTCCGTCTGGGCCCAGTCGCCGTGGTCCCACAGCGGCGGCTCCTCGAACGACGACCAGTACTCCTGGAGGTACCGGTCGTCGCCGCTCCACAGCGACTTCGTCATCGACGGACAGGAGTCCCGCGCGACGAGGTAGCCCCGCTCGTTGTCGTCGGCGATCGACTCGCCGGTCTCGTCGACGACGTCGACGTCCATCCCGAGGCCGGGGCTGCCGAGGGTGCAGGGCTTCAGCGGCTGGGTCGGCAGCGGCATCAGGAAGCAGCCGAAGATCTCGGTGCCGCCGGAGATGTTGATGATCGGGGTGTCGCCGCCGCCGACCTCCTCGTGGAACCACAGCCAGGATTCGGGGTCCCAGGGTTCGCCCGTCGAGCCCAAGAGGCGGAGGCTTGAGAGGTCGTGGCCCTCGACCCACTCGTCGCCCTGCTTGCGGAGCGCGCGGATGGCGGTCGGGGAGATGCCGAACTGGGTGACGTCGTGGCTGTCGATCAGCCGCCAGAACCGGTCGGGGTTCGGGTGGTCCGGCGCGCCCTCGTACATCACCATCGTCCCGCCGAACGTGTGGGTACCGATGAGCGTCCACGGCCCCATCATCCAGCCGACGTCCGACACCCAGAAGAAGCGGTCCGACGGCTGGAGGTCGAAGCCGAAGTACACCTCCTTGGCGGCCTGCAGCTGGGCGCCGGCGTGGGTGTGGACGATGCCCTTCGGCCGGCCGGTGGTCCCGGAGGAGTACAGCAGCATCGATTCGTCGGAGGCGTCCAGTTGCTTCGTTTCGTAGTCGTCGTCGGCCGCCGCGACCGAGTCCGCCCAGTGGACGTCACGGCCGGCGGTCATGTCCGGGTCGCTGTCATCGAAGCGGCGGTAGACGACGACGTCGGTGACGTCGTGGTCGGCCGCCTCGATGGCCTCGTCGGCGGTGTCCTTCAGCGTGACCTGCGAGCCGCGGCGGTAGAAGCCGTCGGCGGTGAACAGCACGTCGGCCGCGGGGTCCTCGATGCGGGTCGCGGTCGCCTCGACGCCGAACCCGGAGAAGATGGGGACCGCGATGGCGCCGGCCTTGAAACAGCCGTACAGGATCGAGATGACCTCGGGCACCATCGGCATGTACAGCGCGACGGTGTCGCCGGTCCCGACGCCGACCGACTCGAGGTAGGTCGCGATCTGGTTCGAGGTGCGGTCGAGGTCGTGGTAGGTTAAGTTCCTGGTCTCGCCGTCCTCGCCCTCCCAGATGCAGGCCACCTTGTTCCGACGCTCGGCGTCCCGGCCGGCGTGGCGGTCGACGACGTTGTGGGCGACGTTCAGCGAGCCGCCGGGATACCACTCGGTGAACTGGGGCCCGTCGGTGTCGTCCCGGACCGCGTCGTAGTCCTCGTACCACTCGACGCCGAGGTGGTCGGGGAGGACGTCCCAGAACCACTCGACGCCGGAGGACACGTCCTCCGAGCCTCCGCTCGCGGTGCTCGCGGAGACGTCCGAGGTGGTCCGCTCGATCAGTTCCTTGTGGTCGTCGATGCCGTGGGCCTGCATGAACTGGTGGACGTTGGTGGCCTCGACGAACGCCTCGTCGGGTTCGTAGACCACCTCGTCGAACTCCTCGAGAGAGTCCATGGTCGAGGTGTCCGGAGCCGTCGGCAAGTAGTTTTCTCACGCGGGGGAACGCCGACCCGGTTCGCCGTGAGCGGGCGGGGCAGGGCGGCCGCTCGACGGCACCCCGGCTCGTCGCAATGGGGAACGGTTTTGCGTCGGCCGCACGAAGGAAGCTCCATGTACGTCCGGGACGCACGCAACCGAGATGAGGCCTGGCTCTTGGACCACATCGAGGCGATGGGCCTGGACGAGACCGCCTTCCGCTCGCGGGACTACGTCATCGCGGTCGAAGAAGAGTCGAACGCCCGCGCCGGGTTCGGCCGGATACGCGTCCACTCCACCGACGACGGGGAGGTTTGCGAGCTGACGAGCATCGGGGTGTTGGACGGCTGGCGGCGCCAGGGGGTCGGCGCCCACGTCATCGAGCGGCTCGTCGACGGCGCCGAGGCCGAGGGGTTCGACGTCGTCTACGCGCTGACGAGCGAACACGAGTTCCTCTCGCAGTTCGGCTTCGAGGGCCTCGCGGCCGAGGACCTCCCCGGGCGGCTCCGCACCCGCCTGGAGGGCAAGCGGGATTCGGCCGACCCCGACGCCGTCCCGCTGCGGATCGCGACCGAGGGGTTCCGGATGCCGGACCGGCTCCGGGAGCGGTTCAAGACCGCCGCCGAAGCCGAAACCGAACCCGAGGAGACGCCCGCCGAGTCGCCCGAGGACTTCGGCATCGACCCCGAGGAGGCGACCTACAAGTACGACACGAGCTGACACGCCGTCCAGGCGGCGCGACCCGGGCGGCCGACCGGAGGGAGGCCGCCGGATGAGCGAGCGGTGAACGAAGTGAGCCGCGAGCAAGGGAGCGCAGCCGAACGAGCGAGCGGGAGGTGCCAGGCGCGAGCGGAGCGAGCGCCTCGGAGTCGCGAGCGGTGAGTGGAACGAGCCGCGAGCAGGGAGCGGAGCGACCGACGACACGCGAGCCGGGCGGCGCGACCCGGGCGGCCGACCGCAGGGAGGCCGCCGAACGGGCGAACGGTGAACGAAGTGAACCGTGAGCCAGGGAGCGCCTCGAACTGAGCGAGCGGCGAAGCCGCGAGCCGGGCGACCCGACCGGAGGGAGGGTCGCCGGACGAGCGAGCGGGGAGCTGGAGGTCGAGCGAAGCGAGACCTCCGAGTGGTGAGCGGCGAGTGGAACGAGCCGCGAGCGAAGCGACCCGCGGGCCACGCGGCCGGGCCACCCCGCCGCCAACGCTTTTGCCCCGCGCCCTCTGCCCTCCGGGCATGTACGACGCCGACGACCTCGACGCGATCCGGGAGGGGTACGACCGGTGGGGCGAGGAGACCTACGGCCCCACGGTCGAGCGCCTCGGGGAGCGGTCCGAGTCGTTCCGGACGGACACCGGCGGCCAGCCGGTCGACCCGCTGTACACCCCCGCGGACGTCGCCGACCTCGAGTACGGCGAGGACCTCGGCTTCCCGGGCGAATCACCGTACACCCGCGGCGTCTACTCGACGATGTACCGCGGGCGGCTGTGGACGATGCGGCAGTACGCGGGTATGGGCACCGCCGCGGAGACCAACGAGCGGTTCCACTACCTGATGGAGGAGGGCCAGACCGGCCTCTCGATGGCGTTCGACCTCCCGACCCAGATGGGCTACGACTCCGACGCCGCGATGGCCGAGGGCGAGGTCGGGAAGGCCGGCGTCGCCATCGACTCGCTGGACGACTTCGAGACCGTCTTCGACGGCATCCCCCTGGATGAGGTCTCCACCTCGATGACGATCAACGCCCCCGCGTCCGTGCTGCTCGCGATGTACATCGCCGTCGGCGACCGGCAGGGCGTCGACCGCGAACAGTTGCGCGGCACCATCCAGAACGACATCCTCAAGGAGTACATCGCGCGGAACACCTACATCTACCCGCCGGAGCCCTCGATGCGGATCATCACGGACGTCTTCGAGTACTGCGCCGCCGAGGTCCCGAACTTCAACACCATCTCCATCTCGGGATACCACATCCGGGAGGCCGGCGCGACCGCCGCCCAGGAGATCGCGTTCACGCTCGGAGACGGCATCGAGTACGTCCGGGCCGCCATCGACGCCGGCCTCGACGTCGACGAGTTCGCGCCACAGCTGTCCTTTTTCTTCAACGCCCACAACAACATCCTGGAGGAGGTTGCAAAGTTCCGGGCGGCCCGCCGGATGTGGCACTCGATCATGGACGAGCGGTTCGACGCCGACAGGCCGGCCTCCAAACAGCTCAAGTTCCACACCCAGACCGCCGGCTCGACGCTGACCGCCCAGCAGGTCGAGAACAACGTCGTCCGGGTCGCCTACCAGGCGCTGGCGGCCGTGCTGGGCGGCACCCAGTCGCTGCACACCAACGGCAAGGACGAGGCGCTCAGCCTGCCGACCGAGCAGTCGGTCCGGACGGCGCTGCGGACCCAGCAGATACTCGCCCACGAGTCCGGGGCCGCCAACACCATCGACCCGCTGGCCGGCAGCTACTACGTCGAGTCGCTCACGAGCGACCTCGAGGCGGAGGCGTTCGACCTCCTCGAGGCGGTCGACGACCGCGGCGGCATGCGGAAGGCCGTCGAGAGCGGCTGGGTCCAAGACCGGATCCAGGACGTCGCCTTCGAGCGCCAGCGCGAGATCGAATCCGGCGAGCGCGTCATCGTCGGCGTCAACGAGTACACCGTCGACGAGGAGCCCACGGAGGACAT